>NZ_JBNDIG010000008.1:0-344612 GCF_050434285.1 Ensifer sp. KUDG1
GACAACGGGATCAACACGATCAGAACCAGCCAGCTCAGCGTGATCCCGAGCGACAAACCAAATCCAGGCAAAACACTCGGCTGGCGAAATCGCCAGGGTGCAGTCTTCGTCGCATCCGTCAATGGCACTACCTTTGCAGTCTTTACGCGGTACGATGAAACGCGCTTCGCTCGAGGGCTCGGCCCGGCGCGAAGCAAGACGCGCAACCGGGCTTGCCGGCTGCGCGCGCTGTTCAGGATTATTGGCCCGGCTTGTAGAGCTGGTCGAAGACGCCACCGTCGCCGAAGAATTTCGGCTGGGCTTCCTTCCAGCCGCCAAAGTCCTCAATGGTGACGAGCTTCAGCTCGCCGAACCGCTTGATATCAGCCGGATCGGCGGCTGCCGGCTTGAACGGCCGGTAGTAGTGCTTGGCGGCGATCTTCTGGCCGGTATCGCTGTAGAGGTAGCCGAGATAGGCTTCCGCCACCTTGCGGGTGCCCTTGGCATCGACGTTGCCGTCGACGAGGGCCACCGGCGGTTCGGCCTTGATCGAGATCGACGGCGTGACGATCTCGAACTTGTCGGGGCCGAGCTCCTCGAGCGACAGATAGGCTTCGTTTTCCCAGGCGAGCAGCACGTCGCCGAGGCCGCGCTGGACGAAGGTCGTCGTCGAGCCGCGCGCGCCGGTATCGAGCACCGGCACGTGCTTGAACAGCTCTGTCACATATTCCTGCGCCTTGGCGTCGTCACCGCCATTGGCGGAGCGGCCATAGGCCCAGGCAGCGAGGAAGTTCCAGCGCGCGCCGCCCGAGGTCTTCGGGTTTGGCGTGATCACCTGGATATCGGGCTTGACCAGATCGCCCCAGTCCTTGATGCCTTTGGGGTTGCCCTTGCGCACCAGGAAGACGATCGTCGAGGTGTAGGGCGCACTGTTGTTCTCGAATTTCGACTTCCAGTCCGCCGGGATCTTGCCGGTTTCCTTGGCGATCGCGTCGATGTCGGCTTCGAGCGCCAGCGTCACGACGTCGGCCTGCAGGCCGTCGATCACCGAGCGGGCCTGCTTGCCCGAACCGCCATGCGACGTCTGGATCGTCACGGTCTCGCCGGTATCGGCCTTCCACTTCTCGGCAAACGCCGCGTTGAAGTCCTTGTAGAGTTCACGTGTCGGATCGTATGACACGTTCAAGATCGTCGTGTCGGCAAACGCAACACTTGCAGCTCCCAGCTGCAGGCCTCCGAGCACGATTGCCAGTCCCACCATTCCGGTAATTCGTCCAAAGACCATTTCGACCTCCATTGGTTACCAGATAAAACTATCAATTTTGTCGACTGCTACAACGTAAACCGATGACGCCAGAAGCTGCTATGGGGAAATGTCCTATCGTTTTGTCGGGCTTTTCGGGAACGGTTTGCCTGCAACCATTTCGGCGGCGGTGCCAAACCATCGCCAGTAACATGGAGGGCGCGACGCGGCTGTCCAGTGTCATGGCGTCGATTCTACCGTCCGGCATCTCGCGTGCGGAAGGGCACAGGAGATGCATTCGGCGGCAAGACCGATGGCGATGAAAGACGAATTTGTCGGGCAAAACGCTTCAATTCAGCGCTATTCGTTCCCTAGGGGGTGCTTAGAGCACGTGGCCGCGCGCCACCACCGGCCACACATCCTTCAGTTTATCGCCTTCGACGATATGGACGGCGTCGAACATGTTGGTGACGACGCAGGCGTGGTTCGGCACGATCCTCAGCTGATCGCCGACCTTCAAGCCGATCGGTCCGTCGGTGACGAGACGGCCGTGTTCCTCCGACAGCTGGTCGATGCGGATGTCGTCCCGGCCAAGCACGTGGCCGTAGCCGGTGAGGCCGAGCAGATCCGAGGTCAGCACCTTGCTGCCGGCATCGATGATGGCCCGGTTTTCGGAAGGGACCGAGACGACGGTCGCAAGCACCGTCAGGGCGCAGTCGTCCCAGCCGGCGACGCCGCGCGAGACCAGCGAGCGGTCGTTGTAGATATAGGTTCCGGGGCGGTATTCGCTGGCAACAGGCGCGCCGTCGGCATGCATCATGCTCGGCGTGCCGCCTGACGTGATGGCCGGCACGGATATGCCATCGGCTTCGATCAGCTGCTTCGCCTCGCTCATGAAGGCCTGGACCTTCGCCTGGCCGTTGACGGGCGGATAGGTCATCAGTCCGCCGAAGACGAGCCCCTTTGCCTCTTCGATCCGGCGGGCGAGTTTGGCGGCTTCCGCCGGGGAGCCGACACCGCAGCGATCGGCGCCGGTGTTGCATTCGACGAACACGCGCAGCGGTTTGTCCTTGCCGGCAAAATAGCCGGCGAGCCCGTCGATGACCGTTTCGTTGTCGGCGACGACCGCGAGCGAAACGCGGTCGTTGAGCCGCTCCAGCCGCGCCATCTTGGCGTCGCCGAGAATGTTGTAGGTGATCAGAACGTCCCTGATCCGGTCGCTGCCCGCAACCATCGCTTCCGCCTCGGTGACCTTCTGGCAGGTGATGCCGATGGCGCCGGCTTGAAGCTGAAGCTCGGCCAACTGCGGCAGCTTGTGCGTCTTGATGTGCGGGCGGACGCGAATGCCGTGCTCATCCGCATAGGCCTGAAAGCGCTCGATGTTGCGCTTGGCAATATCAAGATCGACGAGAACGGCCGGGGTTTCGATCGGCAGGGGCATCGCGACTCAACTCCTCTTGGGCGGCGCAGGATCGGGGCGAAACTACCTCAACTGCCCTTGACAAGATATGACCGCGGGCCTTTGATACGTCAATCCATTATTCAAGATTATGATTCATAGTTATAGAATAATGGTGGGGAGGCTAAAAAAGGGAGGAATGAAATGAGCAAGACCGTTTTTGCAGCGGCTGCCATCGCAGTCATGGCTATGGCCGGTACGGCCGCGGCCCAGGAACCGGCGAGCAAGCTGGACGAAGTGATCGCCCGCGGTCATCTGGTCATGGGCACCGGCAGCACCAACGCGCCGTGGCATTTCAAGAGCGCCGACGACAAGCTGCAGGGCTTCGATGTCGACATGGGCCGTATCATCGCCAAGGCGCTGTTCGGCGATCCGGAAAAGATCGAGTTCGTCAACCAGTCGTCCGACGCCCGCATTCCGAACATCACCACCAACAAGGTGGACATCACCTGCCAGTTCATGACGGTGACCGGTGAGCGCGCGCAGCAGATCGCCTTCACCATTCCCTACTATCGCGAGGGCGTGGGCCTGATGCTGAAGGCCGACGGCAAATATGCCGATTACGCCGCGCTCAAGGCCGCCGGCTCGTCCGTCACCGTATCCGTGCTGCAGAACGTCTATGCCGAGGCGATGGTGCATGCCGCCTTGCCGGAAGCGACGGTCGACCAGTACGAATCCGTCGACCTCATCTATCAGGCGCTGGAATCCGGACGCGCCGACACGGTCGCCACCGACCAGTCGTCGCTCGCCTGGTACATGACCCAGAACCCCAACCGCTACAAGGATGCCGGCTACGGCTGGAACCCGCAGACCTATGCCTGCGGCGTCAAGCGCGGCGACCAGGACTGGCTGAACTTCGTCAACACCGCACTGCACGAGGCGATGACCGGCGTCGAGTTCGACTTCTATGCGAAGTCGTTCAAGACCTGGTTCGGCAAGGACCTTGCTCCGCCGCAGATCGGTTTCCCGGTCGAGTACAAGTAAGCCTCTCCGGGCGATCCCGCCGCCTGCGGGGTCGCTCTCCGTCCTTCGGCATGGGTGGCTGAAACATGGGCTATACTCTGAATTTTTCCGCGGTCTGGCGCTCCTTCGACCTTCTGCTCGAAGGGTTGGCGCTCAGCCTCGGCCTCGCCTTCGCGGCGATCCTCGCGGGCTGCCTGATCGGCCTCGTCACGGCCTTCGGGCTGGTGTCAAAAAACCCGTTCCTGCGCAAGCCGGCCGGTCTCTACGTGACCGTCATCCGCAACACGCCGATCCTGGTTCTGGTGCTGTTCAGCTACTTCGCCTTGCCGCAACTCGGCGTCAGGCTCGGCAAGATCGAGAGCTTCGTGCTGACGCTGGCGATCTATTCCGGCGCCTATCTCGCTGAAGTTTTTCGCGGCGGGCTGCTCTCGATACCGCCGGGGCAGCGCGAGGCGGGGCTGGCGATCGGGCTCACGGAAATGCAGATCCGCACCTCGATCATCCTGCCTTTGATGCTGCGCAACGTGCTGCCCTCGCTCAGCAGCACGATGATCTCGCTGTTCAAGGACACCTCGCTTGCCGCGGCGATCGCCGTTCCCGAACTCACCTTCGAGGCGCGCAAGATCAACGTCGAGACCTTCCGGGTGATCGAGACCTGGATCGTCGCGAGCTGCCTCTATGTCGCCACCTGTTCGGTGCTTGCCGCCCTGATGCGCGCGGTCGAGCGTCGTCTCTCCGTGCCGAGGTGATCGCGATGGATTTTCCAGCATTTCTCGATCAGCTCTGGCTCGCCCGCATTCCCTTGCTGAAGGGGCTCGGCGTTTCGATCTCGATCTCCTTCCTGTCGATTGTCGTCGGAACGGTACTCGGCGTCTTCGTCGGCCTCGCGCTCACTTACGGCTATCGGCCGGTGCAATGGATCGTGCGCGGCTATACGGATTTCATCCGGGGTACGCCGGTTCTCGTGCTCGTGCTTGCGAGCTACTATGTGCTCAGCACCGTCGGCATCGATCTTGGCCCCTTCCAGGCCGGCATCCTGGCGTTGTCGATCTTCTGCAGCTCCCATGTCGGCGAACTCGTCCGCGGCGCACTGCAGGCAATCCCGAAGGGGCAGACGGAGGCGGCGAAGGCCATCGGCCTGACATTTTCGCAAACCTTCGTCTACGTGCTTGGGCCGCAGGCGTTGCGGCAGGCGTTGCCGGCCTGGGTCAATACAGCGGCCGAGATGGTCAAGGCCTCGACGCTTCTGTCGATCATCGGCGTCGCCGAGCTTCTGCTTCGCACCCAGGAGCAGATCTCGCGCAGCTTCATGAGCCTCGAGTTCTACTTCTTCGCCGGCTTCCTCTATTTCGTCATCAACTACAGCATCGAGCGCTTCGGCCGTTACGTCGAACGCAAGACCGCTGTCCCATCCTGAGGCTTCGGCTCCGATGACCCAGACACTGCTTGAAATCCGCGATCTCCACAAACGCTACGGCGCCGTCGAAGTGCTGAAGGGCGTCGACTGCACCATGGCGCAAGGGGAGGTCATCTCCATCATCGGCTCCAGCGGCTCGGGTAAGACGACGATGCTGCGCTGTATCAACATGCTGGAGGAGTTCCAGGGCGGCTCGATCCGTATCGACGGCCAGGAGATCGGCTACGAGACCGTGGGTGGCCAACGCCGCCGCAAGAAGGAAAAGGAAATCGCCCGCCAGCGGGCGATGACCGGCATGGCCTTCCAGCAGTTCAACCTCTTCCCGCATATGAGCGCGGCGAGAAACATCATGCTCGGCCTGATGAAGGTCCGCAGCATGGGGCGCGACGAGGCACGGGCGGTTGCGGAGAAATGGCTGGACCGCGTCGGGCTGCTGTCGCGCATGGATCACTTTCCCGGCCAGCTCTCCGGCGGACAGCAGCAGCGCGTGGCGATCGCCCGGGCGATCGCAATGAACCCGAAGCTGATGCTGTTTGACGAGGTGACCTCGGCGCTGGATCCGGAACTCGTCAACGAGGTGCTGCAGGTGATCAAGGGGCTTGCCGAAGACGGCATGAGCATGCTGCTCGTCACCCACGAAATGCGCTTTGCCTATGAGGTCTCGACGCGCGTGATCTTCATGAACCAGGGCCGTATCGGCGAAGAGGGCAACCCGAAGGAAATGTTCGTGAAGCCGCAGACGGAACGTCTGGCGGAGTTCCTGAAAAGCTCGTCCTTCAACTGATCCGGGTTCTATGATCGGGCCAGCCGTCGCGAAAGCGACGGCCGGCTCTCATTTTCCGCGAAAGGCTCAGCCTTTCGCGAGCGACCGGCCGCTTTGCGGATCGAAGAGATGCAGCGCATCCGCCTCGATGGTGAAGGCGCGCTCGTCGCCGGCAAGCAGCGAACTGCGCGGCGGCAGGCAGGCGGTGATGCGCTGGTCACCGATCCGCGCGGTGGTGACGAGTTCCGGGCCGGTCAGTTCAACCACCTCGACACGCGCCTTGAACTGTGGCGCAGCCTCGTCGCCGGAGGCCAGTCTTAGCGCTTCCGGACGAATGCCGACCTTGACGCGCTGACCATCGGAGACCAGGCCGCGAAAATGGGGCGGCAGGGCGATTGCCTGATCACCGCCGGCGATCGTCACCGTGCCTTGCGCAACGGTCGCGTCCAGGATGTTCATCGGCGGCGAGCCGACGAAGCCAGCGACATAAAGCGTAGCCGGACGGTCGTAGATTTCCTCCGGTGTGCCGAGCTGCTCGATCCGGCCGTCGCGCATCACGGCGATGCGGGTTGCGAGTGTCATCGCCTCGATCTGGTCGTGGGTCACGTAGACGACGGTCGTCTTCAACATCTGGTGCAGGCGCTTGAGCTCGGTGCGCATTTCCATGCGCAGCTTGGCGTCGAGGTTGGAGAGCGGCTCGTCGAAGAGGAAGACCTGCGGATTGCGCACCAGCGCCCGGCCGATGGCGACGCGCTGGCGCTGGCCGCCCGAGAGCTGGCTTGGCTTGCGCTCGAGCAGGTTTTCGATCTGCAGCAGTTTTGCGGTTTCCTTCACCGCCTTCTCGCGTTCGGCGACCGGAACCTTGCGCATCTCCAGGCCGAAGCCGATGTTCCGCGCGACGCTCATGTTGGGGTAGAGCGCATAGGACTGGAACACCATGGCGATGTCGCGATCCTTCGGATGCGCGCCGAGAATGGAGCGCTCGCCGATGCGGATGTCGCCGCCTGTCGGCTCCGCCAGTCCGGCGATGATGTTGAGAAGCGTGGACTTGCCGCAGCCGGACGAGCCGAGAAGGACCAGGAACTCGCCGCTTTCGAGCGCGATATCGATGCCCTTCAGCGTCTCGATCTCGCCATAGCGCTTGTGGATGTTCTCTATGGCAAGAGCGCTCATGCGCCGGTCTCCTGAAGGTAAGACGAAAGCGGTTGGCCGTAGCTGCGCGGCAGGGTGGATATCGCCTCGGAGGCGATGGCGACGCCGGTGCGCAGGCAGGCTTCGAGCGGGACTTCGGCTGCAAGTGCCGCGAGGAAGCCGGCATTGAAGACGTCGCCGGCGCCGATCGTGTCGACCACGGTGACGACGGGTGCTGCCGCAGATGAAACGCGGCCTTCCGCGTCGATGGCGATCGCGCCGTGCGGGCCGCGCTTGACGACGACGATCGCGTCTTCGGGCATGTGTTTGCGGAGCTCCCGCGCCGCCTCGGTCGGGTCGGAAACGCCTGTCAGGGTCGTCGTCTCGACCTCGTTGAAGAGCGCCAGCCGGCAGCGCTTCAACCAGCCGATGGTCGCCGCGCAGTTCGCCTCGGTCCAGCCGTCGAGCGGCCAGCCGGTGTCGAGTGCCACTGCAATGTCGTGCGCATCGGCCCAGTCGAAGAAGCGGTCATAGTCCGCGGTCAGCGCGTCGGTCAGGAACGAGCCGGTCAGAAGCGCGTAGCCGCCCCGAAGTTTCTCGCCGTCGAGCATGGCACGGACTTCCTCGAAATTGAGGAGCGGCAGATGCCCGCGCGTGGTGAAAAAGGTGCGCTCGCCATCGGGATGGGTGATGCCGACCGAGAGCGTGGTTCCGACAGTCTCGACCGGCCAGGCCTTGGATCGCTCGGGAAAGGCCTGCCTCAGCCAGGTGCCGAACTGGTCGTTGCCGACATTGGCGGCAATCGCATAGTCGACGCCGAGCGCGTCCCAGGCAAGCGCGCTGTTGCCGGCGCAGCCGCCGACGCGCAACTCGTCATGGTCGACGATGATTTCGGTTCCGGCCTTGGGCCAGGGGGCCGCCGGCCCGAGGATGAGGTCGACATTGGCGTTGCCGACCACGGCAAGAGGACGCATCGTTATTCGCTCCGGGTAATCTTGGTCGAGCGCACGGGGGTGCCGGCATTCTCGACGCGGGCCGCCGCAAAGGCGATCATGAAGGATTGGGCGACCGGCAGCATGGCGAAGATCGCCGCCAGGCCGGAAACCGATGCAAAGGGGATGGTGGTGACGCCATCGATCGCCGCCTCGCCGGACGCGTCGAAGACGACGACCGGCGAACCGGCTTCGGCAGCCGAGATCGCCATGGCGCGAACGAGCCCGGCGGTCGGATCCGAGCCACGGAAGAGAACGACGCCGACCGAAGGGCCGAGCATTTCCATCGGCCCATGCCGAAGCTGGCCGCCTTCGAGCGAGAAGCACGGCAGGCGAGAGAGTTCGGTGAGGCCGAGGCCGATCGCCTCGGCGAGACCCTGCAGACGACGGCCCGAAGTGACGACGGACCGGACGTCCGCCAGCGCTGCAAGCGCTGCGGACGTATCCGGCGCTTGCGGATTTTCCAATGCGGAAAGCGCGTCGGCGGGATCGTCGCCAAGCGCAGCGAGCACGGCGAGATGCAGGGCGAAGCTGATCGTCAGGCTGCGGGTGGCGGCAAAAGCTTTTTCAGTCCCGCCGACACCGACGAGCGACGGCGCGTTGCTAGCGAGGAAGGAGCCGCCCTCCAGCGTCAACCCGAACGTGTGCGGCGTTCCGCCATTGGTCTCGCCGAACCATCGCAGCACTTCGGCACTTTCGCCGGACTGAGAAGTGATGAGGATCGTCTTGCCTTCGATCGACAGTGGCTGGCCGAGCTGCTCGGAGAGCGGCAGGGCGACGGCGTCGATGCCATGGGCGCGGTAGAGCGGTTCGACGGCGCGGCCGACGGCATGCGAGCCGCCCATGCCAAGCAGCAGGAGTTTGCCGGTCGCCTTCAGCGAGCGGGCGATCTCTGCGGCGCGCGGCGCTGCTCCGCGGACCGAGGCGATGGCGTCGGCCGCCTGGTGCGCCATTTCACGATCGATTGCGACGAGCCCAGCCGGGCGTTCCGAAGTGGTCATAGCCGTCATCCCTTCACACCGCCGCTGGTAAGCCCGGAGATCAGGGCACGTTGCATGACAAGGCCGATCAGGACCGGGGGCAGGGCGGCCAGCACCCCGGCTGTGGCGATCAGCCCGTAATCGGAGACACGGCCGCCGGCGAGATCGGAAATGGCAACCGTCAGTGTCTTGGCGCGCAGGTCCGACGTGAAAAGCAGCGCGTAGAAGAATTCGTCCCAGGCGAGCAGGAAGGCAAAGAGGGCCGATGTCGCCATGACGGGTGCCGCGAGCGGCAGGGTGATGAGCCGTAGGATCTGGTCGAGGCGGGCGCCGTCGATCATCGCCGCACTCTCGATTTCCTTCGGGATGGAATCGAAGCCGGATTTCAAGAGCCAGGTGGTGAAGGGTGCGAGAATGGTGAGGTAGACGAGCGCCAGGCCGAACACCGAATTCAGAAGTCCGAGATAGGCAAGCCCCATGTAAAGCGGCACGGCGAGCGCCACCGGCGGCAGCATGTAGGTGGCAATCACCGCATAGAGCGACCAGGAGACATTTGACGTGCGCGACACCGCCCAGGCGGCCGGAATGGCGACCGCGATCGCTGCCAGCGTCGCCATGCCGGCGACCTTCAGGCTGTTGAAAAGCGAAGCGGTAAAGGCCGCGCCTGCGCTGTTTTCGATCGTCGAAAGCAGCAGCCGGTAACGCGAAAGGTCGATTTCCTCCGGCCACCAGTTGAGCGGTTTCGCCGAAAGGTCGGCGGCCGACGAAATGCTCATGACGAAGAGCCAAAGGATCGGGGCGAGAATGACCGCCGCCAGCAGCAGTGCTGCCGCATAGACGAAAACGGTAAAGAGGGGGCTTTGGCGTTCCATCACGAGGCTCCCGCGGCTTTGCGCACCATGGCCGCGTAGGCGACGGCGAGCACGGTGACCAGCAGGGTGACGATCAGCGCCAACGAGGCGCCGGATCCCGCCCGCTGAAAGGAGAAGGCTTCCTGGTAGACCAGGATCGACAGGGTGCGGGTGCTGTTGGCTGGTCCGCCACGCGTCATCACCCAGATGAGGTCGAAGACCTTGAAGGCCTCGATGGTGCGCAGCACCAGCGCAACCAGCAGCGGGCCCGCCAGATAGGGCATGATGACGTAGCGGAACCGATTGAATGGCCCGGCACCATCGACGAGCGAGGCGGCGGTGATGTCGCGCGGTACGGCCTGGAGGGCGGCGAGCGCGATTAGCGCCACCAGCGGAAAGTTCTTCCAGCAGTCGGCGACGATCAGCGCCGTCAGCGCCGAGCCGGGCTCGCCGAGCCAGGAGCGGTAGCTGTCGATCAGGCCGATCTGCATCAGGGCAGCGTTGAGCGCGCCGTATTCCGGGTTGTAGATCAGCCGCCACAGCGTGGCGTTGACCACGGTCGGCAGCGCCCAGGGCAGGATCATCAGGGCCCGGAGCGCCGTGCGGCCGCGAAATTGCTGGTTGAGCAGCAGGGCCGCGAGCACGCCGAGCACCATTTCGGCGGTGACGGAGACGACCGCGAACCAGGTCGTCGTGATGAACGCACGCTGGAAATTCGAGCCACCAAGCATCTTGGCATAGTTGTCGAAGCCGACGAACGTGCCTTCCGTGCCGACGAGCTTGGCGTCGGTGAAGGAAAGCCTGACCGTGTCGATCAACGGCCAGCCGATGACGGCGATCATCACCGCCAGCAGTGGCAGCATGAGCAGCCATGCGCGCGTTGTTATCCAGGTGCCGGACATAGGATGGAAACCTTCTCGGGCCTAGGGAGCCCCGTCATGCTATCGCATACTGCCCCGGATCGTCATCGACCCAAGCGAATGATGCGCCAAATCAAAGTGTTGAAGCGTGGCGGTGCTGCCGCCAATTCCCGCGGTCCCCGGGCGGTTTCCCGCCCGGGGCTTGGGAGGGCGGCTCAAAGGCCGCTGTTTTCGGCCGCCGTCTTCAGGGCGTCTTCGGCCGAGGCCTGGCCGAGAAGCGCTTCCTGGATCGCCTGTTGAAGGGCGGTCGAAAGTTCCTGGTACTTCGGGGTCGTCGGACGCGGATACATGGCCGCAAGGCCAAGCTTGGCAGCGCCGATCAGCTCTTCCTGGCCCTTGGTGACGCTGGCATCCTCATAGGAAGAGGCCCAGATCGGCAGGCTGAGCTTGGCATAGGCGTTCTGGGTCTGCTGCGAGGTCATGTAGACGATGTACTTCCACGCCTCGTCCGGGCTCTTGCTGGTCGAGGTGACGCCGAGACCCATCGAGCCGTTGACGGCCGAGACTTCGCTCTTGCCGGCCACGCCCGGTGCCGGCACGACGCCGACCTTGCCCGCGACCTTGCTTTCCTTCGGATCGTTGGCGAGGTTGTACATGTAGGTCCAGTTGAGCGCGAAGGCAGCTTCGCCGTTCTGGAACACCTTGCGCACGTCCTCCTCCAGGAATTCCTTGGAGTTCGGATTGGTGAGCCCGGAGGTGTAGCTCGTCACCATGTAATTGAGCGCATCAAGACCGCCGCCCGACGTAAAGGCCGGCTTGCCACCGTCGATGAACTTGCCGCCATAGGCGCTGACGAGGGTGGTATAGTCGCAGATCGCGGCTTCCGCCTGCGACCAGCTCCAGGCGATCGGGGTGGCGAGCAGGCCCTTGTCCTTGATGACCTTGGCCTGTTCGGCAAGCTCGTCCCAGGTCTTCGGCGGCGCCTTGATGCCGGCCTTCTCCAGGATTTCCTTGTTGTAGAACAGGTATTTGGTGTCGAGGATCCAGGGCATGCCGTAGCGCTTGCCGTCATATTCGACCGTCGTCCAGGCGCCGGGCAGAACGCCGGACTTCATGTCGTCGGTGATGCGGTCGGTGACGTCGACGAGCACCTTGTTGGCTGCATATTCGGCCGGCCAGATCACGTCGAAGAGCACGACGTCGTAGCCGCCACCGGAACCCTGTGCCAGCACGGTCTTGTCGTGCAGGCCTTCGTAGGGAACGAATTCGAGATTGACCTTCACATCCGGGTTGGCCTTGGTGAAGGCCTCGGTCATGGCGCGCACATCCGCCTCGCTATAGGCGGCCTGGGCCATGAACAGTGCGTTGAGCGTCGTTTCCGCATGCGCGTGGCCAGCAAAGGAGACGCCGGCAAGGGTCGCGCAAAGCAGCGTCGTTCTTATGGATTTCAACATTTCCATCTCCCAATGACATAAGCGTTTAAGATTTCCCGGCATGCCTTATGCGGGCACGCCGCATGCGAGAAGTCCGCCTTTCACGAAGCGGCTGTCGACATATCAATTGGAGCGCTCGCGGTGGTCTTGCCGCCGCTGTCGTTCCCCCGAAGCTCTTTTCGGCCTCTATTAAGTCAATTGTCTTGACTTATTTTTTGTTCAATATTCTAACAGTGTCAAGAGGGGTTTTTGGATGAACGATATGCGCCTGATCCGGGCGAAGAGCGGCACCAATCAGGAGGGGACGAGCGCGCATAACCGCCGCGTCATGATCGACGCGTTGCGGCTGAACGGCCAATTGTCCCGTGCTGACCTTGCCCGCGCGACGGCGCTGACCAAGCAGACCGTTTCCAACATCATCGAGGACCTGGAGCGAGACGGGCTGGTCGAGTCGCTGGAGGCCGTGCGAAACGGCCGCGGACAGCCGTCCACGCCCTACCGGCTGGTGCCGGAAGGCGCGTTTGCGATCGGGTTGCAGATCGACCGGCACGTGACGCGCACGATCGCGGTCGATCTTGTCGGCCGGGTGCTTGCCCGCGGCGAGGCCAACCTGCCGGCCGGCGGGCCGGCGACCGGGGTCAGGACCATCCTCGAGCTGATCGAAAAGACCCGCCGCGACCTGACGGCGCTGGCGCCCCATTCGGAGGATCGTCTCGTCGGGCTTGGCGCCGCCATGCCCGGTCCGTTCGGTGTGGACGCCGATGCCGACGACCCCTGGATGATGGCCGCCTGGCAGAACTTTCCGTTGCTCGAAACGCTTGCCGCCGGTACCGGGCTCGATGTCGGCCTGCAGAACGACGCCGCTGCAGCCGCGACCGCCGAGCGCATGGTCGGGGCGGCGCATGGTGTCGATCATGCGATCTGCATTTACTTCGGCTACGGTCTCGGCGCGGGCCTGATCCTCAACGGCGAGCTTTATCGCGGCGCCAACGGCAATGCCGGCGAGATCGGCATGATCCTCAGCCTGCCGCGCGGGGCCAGTTCCGACGACCGCATGCCGCTCGAACACCGTGCCTCGATCGCGTCGCTGTGCAAGCTTCTCGACCTCGATCCGGCCGACCCGGACCTCTATGCGCGCATCGATGCCGTGGCGGCGAGCCCGGACCACAGCCTGCTTCGCTGGATCGACGCGGCCGCCTTCGAAATGCGCGCGGCTGTCCAGGCGCTGGAAACGATCTTCGACCCGCAGACGGTGATCCTCTGCGGTGGCCTGCCACCGGGTCTTGCGCGCCTGCTGACCGACGCGATGATGCCGCTGCTTCCGTCGATCGCCGAGCGGCGGGACCGCACGCTTCCGAGGCTTCAGGTCGGCTTCACCGACCCCTGGGCGGTCGCGATCGGCGCTGCCGCCGAGCCGATCAGCCGGACCTTCGATCCGCGCTTTTCGGCAATCCTCAAGACCCGGGTCGCCGCCGTCGTCTGACGGCCGGCTTCCGGCGATCAGGTCCGGGGTTCGTCCAAACGGGCAAGTTCCGCAAATTCGGCGCCGAGAAAATCGAGCAACGCGCGCACGGACGGAAGCAGGCCGCGCCGCGACGGGAAGGCCGCATGAATGATGCCGGCCTTCGGCGCCCAGTCGGGCAAAACGTCCACAAGCGTGCCGTCCTTCAGGTCCTGCCGCACCACCATGGTCGGCAATTGGCAGATGCCGACGCCGTTGAGCGCGGCGAGCCGCAGCGCCACCATATCCTCTGTCACCAGCCGCGGCCGGTGCCGGACGATCGCGGTCGCGCCGTCGGGGCCGTCGAGCCGCCAGTCGTGGCTCTGGCGATCGGGGTTCCAGGCAAGGCTGGGTAGGCCGCCGAGATCCGCCGGTGCTGGCGGGTTGCTCATGCCGGCAAGCAGCCTGGGGCTGGCGACCAGCCTTTGCTTGCTCTCGGCGAACCGCTTGACGACGAGATCGCTTTCCTCGAGCGGCGGGAAGCGCACGCGGATGGCGACATCGATGCCTTCGCGCAGGACGTCGACGCGCCGATTGGTGCTTTCGAGCACCACCTCGACCTTCGGGCATTCGGCCATGAAGCGCGCGATCATCTCGCCCACCTGGAAATAGACGACCGACGACGGGCAGCTGACATGAACCACGCCCTGCGGTTCGGAACGGGTGCGGTCAATCATTTCCTGCGCGGCCTCAGCCTCTACCAGCATGGCCACGCAATGACGGTAATATTCGCGCCCGATCTCGGTGATGACGAAGTGGCGCGTCGAGCGCTGCACCAGCCGCACCCCGAGGCGCTCTTCGAGAAGGCCGATGCGACGGCTCAGGCGCGAGCGCGGCATGTTCAATTTGCGGGCCGCGGCGGCAAAGCCGTTCTGCTCGACAACGTCGACGAACAGCTTGAGATCGTTCAAATCCTGCATGGGCGTTTGTCCTGTTTTCAGGACACTATAGACCGGTTTAACCGTCTACCGCCAGATTTGGTGCACGCGTATCTTCCCTCCAACGCTCTCGCTGACATGGCGAGGCCAAGGAGAAACAGCCATGAGAAAGATACTCGGCATCTTCGGGAATGCGCATCCGCATTGGGTTGGCGATGGCTTTCCGGTTCGTTCGCTGCTGGCGCGTGACCGCGCCGGCGATCATGCAAGCCCCTTCCTGCTGCTCGACTACGCTGGGCCGATGAATTTCGCGCCGGGCGTTACCCCCCGCGGCGTCGGTGTCCATCCGCACCGTGGTTTCGAGACCGTGACCATCGTCTACCAGGGCGAGGTCGACCACCGCGACTCCGCCGGCAATGGCGGCCATATCGGTCCGGGCGACGTGCAATGGATGACGGCCGCCGGCGGTATCTTGCACGAGGAGTTCCATTCGGAGCGTTTCACCCGAGAAGGCGGCACGCTTGAAATGGTGCAGCTCTGGGTCAACCTGCCGGCCGCCCACAAGAGTGTCGATCCCGGCTACCAGACGCTGCTCGATCGCGACATTCCGACGGTCAGCCTGCCGGACGGTGCGGGATCGCTGAGGGTGATCGCCGGAAGCTACGCCGGAACGCAAGGACCTGCGCGCACCTACACGCCGCTCAATCTCTGGGACCTGCGCCTGAAGCAGCAGGGCTCGCTCAGCCTTGACCCGCCCGAGGGCCACTCGCTCGGCCTGGCGGTCCTGCGCGGCAACGTGCTCGTCAACGGCAGCGATCTCGTCGGCGAGGCGCAGTTCGTGCTCTTCGGCCGCGACGGTGGCGGCATCACGCTGGACGCCAGTTCGGATGCGACTGCACTCATCCTGACCGGCGAGCCGATCGACGAACCGGTCGCCATGTACGGCCCCTTCGTCATGAACACCGAGCAGGAAATCAGGCAGGCGATGACGGACTTCCAGTCCGGTCGCTTCGGCAAGATCGCGATCGCCTAGCCCCGGCTCGGCGCACGCACCGGGTCGATGCTCGGATGACCCACCGGCGGAAGCGATCCGCCTAAAGATCTAGAGCCTCACAAGGAGCAACGGCCGCAAATCAACCGGGCCGTTGCCTAAACGCAAACGTCAATCAACAAGGAGCAAGACCATGACCCCGGCAAACTTCAACGGACAGCGCCCGGTAATCGATCCCGATGATGCGGTGATGCTTTTGATCGACCACCAGAGCGGCCTGTTCCAGACCGTCAACGACATGCCGATGCCGAAGCTTCGTGCCCATGCGGCAGCGCTTGCCAGCATGGCGACGCTGACGAAGATGCCGGTCATCACCACCGCCTCCGTGCCGCAAGGCCCGAACGGCCCGCTGATCCCGGAAATCCATGCCAATGCGCCGCATGCCAAGTATGTTGCCCGCCGCGGCGAGATCAACGCCTGGGACAATCCGGACTTCGTCGCCGCCGTCAAGGAAACCGGCCGCAAGACCCTCATCATCGCCGGCACGATCACCAGCGTCTGCATGGCCTTCCCGGCGATCAGCGCCGTCCATGAGGGCTACAAGGTGTTCGTCGTCATCGACGCCTCGGGCACCTATTCGAAGATGGCGGAGGAAATCACGCTTGCCCGTGTGGTCCAGGCGGGCGTGGTGCCGATGGATACGGCAGCCGTCGCGTCCGAACTGCAGCGCACCTGGCATCGCGACGACGCCCAGCAGTGGGCCGAGATCTACACCAAGATCTTCCCGGAATACCAGTTGCTGATCGAAAGCTACCTGAAAGCCCAGCAGGTCGAGAAGGACCACGAACAACTGGACTCGCAGCGCGGCTAAGATCATCGCGAGAGCAAACGAAGCACCCACGGCAGACATTCTGCCGTGGGTGTTTTCTATTGATGATCAGCGGCGGTCGATTTCCAGGATGGTCTGGAACAGGACCTCGGCGCCGTGGGCGCATTCCTCGGGTGACGTGTATTCCGCCTCGTTGTGCGACAGCCCGTCCTTGGACGGCACGAAGATCATGGCGGTCGGGGTGATCGTCGCGATATGGGCCGCATCATGGCCGGCGCCGGAGACCATGTCGGTCGCCGAATAGCCGAGCGCCTCCGTACTGGCGCGCACGGCGTTCACGATCGTCGGATCGAAAACGACCGGCGCCTTCGACCAGATGTGATTCAGTGCAACACCGGGCCCAGCCTTGCGGACAGCGTCTTCAAGAGCCGCCTGCATCTGGTCGAGCCCGATCTCGGACGGATGGCGCATGTCGATCTGCAGCCGCACGGAACCCGGCACGACATTGCGCGAGTTCGGGCCGACCTCGACGAAGCCGACGGTGCCGACGCCCGGCGGGTTCTGGTGGGCGATGTCGCGGACGGTAAGGACGATCTCGGCCGCCGCCACGAGCGCATCGTCGCGCTGCGCCATCGGCGTGCTGCCCGCATGCGCCTCCGTGCCGGTGATGGCGACATCGAACCAGCGCAATCCCTGGATACCGGTGACGACGCCGATTTCGGTCGCCGACGCTTCGAGCAGCGGCCCCTGCTCGATATGGAGCTCGACATAGGCGGCAAAGGAAGCAGGATCGATCGTGGCCTCGCCGCGATAGCCGATCGCATCGAGTGCTGCTCCAACCGCGACACCTTCGCGGTCGGTGCGCGCCTGGGCGTCATCGAGCGCCATCGCGCCGGCAAAGACGCCGGAACCCAGCATTGCCGGCGAGAAGCGAGAGCCTTCCTCGTTCGTCCAGTTGACGACCACGAGCGGATGGCGGAGCCGGGTGGCGCTTTCCTTGAGCGTGCGCAGGATTTCGACCCCGGCAAGCACGCCGAGAATACCGTCGAAGCGGCCGCCCTGCGGCTGGGTGTCGAGATGGCTGCCGACGGCGATCGCCGGCAGCGACATGTCCTCGCCTGCATAGGTCGCGAAGATGTTGCCGATGGCGTCGATTTCGACCGTGCAGCCGAGCGCTCGGCATTCGGCAACGTACCAATCGCGGACCTCGCGATCCTCCTCGGTCAATGTCAGTCGCGTGACGCCGCCCTTGTCCGCAGCCCCGAAGCGCGCGGTCGAGACGATATCGGCCCAGAGCCGGTCGCCGTTGGTCGCCGGCGTGTTGATGCGACTCGGTTCGCTGCGCATGGCTTCCGCGTTCATTTCGACTGCTCCGGCGCGTCCTTGTTGAGCCGGTAGCGGAAATCGCAATGGGAAGCGCCCTGCATGACGGTCTGGGTGCGCTCCAGCGTGATGCGCGGATCGTAGCCGGTGCAGAAGACGCCGTCGCGGTTGCAGGACAGCAGGTGTCCGATATGGCCGAGCCCCATTTCGCGATAGGTCTCGGCGTAGCGACAGCGCTTCACGTTGTAGTGGAATTCGTCGTCCGTCGCTTTCGTCACCTCGATGACGAGGGCGTCGTCCTGGGTCCAGAGATCCTGCAGTTCCTGGAAGGTGCGCAGGTTGGTGCCGCCGGGGGTCTTTGCGGCAAAGGTGCGGCCGGCCTCGATCGCGGCCTTGGTGATCGCCTTGTCGAGGATCGCCTGGGCGCGTTCCTCGCCGATCTCCTCGCGCATCGCCTCATAGATCGGCGCGATGATGCCGGCCTCGATACGGCGGCGTGCGAGAATGCCGATCTCGCCGTCCATCGCCGCGCGTGAATCGGTGTTTTGTTTGTCCGTCTTGTCCATGCAATGCCTCCCTGTCTGCCTCAGGGCAGATCGACAGGGGACAGGATACTACGCCGAACATGCCTCGGTGTTGCAAATCTGTGCCGGAGCTGTTTCTCCAGGTGCAAATTTTTTGCGTCAAATTGCCGTTGTGCAGGAATCGATCGCGAGCTTGTCGAAAAGCAACGAACGACAGGTGCGTGGAAGCGCTGGATCTGCAGCGTGCGATCAGCGCTCGCTGCTTGAAACGAACCAGCGATAGTAGGGATTGTCCGGCTCCACGCGCATCAGCAATTCCATGTCGCGCGCCCACTCGTCGCGATAGCCGGCATAGGCGTTGAGCGAGGCCTGGTAGAACAGCATCAGCCGGTTGTGGGCGTCGCTTACGGATTTTTCGAGCGCGGCGTCGCCGCCGGCAATTGGCGCCTTCGAACGCAGGGCAACGAGGGCCGGAAGCGTGCGCTGCAATTCGTCGGGGCGAACCCAGCTTGCATATTCGATCCGCGGCTGGTCGTCGGTGACGGGAAGGGCGGAACCGGCATAGCGCTCGAGCCCGGCCCGGTCGGTCATCCAGGTGGCGATGAGGTCGGCCGGCCCGGAAACTCCGACCTCGCCAAGCGCTGCCGCAAGCGTCGGGTCGGAGAGCCGGGCGGCGATGCGGGAGGCGTCAAGCTCCTGCGGCTCGAGCGAGCCGACGAGCAGCATCTCGTGCAGTTCGGTCGACCAGAGCGTGGCGTGGGGGAAACTGTCGAGAAAGCTGCGCACGAGCGCGCGGGTGTCCTCGTCGTTCTGGGTGGCGATCGGCAGCCATTGCGCGACCAGGCCGTTCGGCGCGAGGCGCGCGCGCGCCAGAGCGTAGAAGTCGGAAGAGTAGAGATTGACGACGCCGGCGGCGGATGGCGGCGGCGGTTCGAGCGTGATGAGGTCGTAGTGCTCCTGGTTGCGCATCAGTTCGCGCCGCCCGTCGGCGACACGCACGTCGAGGCGGCTATCGCCGGCCGCATTGAAGTTGCCGGCAAAGAGCGCCGAGGCGCGGGCGACCGAGGGCAGGAGTTCGGCGGCAACGCGCCGGTCGAGACCGGGATAGGCAAGCAACGAACCGGCGGTGATGCCTGTGCCGAGACCAATGACGAGAGCCGATTTCGGTTTGCCCTTATGAATGACCAGCGGCAACAGCGCCTGCAGCCGCATGTAGCGCAGGGACGGCATGGCGTCGCCGGTGTTGGAAACGCCCTGGATGTAGAGCCGGCGGAAGCGGCGGTCCTGCTGGCCCTGCTCGATGACGGCGACGGTCGCGCCGAGGCCCTCCTCATAGGAAACGATCGTGCCGTTGCCGCGCGACAGGTTGAGCAGGTTCGCCAGCCGGTCCGACGGCACGACGAGGGCGATCATCACGGTGAGGACGCCGAGCGCCGGTGCGAGAAGCCGCCGACTGGTCCAACCGCCTTGTCCGCGGCTGACGGCGACAAGGCCGATTGCGGCTGCGGCCACGGCGAGAACGGCAAAGCTCCGGACAATGCCGAGGGACGGGATCAGCACGAAGCCGGTCAGAAGCGTGCCGAAGATGCCGCCGAGCGTGTTGAGCGCCAGAACCCGGCCGGTATCGCGGCCGGCATGTTGCGGATCGACCGCGAGCCTGAGGGCGACCGGGAAGGCGGCGCCGAGGATCAGCGTCGGAACGAAGACGATCGTCAGCGCGGCAACGAGGAACCGCGCGCACATGCCCGCAAAGATGCTGCCGGTAAGGCCGGCGACGGCGGCCTCGGCGCTGGTCTGCAGCGTGGTCAGCCAGGGGCCGAGCAATGCGAGTTCGGCAAGCGCAACCAGGCCGGCAAGCGTGATCAGCAGGCCGAAACTACTCCAGGGATCGGAGAGACGCTCGCTCCGGCGCGCGAAAAGGGCGGCGCCGAGGGCAAGGCCGGCCAGATAGGTGGCAAGCACCACCGAAAAGGCGAAGGAGCGGGTAGAGATGAATTGCACGATCGCTTGCGACCAGGCAACTTCATACCCAAGGGCGATACCGCCGGCGACCGCATAAAGGACGAGCGCCAGCCGCGAACCGCCGGCGCTACGCGTTTCCGCAGGCAGCGCCCCTTGAACGGGTTCTCGGGCGGCTGGGGTGTTCAGGGAAAGCGCGATCGCTGCGGCGACAAGGCCGAGCCCCGCGGCCGCGAGCCCGGTCGCCTGAACGCCGAGGGCTGGAATGAGAACGAAGGAGACTGCAAGGCAGCCGGCGATCGCGCCGAGCGTATTGGCGGCATAGAGCCGGCCGCCCTTTGCCGCGACCCCGCCCGGAGCCGCATTCATCGCCCGCAGCAGCACCGGCAGGGTGCCGCCCATCAGGAAGGCCGGCGTGGCGACGATCAGGACCAGCAGGGTCCAGGCGGCCAGCGGGTTGGTGCCCTCGATCGCAACGAAGACCGGCGCAATCCTGGAAAGGATGAAGGTGACGCCGGCGCCGAGCACGGCGACGCCGGTTTCGAGCAGGGCGTAGAGGCGGAGCGGCTGTCGGGAACGGTCGCCGGCGCGGCCAAGGGCAAAGCTGCCGAGTGCAAGGCCGAGGAAGAAGGCGCTGACCCCGGTGCTGACTGCGTAGACGTCGACGCCGGCGACGAGCGAGAGCTGCTTGATCCAGAGAACCTGGAAGACCAGTGCGGCAGTGCCGGAGAGAAAGAGCATGAATGCAGCGGCTGCCGGAGCGAAGTGCACCGCTTCTTCCGCCATCGCGTCTTCATTCGACGCCTCCATGGCAACCGTTCGAGCGGGCGGAATGGTCTTCGTCATTGCGTCACGCCATCTCTTAACAAAGGCAATAGAAGGCGGCGCAGGGCGCGCCGCCTCCGAGAGTGTTATTGAGCCGGTTGCGACTTCGCCAGGATCTCGTCGATCTTCTGGTGCACGCTTTCTTCGATCTGGTCGACCGAGAAGCTTGCCGGCTTCTGGCTCGGCGGATACTCGATGAAGGTCTCGAGGAAGGTTGCGGTCCGCGCCACGGCCTGGGCGGTCAGGTAGACGTTCTTCGTTCGCCAGTCGTTGTACTGGTCGGAAACGATATCGGCCCGCTCATAGGGGTCCATGCGCAAGTTAAAGATCTTCGGAACACGCAGGCAAGTGAAAGGATCCTGCCAGACGTCGAAGCCGCCGGGCTTGCGCATTTCGCAGAAGACATACTTCCAGTTTTCGAAGCGCATGCCAACGAGTTTGGCGTCGTCGTTGAAATAGTAGAACTCGCTGCGCGCACTCTTCGGCTGCTCGCCGGTGAGGTAGGGCAACTGGTTGAAGCCGTCGAGGTGAACCTTGAACTCCTTGTCGCCAAGCTTGGTGCCCTTCAGCAACCGGTCCTTGATGTCCTCGTCGCCGGCAGCCGCCAGCAGCGTCGGGAACCAGTCGAGGCCGGAAACCATCTCGTTGGAGATGCCAGGTTTGATCTTGCCGGGCCAGCGGATCATCGCCGGTACGCGGAACGCGCCTTCCCAGTTCGAATCCTTTTCGCTGCGGAACGGAGTGGTCGCCGCATCCGGCCAGGAGAACTGGTTCGGGCCGTTGTCGGTCGTGTAGACGACGATGGTGTTGTCGGCGATCTTCAATTCGTCGAGCAGGTTGAGCAGCTTGCCGACGTCGCCGTCATGCTCGACCATGCCGTCGGCATAGTCGTTGCCGGGCATGCCGCTCTGGCCTTGGTACTCAGGGCGGATGTGGGTGAACATGTGCATCCGCGTGGTGTTCATCCAGGTGAAGAACGGCTTTTTCGCTTCCGTCTGCTTCTTGATGAACTCCATCGCGGCCGCGGTGGTTTCGTCGTCGATGGTCTCCATGCGCTTGGTGTTCAAGGCGCCGGTATCTTCCACCTTTCCGTCGGCGAAGGAGTGCAGCACGCCGCGCGGCGCATAGGCCTTGAGGAAGGCCGGGTCGTCCTTCGGCCAATAGGGCCGTTCGGGCTCCTCCTCGGCGTTCAGGTGATAGAGGTTGCCGAAGAACTCGTCGAAGCCGTGCGCTGTCGGCAGGAAGCGGTCCTGGTCGCCAAGGTGGTTCTTGCCGAACTGGCCGGTGGCATAGCCGAGCGGCTTCAGCGCCTGGGCAATGGTCACGTCGCGGTCCTGGATGCCAACCGGCGCGCCGGGAATGCCGACTTTCGACATGCCGGTGCGCAGCACCGTCTGGCCGGTAATGAAGGTCGACCGACCGGCGGTGCAACTGTTTTCGGCATAGTAATCGGTGAACATCACGCCGTCGCGGGCGATCCGGTCAATGTTCGGTGTCTTGTAGCCCATGACGCCGAAGGAATAGGCGCTGATGTTGGTCTGGCCGATATCGTCGCCGAAGATCACAAGAATGTTGGGTTTCGCCGCGTCCTGCGCGAAGGCCGGCAGCGCGGAGGCGGAAATCGTCGACATCAGCACGGTGCCGGCGAGCGCCAGCGCCTTCGGTTTCGCGGCATGCCCGATGGTACACGCGGCGAGTCGGCCAAGCCGGTTCTTCAGATCGATACTCATCTCATGTCTCCCTGAGGCAGTAAGCAATCGCTCTCGGAATGCAGGCAAAGCTTTGAATTCACCGATTCAACTTCTACCGGCGGGTGTCCGCAGGTAAGTACGTAACAGTTACGAAGGTCGGCGACGGCCGGTAAATCAGGTCAGGCCGACGGCTCCGAAGCGCCTTGGCGGCGCGGCCTCCAGTCCGGGGTTGAGATCGGGCAGGTCCGATGCCGGGCCGCCGCCATCGGCGGTGGTTTCCGCAAGCCAGCGCTGTCTTGCCGCCTTCAGGCCGCCGCGCATCCGCGGAAGATCCGGCCCGTCCTGATGGGGGTCGGGGCTACCGTATCGGCTGCGGCGAAAATCGGCGAATGCGTTCGCCGTCACCGGGTCGGCAAAGCTGTCGAGCCAGCGCGAGAGCGGCGTGTTGCCGGTGCGGCGCGACCAATGGTCGAGCGCTGCCTCCAGCCGCAGCGGGTCATGGTCCCGGCAAGCGTCGAGCACGTGGCGAAATGCCGTCGCCTCGGATTGCGCCCTCTGTTCGAGTGCGGTTTCCAGCCGGGTTTCGAGGCGGCCGAACAGATTGGCGGTCAGTTGGATAAGCGCCGCGAGGGCGGCGACCGATGCCACGATGCTGAGCCACCACAGCCAGTCGAAGGGTTCCTCGGACGGCGGCGAGGTCGGCGGGGCGAGCGCAGGCTCCACCACTGGAGCCGCACCGACGCTGACAGTAGCGCCAGCCGCTTCGGCCGACTGCATCGATCCGCTCGCCGGATCGAACCACGGCAGGCTGATCGCCGGAAGCGAATAGCTGCCGGGCTTTGCAAAGACGTAGGTCGCCACGTCCTTGCGCAATCCCGCCGTTATCTCCCCGCGTGACGTGCGTTCCTGCGAAAGCACGGGGTCGTGCCGGTAGACCTGCACGCCTGCCGGGGCATCGAAGGTCGGTTCGGGGATCATCATCGGCGCCAGTCCGGCTGCGCGGATGGTGATCGTACGCACCAGAGCGTCGCCCGCCTTCAACCCCGCCGGATCCCGGTCGAACGACTGGGCGATGGTGATTTCTCCGGTGGTGACGCCGGCCTTTCCGCCCGCGCTCTGAGGAACGGCTTCGACCGTGAACGTGAGCGAAGGCAACGTCACCTGACCCTTGCTCGTCTGGCCGGGCACGGCGGCATAGCCGAACGGAATGACCGCGGTCGGCAGCACGTAATCGCCAGGTGCCTGCGGGGTGATCGCGTAGGTCTTGCGGATGCCGGAGAAGGCCTCGCCGTTGACGGTCTCGTTGAGGTTCATGCCGCGTTCGTCGGGCATGGTGACGACAGTGCCGGGAAGATCGAACAGAGGAAACTGCGGCGGCGAAAGGAAGTAGTTCGGCACGAAAACGTCGACGTCGACCTCGATCTGCTGGCCGGCATAGATCGGCCCCTTCGTCGTGACCGTTGCGCGGGCGAAAGGATCGGCGGCGAAGGCCGTGCCCGCGAGCAAGAGCGACAGGCCGACGAGCCAGAGAACCAGACGTTGCAGGGCGACGAGGGCTGTCACGGAGCCTCCTCCTTCGCTTCGATCGCAAACTTTCTTGCCAGCAGTTCGGCCGGCGACACCTGGATGTTGCGCATCCACATGTCGGCCGTCTGCGGTCCGCCCTGAACGGTGGCTTCCGTTCCCTTCTTGCCCTTGTCGTCGAACTGGACCTGGTCGCGGTCGATGCCCGCCTGCTCCTGCTGTGCGTCCTGTTCCTGCTTGTCCTTGTCGGTCTTTCTCTTCCGGGCGATGTCGAGGTTCTTCTTGGCGTCCGGCCAGTCGGGACGGCGCTTCAACGCCTGCTCGTAGGCGGCGATCGCCTCCTCGGCCTTGTCGAGGTGCAGCAGCGCATTGCCCTGATTGTAGTAGCTTTCGGCCGTGTCGTTCTCGGCAAAGGCGTCGATCGCATCCTGGAAATGGCCGGCGCGGTAGAGTGCCGCGCCGCGCCAGGCGGGATCGGCGAACGTTTCTGATGCGTCCTGGAAATCGCCTTGCTCGAAGGCGCGTCGGCCCTGCTGGTCCGGCGTCAGCCAGAGGTCGATGAAGCGGTTGTCCGCTGCCTCTGCCCGATCGTTGCCGATCAGCGAAATGGCGGCGAGCAGATAGACCGCCCAGCGGATGGTCCAGCCACGGCGGAACCAGAAGAGGCCGAAGACGGCGATCGGGATCGTCAGCCACCAGCCGAGATCGTGCCAGCGCGTCAGCCCCTCGGCCGTCTTCGCGGCAAAATTCGTCTGGATGCGCCTGACGATCCAGCTGACATCGGCGTCGTCGGCGGTCACCGAGGCGACCTCGGCCTTGGAGGCCGACTGTAGCGCCTTGAGGCCCTCGACATCGAGCTTCGCCCGGACATGCGCGCCGGTCGCATCGGTCAGGAACCCGCCGTCCGCCGTCTTGACCGGGCCGCCCTCGGCCGTGCCGATGCCGAGCACCATCAATGAGTTGCGCCCACGATACTCACCGAAGGCCTTGAAGGCGGAACGCTCGACGCCGTCGCTCATGAACAGGATGGTGCCGGGCACCGTTTCGTTGGCGAGCGCTTTTTCGACCGCCTGGAGGGCCTTGGCCGTGTCCTTGCCGTCGACCGGCATGATCTGCGGTGACAGCGCGGCAAGGTAGGACTTCACCAGCGCCGCGTCGTCGCTGAGCGGCAGCACCATGTGGGCGGAGCCGGCATAGGCGAACAGGGCGGTGCGCGAGCCTTTCCGCCGCTCGAGAATGTCCTGGACCTTCAGCTTGGCACGTTCGAGCCGCGTCGGCGAAACATCGGTCGCGTTCATCGTCGGGTTGAGGTCGATGGCGATGGCCAGAGGCGCGGTGTCCTCGACGAAGGGCGGCCGCTCGCGCTGCCAGGTCGGGCCGGCGGCCGCGATCGCCGCAACGGCGATCAACGCAGCGGTGATATGTACCGGCTGGAAGCGCCGCTTGCCGCCCTTGTCGATCAGCAGATGATCGAGCAGGTGCGGTGCGATCATGTCCTGCCACTGCGAGCGGACATCGCCGCGCCGGGTGACGAGATAGATCAGCATCGGGACAGCAGCGAGCGCCAGCAGCCACAGCGGCCGCAGAAAATGAAAATCCGCGATCATGGCGCTGCCTCCCGGCGCTGGCGGCGGTCGCCGAGCGACGACAGGAGCCACATGGCGGCGTGATAGGCGAGCACCAGCAGGAGTGCCGCACCCAGAGGATAGTAAAACAGCTCGATGCGCGGCCGCCAGGAGAGCGTCTTCTGGTTTGCCGGCGTCAGCTGGTCGAGCAACTGGTAGATGTTTTGCAGACCGGCCTGGTCCTGGCCGAAGAAGTAGCGCCCCTTCGTCGCTTCGGCGATCTGCTGCAGCGCCGCCGTGTCGAGCTTCTGTTCGCCCTGGGCATTGGCATCGCCAATGCCGACCGTATGGATCACCACCTTTCGCTCGGCGGCGATGCCGGCGGCCTTGTCGGGCGGCATCTTGCTGGCGGTGTCGTTGCCATCGGTCAAGAGGATCATCACCTTGTCCGGCGCGGTGCTGGCGTCGAACATCTTGATCGCAAGCCCGATCGCGTCGCCGACGGCGGTGCGCGGACCGGCCATGCCCGGCAGGCTGTCGGCCAGCATCAGCTTGACGGTCTTGTGGTCAAGCGTGAACGGAACGAGCGGATAGGGCGCATCGCCGAAGGCGATCAGGCCGAGCCGGTCATTGGGACGCCGGTCGATGAAGTCGGCGACCACCTTGTGCACGGCTTCGGCGCGGGTCTGCAGGTTGCCAGCGGGATCGCGAAAATCGCGCGTGTCCATGGATTGCGAAAGATCGATCGCCAGCATCAGGTCGCGCTGCGGCTCGACCTTTTCGATCGGCGGCTCGACATATTGCGGCCGGGCCAGCGCCAGCACGATCAGTGTCCAGCACAGGGGCGCGATCACTTTCTGGCCGAGATTGGTCCTCGGAACGACGGAACCTTCGGTCGGGCCGAGATTGGCGGCCGCCGTGATGTCCTTGAAGAACGGCACCCTGACGGCAGCCGATTGCTCGCGGTATGGCGGAAGCAGCCACCAGACGAGGAAGGGTAACGGCAAGAGGATCAGCGCCCAGGCGTGGTCAAGCACGTACATGATGCGCCTCGATCCAATGCCGCGCTGCCGCGATGTAAGCCCTTGCCTCTGCCTCAGGGACCGCGGCGAGCGCCTGGCGGCCGCGATACTCGGCTTCCTCGAAAAAACGCGCAGAGGCGATCGGGAAGACGGGGCCGCCGGAATGAGCGTCGAGGTATTTGGTCCAGCCGGTACCGTGCAGGCCGGCAATGGCCTCGCGCGGCCAGACCGAAAGCGCGGTCCGCTTCAAAAGAACAGGCAGGGCAACAAGGGCCTCGCCACGCGTGCCCGCGGAGGCCAGTCCGGCCTCGATCTTCCTGAGGTCGGCGAGCGCTTCGCGGCGGTAGCTATTGGCCTCCCAGCGGCGATACCAGCGCCAGCAGGCAAGCGCGATCAGCAGCAATATGAAGCAGCCGAGCGCTGCCCATGCCTGGGTTTGAGGCATCATCGAGACCGGCTGCGGCAAGGCGATATCCGCAAGCCCGCGAAGGGCGGCGTCGAGCAGCGGATCTTTCGGAGGGGCCGCCGTCGCCATCATCGCCTCCGTTGCCGGCTGGCGAGTTGGCCGAGCATGGTGCGCAGTTGCGGCGCCACCTCTTCCGCTGATGAGATCGGCAGCATCGGCAGGCCGAGCTCCTCCTGCCAGGCGCGCAGCGCCCGCCCGCGTTTGCGGGCAAAGCTGTCGATCGCCTCGCGCACGTTGCCGTGGCCGAACTGCACTTCGGCCTGAAGCAGCCCGCCGCTGAAGACGATATCGCCCTTGCGCGGCAGTTCGAGCAGGAAGGGATCGTAGATCAGAACGCAGATCACGTCGTTGTGGGCCGAGAGCTTCAAAAGCATGTCGCGGGTTTCGAGGCTGTAGCCGTCGAAGTCGCTGATGACGATGACCAGGTGATCGTGCCGGGCGATGTTGGCGACGGTCGTCAGCACGACATCGAGCTGCTCGGCGCCATGCGGCGCCTGCGAACCGGCCTGCAGCGCGGTGTTGTGGCGAACGATGCTGTCGGCGAGCCGGATCACCGCTTCGCGGCTGCGGTAGGGGCGCGTCTCGGTCACCTCCTCGTCGCCGAAGACGAAGCCGCCGACACGGTCGCCGAGCGCCAGTACGCGCCAGGCGGAAAGTGCCGCGACCTCTGCCGCGGCGACGGACTTCATCGCGCGGCGGCTGCCGAAGAACATGTTGATGCGCTGGTCGACGACAATGAGGGCTGGACGGTCCTTCTCTTCGTCGTAGACGCGCACGACCGGTTTGCCGGTGCGCGCCGTCACGCGCCAGTCGATCGCGCGGATGTCGTCGCCGGGCAGGTAGTTGCGCAGTTCCTCGAAGGACAGTCCGCGGCCGCGCATGCGCGATTCATGACGCCCGGCAAGCAGGCGCCGCACCGGCGCCTTGCGCAGGAACGTCAGGTCGCGGGCCATGGCTTCGAGCCCGACAAGCGCGTCCACGGAGGTATAGACGCCGGTGGTGTCGGCCGTGCGGGGCTTTATGATGCCGCGTGAGCGGGCGAGGGCCGGCAAGGATATGGCCATCGACGAACCTCCATCCTCAGGCGACCGCGACGAGCTCGACGATGCGGTCGATCACCTGGTTGGCGGTGGTGCCGCCGGCATGGGCTTCGTAGGAAAGCACCAGGCGGTGGCGAAAGACGTCGTGCACGGTCGCCTGCACGTCGTCGGGCGTGACGAAGTCGCGGCCGTTCAGCCAGGCATGCGCCCGCGAAACCTTGTCGAGGCCGATGACGCCGCGCGGGCTGACGCCGACCTGGAGCCATTTGGCGAGATCCTTGTCGACCTTGTCGGGATAGCGCGTCGCCATCACCAGCGCGACGATGTAGTTCTCGATCGCTTCGGAAACGGTGATCGCCGAAATTTCCTTGCGCGCCACAAAGACCGCGTCCTGGGCGAGCTTCTCGGTCGCATGGTTGTTGGACTTGGCGTTGGTTTCCTCCGAGCGTACGAGCCGCATGATGTCCGCCTCCGAGGCCGCATCCGGATAGTCCACCTGGATGTGCATGAGGAAGCGGTCGAGCTGCGCCTCGGGCAGCGGATAGGTGCCTTCCTGCTCGATCGGGTTCTGGGTCGCCATGACCAGGAAGAGATCGGGCAGCATATGGCTCTTGCCGCCGATCGTGACCTGGCGCTCCTCCATCGCCTCGAGCAGGGCCGACTGCACCTTGGCCGGCGCGCGGTTCACTTCGTCGGCGAGAATGAGATTGGCGAAGATCGGCCCTTCCTGGAACTGGAACGCGCCCTTGCCGCCCTCGGAGAAATAGACTTCGGAGCCGGTGATGTCGGCCGGCAAGAGGTCCGGCGTGAATTGGATGCGCGAAAGCTCCGCATCGAGGTTCTTCGCCATGCTCTTGATCGCGCGGGTTTTCGCAAGTCCGGGCAGGCCCTCGACCAGCAGGTGGCCGTTGCTGAGCAACCCCAGCAGCAAGCGCTCGATCATGCCCTCCTGGCCGATGATCGCTTCGCCGATGCGCTTGCCGAGTTGCTGGATATCGTCGCGTGCACCCATGAAGTCCTGCTCCCTTGCCCTGTCGGCAATATCAGTCGTCATGCACTTTCGCTTGAGCTTATTGTTAAATCAGTCCGATTGGAAAGAACGTAACAGTAACGAAGGACTGCGTGACGCTGGCAGGTACGCCCCACGGCAGGCGGCTTCGCATCCCAGAGGCTTCGGGCGATTGCGTAACGGTTACGTACTTTGGGCGGCGGGCATTTGGCGCTAACGTGGGCCGGCCGTCCGCGGATATCTTGGCCGATGGTGCCCAGGGAGATCAGAGCCAGATGCAAATGTCCCCGAAAATGCCCCTTGTCGACGAAACGCCGGCGGCAATCAGCGCCCGCGAGCAGGTCTGGATCGAGGGCGGGACCTTTGTCATGGGTTCGGACAAGCATTATCCGGAGGAGGCGCCGGCCCATCCGGTGAAGGTCGACGGCTTCTGGATCGACGTCACGCCCGTTACCAACCGGCAATTTGCTGCCTTCGTCGAGGCGACCGGTTACGTGACCGAGGCGGAAAAGACGCCGGACCCGAAGGATTATCCGGGCGCGCTTCCGGAAATGATGCGGGCGGGCTCGGTGATCTTCGATCCGCCGAAACGGGTGGCCGGCAACAGTCCGTCGCAATGGTGGAACTTCAAGTTCGGCGCCGATTGGCGGCGACCCTACGGGCGGCAAAGCAACATCCGCGGCAAGCTCGACCATCCGGTGGTGCAGGTCTCCTTTCTCGACGCCAGGGCCTATGCAGCCTGGACGGGCAAGGACCTGCCGACGGAAGCGGAGTGGGAATTCGCCGCGAAAGGCGGGCTCGAAGGCGCGGAATTTGCCTGGGGAGACGAACTGGTCCCGGAGGGGCGCTTCATGGCGAACACCTGGCACGGCCTGTTTCCGACGGAAAATCTGAGGCCCGACGGCTTCGAACGAACCTCGCCGGTCGCGAGCTTCCCCGCTAATGGCTACGGCCTCTACGACATGATCGGCAATACCTGGGAATGGACCAGCGACTTCTGGTCGACCCGCCACCCGGCGCCGGCGCAAAAGAGCTGCTGCATTCCCGCCAATCCGCGGGGCGGGGACCGGGAGGCGAGCTTCGATCCGCGCCAGCCCACGCTCCACATTGCCCGTCGGGTGGTGAAAGGGGGCTCGCACCTCTGTGCGCCCAACTATTGTCGTCGGTATCGGCCGGCGGCGCGTCACGCGCATGAGGAAAACGCGGCGACGACCCACATCGGGTTCCGTTGCATTCGGCGGCCCTGATCCGCCCAGAGGACTTTAAAAACCGTTCCGCGAGGAGGATGGATGATGACGGCAACAGCGATGCGTTCCGGGTCCTTGGTGGCCGACGATGCCGGTAGACTGCGGCGTCGCTCCAGGCTCGCCGGCCTGCTGTTTACGTTCGCTGCGGCCTTTGCATCGCCGAGCGCGCTCCTGGCAGCGGATACGCCGGCCGACACGCTCCCTTCGTGGAACGATGGCGCAGCGAAAACCGAGATCGTCGATTTCGTCACACGGGTCACCAGCGAAGGCAACGCCGATTTCGTGGCGCCGGCAGAGCGGATCGCCGTTTTCGACAATGACGGCACGCTCTGGACCGAGCAGCCGAACTATTTCCAGGGCATGTTCGCAATCGACCGCGTCAAGGCGATGGCGCCCGAGCATCCCGAGTGGAAGGACAAGGAGCCGTTCGCATCGTTGCTGAAGGGCGACATGGCAGGCGTTGCCGCCGCCGGCGAAAAAGGCATCGTCGAGCTGGTCATGGCGACCCATGCCGGAATGACGACGGACGCGTTCACGAAGACGGTCAAGGACTGGTTTGCGACCGCCCGGCACCCGCGCTTCGATCGCCCCTATAACGAGATCACATTTCTGCCGATGCGCGAGTTGCTCGATTATCTGCGGGCAAACGGCTTCAAGACCTATATCGTCTCGGGCGGCGGTATCGAGTTCATGCGGCCGATGACCGAGCAGATGTATGGCATTCCGCCCGAGCAGGTCGTCGGCAGCAGCATCGCGACGAAGTACGAACTCCACGGCGACGCGCCGGTGCTGATGCGCGAACCGAAGATCGACTTCATCGACGACGGTGCTGGCAAGCCGGTCGGGATCAACACCTTCATCGGCCGGCGGCCGATCTTTGCCGCGGGCAATTCCGACGGCGACTATGAGATGCTGCGTTGGGTAACGGCGGGCTCCGGCCCGCGTTTCGGCATGATCGTGCACCACACGGACGGGGAGCGCGAATGGGCCTATGATCGCCAATCGCCTGTCGGAAAACTGGACAAGGCGATGACCGAGGCCGAGCAGCGGAACTGGCTGCTGGTCGACATGAAGAACGACTGGCGCAAGATCTACGCCTTCGAAAAATAAACGGCTGCGCTGGTGGCGCGGTATGCGCCAGCGATCGATGTCGAGGCGAAGGCCGGTGACGAGCACGACTTGCTGCGCGCCGTCACCGGCTGGCCATCGCCGCGCGAACGACGGGGCTCTGGCGCGTCTATCCCGCCGAGGAATATTTCCCAGGATCGATCGCGATATCGCCCATGCGGCCGGTGACGGCGCAATTCATGAGGATTCGAGGCGAAGATCGCCAAGACGGCGGCCAATACGGCCCAATGTTACTGTTACGTACTTCCGAAAATCGGCGTTCGTGCCACTTTTCGTTCAGGGGAGAGGTAAGCGAGGGCCAAATTGGCCACAAGCGCCGACCGGCGAGCCGGCCCCCGCCCGCAACGGTGTCTGGTCGTCACTGGCACCCCGGGGAATGCCAATGCATGAGCATCGATTGTCGTTCAGGCGGATGGTAACCCATGCCCAGCGCAGCCTTTCAACGGGGACTTCTGAAGCTTATGCTCAAGCTGCCGGCATTGCGCGGCCAGTTGCAATTGATCAGTGCCAAGAACCAGTCCCTGGCAAGCCTCTGCGAAGCCTATGAGGAAGCAAGCTCGATGCTTGACCGGCAAAGGCGTCTCGCCCCACTGGATCATTCGATGATCTCGGAGTATGAATTGATCTGTCGCGAGATCGAAGAAGAGGTCATTTCCGTCTGTATCGCCGATACGGGGACATGAGCCTAGTCCGTTGTGATTAACGAATACCTCGTTTGAGCTTGCCAGGGCGACGAAAACCCCACAAGAATTCTATGGGAATTATCGGGGGTTCCTGTTTCAATTTAAAATGATTCAATTCTTCGATAAAAATATTTTGTGACGGTGCGATATTCTTCTTTCCGCCACAGAAGCTCTCGTCTAGAGTTCGCCTCGCGTTGCACTCTCTTTGGGGTTGTGGCAGTTGGGAGCGCATCATGGAAGCCAGCAGAAATGCGGGTCATATGAACTGCATTGCCGTTGCAGAATGCGAGGCGCGAGCCGCCCTTGAGCGCATTCTTGCCGATAGCCAGTTTCACGCGACCGAGCGTCATCGCAAGCTCTTGCGGTATCTGGTTGACGAGTTTTTCGCTGGCCGTTCTGGCCAGGTGAAAGCCTACACGATCGCCATCGACGTCTTCGGGCGGCCCGCCTCCTTCGATCCTGCGACCGATCCGATCGTTCGGGTGGAAGCGTCGCGCCTGCGCGCTGCCATGGCGCAGTATTACGAGGCGCTCGGCGAAAGAGCGGAGCTTCGCATCGAGTTGCCGAAGGGCAATTACGTCCCACAGTTCGTGATCAGCGGCGAGCCCTTGAGAGGGATGCCCGAGCGCGCGGCGCCGGTTTCAGAGCCCGCAGCTGAGCAGCCCGTAGAGCCGGTGGTTGCGCCGGCCGTCGTTGCGCGCAAATGGCGCCCGCTTGCCGGCTTCGCCGCACTCGGTGCCGGCGCGGTGGTCATGGCCGGGGCCTTCTACCTGTCCGTGGCCGACCATCTTCCCTGGCAACCAGTTTTCTCGGCCAAGCCGACAATCGTCGTTGACGTGCCGACGCGGCTCGGGGCCGACGACGACGTGCAGAAGAAGGCGGGAGACTATCTCGTCCACGCGCTCTCGCAGTTTTCCGCTGTCCGTACCCTCGCGCCGGTCTCGCCCGCGGGTGTCGACGTGGCTTCGATCACCGGGTGGGTCTCGTCCGCGCCGCCGGTCAAGCTGCAGGGCAGCAAGGAATACAGGCTTTCGATCGCCTACAGCACCGACGAACGCCGGCACGAGGTCTCCTGGCAGGTCATCGACGTGCAAAGCAACGAGGCCCTGAGGGCGGGCATTTCGAAGGCGGCGCTCGACAGCGGCGATGCGCGCGAAATACAGGAGAAGCTGCTTTCCCGTCTTGCTCTTTCGCTTGCCGGCGAGGAGGGCGTCATCGTCAGCCTGGAGGCTGCGCGGCAGCTGGTGACGCCGTCGATCGGCTACGGCTGCGTCCTCCAGGCGGATGTGGCGCTGGCACGGATCGATCCTGAGGGCCTGGCTTCGGCTCACGGGTGCCTCGAAAAATCGGTCTCCTACCAGGCCGCCGACGCCGATGTTCTGGCGAGCCTTGCGATGGTCCTGGTTGCGACCGGCGAAGCCAGCGCTGCGCCGACGGTTGCCGAGCGTGCCCTGAAACTTGCGGACAAGGCCGTTGCTCTGGCGCCGCAATCGAGCCAGAGCTATGTGGCCCAGATGCAGGCACGCTTTGCGGCTGGCGAGACGGAGGCGGCATTCATCTCCGGTCGTCGTGCGGCCGCTCTCAATCCGCTCGACGACGCCATTCCGGCTCGGCTCGGCCTGCTGCTGTTCGTCAGCGGCGCCTATTCGGACGGTGTGAACCTGGCCCGCATGGCGGATGCCGGCAGCGAGTATCTGCACCACGACGCCGCGCTGACCCTGGCGCTGGAAGACTATCGCAGCGGCCGCTATCGCGAAGCGCTGAGGCGTGCCCGCGAGCTTGCCAATCCGGCGGACACGGCCGTTAATCTTCTGCGCGTGGCAGCGGCAGGCCAGCTCGGCCTGACGCGGGAGGCGACAAGCGCGCTCGACGGATTGCGCCTGGGTAAAACGCGCTCGCCACAGCCATACGAGGCGGAACTCGTCGCTCGCGGCTACGCGCCGGACCTGATCGCACTGCTCGATGACGGTCTCGCCAAGGCCGGCCTACAGCCGGTCGCCCAGCAGTAACGCTGGGCCCGGGCCTACTCAGTTTTCGGCGGCGACCCGGATGACCAGCTTGCCGAAATTGCGGCCGTCGAGCAGACCGATGAAGGCCTCCGGCGCATTCTCGATCCCGTCGATGATGTCTTCGCGATATCGCACCTCGCCGCTTTTGATCCAGTCGGCCATCTCCCGATAGAAGAGCGGCCGCTGGTCGGCAAACTCGCGCTGGATGAAGCCCCGGATGAGCAGGCTCCGGCTCAGCACTTCACGCATGACGCCAGGCAGCCGGTCGCCCCCGGCTTGCGCGCCCGCGGGCTGGTTGTAGTGCGCAATCAAGCCGCAGACGGGTACGCGGGCGAAGTCGTTCAGCAGCGGAAACACCGCATCCCAGACATGGCCGCCGACATTCTCGAAATAAACGTCGATGCCTTTCGGGCAGGCGGCGGCGAGTTGTTCGGCGAAATCCGGCGCGCGATGATCTATCACCGCATCGAAGCCGAGCGTGTCGCGGACGAAGGCGCATTTGTCCGCGCCGCCGGCGATGCCGACTGCGCGCGCGCCTTTGATACGGGCAATCTGCCCGACCGCCGAGCCGACAGCGCCGCTTGCGGCCGCCACGACGACCGTTTCGCCGGGCTGGGGTTTGCCGATCGTCAGCAGTCCCGCATAGGCGGTGAAGCCGGGCATGCCGAGAATGCCGAGCGCCGTCGACAGGGGCGCGGCCGCCGGATCGAGCTTGCGCAGGTCAGCACCGCGCGATAGCGCATAGCTTTGCCAGCCGGAGTGGGAAAGCACGAAGTCGCCGTCGCTGAAATCCGGGTGACGCGAGCGGACGACGCGGGCGACCGTACCGCCCTCCATGACCGCACCGATCTCCACCGGCTTGGCATAGGACCGGCCGGCATTCATCCGGCCGCGCATATAGGGGTCGAGCGAAAGGTAGAGGATCTTCAGGAGAACCTCGCCTTCCGCCGGTTCCGGAATTGCCGTTTCGACGACGCGGAAATCGCTGGGTGCCGGTTTCCCGGATGGCCGCGCGGCAAGCAGGACCTGGGTGTTCGTGCTCATTGTCTTTTCCTCCTTGTGCGCGTCTCGATGTGCCGCGGCGACGGACGCGCCCGGCAACATCAATCCGACATGACTGCTCCCTTTTCGCATGAAACGAAACAAAGGCCTATGGACGTGTCTTGAACCGAAAACGGCTCCGCGGGCTCACCCCTCGTGGATGCGCCCGCGGAAGATGCGAAAGCGTCGTTCGCTCAGGCCGCGTCGATCGCCTGCCTGAGGTCGGCGATGATGTCGTCGGCATGTTCGATCCCGATCGAAAGCCTGACATAGCCAGGCGTCACGCCGGTTTTCAGCTGATCGATCTCAGACAGCTGCGAATGCGTCGTCGTTGCCGGATGGATGGCGAGCGAGCGTGCGTCGCCGATGTTGGCGACGTGGTAGAGCAGCTTCAGCCCGTCGATGAAACGCCGTCCCGCCTCGCGACCGTCCTTCAGCTCGAAGCCGACAAGCGCGCTATAGTGGCCGTTCAGCAGATATTTTTCGCCGCGCGCCTTTGCCTCGCCATCTTGGAACTTCGGGAAGATCACCCGCGCCACTTTCGGGTGGGTGCGGAGGAACTCGGCCACCTTGATGGCGTTCTCGTTGTGTTGCCGGATACGCAGAGGCAGCGTTTCCAGGCCCTGGATGAACTGGAATGCGTTCAGCGGGCTGATCGCCGCGCCAAGGTCGCGCAGGAGCACGGCGCGGGCGCGCAGGATATAGGGATGAAACGCGATTGCGGCCGCTTTTTCGAGCCAGGTCTTGCCCTGGTAGCTCGGATCCGGCTCGTGCAGGTTCGGATGCCGCGCCTCATGCCCGTGCCAGGGAAACTGGCCGCTGTCGATGATCGCGCCGCCGATCGAGGTGCCGTGCCCGCCGATGTACTTCGTCGTCGAGTAGACGACGACGGCCGCGCCATGGTCGAAGGGACGGATCGTCAGCGGTGCTGCGGTGTTGTCGACGATTAGCGGAATGCCGAAGCGCTTGCCGATTTCGGCGACCTCGGCAATCGGAAAGACCTCGAGCTTCGGGTTCGGCAGGGACTCGGCGTAGTAGGCGCGCGTCCGCTCGTCCGTCGCCCGGGCAAAGGCTTCCGGATCAGCGGCATCGACGAAACGGACCTCGATGCCGAAGCTTTTCAGCGTCGCGGCAAACAGCGCCCAGGTACCGCCATAAAGGCCCGCAGCGCTGACGACATTGTCGCCGGAGCGCGCAAGGTTCAGGAGCGCAAAGGCCGATGCCGCCTGGCCGGAGCCAAGTGCGAGCGCTGCTGCACCCCCTTCGATTTCCGCCAGCCGCTGTTCGAAGGCGTCCTGCGTCGGGTTGGAGACGCGGGTGTAGAGATGCCCGGGCGCCTCCAGCGCAAAGAGCTTGTCGGCGCCGTCGGTGCCCGGCAGCTGGTAGGAGGTCGTCTGGTAGATCGGCACGGCGACGGCGCCGCTTGCCGGATCGAAGCGATAGCTGCCACCGTGCAGCGCCAGCGTTTCGGGATGCAGCCGGCCGCTGGCTTCGCGCAGGCCGGTCGGCACCTTGATCTCGACTGCAGGCTCTTCCGGCTTCTGATGGATCGTCATGCCATTTCTCCTTGGCTCTCAGGTTGATCGGCGCTGTCCGGTTGGTTAGGCAGGCTCGGCCGCCTTTGGCCGTTCCAGCAGGTCTGCGTGGTGCGCGGCGGCGACATCGGGGTGCGAGCGCAGCCGGGATTTCAGCACGTTGCGGCCGACCTCGTGGAAGAGCGGGTTCTGCGGATCCTGGGTGACGCCGCGGACTTCGGCTGCAAGATGTGGCGGCAGATCGAGGACCGGGATGGTCGATGCGAGATTGGCGCCGAGGAAGAAGGCGACCGAGAGCCGATCACCGCCGGCCGGCGGCGTCACCACCCGGTGGATGTTGGCGAGCAGATAGCCGTTCGACGCCAGTTCCAAGAGTTCGCCGACATTGATGACGAAGCTGCCGCGCTTCGGCGGCGCGTCGATCCAGCCGCCCTTGCCGTCGTCGACCTGCAGCCCGCCGACCACGTCCTGCAACAGGATGGTGACGAAGCCGCCATCCTTGTGGGCGCCCACGCCCTGGTCGCTTTCGGTTTTGTCGCGGCCGGGATAGCGGATGATTTTCAGCAACTGGTTGGGGCCATCGCGGTAGATCGGCCCGAAGACGTCTGGCTTCTGCCCAAGCGCTTCGGAGAAAATCTCGATCAAGCGGATGCCGAGCCCGGTGACCGCCTCGATATAGCCAAGGATCGCCGGCTTCAGTTTCGGCAAGGCGCCGGGAAACTGGTTCGGGCCGACGAGTCGCTTCCACGGCGCGTCGCCGGACGCAACTTCGAGGCTCTGGCGCTCAGGGCCGAAGTCCACCTGTTCGCGCCAGTCCTGGGTGCCCCGGGTATATTCGAGGCCGGCGCGATTGTAGCCGCGGAAGTGCGGCGACTTGCGCATCTCGATCGCCAGCTTGTCATCCTCCGGCAGCGCGAAAAAGCGGCGCGAAAGCGAAAGAATGCCGTCGATCTCTTCCTGCGGAATGCCGTGGCCCTCGAGATAGAAGAAGCCCACCGAGCGGGCAACGCTACGCAACTCGTCGAGCGCTGCGGCCCGCTCGGGGTGGCCCGGCGCAAAGCGCGAGAGGTCAAGGACGGGCAGGGTTGGATTTGTCTGGCTCAAGCTGGTCTCCCTTGGTCGTTCGGGCGTTCGGGGCAGTCGCTCGGACAAGAGCCCTGCGCCGGTTCGCACGTGATGGGAGAAGCCTAACCGGAGGTGGTTCGTTCACTCAATATTATCTATGGAAATTATGGACTAAATTTCAACGAAAGCGCGAAGCGGGCTTTCGAACGGAACTGGTTTGTGGGGAATATCCGTCCCGGCCGCTTGTTTTCCGGATTCTCAGGGGGCTGACTCATGCGGTGCGAGAGAGTGATCGTTCGGCGACCAAATCCGCTCGCGGCGAAGCGCGGGGAGAGGCCCACCGCGGGCCGAACAACAGCGGCAACCCCGCTTCGCCTTTGGCAAAACGGGGCTATCCGGTTGTCGGCGTCATGGAGGTCATGCCGTCGCTTATCCGCAAAACTAAGGGTTCGCGGAGGCAGACCAATCGCCGGATGACGGCAATCCCAGAAGCGGCGTCGAATCTAGCAGCGACCGAGGCTCGGGCGCGTCAGCAGCTCGTTGGTCAGATGTGCTCTCTGGCTGCCACAGTCCTCGGCTTCCTTGAGCAGCGATGCGAGCGCGAGTTCGAGGCAGTATTGCACGCCTTCGACGTTGAGGGTCTTGGCGGAGTCGCGCGCATAGGTGACGAGACGAGCCAGTGCCAAGAGCTCCTTTTCCTTGTCTTCCGGTTCGACCGGTACAGCAAATGAAGATAGCATGATTTTCCCCAGCTTCCATTGGACCCAAAGGCCCAGCCCAGCGTGACCAATCATAGCGTGACTTGGCGGGAGTGCGCGTGACATGAGCGTGACACACGTTGTATCTGAAAACCACACCCTTAAGATGAAGCGTCAGGTTGACCGAACAACCTCTTCCACATGCTGGTAGAATTGAATTTCCAGCTTCGCGGTACAACCGTTCGTTGGGCCGGTGCATGTCGCAGTACGTCCAGCAAATGTCGCGCGTCGATGCCCTTCTGGTCGACATATTCGCGCGCGAGCAGAGCAACGAGACGGGTGCGGTCCGTGCCCGCCGGAAGCGCCACGCGCGCGACGATGCTCGCCCAGTTGCGCTCCTTGTAGAACATGGCGGACGCGGTCGCGCCGATCGACGCTGCGAGCTCCGGGGCAAGGGCGTGGCTCTGCGAAAGGCGCCTGAGCGTCGCATCGACATTGACCAGCGGTAGCGTCAGCGGCAGATAGCCGAGTTCGGCGGGGCCATGGATCAGCGCAACGTCGGCGTCGTCCACGCGCTCGCCCTCGGCGTATTGCCGGTAGATCTCACCAACGCCGACCATGCCGAAGGGGGCGCATTCTGCTGCCCGCAGCGCGCCCATGCTGGCCGCGCCGAAGACCTGCACGCCTCTCGACAGGGCATAGAGGATTTCCTTGTGCCAGACGGGCGCGACATTCTCGAAGTTGCCGTCGATTAGCCCGATCGCGGTTGCGCCGTCCTCAACTGCGCGCAGCACGTCGCCCTGGACGGCGGGCGGGAGGACGAGAACGCTCTTGTCCGCGGCGTTTCGTACGTCGGGCAAGGTCGGGCCGACAAAGGCGACGTTCATCCGGCCTCCAGTGCGCGCGCGAGCGCCCGTTCGCCGAAACGGCGCTTGCGCAGACCGTCGGGATTTTCAAGGGCCGGAACGATGACCTTGACCACGGAGAAAGGCGCAACGCCTTCCATCAGCGGAACGACGACAACCGTCCGGATGCCGGCCGTTTCGAGCCGCCACATGACGTCATCGAGCAGCGCCTTCGGCCCGGCAGGGGCATCTGGCGCCGCTAAGCTTCTCCGCTGCGGCGCGGCGGCAAACAGGCCTCGCGTTTCCTCGGGAAGGTCGCGGGTGAAGGTTTCCGGAAACACGTCGTCGCGGGCGCCGCTGATATAGGTGAGCCGCGACTGGGCAGCCTCCGTCATCGCACGGATGGCGGCGCGCCGCGCGACCGGATGGGCGCCGTGCCCGATGGTGACGTCGTGATAGCGCGGCTGCCTGGCGGACAGAATGCCCGCTTCTGCAAGGGTCGCGGCATAGCAGGGAATGCCGACGTCGCTCGTCATGTCGAAGAGGCGCAGGTCCAGGCCCGCGGCGGCGATCCGTTCCGCGAGCCCGTCGAGAGCGGGATCCTCGAAGCTTCCCGGATCGATGCAGCCGCGGTGCTTGCCGCTTAGCGGCAGCATTCGCCACAGCGTTTCGGCATCGCGCTCGATGCGCTCGAGCAAGCCGTGCAGGACCGCCTCGGTCTCGGTGTTGCCCGATGCCAGGCCGTCGGAGGATTGCCAGTAGCGACAGCCGACGATCGTGCGGTCGAGGATCGCAGCTTGGCGCGGAATCCAGGTGGTTGCGCCGTCCAAGAGATCGAAGCCCCGGAGCCAGTCGATGGTTTCGTCGTCCTGAAGGTCCGCTTGCCCGGCCGCGATGAGCTCCGGCAGATGCAATGTTCGGTCGCCTGTTTCGGAAAGAGCCCGGCTGGTGGCCGTTCTTGTCGCGGTTGACGGTGCGCAGGCCACTGCGCGCTCGATCGCCTCCATGGCCGCCGAAACCTTGGCGTCGATATCGGTGATGCCTTTTCCCTGGTTGATGACGATTGATCGGGCGTTGGGCGATACGGCGCTCCACACCGGGATGCCAATCCGGTCGAGGCCCGTCAATCGCGCAAGCCGGGTGACGCCGAGCGCCGGCAAATATGCCTCGATCCGCCGGAATGTTTCTTCGGGCGGGCAGGTGCGATCGCTATAGCAAAACGCGCCGGCCGCCGGACGGCTGGAATGCTCGTCCGACGGCCGGCCGGTTTCATCGGCTTGTGCCACGCGTGGACTAGCCGTCCATGAACCCGCCGGAAACGGAGCCGGACGAGGCTGCAACGACGGCGAGATTGACGCCCTTGTGCACCATGGCCCCACTGTTGTTGCGTAGGTCGTTGGCCGCAGCCAGCGGTCCCTGCGTCGGCGTCGCAATCTGCGTGACCGTGCCCGCATCCAGATCCGCGACCCAAAGACGGTTGTCGTCCGCCAAACCGATCACCACTACTTTTGCCATTTTCCCCTCCTGGCCGTTGCTGATGTGAGAAATCAGAAGCCTGCCTTGCGCAGGCCCTCGCAATAATGAACGCGCTGCCATTCTTCCCTAAAGGGAACGATCGTCATCCACTTGTCGAGATCAAAGTCCGGATGCACGTCGAAAGTCTTACGGACGAACTGGCGCGCCTTCTTCCGGTTGCCGAGCATGCCCCAACTTGCCGCCGCCAGGCGGTCGGCAGGGGTCGGATCGCGCATGCGCTCGATATAGGCGATCGCCTGCTCATACTGGCCAAGCGAGTAGCTGGCGCCGGCCGCGGTCCAGAAATACTCGTCCGGCGCAATCGGGTTGAGCTCGATTGCTGCCTGGATCTTGCGCAGGCCGCCCTCGGGGCGTGAGGCCTGCACCAGCGTATCGGCATAGCTCGCGATCACGTTGGCGTGCTGAGGGCTCAGCGCCTCCGCCTTGTCATGGTATTCCATGCTCTCGTCGAACTGTCTCAAGTAGAGCTTGACGACGCCAAGCTCGCGGTAGCCCGTCGCCAGCGTGTCGTCGGCCACCACCGCATCGCGCGCATGCCGTTCGGCAAGCGCCAGCAGTTCGGCGTCGCCACGGGCCGTCAGCAGCCATTCGACGAAATAGCTGCGGGCCAGACCGCTCATCGCCGGCGCGAAGTCGCCGTTCTGGTAGAGCGCTTCGCGGAAACTCTTGCGGGCGCGCCGTACCTCCGGAAGATTGAGCTGCTTGAGATAGCGCTGGCCGAGCAGGAAGTTGCGGTAGGAACCGACATTGGTCTCGTAGCTCTGGCGATGGGTCTCGTTGCGCTCCACCTGGTTGGCGATCGCCAGCGCGATCTGGCGGGCGATTTCCCGTCGCGACGCCATCAGCCCGTCACCGTCGAGATTGAAACGGTCGGCCCAGATCACCTCGTCATTGGCAAAGAAGATCAGTTGCGTGAAGAGTGTCAGCCGGCTGCCTTCGTCGGTGAGGCGCGTGTCGAGAATGTAGCTGATGGCATGCTTCTGGTAGGTGTTGGCCTTGTCGGCCTGCAGGCTGATCTGCGCGGCCGTATAGGGCGCGATCACCGAAACCGAGCGAAGCGCGCAAAGCCCGATCGTCACATCCTCGATCAGGGCGCTCGCAAATTGTGTTGCCGGACTGTCGATCGCGCCGTTGTTCGGCGGCAGAAGGACGACGCGCGGCGGGCGCGTGTCGACGGCCGCCTCCGGCGTGGGCGCAATTATCGTGGAGACCGATCGAAATTCCGGCCTGCTGACCGCGATCGCACCGCCGCCATTCGAGACGGCCCGTGCCTCCAGGTGATTGCCTTCGAGCTGAAACGCCTGGGTCAGGATCTTGCGCACGTCCTCGTCGAGCGGGTTGCGCTCGAGCAGCCGGGTCGCCGCCGCCTTGACCAGCTTGCGATGGTTGTTCGTCGCCTCCGCTGCTGCGAGCAGCAGGCTTTCGCGCAGCAGCGCCATGTGCTCGCCACGCTGCCGCTCGATCCAGCCATGCAGCGCCTGGCCCTGGGACTTCAGGTCCTTGAGGAAGTCTTCCTGGAACGTTTCGACCGCCCACTGGAGGCGCGAAAGCGGATCGCCGGCCTCGCGCCCGATGGCATCGACGTCGCTTTTGAGCCGGCTGGCGTCGAGGCGCACGGACGACGGCGAGAAACTCAGGAAATGACAGCCGAGCTCTTCCTGGCGCGCGCTGATGCGGGAGATCGTCTTGCGCAGATTGACGAAGGCCTGGCTCGGGACGATCTCGTCCCAAAGGAGCTTGGCGATATCGTTTCTGGACTGCTCGCTGTGGCCGTCGACGATCAGATGACACAGGATCAGCAGACCCTTTTCGGGAAACGCTACCTGACGCCCGCCGTTATCGACGAGCCGCAAGCGCCCGAGGGTCTGCAGTCTGAATGTCATCCGGTCATTCCTGTCGGGCGCTGGCCTGTCGGGCGCGGGTGTTTAGCCGTGCAGGTCCTGAGCGTGGCTCGCGCTTGAGCGGGCGGTCTCGGTCTCCGGCGTCTGGGCAACGGCTGCCACCAGCGAGATGATCTTCTTGCGCAGCACCGGATCCGTGATCTTCAGGAAAGCGCGGTTGAGCGCGATGCCTTCCTTCGACGAAACGAAGGACGAGATTTCGCTCGGTTCGCGCGTTGTGTCGCCGTTGCGTGCGCCGGCAGGGTCTTCACCCTCCTGGAAGAAGAAGCTCGGGTGCACGCCGAGGATATCGGCGATCGCCTGCAGACGGCTCGCGCCGATGCGATTGGTGCCTTTTTCGTACTTCTGTACCTGCTGGAATGTGATCCCGAGACCGTCGGCCAGCTTCTCCTGGCTCAGTCCGGCCATCAACCGACGCATCCTGACGCGGGAACCGACAAAGACATCGATCTGGCTGGGGGCTTTCGTGTTCACTTGTATTTCCTCCGCACGTAGGAGTGGTCAAATCATGCATATGAGTTTGCTTGAATAAATGACTCTATGCAATCACTACGGGCTAAAACACAAAGATTTGCGACGCTTTGATGATTTCCCTTGGGGAGACGGGATAGCGACCGTCGCGATCGGGACAGAAGCGGGCGACCTGAAGGACCGTAAGGGGTGGTGAAACGGCATGCGCCCCTGCGGCGCTCCGAATCGCTTCCGTGCGGCCGTATGCTGCGACACGCTCTGCGCCGTCGCATCCATCGTCTCGCTGACCCGTTACGGTCGCCGTTACTGTTACGTACTTGCGCTACGGCAGCGGGCAAAGATGCTTATGGCTCAACCGGTTCCGGTGTCAGCTTCGGCTTCAGTCGTTGCGGGCGCGCGTCGGGCCGCCCGGGATCTCGGAGAACCGTTAATGCGCAGACTGACGCTCGCTTTCACTCTCCTCGCGATTGCCACCGTTCCGGCGCAGGCCGGGCCGGCGACGACGAGCGCCTCCGTCAATTTCCGGGAAGGACCGGGAACCGGCTTCAACAGCCTGGGCACGATCGCCGAAGGAACCGAGGTCGATGTCAAGGAATGCGACGATGCCGGCACCTGGTGCGCGGTGAGCTTCAACGGCCAGAACGGCTTCGTCAGCGGCAAGTACCTGAACGATGCCGATCCCAAGGGGCTCGGCTGGCCGCGCGCCTACAAGACCGATAGCGGCGCGACCATCACGCTCTACCAGCCGCAGATCAACGCCTGGAAGGATTTTACCGAACTCGATGCGCTGATTGCCGCCGAATACAAGCAATCCGACGACGCCAAACCGATCTTCGGCGTGGTCGGCGTTACCGGCAAGACCGACGCCGACAGTGCGTCGGGCCAGGTCGTCGTTTCCGACATCAAGATGACGGAGATCAACTTTTCCGTCCTCGACCGCAAAGAGCTGGCGGACCTGACGCTTGAGGTCGGCAAGCTGATGCCGGTCGGGACGATAACCGTTTCGGAGGACGAGCTGACGGCGAGCCTTGCCGACTATCAGCGGCTCGGCAATGTCGAGGGGCTGAAGGCCGACGCACCGCCGATCTTCGTCAGCAAGAAGCCGGCAATCCTGGTGCAGACCGACGGCAAGATCGTGCTCGCCCCGGTCAAGGGCGTCGAGGGGCTCTCCTTCGCGGTCAACACCAATTGGGACCTGTTCAAGGTCGAGGCCGACGCGGCCTACTACCTGCGCAACGACAAGTCATGGCTGCAGTCCAAGGATATTTCCTCGGGATGGCAGCCTGCGGCATCGCTTCCCGACATTCTCAGCAAGCTGCCGGACGACGACAACTGGAAGGATGCCAAGGCGGCGATCCCGCCGCAGGCAGACAAGGTGATCGTGCCCGACGTCATCTATTCGGACAAGCCGTCGGAACTGCTCGCCTTCGACGGTGAGCCGAAACTCGAGCAGGTTCCGGGCACCGGCCTCAAGGTTGCGACCAACACCGAGAGCGACGTCTTTTACCGTGACGCCGATAGCAGCTGGTACATCCTCGTATCCGGGCGCTGGTTCGCGAGCGCCTCGCTCGACGGACCCTGGACCTTTGCGACACCCAAACTGCCGCAGGACTTCCAGAACATCCCGCAGGATGCGGCCTACTACACGGTGCGCTCATCCGTTCCCGGCACCTCCGAGAATGCAGAGGCACGGCTGAAGGCCAGCATCCCCGAAAAGGCGCGTGTCGCCCTCGATGGTTCGGTCACCGTGGACGTCGCCTATAGCGGCGACCCGAAGTTCGAAAAGATCGACGGGACCTCCCTGACCTATGCGGTCAACACCAACGAGACCGTCATCAAGGTCGGCGATAAGTACTTCGTGCTGAAGGACGGGGTGTGGTTCGTCGGCGATGCACCGACCGGGCCATTCGCCGTGGCAAAGGCGGTGCCGGACGAGATCTATACCATCCCGCCGTCGTCGCCGATCTACAATGCCACCTATGTGCGCATCTACGATACCGAACCCGATGCGGTCTGGTTCGGCTACACGATGGGTTATCTCGGCGCCTATCTTGCCTGGGATACCTTCGTCTACGGCACCGGCTGGTACTATGACGACTATTGGGATTACGGCTGGGCCGGTGGCGGCTACTGGCCCTATTATCCGCGCCCGGTGACCTATGGCGTCGGCGCTTTCTATAACCCCGCCATCGGCACGTTCGGCCGTTACGGATATGCCTACGGGCCCTATCGCGGCATTGCTGCCGGTGCGGCCTACAATCCGCGCACGGGCACCTATATTCGCGGCGCGGTTGGCTACGGGCCGAACGGAGACCGCGGCTTCGTTGCCGCCTACAATCCGCGCACCGGCAACGCGGCGATCGCCCGTGGAGGGCATAACGTTTACGGCAGCTGGGGCACGGCCGCCGTCAAGCACGGGTCCGACTTTGCCCGCATCAGCGGCGGCTCGACTGCCAACGGCGCCGGCGTCAACTGGCGCACGTCGGACGGCAACCATGGCTTTGTCGCCGGCGGCAAGGGCGGCGACGTCTATGCCGGCCGCGACGGAAACGTCTATCGACGTGACGACGGACAATGGCAGAAGCATACGCCGGACGGCTGGCAGCCGGTCCAGAAGCCTTTGATCCAGGACAGGACAAAAGCCGGTGAGCAGTTTTCTGCCAACCATCCGGATGCGGCTGCAAACCTCAACCAGCGGATCGAGACACGCCAGCAAACCGGCCAGGGTGCGGCGCGGGCTGCCCGCGAGCACGCTCCCGATCATCTGGCGATCGACAATATCGGCCGGCAGCTTGGCAACCAGCGCACCTTCGAGCGGCAGTCCTTCGATCAGCGGCCGCTGAACTTCCCGGCCGGTGGCGGCGGCGGCTTCGACCGCCCGGGCGGTTTCGGGGACGGCGGTTTTGACGGCGGCGGCTTCCACGGTGGCGGCGGCTTCCAGGGCGGTGGTGGATTTGGCGGCGGGGGTGGCTTCCATGGCGGAGGCGGATTCCACGGAGGTGGCGGGTTCCATGGCGGCGGTGGCTTCCGTCGCCGCTGACCGCATTGCATTTGACGTTGACGCAACAGCCAGGTGGTATGTTAGCCTTTGTAAAGATTGGGAGTCGTGCCGGTCGGGGGACGGGCATGTTCGTCGGGGGTGTTGAGAATGGGCTGTGTCAGGTCGTCGGGTCGTTTGCTTATGGGGCCGGTCTTCGGTCTCCTGGCTTTTCTTTCCGTATTTCTCGGGCTGGTTTCGCCGGGGCTGGCGCAGGAGGCCGCGCCTGCGGCCCCGCCCGCAAAGGTCCAGCAGCTGATCCAGCTTCTCGATGATCCGGAAGTGAAGCAGTGGCTGTCGACGAAACAGACGGCGCCGGCCGCGTCGGCTGATACAGCGGACGGAACGCCCGCGACCGGCGTCGTGGCGCGGTGGACCGCCGAAATCCGGCGCCACCTGACCGGCATCGGCAATGCGGTTCCGCGCGTCGGTCCGGAAATTCGGGCGGCACAGGAGCGCCTTGCCGGCGACATGGAGAGCCACGGCACTGCGCCCATTCTCAAAGGGTTTTTCCTGATCCTGGTGATCGGCTACGGCGCCGAATATCTCCTGCGATGGCTGCTCGGACGCAGCCTGAAGGGGGCGGTGCTGACGGGGCCTGCCCGCACGATGCTTACGCGCGTGCTGCCGCTCATCGTTTTTGCCGCCGCCAGCATGTCGGTGCTGGCGATCGCCGACTGGCCGACGCGGCTGGAAACGACGATCGCGCCGCTGCTCGGTGCCTGGATCGGAGCGCGCCTGCTGATGATCATCGCCTCGGCCGTCCTGACGGGCGGACCTGTCAACGAGGGGAATGCGGACGGGCGAGGGGGCTACCTCTCGCTCACGCCCGATGAGGCCAGCTTCTGGCACCGGCACGCCCTATGGCTGATCGGCGGCGGCGCGCTTGTCTGGGGCGTCGGCGATGCGATGAGCGCGCTGTCGATATCCGCAGACGTGCGCAATCTCATCACTGCGCTTCTTGGGCTCGTGGTTCTCGCGCTCGGGATTCTCACCGTCGTGCGACGTCCGGCCGGCGCCGTCATCGGCTCGCGCCGTATCGTTGGCAACGTGTTCCTCGTCGCCTTCCTGATCGTGCTTTGGCTGCTTTGGGTCGCCGGCATGGACGTGCTGTTCTGGATCGGCCTTTACGTGATCGGCCTGCCGCCGCTGCTGCGGTTCACGAGCGCCTTCACCAAGACGATGCTGGATAGCTCGGCGGAGGACGATCCGCGCGTCGTGCGCAACATCTTCATCGAGCGCGGCGCACGGCTGCTGGTCATCGCCCTCGCCGCCGGCTGGCTGGCGCTCGTCTTCAAGGTCAGCGCCTCGTCGATGATGCAGGACGACGCGTTCAATCGGGTGTTCCGCGGCGCCCTGGCGGGTATCGTCATCCTGCTGGCTGCAGATCTGGTCTGGCAACTGGTCAAGGGGTTCATCAATCTGCGCGTGAAGCAGGCCAATCACGCGACCGAGGATCCGGCCGAGCGCGCGCGCAACACCCGCCTGATGACGCTGCTTCCGATCCTGCGCAATTTTCTGGCGGCCTTCATCGCCGTCGTGGCCGTGCTGATGGTGCTCTCCGGCCTAGGGGTGGAAATCGGCCCGCTGATTGCCGGCGCCGGCGTCTTCGGCGTGGCGATCGGCTTCGGCTCGCAGACGCTGGTCAAGGACGTCATCAGCGGCATCTTCTACATGATGGACGATGCCTTCCGGATCGGCGAATACATCCAGAGCGGCAGCTACAAGGGCACGGTCGAGTCCTTCAGCATTCGCTCCGTCAAGCTCAGGCATCACCGTGGCCCGGTCTATACGGTGCCCTTCGGCTCGCTCGGCGCGGTGCAGAACATGAGCCGAGACTGGGTGATCGACAAGTTCCTTATCAACGTTTCCTTCGATGCCGACGTCGCCAAGGTGAAGAAGCTGGTGAAGGGCATCGGCGCCAAGCTGCTCGAGGATCCGGACATCGGGCCGCTGATCCTGGAAACGGTCAAGATGAAGGGCGTCGAGAACTTTGGCGACTACGGCATGACCTTGAGTTTCGCCATGAAGACGAAGCCGGGGGCACAGACCCAGGTCAGGCGTCGGGCGCAGGTCATGATCAAGGAATCCTTCAAGGAAAATGGCATCAATTTCGCCTCGCCGACCGTGCAGGTGGCGGGCGACGAGCAGCAGCAATCGGTCGCCGCGGCCGCTGCGACCCGTGACGCCATCGCCAAGAAGAATGCGGCCGCCGCGCTCGGCGAAGGCGGTCCGCCGCAGGAATAGCATTTCGGCAACAGGGTTCTCGGGCTGGGGGCTGACATGAAACGCGTTCTCTTGGGGCTGCTGCTTCTCGTGTTCTTCACGGGAAGCGGTGCGCTGGCACAGTCGAACGAGCAATTCCTTCGCTCGATGTTCGTTCCCCACAAGGACGACTTCGACGGAATGGAGAAGCGGCGGTTAATCCGCATTCTCGTGCCGTTCAGCAAGACGATCTATTTCCTCGATCGCGGCCAGCAACTGGGCACGGCCGTCGACTTCGGAACGGCGCTCGAAAACGAACTCAACAAGGGCCGCAAGAAGCAGATCGACAAGATCCGCGTCGGGTTCCTGCCGATGCCGCGGGCGCGCCTGCTGTCGGCACTCGAAGAAGGGCTCGGCGACATCGTCATGGCCAATCTGACGATCACCGAGGCACGGCTTGGAAAGGTCGATTTCACTGCGCCGCTCTTTGACGAAGCGCAGGAGGTGCTGGTCACCGGTCCTTCGGCTCCGGCGATCACCAGCGTCGACGATCTGAGCGGACAGGAACTGCATGTGCGCCGATCGAGCAGCTATTACGAGCACCTGGCGGCGCTCAGTGCCGGCTTCGAAAAGGCCGGCCGCGCGCCGATCGCGCTGAAGGACATGGATGAGAACCTCGAGGACGAAGATGTCCTGGAGATGATCAATGCCGGCCTGTTGCCCTGGACGGTCGTCGACAAATACAAGGCGGACATCTGGGTGAAGGTGTTCACCGACCTCAAGGTGCGCGACGATATCGTCGTTTCCGACCATGGCGAAATCGCCTGGGCGATCCGCAAGGATAGCCCCAAGCTCAAGGCGGTGCTCGACGACTTCGTCAAGACCCACAAGGTGGGGACCACCTTCGGCAACATTCTGAGGAGCACCTATTACAAGGGCGACAAGATGCTGAAGCGCGCCTATGCGCCGGCCGATGTCGAGCGCTTCAAGCAACTCGTGGAAATCTTCCGCACGCACGGGAAGACCTATTCCTTCGACCACCTGATGCTGATGGCGCAGGGCTACCAGGAATCGCAGCTCGACCAGTCCCGCCGCAGCCACCGGGGCGCGGTCGGCATCATGCAGCTTCTGCCATCGACCGCCGCCGACAAGGCCGTCAACATCCAGGGCATCGACAAGGACGAAAACCTCAACGTCGAGGCCGGCTCGAAATATCTGCGTTACCTCGTCGATACCTACATCAACGACCCGGCCGTCACACCGAAAAACCAGATGCTTTTCGCCTTCGCGGCCTACAATGCCGGGCCAGGAAACCTCCGCAAGTTCAGGGCCAAGGCCAAGGATATGGGGCTCGACCCGAACCTCTGGTTCGGCAATGTCGAGAATGCCGCGGCGGCGATCGTCGGGCGCGAGACGGTGCAATACGTCAGCAACATATACAAATACTATGTCGCCTATAGCCTGCTGTCGGAGCATGATACGGAAACCTCGGTCGAGAAGGCCGGCAGCACAGGGGTGGTCGCAACGCCTTAGTGGGCGTGGCGGTCACATTTCGCGGTCCGGCCACGGGCTGGAAGAAGAGAAACGAAACAAGGAGTGGCGGGCACCGCGCGTTCGGCAATGGGCTCGCCAGGTGATCATGGTGAAAAGCATCCGAAGTCTTGGTGGGCTGTTTGGCCTGCTTGCTCTGTCCGCGGTGACGCTTGCGGGCTGTACGACGCCGGACCTGGAGCCGATCCCCGGCAGCATCACCTATGGCGGGCAGCCCCGCACGAAGCTGACGAAAGCACCCGTGGGCAGCATCGTCCCGCACCGTTTCACGAGCGGCAACAGCTTCGTTCAGGAAACCTATGTCATCGAGCCGGACCGCTCGCTGAAACTGATCCGCCGGGACTACTACGATTTGCCGATCGACCGATGAACCGGTGGCGGCCGCGCCTGGCATGCCCCTGGCCGCAACTGACGGCGCGGACGCGTCCTTTTGTTTCCCGCACCACCATCGGAAAGCGGCAAGCTTCCGGCGCAGTCGGTTGACAGTGCGCTGCGGAGAAACGATAGCTCGCTGCGGATGAAGATCGCATTTTACGCACCGCTGAAATCTCCTGACCATCCGGTTCCCTCGGGCGACCGGCTGATGGCGCGCATGCTGGTTGCGGCGCTCCGCGCGGGAGGGCACGAGGTCGCGGTCGTTTCGGACCTGCGCAGCTTCATGGCGACCGCATCGGACGCAGAGTTTCATGAGCTGGAGCAAAGGGCGGCAGGCGAGATTGCCCGCCTTCGGCAGGACTGGACGCGCGACGACGCCCCCGATCTCTGGTTCTGCTACCATCCCTACTACAAGGCGCCCGATCTCCTCGGCCCGACACTCGCCGCCGAATTCGCCATTCCCTATGTAACGGCCGAAGCTTCGTATTCGGCGCGGCGAAACGAGGGTGTGCGCGCGATCGCCCAACGCCACGTGCTCCAGGCCATTAAGCAGGCGGCGGTCAACATCTGCCTGACCCGCCGGGACCGCGATGGGCTGCTGGAGGCCGCGCCCGATTGCCGCCACGCGATGCTTGCGCCGTTCATCGATGCGACCCCTTTCGTGCCTGCCGGCGGAAGCACGGATGACCTCTGCCGCATGGTCGTTGTCGCGATGATGCGCAGCGGCGACAAGATGGACAGCTACCGCATGCTGGCGCAATCGCTGACACGCATCGCCGATAGCCGCTGGACCCTGACGATCGTCGGCGACGGTCCGTGCCGCGACGAGGTGCAACAGGCTTTTTCGACCCTGGCGTCCGACCGGCTGGAATGGCTCGGCGAAAGGAGCGCTGCCGATCTGCCGGCCATTCTTGCGCGCGGCGATCTCTATGTCTGGCCGGGTTGCGGCGAGGCCTATGGGCTTGCCTACCTCGAAGCCCAGGCGGCGGGCCTGCCGGTCGTTGCGCAAAATACAGCCGGCGTGCCGGAAGTGGTCAAGGACGGCGAGACAGGGATCCTCACGCCCGACGGCGATGTGGCGGCCTTCGCGGTGGCGATGCGGGCGCTGATAGAGGACCCGGCCCTCCGCCTAAGATTGGGCGCAGCAGCCGCACGGTTCGTCCACGCGGAGCGTTCCTTTCCTGCCGCGACGCGGCGGCTGCGCACGATATTTGACGAGCACCTGGAGGCGACGGCATGACGCAATCCCACTGGCAGCAGCTTGCCGTCGCGCTCGACCGCGTGGCTGAAACCGGGCGACAGGTGGATTTCTGGCTGCGGGACGACGATGCCGCCGAGCCGACGACAGCGCTCGACCGCCTGCTGTTGCTGGTCGACAGCCACCAGCTTCCGGTGGTCATCGCCGTGCCGCCGGCGCTGACGGGCGAGGCGCTTGCGCGCCACCTCGATGGGCAAGCCGGCGTCAGCATCGCGGTGCACGGCTGGGCGCATCGCAACCACGCTCCGCCCGAGGAAAAGAAGCAGGAACTCGGCGCCCACCGGCCGCGCTCAACGGTTCTCCAGGAACTCACCGAGGGCTCTGCGCGCCTCCAGGCGCTGTTTCCGCGCAGCTTCGTGCCGATGCTGGTGCCGCCGTGGAACCGGATCGATGCCGCGCTTCTGGATGGCCTGCCCGGGATTGGTTTTGAAACGCTCTCGGTCTACGGCCCCGAAAAGCCTTCGCCGTTCAAACTCGTCAACACCCATGTCGATGTGATGGACTGGCAGGGAACACGCGGTTGCCGCGACCACGCGGCAATCGTGTCCGACCTAATCGCCCGGCTGCGTCAGGTCTGCGGTGGCGATGAAAAGAAGCGGGATCAGACCGGGCGAACCATCGGCGTGCTCACCCATCATCTGGTTCACGACGCCGGCGTCTGGTCCTTCATGGAGGCGCTGTTCGCCCTGACGGCCGGGCATCCGGCCTGTCGCTGGCGAAGCGGTGCCGATCTCACAGCCTGACAAATCTGCGCTGCCACCGGCTTCGCTGACTGTCGCGAGAGACAGCGCGTCTCGGAATGGGCGCTTGCCGCGATGTCCGGTCGGCGCGGCCGTCGGATGCGACGGCCATGCTTAGACACCCTCAGCCGCTACCGGGAACGATCGCGTCGTCGTCGTTGTCCGGCAGCAAGCCGGAGCCGGGCGTCTTGCTCTTGTCGGTCAGTCGATCCTTCGCGTGGGGACCTGCAGTCGGCAGATTCTGCCCACCCGAGGGTTCCTTGCCGGTTTCCTCGATCGCCTGTTGGGCTTTCTTGTCCTTGTTCATGCGCTACTCCTTCTTTGGAAAGAAGGAATCCGCAGGGGGTGAAATAGTTCCGCCCCGGATTTGGCGCGCTGGCGATTGTGAAGCCTGTTCCGACGCAATATCGGATGCTTAATCGAGCTCGACGATCTGTCCGTCACGGGCGGCAAAGGCACCGGGGAACGTCGCTTGGACGTCGCGTTCCATGGCGGCCAACGCCTCGTCGGTGCGCGATGGGTCGTGGTGGAACATCGCAAGCTGCTTGACGCCGGCAGCCATTGCCAGTCTTGCGCCATGCATGCCGGTCGAGTGTCCGTAACCCTGAAAATGCTCCATCTCGCTTTCGAGATAGGTGCAGTCGTAGACGAACAGGTCGGCACCGGCGATCAGCTCAAGGACCCCAGGATCGAGAACGCCCGCCTCGTGCTCGGTATCGTAGACGAGCGCCACAGCGCGGCCGTTCCATTCGATCCGGTAGCCGACGCAGCCGCCAGGATGGTTGAGGCTCGTCGTGCGGATGGTGACGCCGGCACGCGGGGTCAGCACGTCACCCGGTTTGAAGTCCATGCCGTCGAGGCTAGCCTGACAGATGTCGGGATCGACCGGGAACCACGGCGGGCGCATGAAATCGCGGATCATCTCGCGCGTGGTCATGGTGCCGTGCAGATGGCCGGACCAGAAGCGCACCGAATTGCGACACTTGTAGATGGGTTTGAAGTAAGGAAGACCGATGATGTGATCGTAGTGGCTATGGGTGAAGAACAGATCGAACTCTTCGACACCTTCGGCGATCAGCGCATAGCCCGCCTCGCGCAGGCCGGAACCGGCGTCGAACAGCAATACGTCCTTGCCGCATCGAATCTCGATGCAGGATGTATTTCCCCCATAGGCGACGTATTGTTGGCCGGAGACCGGCAAACTTCCTCTTACGCCCCAGAACCGCACTCGAAAGTTGTCGTCACGCATTCAGTTTCGGCTTCACTACGCACGCTTGGATCATTTTGATCCTTGTGTGACTGTTAAACAAGCACAGATGGCCACACCCCTGCAATGCCATGGGTTATTATTTGGAAACTAACCCTCGCGTCGCCAAGTCCCGCTCCAGCCAAATCCGCTCCTCGCATGTCTTATAGGCCATCGAACCAGAAAGAGGTGTCCCCGTGGTAACAGCCAATGAAACTTTTTGTTGCGCTCCTGCGTGAATTATCTATCGAACGTTAAGAGCGAGCGAAGATCGAGGCGCTGATGGCTGAAGCAATGGAAGGGCGATTTTACGATAGCGTGCCGCTGTTCGACGCCTTCGAAGGCGTCGCGGACGAGGCAAATTACCGGCCATTGCCGGACGGCTGGCTGCTGGCCGTCGCCGATATCGTCAATTCGACCGGTGCGATTGCCGACGGTCGCTATAAGACGGTCAACATGGCCGGCGCGAGCGTCATATCCGCCCTGATGAACGTGCTCGAAGAAAAGACGATGCCCTTCGTATTCGGGGGGGACGGCGCCTTGGCGGCGCTGCCGGCCTCGATGGCCGACCGGGCGCGGGATGCGCTTGCGGCGGTAAAGACTTGGGTGGCGGAGGAACTAGACCTTGAGTTGCGGACCGCGCTCGTTCCGGTCGGCGACATTCGCCAGCAAGGGCTCGACATGCGCGTCGCCCGCTTCAAGGCGAGCGACGAGGTTTCCTACGCGATGTTTGCTGGCGGTGGCGCTAGCTGGGCCGAGGCGGCAATGAAGGCCGGGCGCTATCACGTCGCGGCGGCGCCGGCCGGAAGCCGGCCCGACCTGACCGGCCTTTCCTGTCGCTGGAACCCGATCGAGTCCCGCCATGGTACCATTGCCTCGATCATCGCGGTGCCGGGCGCGAAAGGCAACGGTCCGGAATTCCAGGCGCTGATCGCCGACGTCGTCGCGCTTGCCGACGAGGAAGACCGCGGCGGTCACCCTGTTCCCGAGCTCGGGCCGACCGCGCGGTTCTCTTTCCAGGGGATCGACACCGAGACGCGTGCGGCCGCTCCGCGAGGGCGACGTTTCCTGAAGCGTTGCGTCATCACCGTGCAGACGCTTGCACTATTCGTCTGCCTTCGCATGGGCTGGAACCTCGGGCCTTTCGATACGAACCGGTATCGCCGCGACCTTGCCGACAACACCGACTTCCGCAAATTCGACGACGGCCTCAAAATGACGATCGATATCAGCGCGGCGCGCCTCGAGCGGATCGAGGCGCGGTTGCAGCGGGCAGAGGCCGAGGGCGTCGGGCATTATGGCCTGCACCGGCAGGATTCGGCGCTGATGACCTGCATCGTGCCGACGCCGATGACCCGCGACCACATACACTTCGTCGACGGTGCCTCAGGCGGTTATGCGGTGGCGGCAAGCAATCTCAAGGCTGCGCTGGCGCGCAACAAGGCCGCTCCACCCTTCGCGGGTGGCACTGCCTAACCGTTGCGGCACAGGGGCGCGCGTCATCCGTTGCGCTATGCCTTGATGATGTGGCTGCCCGTCAGGCCGTTGCGGTGGAAGACATTGCGGGTATCGACGATGAGCGGCGCCCACTTGGCGAGGGCCGCATAGTCCACCTGGTCGTGGTCGGTGGCGATCAGCACGGCGTCGAACGCCGCCACCATGGGCTCGTCGAGCGTAACCGAACGGCGGCCCTTCAGAGCAGCATATTCGCGCGTTGGCGGGATCTCGGCGACGTAGGGATCGTGATAGGCGGTACGGCCGCCACGCTCCTCGATCAGTTCGATCAGACGCAGCGAAGGGCTCTCGCGAATATCGGGAACGTTCTTCTTGTAGGCGAGGCCGATGACAAGCACGTTGGAGCGGCTGAGCGCCTTGCCCGCGTGCCGGTCCAGTGCTTCGGCCAGCCGGCTGACGACGTGGCGCGGCATGGCCGAGTTGATCTCGCCGGCAAGCTCGATGAAGCGCGTCGGCAGTTCGTACTCGCGCGATTTCCAGGTGAGGTAGAAGGGGTCGATCGGAATACAGTGGCCGCCGAGGCCGGGGCCGGGATAGAACGGCATGTAGCCGAACGGCTTGGTCTTGGCCGCCTCGATCACTTCCCAGACATCGATGCCCATCGCCTCGTAGACGATCTTCAATTCGTTGACGAGCGCGATGTTGACCGAGCGGAAGATGTTTTCGGTGAGCTTCACGGCTTCCGCCGTGGCGTTGGACGAGACCGGCACGACGGTCTTGACCACGGAGGCGTAGAACGTCTCCATCAGCTTTGACGCCTCCGGCCCGTCGCCGGCGACCACCTTCGGAATGCTCACGGTCTCATAGACCGGATTGCCGGGGTCTTCGCGTTCCGGCGAAAAGCCGACGAAAAATTCGGCGCCGGACTTGAGGCCGGTTTCCTCGAGAATGCTGCGCACAATGCCGTCGGTCGTGCCGGGGTAGGTGGTCGATTCCAGGACGATGAGCTGCGCGGGGCGCAGGGTCGCGGCGATCGCACGCGACGTCTTTTCGACGAAGGAAAGGTCCGGGTCGCGGTATTTGGTCAGGGGCGTCGGCACGCAGATGACGATGACGTCGCAGCGGGACAGTTCGAGGAAATCCGTCGTGGAACGAAAGCGGCCGGCGCTGCTCTCCTTAGCCAGAACAGCATCCGAGACCGCGCCGATATAGGACTTGCCCGCGTCGAGCGCGACGATCTTGCCGGGATCGATGTCGAAACCGATGACGGAATAGCCCGCGCGCGCCGCGGCGATCGCCAATGGCAGGCCGACATAGCCGAGCCCGATGACGCCGACCTTGGCGCTCCGGGCGGAGATGGACGACAGCAGGCTTTCGAAATGAGGTGAGGTCAAGTTTCGGTTCCGGATCTCGTGGACAGACAGGCGCGGCGCGCGAACATGTCGTGGTTTGTTGGAGAGAAACAAGCCCCAAGTCAAGCGAGGCACAGCGCTGCGGCCGTCGGCAGGCCGGTGAGCCGGCTATCAAATCTTCGTGCTGCAACAGGTCGGAAAAATCTTCGTCCGCCTCTGGAAATTGGCGGCGCGCGTGAATATCTGCAACATATAAGTGCCGCATTCCGGGTGCCTGCACGTCATCGACGCCGGAATCGGTTGGAGCATTTTCTTAACGGGCACGGCTCATCATCATCCACCGCGAACATGAACCGGCAAATTGCCGGGGCGTTCGCCGTCTCCGGATGCTGACGCGGGACGGTCTGTCATGCGAGGACGCGAAATGGGCCCGACGAACGACAACGTATCCGAAATCCTCATCGACAAGGTCGCCGACTGGCTGATGCGCACATCGCTGAGCGACGCGCCGCTGGAGACGATCGTCAAGGGCTTCTGCGAGCGGTTGGCGGCCGCCGGCCTGCCGCTGATGCGCGTCCATCTTTCCTTCTCCATGCTGCACCCGCTTTATGATGCGCTGGGGTTCACCTGGGTGCGCGGCAAGGGCGTGGAGGTCAGCGGCCTTCGGCACGAGGAACTGGCGCTCAATCCCGAGCGGTTCCTGCAGAGCCCCTATTACTACCTTCTCAACAACAATCTCGAGCATGTCCGCCGGCGCCTCTACCAGGATACGCCGTCCGAGTTCCCGATCTTCGACGACCTCAAGGAAATGGGGGCAACGGATTATCTCGCCTTCATGCAGTCGCTGGGCGCCGATTCAGGCCACGGCATGGTTGGTTCCTGGACGACCGATCGCCACGGCGGTTTTACAGATGACGTGATCGGTGCGCTTTTGAAGCTGCAATACCACCTGGCGGTCGCCGCAAAGATGGCGGTGCTCGGCAAGCTCGCCGACAACATGCTGACCACCTATCTCGGCTCCAGCGCCGGCCGGCGCGTGATGAGCGGCCAGGTTCGCCGCGGCGACGGCGAGACCGTGCGCGCCATCCTCGTCATGGGCGACATGCGCCGCTCGACGATGCTTGCGGAAAAGGAAGGGCGTCAGTCCTATATCGAGACGCTGAACACCTATTTCGATGCGATCGCAGCCCCGTTCAATCGCAACGGCGGCCATATTCTGAGCTTCGTCGGTGACGGCTTCATCGCCGTCTATCCCTGTGGGCGCCACAAGGAACCCTCGGAGTTTGCCGCCCGCGAGGCCTTTGCCGCCGTGCGCGCGGCAACCGCCCGCATGGACATGCTGAACGGCGAGCGGCGCAAGCAGGCGCGCGATCCGATCGGCTACGGCATCGGCTTGCATGTGGGCAACGTGATGTTCGGCAATGTGGGCCTGCGCGACCGGCTGACGTTCTCGGCTTTCGGCTCCGCCGTCAACGAAGTCCAGAGGCTGCAGAACCTGACCAAGAAATACGCCCATAGCGTCGTCGCAAGCGAAGCCTTCGTCAATTATTGCGGTGGCGACTGGACGGCTCTCGGCCAGGAAAAGCTCCGGGGCGTCCGGCAGAAATTCACGATCCTCTACCCCAACGACGCGGCCTTGCTCGCAAGGGCCGACGAACGCTTCGACGACGTGTTGCAGGATGGACTTTCCGAGGCGGAGCATGTCATGCTGCTTCATCGCAATACGCGTCCGCTGCAGCCGCCGCGCGGCCTGATCGACAAGATGCTTCAGTAGGGGGAAGAATGTTTCGTACCGTCCTTTTCGCCGCTTCCATCCTCATGGCCGGGAGCGCGATGGCGCAGCCATGGGAAACCAAGCTTTCCGACGGCTTTGAGGGGCGGGATTTCGCGCCTGAGGGCGGGCTCTACTATCGCGAGAATTTCGAACAGACCGCCGGCACGGTGGAGTTTCAGGGCGACGTCAAGCACAACGGCAACGGCGCGCTCAAGCTGAGCGTCGTTCCGACCTGTCCCGATTCGCTCGACGGTTGCAGCGAGCGGGCCGAGATCTGGGAGAAGACGGCACTGCGTGTGCCCTACGACCAGGGTATTTGGTATGGCTTTGCCGTCAAGTTTGCCGACCCGATCCCGAACGAGGACCATCGTTATCTGATCGCCCAGTGGAAGCGCGAGATCGACCCGGGTGCGGAGGGCGATTTCAGCCCGTTCCTCGCCCTGAGGCTCGAGGCTGGCAAGCTCTTCGCCACGGTGGAAACGAACTATATCGCGCCGCTCTCGGCCGGTCCTGAAGGAAAGCCGGCGAGCTGCAAGCCGGGTGAGGTCCCCGTCTGGGGACGGCCGGGCGTCAACCAGATGCGCATGCTGGTCGCGGCGGACAACAATTGGGAGCTGATCGACGGCAGTCTCTTCAATGCGTGCACCGATGCGATCAAGGTGACGAGCCACGGCAATCCGTTGCCCGACCCGAAGTCCGGCTGGATCGATTTCGCGATCTACACGCTGCCGGGAGCCAATGGCACGGGGCGCATCGAACTCTTCGCCAACGACAAGCCGATCATCACGGTGACCGGCCATATCGGCCACGACGACAAGGGGCTCGGCAAGAACCAGTACTTCAAGTTCGGCCCCTACCGGGCGGCCGATGACACCAACTGGACGCTGTTTTACGACGACTTCCGACGCTCGCCCAATTGCGCCGACGTGTTGAAGGGCGGTGCCTGCCCTTCGTTCTAACCATCTGAAGATGCAGGTGGGTATAGCCTCGTCTGCCACCGGGTGTGCTGGACAGCCCTTAGAAGCTGCGCTAGTCTTTTTTTAGAGGCGGCGGATAAAAAGCAATGAGGGAAGCGTGCTGCTATGACATCTGGGGCGGACCTGCTTCGAGTTGAAGGTCTGCGGATCACATTCTCGGTGCTCGGCGGCGAAGTTCAAGCCGTCAATAACGCGAATTTCAGGATTTTGCCCGGCAAGGTGACGGCGCTCGTCGGCGAGTCCGGATCGGGGAAATCCGCAATCAGCCAGGCGGTGATGGGCATTTTGCCCAACGTCGCCAAGGTTGGTGGCAAAATTTTGTTCAACGACCCGACGACGGCGGCAAAGCCGATCGACCTGCTCTCGCTCGAGCGGGAAGGGGAGGAGATCCGCGCCCTGCGCGGCACGCGCATCAGCAAGATTTTCCAGGAGCCGATGACATCGCTGTCGCCGCTCCACACGATCGGAAACCAGATTTCCGAAGTCCTGAAGATCCACACGGACGCGGAAAAGGCGGAACGCCGGGCGCGAACGGAAGAGCTGCTCGGCTATGTGGGTTTTGCCAATCCGAAGCGCGCCTACGACATGTATCCGTTCGAGCTTTCGGGCGGCATGCGCCAGCGCGCGATGATCGCCATGGCATTGATCTGCCGGCCGGCGCTGTTGATCGCCGACGAGCCGACGACGGCGCTCGACGTGACGGTTCAGGCGCAGATCCTGAAACTCCTGCGCGAGCTTCAGGTCAAACTCAACATGGCCATGCTGCTGATCACCCATGACCTTGGCGTCGTCGCCAACATGGCCGACGAAGTTGTGGTCATCTATCACGGCCAGATCGTCGAGGCCGGTCCGGTCGAGGCGATCTTCCGCAACCCGCAGCACCCCTATCTCAAGGGGCTGATGGCCGCGGTTCCGCATTTCGACATGAAGCCCGGCGAGCGGCTGAAGGCGCTGCGCGAAGTGCCGGTCAAGGCCGGCACGCTGCTCGGGACCTCGGCGGCCGACCGGCGCGCCGGTCCCGATGTGCTGTTGTCCGTCCGCAATGTCTCGAAGACCTATGGAACGCGGAAATCGTCCTGGTTCGGCGGTGGCGAAAATACGCTCCATCGCGCCGTCGACGATGTCAGCTTCGACATCCGCCGTGGCGAGTGCCTCGGCCTCGTCGGGGAAAGCGGCTGCGGCAAGACCACTGTCAGCAAGATCCTGATGCGCGCCATCACGCCCGACCAGGGCTCGGTGACCTTCGACAATGGCGAGGGACCGGTCGATGTGCTGAAGGTGCAGGGCGACGACCTCAAGGCCATGCGATCCAAGATCCAGATGGTCTTCCAGGATCCGGTCTCTTCGCTCTCGCCGCGCATGACCGTCAAGAACATCCTCAGCGAGCCGCTGGAGATCCACAGCCGCGGTACGGCGAAGTCGCGCGTCGAGACGGTGCGTTCGCTGTTGCAGGCCGTCGGCCTCGACCAGCGCTTCATCAACCGCTACCCGCATTCGTTCTCGGGCGGTCAACGCCAGCGCATCGGCATTGCGCGTGCGCTTGCGCTCGTGCCGGAACTGCTGATCTGCGACGAACCGGTGTCGGCGCTCGACGTTTCCGTCCAGGCGCAGATCCTCAACCTGCTCAAGGACCTGCAGAAGGAGCTGGGGCTGACCTGCCTGTTCATCTCGCATAATCTTGCAGTCGTGGACTACATGGCCGATCGCATCGCCGTGATGTGCGCCGGGCGTATCGTCGAGCTGGCGCCGCGCGAGGTGCTGATGCGCAATCCGGTTCATCCCTATACCAAGTCGCTGCTGGCGGCGGTCCCTTACCCGGATCTCGACCGGCCGCTTGATTTCGAACGGCTGAAGGACAGCGAAGGTTCGGACATGCGGCGCTGGGGGCCACAGTTCCGGGACGACGATGCCGGCGACGCGCTGATCCCCGCGGATCTCGGCGGTGACCACATCGTGCTGGCACGCCGATCCGTGGATGCAAGGGAGTTGCGGCCATGATCACCCGCCGAACTGTACTGGCATTGCTTGCGACCGTGGCTCTGCCGACGCGGCTCTTTGCGGCAGCAGGCGAGCCCGCGTTCTGGGAAAAGCAGATTGCCGACGGCAAGCTGCCGCCGCTGGCCGAGCGTCTGCCGAAGACGCCGCGTGTCATCAACGTTGCGGCCATGGGGCGCCAGCCCGGCAAGTACGGCGGCGAGGTGCGGATGCTGATCGGCAGCGCCAAGGACATCCGCCTGATGACCATCTACGGCTATGCACGTCTGGTCGGCTTCGACGAGGCGCTGAAGATCGAACCGGACGTTCTCGAAAGCTTCGAAACGGTCGAGGACCGCATCTTCACCTTCCACATCCGCGAAGGCCACAAATGGTCCGACGGCACGCCGCTGACGTCGGAAGATTTCCGCTATTGCTGGGACGACGTTCTCAACAACGAGAAGCTGAGCCCGGCCGGGCTGCCGACTGCGCTGGTCATGGATGGCGAGGCTGCCAAGTTCGAGATCATCGACGAACGCACGGTGCGCTACTCCTGGTCGACGCCCAATCCCGACTTTCTGCAGAAGCTCGCCGGCCCCCAGCCGATGGTGGTGGTGATGCCGTCGGCCTACCTGAAACAGTTCCATGAGAAGTATCAGGAAGAAGACAAGCTCAAGGCGCTGATGAAGGAAGAGCGGGTCAAGAAATGGAGCCAGCTGCATATGCGCATGGCCCGTTCCTACCGCCCGGAAAACCCGGATCTGCCGACGCTCGATCCCTGGCGCAACACGACGCCGCTTCCGGCCGAACAATTCGTCTTTGAGCGCAATCCTTACTACCATCGCGTCGACGAGAACGGCCTGCAGCTACCCTATATCGACAAGTTTGTGCTCAGCGTCAGTTCCTCGGCGTTGATCCCGGCCAAGACCGGAACCGGCGAAAGTGACCTGCAGGCGACCAGTATCGACTTCGTCGACTATACCTTCCTGAAGGATTCCGAGAAGCGCTACCCGGTGAAGGTGCTTCTGTGGAAGAAGACGCAGGGTTCGCGTCTGGCGCTGCTTCCCAATCTCAATTGCTCGGATGAGGTCTGGCGGGCGCTGCTGCAGGATGTGCGTGTTCGCCGCGCGCTGTCGCTTGCGATCGACCGTACCGAAATCAACAAGGCGGTGTTCTACGGCCTGACGAAGGAAAGCGCCGATACGATTCTGCCGGACAGTCCGCTCTTCCGGCCCGAGTTTGCCAGTGCCTGGGTCGCCCACGATCCGGAACAGGCCAATGCACTGCTCGACGAGGCGGGCCTCACCAAAAAGGGCAGCGACGGCATCCGCATTCTTTCCGACGGGCGCGCTGCGCAGATCGTCGTGGAGACGGCGGGCGAGAGCACGCTCGAGACGGACGTGCTGCAGCTCATCACCGACTACTGGCAGAAGGTCGGGATATCTCTCTTCATCCGAACATCGCAGCGCGACACGTTCCGCAGCCGCGCCGTCGGTGGCGAGATCATCATGTCGATGTGGTTTGGCATAGACAATGGCGTGCCGACGGCCAGCATGAACCCCGGCCAGCTTGCGCCGACCGCGGACGACCAACTGCAATGGCCGGTCTGGGGGCTGAACTACCTGTCTCACGGCGAAATGGGTCAGGCCCCGGATCTTCCGGCAGCCGTCGAACTGACGGAACTGCTGCAGCGCTGGCGGCATTCGGCCGAGGACGCCGAACGGACGGAGATTTGGAGCCGGATGCTCTCGATCTACACCGACCAGGTGTTCTCGATCGGCATCGTCAACGCCTCGCTCCAGCCGATCCTCGTGGCAAAGAAGCTGAGGAACGTGCCTGACACTGCGCTCTACGGCTTCGACCCCACGTGTTATTTCGGTGTCTACAAACCCGACACCTTCTGGATCGAACAGGAAGGCTGACATGCTGCGATATATTCTCTGGCGTATCGCGGCGATGGTTCCGACCCTCCTCATCATTTCCGCCCTTGTCTTCACCATCATCGAACTGCCGCCGGGCGACTACTTCGAAAGCTATGTCGCCGAGATCAAGGCGCAGGGCGAAGGCGTCGACATGGAGCAGATCGAGGCGCTCCGGAAGGAGTATGGCTTCGACCAGCCGCCGGTGCTGCGCTACGTCTATTGGCTCGGCGGCATGCTGCAGGGCGATTTCGGCTATTCCTTCGAGTACGAGCTTCCGGTCAGCGCCGTCGTCGGCGATCGCCTGTGGCTGACGATCCTCGTTTCCTTCGTCACCATCATCTTCACCTGGCTGATCGCTTTCCCGATCGGCATCTACTCGGCGACCCACCAGTACAGCTGGGGCGATTACGGCCTCTCGCTGATGGGCCTGATTGGCATCGCCATCCCTAATTTCATGCTGGCGCTGATCCTGATGTACTTCGCCAACATCTGGTTCGGGATTTCCATCGGCCACCTGATGGACCAGAAGTATCTCGCAGAACCCATGAGTTGGGAAAAGGCGAAGTCGATCCTCGAGCACATCTGGATTCCGGTCATCATCGTCGGCGCGGCGGGTACTGCCGGCATGATCCGGCGCCTGCGCGCCAACCTGCTCGACGAACTGCAGAAGCAGTATGTGGTGACGGCGCGCGCCAAGGGCCTGTCACCGATGCGCACGCTGGTGAAGTATCCGCTGCGCATGGCACTGAACTTCTTCATCTCGGATATCGGCTCGATCCTGCCGGCGATCATCTCCGGCGCGGAAATCACCGCGATCGTGCTGTCGCTCGAGACCACCGGCCCGATGCTGATCAAGGCGTTGCAGAGCCAGGATATGTATCTTGCCGGGTCGTTCCTGATGTTCCTGGCCTTCCTGACGGTGATCGGCGTGCTGATCTCCGACATCGCGCTCGCCATTCTTGATCCTCGAATTCGGCTGCAAGGCAGGAGCACCAAGTGACGTCATTTCTCCCGGCGCCCGGCGAGCCCATGCCGCACTACGTATCGACGGCCCCGTTCGATCCCTATTCCGTCGAGGCGATGACGGACGAGCAGGTGCGCGTCAACCAGGCTTCGCAACTGCGACTGATGTGGTGGAAGTTCCGCCGACACAGGCTCGCGCTTGCGTCTGGCATCTTTCTCGCAGCGCTGTACCTGATGATCGTCGTCTGCGAGTTTCTGGCGCCCTACAACCTGCACACACGCAACATGGACTACATCTATGCCCCGCCGCAGGGGGTGCATCTTTTCCATGAGGGCAAGTTCGTCGGTCCCTTCGTCTACGGCCGTACGATGACGCTGGATATGGACACGCTGAAGCGCAACTACGCCGACGATACCAAGGACGTGCAGCCGCTTCGCTTCTTCTGCCGCGGCGACGGCTATCGCTTCTGGGGGCTGTTCGAAAGCAACGTGCATCTCGTCTGTCCGGCAAAGGGCGGCCAAGCCTTCTTCCTCGGAACGGACCGCCTCGGGCGCGACGTGCTGTCGCGCATCATCTATGGCGCGCGGATTTCGCTGACCATCGGCCTGCTCGGCATCACTGTCAGCTTCGTGCTCGGCATCGTCATCGGTGGTCTTGCCGGCTACCATGGCGGCGTCTTCGATCTCATCGTCCAGCGCGTGATCGAGGTGCTGCAGTCGATCCCGAGCATTCCGCTCTGGCTGTCGCTGGCGGCGATCATGCCGGCGACCTGGAGCCCGATCTTCATCTATCTGGCGATCACGATCATCCTCGGCCTGCTCGACTGGACCGGGCTTGCGCGCGCTGTCCGCTCGAAGCTGCTGGCCCTGCGCGAGGAAGACTATGTGCTTGCGGCCCAGCTTATGGGCGCAAGGAGCAGCCGCATCATCGGCCGGCACCTCGTGCCCGGTTTCATGTCGCATCTGATCGCCACCGCGACCATCTCTATTCCCGGCATGATCCTCGGGGAAACGGCGCTCAGCTTCCTTGGCCTCGGTCTCAGGCCGCCGATCACCAGCTGGGGCATTCTGCTGACGGAGGCAAAAAGCGTCAGCGTCATTGCTTTCTATCCCTGGCTCCTGTTTCCCACAATTCCGGTCATTCTTGTGATTTTGGCGTTCAACTTCTTGGGAGATGGGTTGCGTGACGCCGCCGATCCATACAAATGAAGCCCGGTTTGACGCAGCTATACGGCCCGCGTGAAACGGTTCATCGTACCCTGAGTGAAAGGTTTCTTGCATGATGCGGCGTTTTGAAGATGCCCGGATCCTCATGTATAGCCATGACACGTTCGGGCTCGGACACCTCAGGCGCTGCCGCACGATCGCGCATTCGCTGGTGGAAGACTATCGCGGCTTGAACATCCTGATCATTTCCGGGGCGACGATTGCCGGCGCGTTCGACTATCGCGCGCGCGTGGATTTCGTGAAGATCCCGAGCGTGATCAAGCTGCACAATGGCGACTACACCTCGCTCGACCGCCATATCGAACTCGACGAGACGCTGAAGATGCGCCAGGCGATCATTCGCCATACGGCAGAGACCTTCAAGCCGGATATCTTCATCGTCGACAAGGAGCCGATGGGCCTGCGCGGCGAGGTCGAGGAGACGCTGACCTATCTGAAGGCGCACGGCACGACGCTCGTCCTCGGCCTGCGTGAGGTCATGGATGCGCCGCACCTGCTCGAGGCCGAGTGGAAGCGCCGCGACACCATGCGCAAGATCGAGCAGTATTACGACACGATCTGGGTCTATGGCCCGCCCGACTTCTACGACCCGCTGACCGAACTCGACGTGCCGCCGGCGGTGCGCGAGCGCATGAACTTTGTCGGCTTTTTGCAGCGCAGCGTTCCGCGCGAGGAACTGCCGGGCCATAAGCCCCAGGGCGACTACATCCTCGTCACCACGGGCGGCGGCGGCGATGGCGCGGACCTGATCCACGACGTCATCCACGCCTATCAGCAAGATCCCGAGCTCACCCACAAGGCGCTGATCGTGCTTGGGCCCTACATGCCGGTGAAGAAGCGGGAGAAGCTGATCCGCAAGGGCAGCAAGATCCCCTTCATCAAGATCATCGAGTTCGACAATCGCATGGAGGAGCTCATCGCCGGCGCCAAAGGCGTGGTCGCCATGGGCGGCTACAACACCTATTGCGAAATCCTCTCCTTCGACAAGCCGGCGCTGATCGTGCCACGCATCCAGCCGCGCGAGGAGCAATTGATCCGCGCGCGCCGGGCTGCCGAGCTGGGGCTGGTCGAGATGCTCCTGCCGGACGAGGCGGAAGATCCGTTGCGGCTGGCGGCAGCGCTGAGGGCGCTACCCTATCGCGCGCCACCGTCGAAAAGCAGCGCCAACGGCCTGCGGCTGGAAGGCCTGGTGCACATCTCCGAAATTGTCGGCAGATGGCTCGACCGGCCATCGAGCGACCACCTGAACATCGTGAAGAAATCGAGCTGAAGCATTGCCGACAGACCGCAAGATTGCAGTCGTGCTGAAGGGCTACCCGCGTCTTTCGGAAACATTCATCGCCCAGGAACTGCTTGGCCTCGAACGCGCCGGGATGGAACTCGTCCTGATCTCGCTTCGGCGTCCGACGGACGGCAAGCGCCACCCGGTCCATGACGAAATCCGCGCCGACGTCCATTACCTGCCCGAATATCTGCACGAGGAGCCGCTACGGGTCCTGCGCGGGCTCGTGCGCTGTCTGCCGAAGCCCGGGTTCTGGCGCGCGCTTGGCCTGTTCCTCAAGGACCTGCCGCGCGATTTCAGCCGTAACCGCTTTCGCCGCCTCGGCCAGGCGCTGGTGCTCGCCGCGGAATGGCCGGGGCAGCCGCGCTGGCTGCACGCGCACTTCATCCATACCCCTGCCTCGGTGACGGCCTATGCCAGCGTGATTGCGGGCACGCCCTGGACCTGCTCGGCGCACGCAAAGGACATCTGGACCTCGCCCGACTGGGAACTGTCTGAAAAGCTCGGCCTTGCGCGCTGGACCGTGACCTGCACGCGCATGGGCTACGAGCATCTCCGCAGCCTTGCGCGCGACAAGTCGAGGGTTCATCTGAGCTATCATGGCCTCGACCTCGATCGCTTCCAGCGTTTCGACGGCACGCATTCCAGCCGCACAGGCTCAGATCCTTCGGATCCCGTCCGCATCGTCAGTGTCGGGCGTGCGGTTGGCAAGAAGGGCTACGACGTGTTGCTGAACGCATTGGCCAAGCTTCCCTCGGAACTTCACTGGCGGTTCGAGCATATCGGTGCCGGGGAACTGACCGGCCAGTTGAAGACGCTTGCGACGGAGCTCGGCATCTCCGACCGCATCGTCTGGAAGGGCGCGCTCGACCAGACCGATGTGCTTGCGCACTATCGGGCAAGCGACATCTTCGCGCTCGCCTGCCGGATCACGGCGGATGGCGATCGGGACGGCTTGCCGAACGTGCTTGTGGAAGCATCGAGCCAGCGCCTTGCCTGCGTCTCGACGGATATATCCGGCGTCCCGGAACTGCTCGAGGATGGCGAAAACGGTCGTGTCGTTCCGTCGGAGGACCCGCAGGCGCTTGCGTTCGCGCTAGAGGAACTGATCCGCAATCCGGCCCTTCGCCACCGGTTCGGCGATGCGGCCGAGCGGAAGGTTCGCGGCCAGTTCGACCACCACACCAGCATCGAACAACTCGCCGGCCTGTTTGTCAGCGAATGGAGAGCCGCCTGATGTCCGCCCGTCGCGTCTTCTTCTACGTACAGCACCTGCTCGGCATCGGTCACCTGGCGCGGGCAAGCCGGATCGCGAGCGCCTTGGCGGCCAAAGGCTATGACGTGACCGTCGTGACGGGCGGCAGCCCGGTGCCGGGGTTCCCGGCAAACGATGTGAAACACGTGGCCCTGCCGCCGGTGCTGGCGGGCGACAAGGGGTTTAGCGGACTTGCCGATGGCGAGGGAAATCCGGTCAGCGAAGCTTTCAAGCAAAAGCGCCGGAACCTTCTGATCGAGGCCTTTCTTGCCTGCAAGCCCGACATCGTCATCTTTGAAGCCTTTCCGTTTGGCCGTCGCCAGATGCGTTTCGAGTTGATGCCGCTGCTGGAGGTGATCGAGAAGCAGGAGCCGCGGCCCCTCGTTGCCGCATCGCTGCGCGATATCTTGCAGGAACGCACGAAGCCGGGACGCGCCGAAGAAACCCTCGACGTCGTCAGGGCGCATTTCGATCTCGTGCTCGTGCACGGCGATCCGGCCTTCGCGCGGCTCGAAGAAACCTATCCCTATACGGCAGAGATCGAAGACAAAATCGTCTACACAGGCCTTGTCGCCGGCCATCCCCCTGAACCCCCGGCTGAAAGGTTCGACGTGCTTGTTTCGGCTGGCGGCGGCGCGGTCGGCAAGGAGCTGATCGGTGCGGCACTGCAGGCGGCCGGGCTGCTTGCGGGCGACCTGAAATGGTGCCTGATCACCGGGCCGAACCTGCAGCAGGACGACTATGACGGTTTTGCCGCCGCAGCGCCCGCAAACGTGCATCTCTTCCGCTTCCGCAAGGATTTTGCGAGCCTCTTGTCGGGTGCGCGGCTCTCGGTCTCCCAGGCCGGCTACAACACCGTCTGCGATATCTTCCGTGCCGGCTGTGCGTCGCTGCTCATTCCCTTTGTCGCCGGCGGCGAGACCGAGCAATCGACGCGGGCGGAAAGGCTTGAAAAACTGGGCCTTGCCGGCGTTCTGCCGGAAGCGGACGTAACACCGGAGCGGCTGGCCCGCGACGTCGAGATGATGCTGGCGCGGCCAAGGCCGGAGATCCCGCCGCTCGATCTTAACGGTGCCGCTAAAACGGCCGAGATACTGGAGCTTCAGGCGGTTCGCTAGTCCGTGCTCGGTGGTGCCCGATCGGTCTTCGGCGAATGGCGCGCGGGAGCGGAACCACCGCAGTAGAAAAGTCGCTCGGCAAACCAACGCTCGGACGACCGCTCGCTTGTCTGCCAGTATGTAGCCTGGATATATTACTCGCGCTCTGCGTGTTCCGGCTAGCTGCCTCCAGAATCGTATGTTAGGTAAATAAATAATACCGATTCTGAATATACGCAGTGCATTTCCACGGCTCTCCTGCCTTGTCTACCTCTCCAACATCCGCTGGCCACTGGCGCACGGCATCGCCTGTGCGCTGAACCAGCGCCGGCTGACGGGCGTAGAGGCAGTGGCGCGGTCGCGGTGAACGTCGGTCGCAGAGCAATGCCAGGGGATTTCGGCGCGTCGAGCGCGTAAGGCAGGAGGAGCAGTTGAGAAATCTGATCGCGCTGTTGATCTCAGTGACCCTGGCGTTGGGGGCCGGGGAGGTAATGCTGCGCGTGTTCACGCCGTTTCCGATCGGAACGCAATCGCACCGAACCTCCGACGAGAAGTACGGCTATCGTCTCGATCCTACCCTTTCCGGCGTTGACGGGGACGGCTTCCGCGACCCGGCAGGCGCACGGCAGGACTTTCACGTCGCCGCAATCGGCGACTCGATGACCTATGGCAACAACGTCGAGAGCGGCCAGGCCTGGCCGGCCGTCTTCCAGGCCATCACCGGCGAACACACCTACAATTTCGGTGTCGGAAGCTACGGCATCTACACCTACCACGCGCTCATCCATGACGCGCTGGCAAATGGAGCCAAAGGCGCGATCGTCGCTATTTTCCCAGGCAACGACTTCGCGATCGTTTTTTCGGCCTGCGATATCATGAACGCGCATTCCGACTTCTGGCTTGCAGAGCAAGCGCGGCTTCACCTGCAGGCTCTCTTCAGCCCGACCGGAAGCCACACGCAATGCACCAAGGCACGATCGGCGAGCATCAAGACGAAGCTGTTCGAGAACGTCGCGCTTCTGAGCGCTTATCAGTATGCGATCAAGGACCGTGTGGCGAACTTGTACGCGCGCCTCCTTGGCGCGGGCAGCGATGAAACCTCAGATTATTACCGGTTCCCGGACGGGATCCCGCCCGTTTCGCGGCGCTATGTGGATGATGCCGGTCGCATGAGCGATTTGGCCTCGTCCGAGACGGCAGCGATGTTTGGGGACTTTGAACGTTTCGCGGCCGACTGGGCCGCGCAGGGACGGGGACGCGTAGGGCTGTTGCTCATTCCGTCGAAGGAGCGTGTGGTTTTCGAGCATCTTCGGCGCGGTGGCCAGCTGGCCGTTGCCGATCCCCGCTTCATCCGCAGTGTCGAGCGTCAGATTGCGCTTGAGGATAAAATTCGGGAAGTCGCCGGTCGGCTTGATCTGCCGTATCGTAGTGCGGTCGATGCAACGACCGATGCCTTGCGGGATGCGATTCTGGCCGGGCAGCGATTTTATCCTGATAACGACGGACATCCGTTTGAAGCAGGCTACAGGGCCTTCGCCGGAACCGCGTCGTCGCTCTGGAGCGAGATGAAAGCAAGAGCTGCCGAGACGCATGACTGAACGCCGAGGAGCGGCGGTAGCCGCCGCTGCCGGGGACAGGCAACGGTGCCGGAGCGCACGGGTGCCGTCCGGCCAAACACGTGCACTCCGATCGGTTCAGACCGTGCCGATCAGCATGAAGCGGGTGTATTTTTTCGTCGGCAGCGCGCCGGCGAATTCGACCGTCTTCAATGCCGCCTGTTTGGCGAATTCCTCGACCGAGGCCACGCAGTTGATATGCGTCGGCTCGCTGAAATAGTCATTGGATTGCAGCAGCACCCGCGTGCCGGCCGGAATGCGATCGAGCCATGCCTTGAGGTCCGCGATATGCTCGCAGCTCGTGTTGATCACCAAGTCCGCCTTGAGCGCGGCGTAGTCGATCGCGTACATGTCCGCCGTCACGGCGTGAAATTTGTCCGGAAAGGCAGCGTTCAGCGTCCGCGCCACCGCTTCGACGTCCGGGTCGATGTCGAAGCTGTCGACGGCTGCCACGTCGAAGCGCTGGTCTTCCAGAAGCATGGCGCCGAGAATGCCGTACCACCCGCCGAGAATGGCAATCTTGCCATAGAAGGGGCCCGCGACCTCAAACAGCGTATCGCGCGCCCAAACCTTGCAGGCGACCTGCTTGTGGTTGAAGGCATTGGCGATATGGGCGTCGGGATGCTTGGCGATCACCCGGCCGATCCCTTCGATCAGCGGACTGCGCGTATAGGCGGCGATGCCACGTGCGAGATCGAAGGCATGCTCGTACCAATCGCTGGTTTGGCAGGGGGGATGGCTGGTTTGTTTCATGCGGTCGTTGTAAGCTGCGCATCGAGCGAGTGCAATAACGGCGTGTGCTTTCGGGAGCGTCGACCTCTGCCGGTTGACTTCAAGGCCGCCTGTTGGAAACCGCGTCCATTGCAGATTTCCCTCGCACCTGCATAATCGATCAACCGGATTCGGCGCCGGGCGGAATATGCAGGCGTCCCTTCAGGAGCGTGCCGTGGGGCACCCGTCCGAAGGCGTCGCCGAAGAGTGATGCGTGCAGGGGACATGTGGCAACCCGGCCCGCCAGCAGCAGTCGTGTTCAATAAGGTCCTATCGCCAGTAACATGGAACCACGCCTTTCCCGCTATATCTGGACCCACACGCGCAAGGACCAGCTTTGGATCCTGGTTGTCGTCGCGCTGTCGATGATCCCTTACTTCCTGTCGTTCGATCTGCCGAAACAGATCGTCAACGGGCCGATCCAGGGTGATGGCTTCGACAGTCCGGAGGCCACGCAGGCCTTCCTGCCGATATCCTTCGACCTGCCGTATTTTGGTACGTTCAACGTCTTTGACGGCTTCCAGCTCGGCCGCGAAGGCATGTTGCTCGCTCTCAGTCTGGTGTTCCTGGCGCTGGTGGTAGTCAACGGCCTCTTCAAATTCTATATCAACACGTTCAAAGGCCGGCTTGGCGAGCGGCTGTTGCGGCGCATCCGTTTCGAACTCGTCGACCGGGTGTTGCGTTTTCCGCCCAGCCATTTCAAGCGGGTGAAGCCCGCCGAAATCGCGACGATGATCAAGGACGAGGTCGAGCCGCTCGGCGGTTTCACGGGCGATGCCTTCGTCTCGCCCGCGCTGCTCGGCGGCCAGGCCTTGACGGCGCTGGTGTTCATCCTCCTGCAGAGCTTCTGGCTCGGGCTGATCGCAACGCTGATCGTCGCGGTTCAGGCGATCATCATTCCGCGCATGCGCAAGCGGCTCCTCGTGCTTGGACGCGAGCGGCAGTTGACGGCGCGCGAGCTTTCCGGCCGCGTCAGCGAAATCGTCGACGGCATCGGCGCGATCCGCGGTCACGACACGTCGAACTACGAGCGCGCCGACATTGCGGCTCGCCTCGGCCGGATCTTCCAGATCCGCTACGACCTCTACCAGTGGAAATTCCTCGTCAAGTTCATCAACAACTTCCTGGCGCAGGTCACGCCCTTCCTGTTCTACGCGATCGGCGGTTATTTCGCCCTGCAGGGCCGCCTCGACATCGGCCAGCTCGTCGCCGTCATCGGCGCCTACAAGGACCTACCGGGTCCGCTGAAGGAACTGATCGACTGGGACCAGGCCCGTCAGGACGTCCAGGTGAAATATGCGCAGGTGGTCGAGCAGTTCAGCGTCGACACGCTGCTCGATCCCAAAGTGCAGGCGGTGGCGACGGTGGCTGCGGCGCCGCTCGCCGGGCCGCTTGCGGCCGTCAATCTGACGGTTATCGACGACGGCGGCTCGACGTTGCTCGACCATGTCTCGCTGCAGGTCCAGCCCGGCGAGAAGGTGGCGCTGATGGGCGGCGGCGAAGTGCTCGCCGAGGCCTTCGGCCGCCTCGTCTGGCCGGCAAGCGGCAAGGTGCTCGTCGGCGGCCAGGACATTCTGGAGCTGCCGGAATCGGTGACCGGCCGGCGGATCGCCTATGCTTCGTCCGACGTCTACGTCTTCCAGGGCAGCCTCGGCGACAACATCCTTTACGGGCTGAAGCATGCGCCGCTCACGAACGAGGTCTATGAGGGCGAGCGAGCGACGCACCGCAAGTGGGAGGTGACCGAGGCCCGGCTGGCCGGCAACCCGTATCTCGACGTCAACAGCGACTGGATCGACTATGGATCCGCCGGGGCGAACGGGCCGGACGATCTGCTCGTGCAGATCCGGCCAGTTCTCGACGCCGTGCTTCTGACCAACGACGTCATGGCGCTGGCCGTGCGCTCGACCATCGATCCCCATGAGCATGCGGAGTTTGCCGCTGGCATCGTCGAGATGCGCAGCGCGCTCCGGCAGCGTCTCGAAAAGGAAAAGCTCAGCGACCTCGTCGTGTTCTTCGAGCCCGGGACCTACAACGTCGAGGCGACGATCGGCGAAAATATGCTCTTCGGCACCATCACCGATCAGGTGATGTGGGCAGATGCGCTGGAGAACCATCCGTTCTTCAAGACGATCCTGCAGCGGGTCGGCCTGCGCGACACCTTTTATGAGATGGGCATCGAGATCGCCGAGAACGTCGTCGAACTGTTCCGCGACCTGCCGCCGGATCACCCGTTCTTCCAGCAGTTGACCTTCATGACCGCCGAGGAAATCCCGGTTTATGAGGCCATCCTCCAGAAGGTCCGCACCAAGGGCAAGGGCGAGGTTTCCGAGGACGACCAGATCAAGGTGATCAGGCTGTGCTTCGACTATATCGAGCCGCGGCACCGCTTCGGTCTGTTGACGGACGAGGTGATGGCGAAGATCGTTGCCGCCCGGCGCGAGTTCGACGAAGGCCTGCCGGCCGATCTCGCAGGCATGATCGAGCACTACCGTCCGAACCGCTTCATCGCGTCCGGCAGCATCATCGACAACGTGCTCTTCGGACGTATCGGTCACAAACACGCCGACGGCTCGGAGAAAATCCGCGCCATCGTCCGGGACCTCTTCGAGGCCGGCGGCCTCTACAACGAAGTGCTTTCCTTCGGTTTCGATTTCAATGTCGGCGCCGGCGGCAAGCGGCTGACGGCCGCGCAGCGGCAGAAGCTCGACCTTGCGCGCGCGTTGATCCGCAATTGCGATTACTACATCTTCAATCAGCCGCTCCTGGCGCTCGACCAGCGTGTCCAGGAACAGGTCGTCCGCAACGTTTTTGCGATGCTCGATCAGGGCGGGCGCGATCCGGCGGTGATCTGGGTCCTCGCCAATCCGGCGTTGACGGACCTCTTCGATCGCGTCGCCCGTTTCGAGAACGGGCGCCTGCTGCACGACGCCAATGTGGATGAACGACCTGACTATAAGGAAATGGCATCTTGATGTAATATTAATGTCAGGGCACGAGCATATGGTCCCGCCGCGATGCGGGAGGCAAGTTGCTCCCGACGGGAACTCGGAGACACGGATTGTGATGTTGCTCAAAGATGAAGTCGAAATGCTGCGCCGAATAACCCTTTTCTCGGGATTGCCGCCGGCAAAGCTGAAACTTCTGGCCTTCACGTCCGACAGGGTCATGTACAGCGCTGGCGAAGCGCTCTTCTACCAGGGTGACATCGGCGACGCCGCCTATGTCATTCTTTCCGGCAAGGCCGAGGTGCTGATCAATACGGCGGGCGGACCGTTCAAGATCGCCGAAGTCGAGCAGAATTCGATCGTTGGCGAAATCGCCATTCTCTGTAATACGCCACGCACGGCGACCGTGCGCACCAGCACGCCGCTCGAAGCCCTGCGCATCCGCAAGGACGATTTCCTTAAACTTCTGGCCGATTTCCCCGAGATGGCGGTGGAAATCATGCGTGTTCTTGCCGACCGCCTCGCGCAGACGACGGCGGAACTCAGCGAGGCCCGCGGCTCGATGGAGCCGGTGGACGCCTGACGTCGGCAGCTCCCTTGTACGGGCGGTCCTTCCCGAAAATGCAGACGGTGATGCGCCGGGGCAGTCATTCGCCTCGGGCATACGAGCCCTTCGCAAAATCGATTCCGCTTCGTCCGGATATGGGTTAGAGAAACGCCATGCGTTCGATCACCTATTTCCACAAGACCGTTCAGTTTCCCGACAAGCCGGAAAAGAAGCGCTTTTTCGCGCGGCTGCAGAACGGCGACTGGGAGCCCTGCACGTTCCAGAACATCGAACGCCTGGTCGACGCCAAGACGACCTTCATCGACATCGGCGGCTGGATCGGCGTGACGCCCTATTGGGCGGCGCAGATTGCCGACAACGTCATCACGGTCGAGCCCGACCCTGTCTGTTTCGGCATCCTCAAGGAAATGCAGCCGGAGAATTGCGGCGAGGTGCGGGTCATCAATGCCGCGCTGTCGGAGGATGACGTTCTCGTGCTGCATTCCGTCGGCGGCGGTTTCGGCAGCTCCGAAACATCGGCCCTGATCGCCGACGACGACGGCGAGGCGATCCGGGCGCGTACCGTGACGATCGCAACCCTTCAGGACATGGCCCGGACCGAACGGCTCTGTTTCAAGATCGACATCGAAGGCTACGAGTATCGCGCACTGGACCAGTTCCGAACGATCGATCGGACGCGGACGGGCGGTGTGCTGCTGGCGGTCCACCCGCAGATCCTGTTCGCGTCGCTGACGGGCTCGAGGCTTTCGCGCGCCCTTCGCACCATGACCGCCACTGTCGGATTGATCCGTAGCTTCAAAGGTTTCCGCCTCGACAATCCCTCGGCCATCTGGACGGCGCTGCGCAAATCGATCGCGCGCCGGGAGTTCCGCGGTTTCGACCTGCTGTTCGTGGCCCGCGAGGGCAGCCGCTAAGGACTGCTGGCAGCTCAAATTCGTTCCGTGTCTTTAGAACGCGAATGGCAATGCCCGGGGCATTCGCCGAGAGCCGAAACGATCTCCGGTTCGGTTAACCATGCCTCCGCTTAAAGTTAATTCTTCGTTTCAAGATGTTACTTCCGGTGGTATAAGTTCGCTATTGCTATTTCCTGGTTTCGGTTGTGGCGCGTCGCGGAGGGCAGTCGCATGTCCTGGTTATACGTTGCCGGTGTCGCCTATGGCCTGACGGCGTTTTTTCTTGTGGCGATGACCTATCTCGAAGGCTTGCAGGCGCATGCACCCTGGAACATGTATCGCTTCGCCGGGCTTCTGGTCTGCGTTTTCTGGCCAATCCTGTTTCTGTATCTGATGCTCAGGATGGCATCGAAAAGACGAATTCCGGAGCGCTGACGGCAAGGGCCAGCGGCGCTCATCGTCAAGGCGGCGCCTGAACGGCGGTATTTACCATACAACTAGAAAATGCCGGAGATTAACCCATGATTCCGTCATGCGGTTTATGGTCCGGCAGTGATCGAACGGTGTGAAAGTATCTCGGCATGTGCGGTTACGGTGGCTATTTCGGGTCGGTCCCGGAGGCGGAAATCCTTCTCAAAAGGATGGCCTCTGCGATCGCGCATCGCGGCCCGGATGAAAACGGTATTCTTGCCGCGCCGGAGGCCGGGCTCGCCCATGTGCGGCTCTCGATCGTCGGTCTCGGCGACGGCCAGCAGCCGATGTCCGATGAAGCCGGCGACCTTTCGATCGCCTTCAATGGCGAGATCTTCAACTACGTCGAATTGCGCGAGGAACTGCGCGCCAAGGGGCGGCGGTTCCGCACCGGGAGCGACACCGAGGTCATCCTGCACCTCTACGCCGAGATGGGCGAGGACTGCCTGTCCGTCCTCAACGGCGACTTCTCTTTCGCGATATGGGATCGACGCCGCCAGCGCATGATGCTGGCGCGCGACCGCATGGGCGTGCGCCCGCTGTTTTACACGACCCACGGCGGGACATTCTATTTCGCTTCCGAAATCAAGGCTCTGCTTCAGGTTCCCGGCATATCCGCCGAACTCGATCCGGTTGCGCTCGACCAGATCTTTACCCTTTGGGCGCCGATCGCTCCGCGGACCGGCTTTCGCGGCATTCACGAGCTCGAGCCGGCTCACCTGATGATCGTCGAGAAGGGCAGGACGTCGATGCGCCCCTATTGGCAACTCGACTATCCGGATCACGACGCGCCGCCATTGTTTACGGATGAGCGCAGCGCGGCTGAGGAATTGCGCGCCCTTCTTACCGATGCGACCCGGATCCGCATCCGAGCCGACGTGACCGTCGGCTCCTATCTTTCGGGCGGGCTCGACAGCTCCATCGTCTCGGCGCTTGCGGCTGGAATGGCACCGCAGGGGCTGCGCACGTTTTCCGTAACCTTCGATAGCGTCGAGCACGACGAGAGCGCCTTCCAGATGGAAATGGCGAAGGCTCTCGGCACGCATCATAGCGCGGTCGCCTGTCGCGCCGGCGACATTGCGAAAGTGTTCCCGCAGGTCGTCCGCTTCGCCGAACGTCCAATCATCCGCACGGCGCCTGCTCCGCTTTACCAGCTCTCGGGTCTCGTGCGCGAGCAAGGGCTGAAGGTCGTGCTGACGGGCGAGGGCGCCGACGAGGTCTTTGCCGGCTACGATATCTTCAAGGAGGCGCGGGTGCGTCGCTTCTGCGGCCGCCAGCCCGGTTCGAAGATCCGCCCGCATTTGTTCCGGAAGCTCTACCCATACCTGCCCGGCCTGCAGCAGCAATCGGCGGAATATCTCGCCGCCTTCTTCGGCGCCGGCGACGTGCCGCTCGACGACCCGCTGTTCTCGCACCGCCCGCGGTTCAAGAGCACGGCCGCCACCAAGATCTTCTTTTCTCCCGACCTGCGCGCCACGCTGAAGGGCTACGACGCCGCCGAAGATCTGGTGAGCCGGCTTCCTGCCGCCTTCGGTCGCTGGCATCCGCTGCACCAGGCGCAGTATCTCGAAAGCCGTTTCCTTCTGCCCGGCTACATTCTCTCCAGCCAGGGCGACCGCATGGCAATGGCGCACGGGATCGAGGGGCGCTTCCCGTTCCTGGACCACCGGCTCGTCGAGTTCGCGACGCGTCTGCCGCCCGAGATGAAGCTGAAGGGCCTGGTGGAAAAACACATCCTGCGCGAAGCGACGAAGGATCTGCTTCCGCCGACGATCGGTCAGCGCACCAAGCAGCCCTATCGCGCGCCCGACAGCCATTCGTTCACCGGCGCCGGCGAACTGGATTACGTTCGCGATGCCATGAGCGAGACGCGCATCGGTGACAGCGGTCTGTTCAATGCCAAGGCCGTGAGCAAGCTCTACGAGAAATGCCAGTCGCAACCGACCACCGGCTTCAGGGACAACGCCGCTTTCGTCGGCATCCTGTCGACGCAGCTCTGGCTGCAGACCTTTACCGGCACCAGCATCCGCGCCGCTCAGGCGGCCTGAAACCCATTGGGAAAGGACATGAAATGACGGAAACGATCAAGGACAAGGTCAGGGCCTTTGTCATCGAGAACTTCCTGTTTGGCGATACCTCCTACGATCTCGCCGACGGCGCTTCGCTGATCGAGAACGATATCATCGACTCGACCGGCGTTCTCGAACTCGTCGCCTTCATCGAAGACCAGTTCGGCATTGCCATAGCCGACGCCGACATCGTGCCTGCGAACCTCGACTCGCTCGCGCGCATCTCGGCCTTCATCGAGGCAAAGGCCGGAGTGCCGGCCACGGCCTAACCAAGACCCGAGGGCGTTCCATGCGGTTCGAGCAATTTCTCATCGGCAATGCGGCACGGCATGCGGCCAAGACGGCGCTGGTCACCGATCGCAAGCGGCTCAGCTACGGCGAGTTTGACGAGCTGTCGAGCCGGCTCGCGGCCGCGCTGGCTAAGGCAGGCGTCAAGCGCAACGACCGCGTCCTCGTGTTCATGGATAATTGCTGGGAGGCGGCCGTCTCGATCTTTGCGATCCTGAAGGCGGGCGCGACCTTCAGCCCGATCAACGCCTCCACCAAGGCGGACAAGCTCGCCTACATTATCGATGACTGCGAGCCGGCCGCGATCCTGACGCAGGCCAAGCTGATGCCGGTGGTGGCGGAAGCCCGGGCGCAAAGCAGCGGCAAGGCCGACATCTTCGTTGCATCGACCGCGGCGCCGAATGGCCAGTCGCCTGCCGGCGCGGTGCCCTTCGACGCCTGCCTGTCGGCGGCGGCGACGCCGGTCTCGCATCGCGGCATCGACGTCGATCTGGCGATGCTGATCTACACGTCGGGTTCGACCGGGCGCCCAAAGGGCGTGATGATGACCCATCGCAATATCGACGCGGCGTCGGAATCGATCACCACCTACCTGCGCAACGAGCACGACGACATCATCCTCAACGTGCTGCCGCTCGCCTTCGACTATGGCCTCTACCAGTTGCTGATGGCGATCAGGCTCGGCGCGACGCTGGTGCTCGAAAAGTCCTTCGCATTCCCGCATGCGATCTTCGAGCGTATTCGCGAGGAGGGCGTCACCGGCTTCCCGCTGGTGCCGACGATGGCGGCGATGATCCTGCAGATGCGCGATCTGGAGCCGGGGTTCCTGCCGAGCCTGCGTTATCTCTCCAACACTGCCGCGGCGCTGCCGCCGCCGCATATCGCCCGCCTGCGCGAGCTTTTCCCGGGCGCGCGGCTCTATTCGATGTACGGGCTGACCGAGTGCAAGCGCTGCACCTACCTGCCGCCGGAGGAGCTGGATCGCCGGCCGGGCTCCGTCGGCATCGCCATCCCGAATACGGAAGCCTTCGTCGTCGACGACGAGGGCAGCCGCGTGCCGCCGGGCGTTCCCGGCGAACTCGTCATCCGCGGGCCGCATGTGATGCAGGGCTACTGGCGCAACGACGCGGCGACCGAGCGCATGCTGCGGCCCGGACCGAACCCGTGGGAAAAGGTGCTCTATACGGGCGATCTCTTCCAGACGGATGAAGAGGGCTTTCTCTATTTCGTCGGCCGCAAGGACGACATCATCAAGACCCGTGGCGAGAAGGTGGCGCCCAAGGAAGTCGAGACCGTGCTCCATGCCCATCCCGGTATCGCCGAGGCTGTCGTGGTCGGCGTGGCCGATCCGGTGCTCGGCCACGCGATCGCTGCCCTTGTGGTGCGTACGGATCCTGCCTTGACCGACAAGGACATCATCCGCCACTGCACCCGCCACCTCGAGGATTTCATGGTGCCGAAGATCATCGAATTCCGCACCGAACTGCCGAAGACGGATACCGGCAAGGTCAGCCGTCGACTTGCCGCCGAGACGATGGAGCCTGCGCAATGAACATCAGAACAACCGGGGGCACGGGCCTGTTTTCGGCCGAAACCCTGACGATCGACCATGCGGCCGAGACCGACCGCATCGTTTCCGGCTTGCGCGGGCAGTTGCGCTCCATGAAGAAGCGCGGTCTGGTGCTCGGGCTCTCCGGCGGCATCGACTCGAGCGTCTCCGTGGCGCTTGCGGTGCGCGCGGTCGGCGCCAAGAACGTCTTCTGCCTGTTCATGCCGGAAAACGATTCCGATCCGGAAAGCCTGCGCTTCGGCCGGCTGGTGGCCGAAACCTTCGGCGTCGAGGCGATCGTCGAAGACATTGGGCCGACGCTCAAGGCCATGGGCTGCTACGAGCGCCGCGACGCATTCATTCGGGAACTGGTTCCGGACTATGGGGACGGATGGGCCTCGAAGGTCGTCATCGCCAATGCGCTCGAGGGCGAAGGCTACAACATTTCGTCGCTGGTGGTTCAGAGCCCGGAAGGCGTGCAATCGAAACACCGCATGCCGCCATCGGTCTATCTCGGCGTCGTCGCTGCCACCAACATGAAGCAGCGCACCCGCAAGCAGGTCGAGTACTACCATGCCGACCGGCTGAACTTCGCCGTGCTCGGCACGCCGAACCGGCTGGAATACGACCAGGGCTTCTTCGTCAAGAACGGCGATGGCGCCGCCGACGTCAAGCCGATCGCCCATCTCTACAAGTCGCAGGTCTATGCGCTTGCCGCCCATCTCGGCGTTCCCGCCGAAGTTTGCCGTCGCCCGCCGACGACCGACACCTATTCGCTTGAGCAGACGCAGGAGGAGTTCTATTTCTCCCTGCCTTACGATCGCATGGACCTCTGCCTATACGGCCTCAACCACGGGATCGAGATTGACGTCGTCGCCAAGGCGGCCGGCCTGACCGTTGTGCAGGTCGAACGGGTCTGGGCCGATATCGCCGCCAAGCGCAAGGCGACGCGCTACCTGCATCTCGGGCCGCAACTGGTGCAGCCCGTGGAGGAGATCGCCGGCTATTGAGGCCTGGCCGGACCGCCGGTCACGCTCAAGGGAAGCTGCCGCCGATCAGCCGGCTCCAATATTCGCCGGAAATACCGTTGAAGAAGCCCTGTCCGTCGCGGCAGGCTTCGACAATCTCCTGGTCGCGCGAATGCACGACGGTCGAGGCGACGTGCACGAAGGCGATGCGTCGGCCGAGCATGGCTTCCATCAGCGCCGGCTGCGTGCGTCCGCGCAAGCCCGCAAGGCCCCGTCTCGACGCTGCGTCGACCAGGCAGTCGATGACCGGCCCGGCCTGCCCGGGCCGCGCCAGGATCTGCAGCACCCGACCGATTTCACCGGCCTTGGCGTAGTAGGCGAAGGCTCCGACGACGGTGCCCGTGCGGGCCGTTACCAGTGCGTAGACGAGCTCGCCCTGCTCCGGTTTCTTTTCAGCATCGGCAAGGATGTGGTCGAGCTGGCCATCGCTCCATTCGGGGCGAAGCGGAAATTGCGCGGTGAACTGGTCGACGACGGCGGCAAAGCCGCTGCGGTCCGTCTCGGTCGCGGTGAAGCCGGCCGGTGCCGCTCCCGCTTCGGGCAGGGCGGACCAGCGCTGCTCGCCCTGGCCCATGCGCTTGCGATAGAAATTGTCGAGGGCACGGGCGAACGGTGCGGCGAGCCGGGCGGGCTTGATACGGTTCGAGGCGACGCTGAGGCTGAACGTCGCCGGACGGATGACGCGCACCCAGTCGAGGCTGTACTGTGGCAGGACCACGCCGCGAAGCCGCGTCCACATCTGCACCGAGACTTCGCTTGCCGTCTCGCTGAACGATAGATCCTGCGGACCGGCGAGGAACGCCTTCATGAGGCGCGCTCCGGCCAAAGGATCGCTTTCACGGTCTTCCGCCATCAGCGATCCGCAGATCGCGGCGCGCAGAGGCCGGCCGTTCAGCGTCATCGGCAGCGCGTTGACGCCGACGAAACCGGTGATCCGGCCTTCGTCGTTCACATGCACCAGCGGTCTGATTTCCGCATCGGAGTTCGGTCCGTCGAGATAGAGCTGCCGCATATAGTCGGCAAGGGCTGGCGAAGTGGTACGCTCGTCGCGGAACACCCGCTGGAACATTCCGGCGACCGCTGGAACGTCCGCGTATTCTAGCGAACGGGTTTCGCTCATCGGGCGAGCTCTCCGGTGCCCGCGGCCGGGTCGGCGATTTTCTGGACGATGGCGACGCGCGGTTTGCCGTCGCGGTCGGTCGCGAAGGTGACCGGCGCATAGGCTTTCGCCCGTGAGAGAAGGGCGGCTGCCTGCCGCTCCTGGCCCTCGCCGAACTCGAACAACAACCAGCCTCCCGGCTTCAGGAAGGCAAGCGCGTCGCGGATCAGGCGCTGATGGATGGAAATGCCGTAGGGGCCGCCGTCGAAGGCTTCGCGCGGCTCGCTCTCGAGCAGATGGGCGCGGTCGCCCTCCAGCCGGCCGGTCGAGATATAGGGCGGATTGCAGACCACGACGTCAATCTTGCCTTGCAGATCGTCGCTTTCAAGCGCCGCGAAAAGATCGCCCTGCCGGATGGAAACGCGCGAGCCGAGGCCGAGCCGATCGACGTTGCGGCGGGCAAGCGCGACGGTGCTGTCCGTCAGATCCGCGCCCCAGACACGCGCCGAGGGGATCTCGCTGGCGATGCCAAGGGCGAGGTTGCCGGAACCGCAGCACATGTCGATGATGGTGACGTCCGAAGGGCCGCCTTCAAGGATCGAAACGGCCTTCCTTCCAAGGAGCTCCGTTTCTTCCCGCGGAACCAGGACGTCGGGCGCAAGTTCCAGTTCGACACCCATGAACCGGTGCAGTGTCGCGGCCCGGTCTTCGGTCGGTCGGTCGGTCGGATTGATGTCGTCGTGCGCCACGGCCACTCCTCATGTCGCTGGAAAACTCTGTAGACGTGCGGACCGCAGCCTAGTGTAATTGAGTAAACGGAAGCTGAAATACAATTGCTGCGAGCACGTTAACCGCGCAATCATTTCTGCCTGTTACCGTGCGCGTGATCAGAGGCGGGTGCTCGCTGTCATTGAACGCTTTTTGAGCGTAACAATGAGCGGTTGAGATCAAGGGCAGATCGGAATGGCTTCGGAAGGTGTGAAGGAACGCGCGCACAAACCGTTCCTCTCGATGATCATATCCTATGCTGCATCCGGCGGCAGCCTTGTCATTGGCTCGGCTGCGCAACTCCTGACCTTTGCGATCCTCGCGCGTTTTCTCGGCGTGCATGAGTTCAGCGTCTTTGTCGCAATCACGGCCGTTGCCAACATCGCGGTTCACCTGTGCGGTCTCGGCGCGATGGAGTGCCTGGTGCGCCGCGTCGCGCGCGACCGCAGCATGTACCCACAGATGCTCGGCCACAACATCATCCTGACTGCGATCAGCGGCGTGCTGCTGGTGCTGCTTGGCGCGGCGGTGTTGCCGTTCTTCTTCACGCTTTCGCCCGATCCCGTGACCAATGTCACGGTGATCACCTTGATGCTCGTGACCAACATCATCTTCGTGCGCGTCATCGTGCTGGCGGAGCAGATCTTTCTCGCGCATTCGAATTTTGCCTCGGCCAACAAGGTGGTCGTCGGCTTCGCCCTCGCGCGCACCATCGCTGCAGCGCTCGCCTGCATCGCCTTCGGAGTGGCGTCGGTTGCTTCCTGGGCCGTGTGGCAGTTCGTGTGCCATGTGATCGTGGCCTTTGGCTGCTGGCGGGCGGTCAAGGGACTGGGACGCCCGACCTATGGAATCGTGCGGGAAGAGCTGCCGCTCGGGCTCTATTTCAGTATCCCGTTCATCCTGCGCGCTGTCCGGCAGAACGCCGATCTTCTGGTCCTGAGCCTGGTTGCAAGTGCGGAGGTCATGTCCAGCTACAGCGTCGCGCGGCGCATGCTGGAGAGCAGCTACCTCTCGGTCGAGGCCTTGAACCGGTTGATCTATCCCGGTTCGGCGAAGGCGACCGCAGCCGGCCTGCATCATGCCTTCGAGCGTGTGCGCAAGGTGCTGTTTGCGGCCACCTCGATCAGCATTGCCGCGGCCGTCGCCGTCTTCGTGCTGGCGCCAGTGCTGCCCTATCTCTTCGGCAAGGACTACGTCTCCCTCGTTTCCTTCGTTCGCATCCTGTGCTGGGTAGTCGTGCCGCTTGCCATGTGGTCGGTGGCGATGGAGGCGCTTGGCGCGTCCGGCCACCATCCGGCGCGCGCGTCGGTCATGGGCCTTGGCAGCGTGCTTGGGGCGGCACTCACCGCTTGGGCGACCTGGTACGCACCGCCGACAGGCACGTTCATTTCCTTTTACGTGATCGAGATCGCGATGGTGATCGTCTCATGGGCGGTCTTCCTGCGTTTCGTGCGGCGCGATCGGGAGCAGGCCGGCGCAGCTCCCCTGTCGACGGGGGTGGCGCATGGAGGCTGAACTGGGGAAAATCCAGGCTGCACGGTCGCTCGGACGGGAAATGCCCCGAATGGGCAATGTGCGTGCCATGGAACCCCGGGATATCCCGGCCGTCAGCAGCATGTTCACCCGGATCTTTCGCAAGCGGGAGCAGGACGCGAGCCCGGAACTGCAGAACTATGTCGAGACCATCTTCTTCGGCAGCCCGCTATACGCGCCGGAACACGGCAGCATCGTTTACGACGACGGGTCCGGAAGCATCGGCAGCGCCATCCTGGCGCTTCCCATGGAGTTCACGGTCAACGGCCGCCGGACGGTGGCAAAGCTTCTCTGCGCCTTCATGTCCGAAGGCAAGGCCGGTGCAGTCGGTGCCGCCTGCCTGGCGCGCGCCATGCGGGCGACACGCCAGGACATGTGCTTTTCCGACAACTCGTCTCCGGTCAGCGCCGATCACTGGGTTGCCGGCGGAGGCGTCGTGCTGCCGATCCAGAGCCTCGACTGGCGTCGCTCCTTCCGGCCGTTCAAAGCCTGGGGGTTGACGGTTGGTCGGCAAGTGCGCGCGCTCCGATCCCCGATCCTTTCCAAGCCGCTCGCGCTTGCCGACCGGCTGTTGCGCCGCCGCCGTCCACGTACGAAACCCGATCCGGTGGCCGGCTGCACGACGCACGCCATCGACCCCGCCGCCTTCGTCGATCTCGCAGAACCGATGCTGCAGCGCTTTTCCGTCAGGCCGGTCTGGTCGCGCAGCGAGTTCGACTGGCTGGTGATGGTCGCGCGACTGAACACGCCGCTCGGCAATCTTCTCTGCCGCGAGGTTCGAGACGAGAGCGGGCGCGTCATCGGCGCCTATCTCTACTTCGGCAAGGCCGACGAGCGGGCGACGGTGCTCAACGTCGTCTGCGAGGCCGGCCGCGAGTTCGACGTCACCGCACAGATGTTCCATGCGCTTGACGCCGAAGGCTATGCGCTCGCCGTCGGCAGCTCGCAGCCGTTCCTCATGAATGCGATCTCGCGCCAGAGATGGCTGTCCTTCCACCATCGCGGCTATTTCTGCATGGTGACGCGGCATGCGGATCTGAAAGACGCGGCCCAGCGCAACGATATCTATGTCGGCGGCCTGGCATCGGAGAGCTGGAGCCGGTTGTTGACCGACTTCTGAAGCCATGGGTTAAGCGACAATCCTGCCGTTTAACGGAATATTCACCGTACAACCTTAATTCTGCGCTAGAAGGCGGCTCGCGGGGTCACGATCTTCGCGTCTTGATGGGCGTGCGTGAGGGATGCTTATGTATAGGCCGGACGAGGCCGGAAAACAGGGGGCCAGTCAACCGGCACGCGAGCAGCGTGCACCGGTCGAAAGAGGATCGTTGCTCGATCTGCTCTCGTCGGACCTTCACGAAGCGGAGGCTGCCGCCGACAGGTCGGCAACAGACCGGCCCGCCGAAATCCAGCGCCAATCCAGAGATATTCCGAACGCCACGCCCCAGCCCACTGACGTGGCGCGTCCCGTGTCCAGTACGGCTAGCGCGACGCGCGATAGCTACTTTCCCGGGTTGAGCGGCCTTAGCAGGATCGGCATCGACGATATCATCGGCTGGTTGCGCGACGGGCTCATCTGGATCGTGCTGGCGCTCGTCCTGTGTGTGGGCGGTGCGCTCGCCTATGCGATGACGGCGACGCCGCGCTACACGGTCTACACCGATATCGTCGTCGATCCGTCCAACCTCAATGTCGTCAGCGATGACGTCTTCACCAGCAACCCGCAGCGCGACGCGCAATTGCTGGAAGTGGAAAGCAAGCTGCGCATCCTGACGTCGCGCAACGTGCTGTCGCGGGTTATCACCCAATTGCGCCTCACCGAGGATCCAGAATTCGTGAAGCCCTCGGCCTTCAGCTCGCTGAAGAACCTCTTCTCGACGAAGGCGGAGCAGCAGGCCGGAAACGAGCTTACCGCCATGCGCGCCTTGTCGGAGCGGGTAGAAGCCCGGCGCGAAGAGCGGTCCTTCGTGGTGGTGATGAAGGTCTGGAGCGAAGAGCCTGCGAAAGCGGTGACGCTGTCGGATGCGATCGTCGCGGCTTTCGAGCAGGAGCTGTTTCAGTCCGCCGCCGAGAGTGCCGGTCGCGTCGCGCAAAGCCTCAATGCCCGGCTCGACGAACTTCGCCACAACGTCACCGAATCCGAACGGGCGGTCGAGGATTTCCGCCGCAAGAACGGGCTACAGTCGACCAATGACGGCCAGCTCGTCAGCAATCAGCTTTCGAACGAACTCAACACCCAGGTCCTCGACGCCCAGCAGCGCTTCATCCAGGCCGATACCCGTTACCGGCAGATGAACGACGCGATCGCGCAGGGGCGGACCGCAAGCGCCTCCGAGTTCGAATCCGTCAACATGACGAACCTGCGCGAACAGTACAACGTGCTGCAGCAGCAGATCGCCTCCATGCAGCGCACCTATGGCGAGCGCCATCCGCGCCTCGTCAACGCGCGTTCGGAGCGCGCAAACCTGGAATCGGCCATGGCTGACGAGGCGCGCCGCATCCTCGATCGCGCCAAGGCGGACATGGACCGGGAGCAGCAGGCCTTTTCGGCCTTGCGCGCCAAGGCGAGCGACGAGAAGTCGAACGTGTTTTCCGACAACGAAGCCCAGGTACAGCTGCGCGATCTCGAAAGGGACGCCCGTGCCAAGGCCGCCATCTATGAGACCCACCTGGCGCGTGCCCAGCAGATCACTGAACGCCAGCAGATCGACACCACCAATGTTCGCGTGATCTCGCGCGCCTTGCCGCCGAATGCACGCAGCTGGCCGCCGCGCACCGTGGTTCTGCTCGCCGGCGGCGGCTTCCTCGGGATCGTACTCGGCATATCGCTTGCGCTTGCCCTCGGTCTGTGGAGATACATCCGTCGTCCGCAGCCCCTGGCGCCGTGAGAGGGCGGCCATCGTGCCCGATCTCAGCGGCAGCCCGGCCAATTCTGCAGAAACCTTGAGGGTCCGCGTCGGAACCTGCCTGTTTCTGGCGATCTCCATCTACTACTGGATTCCCTTTCATTCCTTCGTCGACCTGACCAAGGAAAGCCTGCTGGAGCCGGGCGGTGACAATTCCAGCCGGCTGAACCAGATCGTGGCACTGCTGCTGTTTGCTGGCGCTTCTTGTTACGGTGTGCTGCATCCGATGCGGCGCGGGCTGATGCAGCCGCGGGTGCTGCTTGCGGTCCTGCTTTTGTGGGTGCTCTTTGCTTGCCTGGTTTCCGCTCATCCGGCCAACGGCATCAAGGCGATCATCCTGACGACGATGGTCGCGGTCAACGCCAACGTCTATCTGCTGCTGCCGGCCAACGAGCGGCACTTCGCCAAGATGCTGGCGATCTCGACGCTCGTCATGCTCGCGGTTGCCTATTACGGCGTTCTGTTCAAGCCGCTTCTGTCCATTCACCAGGCCAACGAAGTGCTGGAGCCGATGCATGCAGGGCTGTGGCGCGGCCATTTCCGCCACAAGAACGAAGCGGCCGTCGCGATGGTGCTGGCCTCGTTTCTCGGCCTTTACGTCCTGCATCGGTGGTCGAAGCTAGTCGGCGTGACCATCGTTGGCCTCGCCTTCTTCTTCCTCATCCACACGGGAGGGAAGACCTCGACGGCGATGCTGCCGGGCATCCTGCTTCTGGCATGGCTGTTCGAACGCGTACGCCTGCTGCGCATCCCGATTGCGATCGGCGGCGTGGCCCTGTTCAACCTTTTCGCCGTCGGGTCGGCCGTCTTCCGGCCACTTGGCGAATTCGTCACGTCGCTCGGCATCGACGCGACCTTCACGAACCGCGCTGACGTCTGGCGCTTCGCCTTTTCGGTGATCGCCGAACAGCCGTTTATCGGCCGCGGCTTCAAGGCTTTCTGGCAGACCGAGGAAGTGGTCTTCAGCGGCGGCGGCATCGAGACCTGGGCGGTTCGCGCCGCCCATGCGCACAATTCCTATCTCGAGACGCTTCTGGTCATCGGCATACCCGGATTGATCCTCACGCTGCTCTGGCTGGTGGTGCTCCCGCTTTATCATATCTCGCGCATTCCGCCGGCCCGGCAGCACAGCGATCTCACGCGGCTGTTCCTGCGGATCTGGCTCTATTCGATCTACAGCGCCAGCCTCGAGGCCTTCTTCTTCGATGGTCCGAACGTGCTGTGGTTTACCTTGCTCTTCGCGATTTGCGGTTTGCGCCTGCAGTCCTCGGCAGCGCTTGCAACCGAACCACGCCCGCTTGCACAAAGGATGGTGGCGCATGCCTAGTTTTTCACAGGCTCTGTCGAGGGTCGACGGCCTTGTCGATCGCGTAGCCAACCGGCTGATCTGGCGTCTCGCGGCGAAACCGCGTGACGTCATAACCGATGCGCCGCTTGTCTCCTTCACCTTCGACGACGTGCCGGACACAGCACTGCACAACGGCGCCGCGATCCTCGAACGTCATGGTGTGCGCGGAACGTTTTATATCGCCGGAGGGCTTGGGGGGCGGGTCGAAACGGATCGCACCCTGATCTCGCCGGAGGGCTGCGCCGAGCTCGCTCGTCGGGGTCACGAGGTCGGCTGCCACACCTATTCCCACAGCAAGATCAGGCGTCTGGGCGGAGGCGGGCTCGCCCGGGATCTCGACCGGAATGCCGCCTATCTCAGCCAGAGCGGCGTCAATGCGGCCGCAACAAACTTCGCCTTTCCCTACAATGCCGCCTGGCCGCTGGCGCGGCGGGAACTGGGGCGCCGCTACCGCACTTGCCGTGCGGCCGGCGAGAGCGTCAACCGCACGGCCGTCGATCCGCTGATGCTGAAGGCGGTCGAGATCCGGCAGCCGGAGGCGGACGCTCGAGCGCTCACAGGCTGGATCGACGATGTCGTCGATCGACCGGGCTGGCTCGTGTTTTTCACCCACGACATCGCCGCGCGTCCGACGCCCTACGGCTGCACGCCCGAGACTTTCGAGACCCTGGTTCGCTACGCGGTTGAGAAGGGCTGTGTCGTGTTGCCGGTCGAGCAGGCGCTCGACAGGCTCGGCTGGTAGGAGGGCGCATGTCGGGGCAGGGGAACGGCGGCAACAGGCTGCTCGCCATCAACAATTACTTCTATCGCCGCGGCGGCGCGGAGGCGGTGTTTTTCGACCATATGAAGATGTTTTCGGACATCGGCTGGGACGTGGTGCCTTTCGCCATGCAGCACGAGGATAACGAAGCCTCGCCATGGGACGACTATTTCGTCTCCGAGATCGAGTATGGCCGGCGCACCAACCTCCTGCGCAAGGTCGTTCAGGCGGCAAGCGTCATCTACTCGCGTGAAGCGCAGAAGAACGTCAGCCGGCTGATCGAGCGCGCCCGCCCCTCCGTCGCCCACGCACACAACGTCTACCATCATCTTTCGCCGGCGATCTTCTCGACGCTGAAGGCGGCCGGCATCCCGGTCGTCATGACCGCTCACGATCTGAAGCTCGCCTGTCCCTCCTACAAGATGCTGCGTGACGGTGCCGTCTGCGAGGACTGTCGCGGCGGCCATATCTACAACGTCTTGCGTCATCGCTGCATCAAGGGGGAGACGACGCTGAGCGCCGTCGTGCTCGCCGAAACCGTCGTTCACCGCGGGCTCGGTCTCTACCGCAACAAGGTGGACCGCATCGTCGTACCAAGCAAATTCTACGTCGAGAAGCTGGTCGAATGGGGCTGGCCGCGCGAACAGATGGTCCATATCCCGAACTTCGTCGATGTCGACGACTATTCGGCCGACTGGGTCGAGGGCGACTATGTCGTCTTTGCCGGGCGCCTGGCGCCGGAGAAGGGGCTGGCGACGCTGATCCGCGCGGCGGCCGCATCGGGCCAACGGCTGGTGATCGCCGGAACCGGGCCCGAGGAAGCGATGCTGCGGCAACTGGTTGCGCAAACCGGCGCCGATGTGACCTTTGCCGGCTATCTCTCCGGCGAGGCCCTGCACCGCCTGATCGGGCAGTCGCTGGCGCTGGTTCTGCCTTCCGAATGGTATGAGAACGCGCCGATCAGCGTGCTCGAGGCCTATGCGTTGGGGCGGCCGGTGATCGGGGCCTCGATCGGCGGCATTCCCGAAATGATCCGCGAGGGCGAGACCGGCATGACCGCGATTTCGGGGGACGCCGACGATCTCGCCCGCGTGCTCTCGACGATGGCCGGTCTGCCGGCTGCCGAACGCGCTGCGATGGGGGCTTCGGGCCGACGCTGGATCGCAAACGAGTTCTCCGCCGCCGCCTATCGGCAAAGGACGATCGACCTCTATTCCAGGCTGGGCGCGGTCTGATCGCGTCCGCCATTAACGTTACGATACAATTTGTAGTAACCTGGGCTCGCGCTATGGTTTTCGGTCATTTATATAAGGGGTAAATGAAATATCTTGGCGGTGATTAAGTATATCGCCCTAGTAAACGGAACGGGCAACCTTCGAGGCGACACATGAGCAGAAAGTCTGATGTTTCGCGAAGTCATCGCCAGCAACAGCCGGTGATTGCGCAGGAGATGGTACAGACCGGACTGTCGGACGGCGCCGGCCGGTTGCCCCTGCCTAGCGCACGCGCTGGCCGACATCACGGCCACCCCGCTCAGAGCGGCGCGCTGGCCGCACGCGGTGAGCGCAAGCGCGTGATGATGCTGGGCCTGCGCGGCATCCCCAACGTTCAAGGTGGCGTCGAGAAACACGTCGAAATGCTGGCGAGCAAGCTGCTCGGATACGGCTGGGACGTCGAGGTGGTCGGACGCCGCGGCTATCTGGAGGATCGCAAGGCTTACGCCTGGAACGGGGTGGACGTCGTTCCTCTCTGGGCGCCGCGCCGTATGGCGCTGGAAGCGATCGTCCATACCTTCCTCGGGGTCTGGCTCGCCGCCTGGCGGCGCCCGGATGTCCTGCACATTCATGCCATCGGCCCGGCGCTGATGACGCCGCTTGCGCGCATGCTCGGTCTGAAGGTCGTGGTGACCCATCATGGCTACGACTATGACCGGCAGAAATGGGGCGGGTTCGCCAGGCGCACGCTGAAGCTCGGCGAGCGCCTCGGCATGCGGTTCTCGAACGGGCGCGTGGCGATCTCGAAGGACATCGCCGAGACGATGCAGGCGCGGCACCATGTCGCGATGACGCTGGTGCCGAACGGCGTCCAGGTCACCGCGCCGACCGGCGAGGCCGGCATTCTCGCAGAGTTCGGCCTTGAACGGCGGCGCTACATCCTGCTCGCCGCACGGCTGGTTCCGGAAAAACGGCAACTCGATCTCATCCGTGCTTTTGCCAAGTGCGGCCTGAGCGGCACCAAGCTCGTTCTTGCCGGCGGCGCTGAGTTCGAGACGCCCTATGCCAAGGAGGTGAGGGCGCTTGCGCACGACGTGTCGGGCGTCGTGCTCACCGGCTTTCAGACGGGCGACAGGCTGGCGGAACTCTTCGACAATGCCGCCCTCTTCGTGCTGCCGTCCAGCCACGAGGGCATGCCGATTGCGCTGCTCGAGGCGATGGCCTACGGGCTGCCGGTCCTGGCAAGCGATATCGTCGCCAATCAGGAACTGGAGCTGGCGCCCGACGAGTATTTCCCGTTGGGAGACATCGATGCGCTGGCGTCCGGCATCGTGGACAAGCTCGCAGCACCGCTCAGCGACGAGGAGGTGCGCGAGCGCGCCGCGCACGCGGAAGCCGCCTATAGCTGGACAAATGTGGCGCAAAGGACCGCGGCGGTGTATAGCGCGTTGCTGGCGAAGTAGCCGGGCGTTCGCGTCCGCCGTGTCGCCGGCCGGAGTCTGCCTCGTGCGTTCACCGCACACCGCTCTCCTCAAGAATGCGACCGCGCCCCCGCAACGCGATGAACGCGCAGGCGCCGTCGCCGATCGTTCGATGATTGCCGTGCCTCGCACGCCGCCTGGAAGACAAGCCGACAATGACTATCAAACGCGCCGCCAGCCTCATCGCATGGATCCTGTTTGCCGTGATCGCCTATTCGACGATGTCGCCGCTCGATCTCAGGCCCCGCATCGGGCACATGGTTCATCTCGAACGTTTCGGGGCCTTCGGACTGCTGGGCCTGCTGTTTGCGATCGCCTATCCGCGGCGGCTGGCGCTCGTGCTGGTTCTGGTCTTTGCGACCGCCATCGGCTTCGAACTGTTGCAGATGGTTTCGGCTGACCGCCACGCACGCCTGACGGATGTGATGGTCAAGCTTCTTGGCGGCGCCTGCGGCGTCTTTGGCGGCTGGTTCCTCTATCGCTTTCGCTTGCCGCTGCTGCGGCTGCTGGGGCGGTAAACCAAAACGCAAAATATCGCCGGTAAGATCGGCGGCAACCGGAGCAGGCCTGCGCTCCGTCGAGACTGGGGGATCGCGTGGCAGTATCCGTCATCATCAAGACGCTGAACGAAGAAAAGCGCATCGCTGCGACCATTGAAAGCGCGTTGAAGGCGCTCGAAACCGTTGGCGGCGAGGTCATCGTTGCTGACAGCGGCTCCAGGGACCGGACGGTGGAGATCGCCTCGCGCTATCCTGTTGTCATCGCCCAGATCAGCCCGCCGGCACTTCCGAGCTGCGGCATCGGCCCGCAACTCGGCTTCCAATATTCGCGGCACGCACATATCTGCCTGCTCGATGGTGACATGCTGCTGGACGACGACTTCCTCGAGGTAGCGGAAGCGTTCCTCGCCGACGATCCCGCCGTGGCTGGTGTTACCGGCCACGTGCAGGAGATGCTGACCTCCAACCTCGAATTTTCCCGGCGGGTCACTCGTAATTCCCCCGAAAACCGGATCGGCGCGATCGACCGCATGAACGGCGGCGGCCTCTATCGCCGGGCGGCGATCGAGGCAGTCGGCTATCTCTCCGACCGCAACCTGCACGGCTATGAGGAGTTTGACCTCGGCATCCGGCTCAGAAGTGCCGGCTTCAAGCTGCATCGCCTCGACCGGCGCTTCGTCCAGCATTTCGGCCACACGGACAATTCCTACCGCCTGCTCGTGCGCCGTTGGAAGAGCAAGTACCTGTTCGGCATCGGGGAGTTGCTGCGCGCCTCGCTCGGCCAGCCTTATTTCTTCCAGCTCGTCCGGGAGCTGCCGGAGCTCAAGCTTTGGGCGCTGGTCTATCTCTGGTGGGCAGCGTCGCTGGCGATCCTGCTGTTCGTGCCCGACAAGCTCGTCGCGCTCGGTATCGTTCTTGCGATCCTTGCCGGCGTCGTGGGGCTGATGAGCCTGCGCAAGGGCGGGTTCAGCATGGGGCTCTACACCGTCGTCGCCTGGTTCTTTCATGCGGCAGCGCTGCCGGTCGGCTTCTTCCGGGCACGGCAAAAGCCTGACGCGCCGATCGAAAGCAAGCTGCTCGGAGCCCCGGCATGAGGTGGCGGCCACTGCTGGCGGCAGCCGTGGCGCTTGCTGCCGTCTGCGCGCCGGTGCAGGCATCGGACCAGTGGCTTGCCGTGCGGGAAATCTCGCTTGAGTTCGAGGCTGGCAGCCCGCTCGATTTTTCCTCTTTCCTGCCGAACGGCACGATCGATGCGGATCACCGCCTGGTCGCCGGTGCTGGCGGACGGCTTGCCTTCGCGAAGTCACCGGACAAACCGGAGCGCATGCTCTGTGCGTCGCTTGCCTGGAGCCCGGCTTCCGGCGGGTTTCCCGATCACGAAACCGCTGATCGTTACGCCCGGCAACTGGCAATGCGCGGCTACAATCTCGCCCGGCTGCATTTCGTCGACGGCAGCCTGATGTTCGGCCGCGACCGCGACTTCGATTTCGACCCAGAGACACTCGACCGGATCCACTATCTGCTGGCGGCGCTGAAGCGTAACGGCATCTACTGGATGATGGACGGCCTGTCGTCCCTGCGCGGCGTTTACGGCGGCTTTGACGATCGCTGGGACGATGGCGGCAACCTCAAGCTCGAGCTGTTTGTCGACGAGCGGGCGTTCGACCACTGGAAGCGCATGCAGGAGACGATCCTTGGGCGCGTGAACCCCTATACGGGCGTGGCGCCGATCCGCGACGACGCGCTCGCGGTCGTCATTCTCGCCAACGAGAACGGCATGGAGTTCGACACCGTCGTGCATGATCGGCCGGGCAAGCCGCCCTATGATCCGCAGCTTGCCAAACCGTTCAACGCATGGCTCGCCAAACGCTACGGGTCGACAGCGGCGCTTGCCAAGGCGTGGCCTGATCTGCGCCCAGACGAGACGATCGAAGCGAGATCCGTGGCGCTGCCGTCGGACCGCTACGTTCCCGGCCCGCGGCTGCGCGATCTGCAGGCGTTCTTCACCGAGACGGAAGAGGCGACGACCGCGCGCATGAGCGAGGTGCTGCGCGGGCTCGGCTACCGCGGCCTGATCAGCAACTACAACAACTGGCCGACGGTTCAGGCGTCGCTCAGCCGGCGCGGCCTCGAAGCCGTGACCATGAACACCTATCACGACTGGGTCAGCGGCTATGCGCCCGGCAGCAAGACGACGCAGGTCAGTTCGATCGCCGATGGGGTGAATTACATTCGCATGATCGCCGCCACGCGCTGGCTCGACCGACCGTTCCTCGTCAGCGAATACGATCACCTCTTCTGGAACCGCTACCGCTACGAGGCCGGGCTGGCGATGCCGGCCTATGCGGCGCTGCAAGGCTGGGATGCGCTCTGCCGTCACGGCCATGGCCCGATCGTTCTTTCCTATGGCGAACCCTTCCCGCACAAGAAGGCAATGCTGCCCTATGCCATTGCGCTCGATCCCGTCGCACGCGCCGGCGAGACGCTGTCGGCGCTTCTCTACCGCCGTGGCGACGTGGCGACCTCAGCCGTTACCGTCCCGTTTGCGGTGCGCGGAGAAGAGGATCTTTCCGACGACATGCAGGCGCGCGAACCGGAGCGCCTGACGGACCTCGCGCTGGTCGGACGGATCGGTCTTGAAGAGGCGGCCCGGCTCGGCGATGTGCCCGCGGTGAAGCAACCGCGCCAGCAGGACAGCGAAGGGATACTCGACGGCCTGCGCCAAGACGGCGCGCTTTCTGATGATAACGGCACCAGCATCGATACCGGCATTTACCAGAGCAGTACCGGCGAAATCCTGTTGAACCGCTTTGCCGGACAATTGCGCGTCGTCACCGACAGGACGGAGGCCGCCGCCTTCTCGACGCTGCGGGAGCCGATCGATCTCGGCCTGCTCCGGGTCGAGCGGGCCGATGGCAACGGGCTTGTTGCGATCTCGGCGCTCGATGCGAATGCGGGGCTCGCCAGCAGCCGGCGCCTGCTGCTGATCTTTGCGACCGATGCACAGAACACCGGCATGGCGTTTCGCGACACCGAGGAGAAGGTGATCGAGGATTTTGGCCGGCTGCCGGTTCGGCTGCGGGAAGGCTATGTCGATCTGAGGCTGGCGCGAACGGCGGGGAACTGGAGCGTTTCGCCGGTGGGCCTCGACGGCAAGGTGCATGCGCCGGCAGCGCAAGGCACAGGCGACGTCGCCTTCCGGCTCTCCAACAACGGCCCTTCCGGCCCGACCACCTATTTCCTCCTCGAACTGCGGTAGGGGTGGCGCAGCGTTTCGCTGGATCAATGAATGGCCACGATGTCAGCCTATGCTCCGCCGCTTTCACGCACAGGAGGATGAGATGAGAATATCGGAAGCCATGCATCCCGGCGCTCGCTGGATCTCTCCCGAAACCGATCTGAAGACGATCGCGCGTATCATGCGCGACGAGGACATCGGCGCGTTGCCGGTCGGCGAAAACGACCGCCTGATCGGCATGGTCACGGACCGCGACATTGCGCTGCGCGCTTTTGCCAACGGGCGGGACCCGGCGTCGATGACGGCGCGGGACGTGATGACGAGGGATATCGTCTATTGCCGGACGGACGAGACGATCGAACATGCCGTCCATCTGATGGAGGCGAAACAGGTGCGGCGTCTGCCGGTGATCGACCAGGACAAGCGCATGGTCGGTATGCTGTCGCTGGGGGATGTCTCCCATGCCGGTAGCCAGCAACTGTCGGGCGAACTCGCCAAGGCCGTCACGGCCCATCACGTCTGACGTCGGTTTGCCGGATGCGGCGCCTTCTAAGAGGGCGCCGCAAGCCGTTTCGTTCGAGGCTGTCAGAACCGGTAGCTGATACCGGTGCCGATCAGCCACGGATTAAGCTTGACCTTGCCGCTGACGGCACCGGCGCCTGGCAGGGTGGCGTTGACCTCAGGCTCCAGGAACAGCTTCTTCACGTCGAAGTTCAGGCCCCAGTGGTCGTCGAGCTTGATATCGACGCCCGCCTGAAGCGCCACGCCGAAGGTGTTTTTCAGGTCGAAGCTGGAGAAATCGCCGCGGGGCTTCTCGTTGTAGAACATTGTGTAGTTCACGCCGGCGCCGACATAGGGCTTGATCTCGTCGGTGACGTTGAAATGGTATTGGAGCGTCAACGTCGGCGGCAGCAGCCAGGCCTTGCCGATCTCGCCGAGGCCGGCGATCGAGCCGCTGCCGCGCGCCGTGTGCGGCGTCGTGCCGAGGATCAGTTCGGCGGCGATGTTGTCAGTGAAGAAATAGGTGATGTCGAGTTCCGGCACGACGGAGTTGCTGACGCCGACCTTTTCGCCGTCGAGCGCGCTGCCGTTGAGATAGAGCGTGCCCTTGTCGTCAGGCAGGACGGCGAGCGCGCGGCCACGGATCATCCACGGGCCGGGCTCGCTTGCCAGTGGCATTTCCGGTGCCGCGACCGCGCCCGGCTCGGAGAGATCTGCCGCCGTCGCGAGCGCGAGCGGTGCCGCAAGCGCGGCGAAAAGGACGGCAGATGGCAGAATGGCGCGAGTAGGCATGATTTTCCGGACCCCCAGAAGAAGTTGAACATCGCCGGTCAGGGCGTTCGGCGGCAGGGATTCTGCGGCCGACGGCACTATGCTCAACAGGGCCTCTCAGCGGTTGTCCTGGATCAATGCAGGCGCGAATCATCAAGCCCTTGGGGATAAAGGTGGATTCGGCCAAAGACGCGATATCCGCGCCAATCCCTTGTCAGGCGGGCATGCGCGGAATGCTGGCAAGCAGACGCTGCGTATAGGGATGCTTCGGCGCGGCCAAAATGTCGCGGGTCTTGCCGCTTTCGACCACCTTGCCACGCTCCAGAATGACCATCTCCTCGCAGAGGGCCGCGACGACGCCGAGATCGTGGGAGACGAAAACCAGCGTCAACTTCTCGGCGAGCGTCTTGAACAGCTCGACGATGCGGATGCGGGTGGAAAGGTCGAGCGCGCTGACCGCCTCGTCGGCAAGCACGATCTGCGGGCGGGCGACGATGGCGCGGGCAATGGCGATGCGCTGGCGCTGGCCGCCGGAAAACTCGTGCGGATAGCGGCGGAGTGCATCGGCGGGAAGTCCGACCGCTTCGAGTGCCGCAGTGACCGCCTGCGTCCGGTCGCCTGGGATCCGCAGCGACCGCAGTGGCTCGCCGATGATGTTGATCACCCGCTGGCGCGGGTCGAGAGAGGAATAGGGATCCTGGAAAACGGGTTGCACGGCGCGGCGGTAGCGCTGCATGAAGGCGCTGCTGCCGGTGTCGAGGGCTTCCTCGCCGAAGCGAATGGTACCGATAGTCGGGCGAATGAGCCCGAGCATCAGTCGCAGCAGCGTCGTCTTGCCCGATCCGGATTCGCCGACCAGACCGACGCTCACCCCCGGTCGCACCGAGAGCGAGACATTGTCGAGCGTGGTCTGCTGGCGGGAGTAGCCGAAGCTAACGTTTTGAAGATCGAGCATCATGATCCGGTTGCTCCGAGCGCTTCGTCGAACAGACGGGCGGCCTCGACCAGGGTCTTGGTATAGCCGTGCTGCGGTGTGCCGAAGACCGAGCCGACCAGGCCCTCTTCGACAGCGATGCCGTTCTTGAGCACGATGACGCGCTCCACCACCTGGGAGACGACCGGCAGGTCGTGGCTGATGAACAGAAGCGCCATGCCGGTCTCGCGCACCAACTGGTCCAGCAGTTTCAGGATCTCGGCCTGCGTCGTGACGTCGAGTGCGGTCGTCGGCTCGTCGGCAATCAGCAGCTTCGGGCGGCAGGCGAGCGCCATGGCGATGGCCACGCGCTGGCGCTGGCCACCGGACACTTCGTGCGGGTAGGAATTGATGATGCGATCCGGCTGAGGCAATGCCACCTTGTCGATCAGATCGCGGACTTCGCGTTGAACCGCTTCCTTCGTTGCCTTGCCGCCGTCTCGTTCCAGACGTCGGCGAACGGGTTCGGCGATCTGCCGGCCGATCTTCATCAGGGGGTCGAGCGCGGTTAGCGGCTCCTGGAAGACGACCGCTGTGGCGACGCCGCGCAGCCGGTTCATCACCCGGTCGGTGGCGCCGACAACCTGTTGCCCGTCAAGCGTGATCGAACCGGTGACAGTGATCGAAGGCGGCAGCAGGCCGGTCGCGGCCATTGCCGTCATCGACTTGCCGGAACCGGATTCACCGATCAGGCCGATGCGTTCATCGGGGCGAATGGCGAAAGAGAGGCCGGACACCAGCGGCTTGTCGCCGGCGCGGATGGTAAGACCCTTGATGTCGAGCAGCGCTCTCATCGCGATCTCCCCCGCGTCGGATCGGCTATATCGCGTAGGCCGTCAGCCAGAAGATTCATGCCGATGACGAGCGCAACGAGGGCGATGCCCGGTGCGATCGCGCCGATCGGAGCCGTATAGACGGTCCCTTGTGCTTCCTGCAGCAGCCGTCCCCACGAGGCGTTCGGTGGTGGTGCGCCAAGGCCGAGATAGGAGAGCGACGCCTCCGCGATCACGGCGAGGCCGAACTGCAGGGCAAAATTGACCGACAGCGTCGGCCAGATATTGGGCAGCACGTGGCGGAAGACGACGCCGGCCCAGGAGGTTCCCGATGTGCGCGAGGCGACGATGTAGTCCTGCCTAAGCACGCGCTTGGCGAGGATGCGGGTCAGCCGCGCAACGATCGCCGAGATGGCAAGCCCGAGTGCCAGGATCGCCGACCAGAGGCTGGCGCTGTCGCTTGCCGCCACCACCAGCATGGCAAGCAGCAGGGTCGGAAAGGCGATCAGGATATCGAGCGTCGCAGCCATCACGTCGTCGGCAAGGCGCGTGGCGAAGGCAGCGAGAACGCCGAGGCTGACGCCGATCGCAGCACCAATCGCAACTGCACCAGTGCCGACCAGCAGAGCGGTACGAGCGCCGATCATCAACTGGGTAAGCAGGTCGCGGCCCAAGCGGTCGGTGCCGAGCCAGTGCAAAAGTGACGGCGCTTCCAGTCGTCCACCCGAGGCATTCAGCGGATCATAGGGCGTCCAGAAAAGCGTCAGCACCGCGACGGCGACGTTGAGGCCGACGACGGCAAGGCCGACGGTCAGGGCCAGCGAGCGCCGGCGCTTCGGCGCGGAAGCGGCTGTGTCGACGGGGCTCATGCATTGCCTCCGACGGCGCGTTCGCGCAGACGCGGATCGATCAGCCTTTGGGTGAGATCAGCGGCAAAACCGATGAGCAGCACCAGCAGGGTGGAGATGAACAGCACGCCCTGAACATTCGGATAGTCACGCTGCTCGATCGCAAGCAGCAGCATCGAGCCAAGGCCCGGCAGGGCAAAGACGCGCTCGACGACTACCGCGCCGAGCAAGGTCGTTGCAAGCTCGATGCCGAGGATGGAGACGATCGGCACGGCGCCGTTGCGGATGCCGTGACGAATAAGTGCCTCGGGGAAGCTGGCGCCGAGGGCACGTGCGGTGCGCAGATAGTCGCTGCCGAGGACATCCTGGGTCGCCGAGCGGATGTAGCGCAGCAGGGACGCGCCCATGACGAGGCCGATCGTCATGACGGGCAGCGCGAGCGCATAGAGCACCTGCCCTTCATTCTGCCAGCCGCGGCGGGGAAAGCCGCCCGAAGGAAACAGCCGGAAGGTGACGGCGAACAGCGTGACCAGCAGAATGCCGACCCAGAAGACGGGGATGGCGATGCCGAGCTGTGAAATGGTCGAGATCAGTCCGCCATACCAGCGATCAGCTTTGACGGCCGAGAGGATGCCGAGCGGAACGGCGATCAGGATGGCGAGCACGAAGCCCATCAGCGCCAGCGGTACGGTGACCGTCAGCCGCGCGGCGATCTCCTCGATCACCGGCTTGCCGCTGACAAAAGAGGTCCCGAGGTCGAAGCGGGCGAGGCTGCCGGCAAAGCGCAGGAACTGCTGCCAGAGCGGCAGGTTCGAGCCGACCTGTTCGCGCGCCTTCTCGATCTGCACGGCATCGGCGCCGACAGAGAGAAGCGCATTGGCGGGATCACCGGGCAAAAGGCGCAAAAGCACGAACAGCACCACCGCCGCGATCAGCAGCGACAGAAGCAGAATGGCAAAGCGGCGGACGAGATAGGTGAGAATGGCTGCATTCCTTTCTTCTCACGGGGGCCGTGATCAGAGAGCTGGCTTTTGCACCAAAAAGATCGGGCAGGCTAGAGCATGGCCCATCTTTGGTCACGCCTGTGGAAGGACGGCGAATTGCCCGGACAATTGGCGCGAAACGCAATCAGCCCCCGGAATGGATCCAGGGGCTGCTGTTCGTGCACCGGTGTGGGGTGCACACCGGACGGCGGTGCCGCTTATTGCTCGCTTTTCTTGATGCCGAAGGCGAAGAACTGCGAGTTCAGTCCATTCACCGGGTAACCGGTCACGGCCGAGCTCGAGACAACGATCTGCGGGTAGAGATAGAGCCAGTTGCTGGCCGCATCCTCGGCGATGATCGTGTTGGCTTCCTTCAGCTTCGCCGTCTGCTCGTCGGTGTTGGCGGCGGCCTCCGACGCCTTGATCAGGTCGACGACCTCAGGATTGTTGTAACCCCAGTAGAAATCCGGATTGCCGTAGAAGACGATGTCGCGGTGATTGACGTGCTCCTGCAGCGTCGCCTGGAAGTCATGCGCCTTGTAGACCTTGGTGTACCACTCGTTGGCGGTGATCACGTTGATCTCGACCTTGATGTTGACCTTTGCGAGTTCGCTCTGGATGAACTGGGCGACGATCGGGTGCGGGTCGTAGTTCGGCGTGTCGAGCTTGAAGGTGAAACCGTCGGCAAAGCCCGCTTCCTTCAAGAGCGCCTTGGCGCTCTCGACGTCATAGGCGTCGACGGCGGTCAGGTCCACGTACCAGGGATCGGTCGGCGGAACGAAGGAGCCGATGAGGGTGCCGTATTCGCCCCAGATCGAGGTCAGAAGCTTCTTGTCGTCGATGGCGCGGGCGATCGCCTTGCGGACCTTGACGTTGTCGAACGGGGCGACGCGGTCGTTAAAGGCAAGCAGTTCCTTGGTCGTCGACTGGCCTGCGGTGACCGTGAAGTCAGGATTGTCCTTGAACTGGGCAATGGAGTCCGGGCTCTGGACGCTGGTGATGATGTCGACTGCGCCGGTCAATAGCGCATTGTTGAGTGCGGTCGCATCGGTGAAATATTGGAAGACGACTTCGCCATTGGTCGGCGCCGTGCCCCAGTACTTGTCGTTGCGGACGAGCGCCAGCGACGAACCGCGGCGCCATTCGTCGAGGCGATAGGGTCCGGTGCCGTCTTCGCCCGCGTTCAGGTCCTTGGCTGCATCGTTGACGATCCAGACATAGCTCAGATTGTAGGGCAACGAGATCGAGCGGGCGGACAGCTTGACGACGACCGTCTGGTCATCGGGCGTTTCGATGGCGCTGATGGTTGCGAGGCTCTTCTTGCGCGAACTCTTGGATTGCTCGGCCGTTACGCGCTCGATGCTGTACTTGACGTCGGCGGCCGTCAGAGGATCGCCGGAGTGGAAGGTGACGCCGGGGCGAAGCTTGAAAGTGTAGGTGAGGCCATCGTCGCTGACGCTCTGCTCGGCCACGAGACCCGGCTGAACGTCGCCGGCATCGGTCAGCGTGAACAGCGCCTCATAGACATTGCCGTTGAAGGCTTCGTTGATGCCCTGGCCGGCGCCGGCAGTGTTGTCGAGGTTCTGCGGCTCATAAAGCGAGCCGATGGTGATCGAGGCGTTGGGATCGAACTTCGCGTCCTCGGCGAATACGGCCGTGCTCGACGCAAGAGCCAGTGCCAGCGTCGTGGCCGCCAAGGTTGCGCCGCGCGCCCGGCGGGCCTGTCCCGCGGTCTTGCCAAAGCCGATGATAGTGCCAGTCATGTCCCAAACTCCTGCTTATGCCTGTTGTGCGGATCGCACCGCCGCCCGAATTCTAGCCATCGGACGATTGCCGTGCATCATACTTATTCCCTAGTAATTTAGTGGGAAAATTGATTTCTTTTGTCAGGCGAAGTTGAAATTTGTACCCGCGATTGCGGCGGTTGGGCAGATGCGCATTTCGCTTTTCACCGCGTGGTGTGGACAGAGATATATCAGGCCGGCCTTGATAGGCCCGCCCACCCTTTGACAAATTGGCGCGAATTCCTTCCGCTGGCTGTGAATGCCGGGCGTCAGACGGAAATCGATTGTTGTTCGCGTAGGCTTTCCCTCGAAAATTGCAAAATGCAACGAGTCGACAAAAGGATTCGACAGTCGGAAGATTCTGATATATCGGCTGATTAATCGTTTAATCACGCGATAGCGGGAACACTGTCTTGGCGCGTTCCGGACCAAAACTGACGAGGATTGCCAGAACGCTGGGCGTCTCCGCGGCGACGGTTTCCAACGCGCTCTCGGGCAAGGGGCGTGTTTCCGCCGAGATGGTGGAAAAGATCCGCGCGACCGCTGCCGAGCTCGGCTATGTGCCGAGCCAGGCGGGCAGGGCGCTGCGCACCGGCCGCACCGGCGTTCTCGGCCTTGTCCTTCCCGATATCGCCAATCCGCTCTTCCCGCAGATCGCCCAGGCGATCGAGCTCGCCGCTTCGTCGTCGGGCTATGGCGTGCTGATCGCCGACTCCCGCGGCGACGTCTCGACCCAGACCAAGGCGATCGAGCGTCTGATTGATCGCGACGTCGATGGCCTCGTGATCGTGCCGAGGCGCGGCACCCGCATCGCCGATGTCGGCTGTCCGGTCGCCGTCATCGATACGCCCTCGACCCCCGGAAACACGGTCGCTGCCGACCATTGGGGTGGCGGCCAGCAGATCGCCGAGCATCTGAAGGCGCTCGGCCACCGCCGGGTGCTGATCATCGGCAACAATCCCGCCTCGAACGTACAGAACGACCGCGCCGGCGGCATCCGCTCGGTCTTTGGCGAGGGCTGCCATACCGATACGCTCTGGATCGAGCCATTGGAAAAAGCGGCGGGCAAGGGCTGTCCGCTCGGCCTCGCCGATAAGGTGGCCGAAGGCTACACCGCCTTTGCCTGCATCTCCGATCTCCATGCGCTGCGCGCGCTCACCGAATTGCAGCGCGCCGGCATCGATGTGCCGGAAAAGGCAAGCGTCACCGGTTTCGACGACCTGATCTGGTCGCCGGTCATCACGCCGGCGCTGACGACGGCGCGCATGGACATGACCGAGATCGCGGCGGTCGCCGTCGCGGCGCTCGTCAAGGCGATCAGCGAGCGCGACCCGTCCGATCCTGAGATCGGTGCGCCGGTTACGGCGGCGACCTCCAAGGTGCCAATGCACCTGGTCGTCCGGCAATCGGCCGCAGCGCCGCCCGCGTCTCAACCCGTTCATACCACTGTCACCGCAGCCACATCCGTCACCGAAGGAGGACACCAGCCATGAAGAAGTTCCTGCTCGCCTCAAGCGCGCTCTTGCTCGTTACCGCCAACGCCGCATCTGCCCAGGAAAAGACGCTCACCATTTCCGTCTACGGCTTTGCCCAGGACGCCTTCAAGGAACTGGTCTACACGCCGTTCGAACAGAAGTGCGGCTGCAAACTCGTCGTCGAAACCGGCAACAGCGTCGAGCGCCTGGCCAAGATGGAAGCCAACAAGGCGAGCCCGGTCGTCGACATGGCCGTCGTTTCGATGGCCGACGCGCTTTCGGCCACCCGCGCCGATCTGATCGAGAAGATCGATACCTCGAAGCTCCAGAACTTCAACAAGCTCTACGACCTCGCCAAGGACCCGAACGGCGACGGCATGAGCGTCGGCTACACCTTCTACGCCACGTCGATCGTCTACCGCTCGGACAAGATGGAAGTGAACTCCTGGGCCGACCTCCTGAGCGACAAGAACGCCAGCCACGTTGCCTTCCCGAACGTCACCACCAACCAGGGCCCGCCGGCGCTCTACATGGTCGGCGAAGCCATCGGCAAGAACACGCCTGACCTCAAGGAAGCGATCGCCGCCGTCGGCGCCAAGAAGGACGAGATCGTCACCTTCTACGTCAAGTCCTCGCAGCTCGTTCAGCTGATGCAGCAGGAAGAAATCTGGGCCGCCCCGATCGGTCGTTTCTCTTGGGAAGGCTTCACCAAGCTCGGCCTGCCGATCAAGTGGGCAACGCCTAAGGAAGGCCAGACCGGCGGCATGAACGTGATGGTACTGACCAAGGGCGGCAAGAACCAGGATCTCGCACTTCAGTTCATGGACTTCTGGCTTTCGACCGAAGTTCAGACCGCACTTGCCGAAAAGCTGGTCGACAGCCCGGCCAACAAGGACGTGAAGGTCTCGCCCGAGATCGCCGAAAACCTGACCTACGGCGAAGAGACCGTGAAGAATCTCAAGCTGATCCCGTCGGCCGTCGCCCTCGACAACCGCGAAGCGTGGCTGTCGGAGTGGAACGCCCAGGTCGGCCAGTAAGTCCAAGCCTTTGCGACCTCCACCGGCGGACACGGACCGCCGGTGGAGACCTGATGCGACGGGCGCGATGAGACGCGCCCAGGAATGCCTTGAAAGGAAGAAGGATGTTCCAGAACCGCGCCGAAGCCCTGGCGCTCGCTCTGCCCGCAGCGGTCTTTGCGGCGATCGTCTTTCTGGCGCCGGTGGTGATCCTGCTGGCGGAAGGCTTTCGCAGCGCAGACAGCTGGTCGCTGTCGGCCTATACGACATTCTTTTCCGATCCGCTGAACCGCACCGTCTTCCTGCGCACCTTCCGGCTCGGCCTGATGGTTACCGTCGTTTCGGCGGTCATCGGCTATGCCGCGGCCTTTGCGATCGTCAATCTGTCGCCGCGCAACAAGGGGCAGATGATCGGCCTCGTCGTGCTGCCGCTGATGATCTCGTCGGTCGCGCGCACCTATGCCTGGATCGTCATTCTTGGCCGCACCGGCATCGTCAACCAGGCGCTCCAGCTCGTCGGCCTTTCGGATGAGCCGATCCGCTTTCTCTTCACCGAGACCGCCGTGTTCATCGGTCTGCTGCAGCTGTTCCTGCCGCTGATGATCCTGTCCTTGATCAGCGCGCTCGAGAACATGCCGAAGGATGCGATCCCGGCCGCCCGCGTTCTCGGCGCCAACTGGTTCCAGGTGTTCTTCAAGGTGATCCTGCCGCTGACCAAGGAAGGCCTTGTTATCGGCGGAACGCTGGTTTTCACCGGTTCGCTCACCGCCTATATCACGCCTGCGATCCTCGGCGGCTCCAAGGTTCTGATGCTTGAAACGCTGCTCTACCAGCGCGTCACCGTCGCCAACGACTTCGTCGCCGCAAGCGTCATCGCCTTCATCCTGATCGTCATGAGCTTTGCCGCCAATCTTCTCCTGAAACGGCTTGCCACTGCGAGGAACAAGCGATGACCCCTCGTATCTTTACTCCGCTCGTTCTCTTCCTGGTGATCGCCTTCCTGATCGGGCCGTTCTTCATCATCGTCGCGGCGTCGCTCTCGGGCGGAGAGACGCTGGCCTTCCCGCCTCAGGGCTTCTCGCTCAAGTGGGTCGCCAAGGTCTTCACGGTCGAGAGCTTCCAGGAGAGCTTCGCGATCTCGATGCTGCTGGCGATCGGCGGCACCGCGGCCGCTCTCGTGCTCGGCGTTCCCGCCTCTTACGCGCTTTCGCGCTACAAGCTGCCTTTCGGCGAAACCATCCGCACGATCGTCTCCTTGCCGATCATCGTGCCCGGCATCATCGTCGGCCTGGCACTGCTGCGCTACATCGTCGTGCCCTTCGGCCTGAACATCACGCTGACGCTGTTTCTCGCCCATACCGCGTTGGTCCTGCCCTATGCGGTACGGGTCGTCTCGGCGAGCCTCAACAACCTGCGCTCCGACATCGAGGAGGCAGCCGTGCTGCTCGGCTCGTCGCGCGCCGGCGCTTTCTTCCGCGTGGTGATGCCGAACATCCGCAGCGGCATTCTTGCCGCCTTCATCCTCGGCTTCGTCACGAGCTTCAACCAGGTGCCGGTGTCGCTCTTCCTCTCCGGCCCGGGTGTGCGCACCCTGCCGATCGACATGCTCTCCTACATGGAGATCACCTACGATCCGTCGGTCGCAGCCCTCTCGGCACTGCTCGCCTTCATGTCCATCGGCATCGTCTTCCTTGCCGAACGCTTCCTGGGATTCTCTCGCTATGTCTGACGCCCCCTTCCTCAGCCTTGAAAAACTGACGCTCGCCTATGGCGACACCGTTGCGGTGAAGGACCTCGACCTGTCGATCCGCAAGGGCGAACTGGTGGCGTTCCTTGGGCCCTCCGGTTGCGGTAAGACGACGACGATGCGCTCGATCGCCGGCCTGCTGTCGCCGGCCTCAGGCGCGATAAAGCTCGATGGAGCCGACATCACCCGCGTGTCCGCCAACAAGCGCTCCGTCGGCCTCGTCTTCCAGTCCTATGCGCTGTTCCCGCACCTGACCGTGTTCGAGAACGTCGCTTTCGGCCTGCGGCTGAAGAAGCTGCCGGCTGCCGATATCGAGAGCAAGGTGACGGCTGGCCTCAAGTCCGTCGGGCTTTCGAAGTTCTCCGCCCGCAAGCCGGGCGAGCTTTCGGGCGGCCAGCAGCAGCGCGTGGCGCTGGCGCGTTCCATGGTGATGGAACCGAAGGTGCTGCTTCTCGACGAGCCGCTGTCGAACCTCGATGCTCGCCTGCGTCTCGAAATGCGCACGGAACTGCAGCGGGTGCAGAAGGAAACCGGCGTCACGATGATCTTCGTCACCCACGATCAGGGCGAAGCCCTGTCGCTGGCGGACCGCATCGTTGTCATGCTGAACGGCGCGATCGAGCAGATCGGCACGCCCGAGGATATCTACAACCGCCCGATCTCGCGCTTCGTCGCCGATTTCGTCGGTTTCGAAAACATCTTTGCCGTCGAAGGCGGCAAGCTGAAGGCCGAAAACGGCCCGATCGATCTTTCCGGATCCCTGCCGCCTGACACGGCAGGGCTTGCGTGGCGTCCGCGCATGGTGACCCTTGGTTCAGGTCCTTTCCAAGGCACCGTGCGCGGAGCCTCTTTCTCCGGCAGCACGCGCGAGTATCTGCTCGATACGCCGCTCGGCGCCATCAAGGCGGAAGAGGACGCAGCGCTTGCAGCCCGTGAAACCGGCTCTGCCATCGCCTTCGACCTGCCGGTCGAAAAGGCTGCACGCCTCAAGAAGTTCGGGTAAGGTCCAATGGGTGTCTGGATCGATACGGACATGGGGTTCGACGACATTGCCGCCGTGCTTGTCGTCCTTCATGCCGGTGAAGAGATCGACGGAGTTTCGCTCGTTTTCGGCAACACGCCGCTCGACCGGGTGAAGCGCAATGCAGCCAGTGCCGCGCGCGCCTTCGACTGGGCTTTCCCCATCCACGAAGGCCGTGCCCTGCCGGTGCTCGGCAAGCTCGAAACCGCCGAACGCATTCTCGGCGAAGCCGGCATGCCGACCGCCGGCCTGACGCTGCCGGAGGCTGACGCCTTGCCGGCGAGTGACGCCTTTGCCGCCCTTTGCGGCTGGCTGGAGCCGGAGGGGCCGAAGCGCATTCTGGCACTCGGACCGCTCACCAATCTCGCTGCTCTTTGCCTTGCCCGTCCGGACCTAGCCAGCCGGATCACCGATCTCACCTGGATGGGCGGCGGTGTCACCAGCGGCAACCATACGGCATCCGCCGAGTTCAACGCCTTTGCCGATCCGGAGGCGCTCGCGATCGTGATCGCGCATGGCCTGCCGCTGCGCATGGTCGATCTCGATCTTTGCCGCAAGGTCTTTGCCTACCCCGATGACGTCGCGCCGATCCGCTCGGCGGGTGGCGCCCACGCGGCCCTCATCGCCGATCTGCTTGCCGGCTTCATCTCGATCGGCACCAGCCGTGGCCGGCCGGGCATGGCGATCTATGATCCTTGCGCGGCCGTTGCCTTCGTCAATCCGGGCGCGATCTCGTTTCGCAAGGCGCGCATCGATGTCGAACTCGGTGGGACACTGGCCCGCGGGCGTACCGTCGTCGAAACGCGCGAAAGCCATGCGATCTTCAATGCCGAATTTGCCGTCGATGCCCATGTCGAGACGACCAGGGCACAAATCCTGGGCGCCCTGATGAAGGAAGCGCAGAAGTGAGTTTCATAGAGCAGCCTCGGGACTTGATGGATGCGGCGCTCCGCAGCCGGGCAGTGGCCGCAGCGCGTGGTGCCGAGCCGTTCGACGTTTTGATTTCGGGCGGCACGCTCGTCGACGTCGTGACCGGAGAGCTTCGTCCGGCCGATATCGGCCTCGTCGGATCGTTGATCGCAAGCGTCCACGAACCGGGCGCGCGCAGTGACGCAGTAACCGTCGTTGATGCCACCGGCGCTTTCGTTTCGCCCGGCCTGATCGACACGCACATGCATGTCGAAAGCTCGATGGTGACGCCGGCGACCTACGCAAATGCGGTGCTGCCGCGTGGCGTGACGACCGTCGTCTGGGATCCGCATGAGTTCGGCAATGTCAACGGTGTGGCCGGCGTGCGCTGGGCGGCGGACGCCAGTCGCGATCTGCCGCTGCGCACGGTGCTGCTGGCGCCCTCCAGCGTGCCCTCGGCACCCGGCCTTGAATTGGCCGGTGCCGATTTCGACGCTGGTGTGATTGCCGACATTCTGAGCTGGCCGGAAATCGGCGGTATCGCCGAAATGATGAACATGCGCGGCGTCATCGACGGCGAAACGCGCATCACCGGGATCGTCCAGGCGGGGCTTGCCGCCGGCAAGCCGGTCAATGGCCATGCGCGCAGTCTTGCCGGCTCTGATCTCCAGGCCTTCGTGACGGCTGGTGTCAGCTCCGACCATGAACTGGTCTCGGGTGACGATCTCTTGGCAAAGCTCCGGGCTGGTCTGTCGATCGAACTGCGCGGCTCGCACGATCATCTGCTGCCGGAATTCGTCAAGACGATCAAGGCTCTGGGCCATCTTCCTCAGGCGGTAACGCTCTGCACCGACGACGTCTTCCCGGACGATCTTGCCCATGCCGGCGGCCTCGACGATGTCGTTCGCCGGCTGGTGCGCTATGGCCTGCCCGCCGAATGGGCGCTTCGGGCGGCAACGCTGAACGGCGCCGTGCGCCTCGGCCGCCACGACCTCGGGCTCGTGGCGCCGGGCCGCCGGGCGGATATCGTGCTCTTCGAGGATCTCGCTGATTTCCGTGCGCGCACCGTCATTGTCGATGGCAAAATGATTGCAGATGCCGGACGGATGATCGAGCCGCTGAGCGGCATCGCCGCCGAGACCTTGCACGGCACGATGAAGATCGCGCCGCTTTCGGATGACGATTTCCGCATTCCTGCCGACGGCACCAAGGTCCGCATCGCGACCATCGACCGGCCTCGCTTCACCCAGTGGGGCGAAGCCGTTGCTACGGTCGAGGGCGGCTTCGTCGTCCCGCCTGAGGGCACGACGCTGATCGCCGTCGCGCATCGCCATGGGCGCGCCGACAGCCGACCGCGCGTTGGTCTGTTGTCGAGCTGGGGCACCTGGCGCGGCGCCTTTGCGACCACGGTTTCGCATGACAGCCACAACCTCACGGTCTTCGGCGGCAATGCGCAGGATATGGCGATCGCGGCCAATGCGGTGATTGCAGCCGGCGGCGGCATGGCCGTCGCGTCCGGTGGCAAGGTCGATGCGCTCCTGCCGCTGCCGCTGGCCGGGCTGGTTTCCGAGGAGCCGCTGGAAGAGGTGGCGGATCGCTTTGCAGCACTCCGCGAAGCGGTCGGACGCATCGTCGATTGGCAGCCGCCATACCTGGTCTTCAAGGCCTGCTTTGGCGCAACGCTTGCCTGCAACGCCGGCCCGCACCAGACCGATCGCGGCATCGCCGACGTGGCGACGGGCACGGTCATGGAAAGCCCGATCCTCGAGATCCTTGAAGCCTGACATTCAAGGCCGCCCTGCCTGGGCGGCCTTTGAAGTCCGACGTCACTTCCGTCGAGGCGGGCAGCCTCGCTCTTTAAGCGCTGGCTCTAAATCCTTGAGAACACGGGTTCCCGCGAGCATCTTCGCGATGCACGCGTTACTCCGCCTGTGCCAGTTCCTGCTCCACCAGGGTCGACCAGAATGCGGCGCCCGGACCGATCGCTTCGTCGTTGAAATCATAGGCGGTGTTGTGATGCAGCGCGCCGTCGACGGCGGGGCCGTTGCCGAGCCAGACGTAGCAGCCGGGCGCTTCCAGCCCGAAGAAGGCGAAATCGTCGCCGGCGGTCGACGGCGGAAACGCCGTGCGGGTCTTGTCGCCAAAGACGGCGCGAGCGGCTTTCAACGCCCGGGCCGCGGCATCGGCGTCGTTGACGACGGGCGGAATGCGGCGCTCGAATTCATAGTCGACGGAAATCCCGTACATCTCTGCCGTACCGCGCGCGAGACGGCCGATCTCCGTTTCGAGCTGGTCGCGCACTTCGGGCGTATAGGCGCGCGCCGTGCCGCCAATCTCGACGATATCGGGGATGACGTTGAGCGCCTTCGGGTCGCCGGCGCGCACGGAGCAGGCGCTGACGACGGCCGGCTGCAAGGGATCGACGACGCGGCCGACGATCGACTGCAGCGAGGCAAGGAAGGTGCCTGATGCCGTTACCGGATCGCGGCCGAGATGCGGCTTGGCCCCATGGGTGCCGACGCCGCGGAAGGTGACACGCCAGCTATCGGATGAGGCGAGTTGCGGGCCGGCCACGACGGCCATTTCGTCCGGATCGAGACCGGGCATGTTGTGCAGGCCATAAACGGCGTCGCAGGGGAAGAGCTTAAACAGCTCGTCTTCGACCATGCGCTTGGCGCCGCCGCGGCCTTCTTCGGCCGGCTGGAAGATGAAATGTACGGTGCCGGAGAAATTGCGGGTCTTCGCCAAATGGCGGGCAGCGCCGAGCAGCATTGTCGTGTGGCCGTCATGACCACAGGCATGCATCTTGCCGGCCTCGCGGGATTTGTAGGGACGGTCGGCGATCTCCGGCATGGCGAGCGCATCCATATCGGCGCGAAGGCCGATCGAGCGGGTGCCGTTGCCGACCTGCAGCGTACCGACGACGCCGGTTTTTCCCAAGCCACGATGGACCTTTAGACCCGCATCCTCAAGCCACTTGGCAACGAGGTCGCTGGTGCGGACCTCCTCGAAGCCGAGTTCAGGATGGGCATGCAGATCGCGACGGAAGTCGGTGAGGAAGGTGAGGTCGTCGGCTATTCCGTCTGGCAGGCGCATCGGCTGGCATTCCCATGTTCATTGCGCGAAGGGGCTTGTGAATTCCGCGTGCTTTGCTTCAGCCGCGGCGCCCTTTCGGTTTGATCGAAGTCGCAAACGGTATAGACGAAAACGGCCGGAACCAGAACAGCAAGCCGGCCTTTTTGATCGCCTTTCATTTCGGGCGAAAGCGCGCAGACGAGGACCGGACCGATGCAGCCCCACGACTTCTGGCAGGAAATCTACCCGCCGAAAAGCTTCGACATTCAGGCAGGTTATCGCGATTTCTTCCCGGCGTCTCTCGGCGATGGCAGGCAGATCCTGTTGCCGATCCGCCCGCTTTCCGACGGCAAGCATGCGCTGGCCTCGCTGATCGTCAATCAGGCGAGCTTTGCCGTCGAGGATGCGCTGGCAACGGAACTGGCCGCCAAGCTCGCGCCCTATGAGCCCGAGGTCGTCGCCGGTCTGCCGACGCTCGGCCTCACGCTCGCCTCGGCCGTCGCCCGCAAGCTCGGCCATAGCCGCTACGTGCCGCTCGGGACCTCGAGAAAATTCTGGTATGTCGACGATCTCTCCGTCCCGCTTTCCTCGATCACGACGCCCGACCAGAAGAAGCGGCTCTATGTCGATCCGCGCATGCTGCCGTTGCTGGAAGGAAAACGGGTGGTGCTGATCGACGATGTGATTTCGAGCGGCACGTCGATCCTTGCCGGGCTGACGCTGATGGAGACCTGCGGCATCGAGCCGGTCGCGATCGGCGCCGCCATGCTGCAGACCGAGCGCTGGCGCCAGCCGCTCGCCGACCGCGCGCCGCATTGGCCGGAGCGTGTCGTCGGGGTGTTCCAGACGCCGATACTCACCCGCAACGAGGACGGTAGCTGGCGAGGGGCTTGATCGAGCGACGGCTGCCACCCAGTCGCCCGAACGTGCCTGCGCTCTTGCCCCGAACAAATTCCTTTGCCTCCTGCGACAGGAGCGCGCTAGCCTCGACCCGGCGTTGCGGCAGCGAGGCAATTCATGCGCTTCATCAATCCGATCCCCTTCGTCAGCGACATCGACCGGTCGCGGATCTTCTACGAGACAGTACTTGGTCTGACGATCCGAGAGGACTTCGGCGACTTCGTGCTTTTCGAGGGCGGCTTTGCCATCCACGAAGGACGCGCGCTCGAGCGGACGATCTGGCGGCAGGACCTGTCTCCGGGCGAACCCTATGGGCGGAAAAACGTGCTTCTGTACTTCGAGGATGACGATGTAGACGCAGCCTTCGCGCGCATTGCACCGCATGTGGAGCTGATCCATCCGATCGAGCTGCAGGCGTGGGGCCAGCGCGTCTTTCGATTTTACGATCCGGACGGGCATGCAATCGAGATCGGAGAGCCACAGGACTTGGGTGCCGCAGGCACGGCAGCCTAGGGCGTGTCAATTGGCGAGGCGACGTCAAAGTTCGGGCACCGCCGCGATCGCGGCGGCGCCCGAACTGTTTCGTGCAAGACCGCCCAGAGGGCGTTGAACGACTGGGATCGGCTCTTAGTTCGCCGGCCGGACCTGATAATAGACCGTTGACTTCGCGCCGCCTGCCTTGGCGATCGTGTAGACATCGTAGGAGGCTTGCGGATCGTTGCCCATGCCGAGCGAGCCCGAGGGCATGCCGGGAACCGCGATGCCTGCGACATCAGGCTTTTCCGAGAGCAGCTTCCTGACCGCTTCGAGCGGCACATGCCCCTCGATGACATAGCCGTCGATGACGGCGGTATGGCAGCCTTCCATGTCGGCGGGAACCGCAAAGCGCGTCTTGATCGCCGACATGTCGGCCTCGTCGCGCACCTCGACCTTGTAGCCGGCCGCTTCCATCGCGTCCGCCCATAGTTCGCAGCAACCGCATTGCGGATCCTTGTAGACCGCCATGGTTCCGGTTGCCGCGACTGCGCCTGTTGCCAAGAGGGTGATGCCCGCAATCGTGCCTGCAACGAAATGCCTGCGTAACACGTTCATCGAACACTCCTTTCCGTTTCTTCCTGATTTTAAGGATTGTGACGCCCGGGCCGCGCAAAGTCGACCCGGGCGGTTTGCCGCAGTTTATTTGACCTCGGTCACCGTGAGCTTGCCGTTGACCCGATCGGCCACGAATTCGATCGCAGCACCTTCCTTGAGTTTGGCAAGCACCGCGTCGTCGGCGCGGAACACCATGGTCATGGCCGGCATGTCGAGGTTCTTCAGATCCTCATGGTCGATCGTCACCTTCTTGGCCTTGGTGTCGATCTTCTTGACCACGCCCTTGGTGAACTCCGCCGCATAAGCGGGCAGAGCGAAGGTGGCGGAAACGGTGAGCGCGAGCGCTGCAAAGAGGGTACCTACGGTTTTCATGGTTTCATCCTTTCCTGTTTTCTCGGGTTACTTCTTCACGACGTCGAGCGGGCCGTGCATGCCGGCGTCGTAGTGGCCCGGCACCAGGCAGGCGAATTCGAAGGTGCCGTCATTGGTGAAGGTCCAGTAGATGTCTCCGGACTTGCCGGGCTCGAGCCGGATGGCGTTCGGGTCGTCGTGCTCCATGTCCGGGAACTTCTCCATGGTGATCTTGTGTTCCTGGATCGTCGCCTTGTCGTCGAGCACGAATTCATGCGCGAGTTCGCCGGCGTTCTTGATCGCGAAATGGACCGTCTGGCCCTGGCGAACCTTGATGGTCGAGGGCGTGAAGATCATCTTGCCGTCGTCGGTTTCCTTCATGGTGACGCGGATCGTCTGCGTCGACTTCTTGCTGTCGCCGGGCTCGCCGATCGACACCTTGTCGTGGCCACCGGCGTGGCTGCCGCTGGCGAGGGCCTGGGAGGACAGGGCGGAGGCGACAACGAGCGCCAGAGCGAATGCTGATTTCTTCATCGTAATGTTCCTGATGGATTTGAAAGAGTTCATTGCAGTCGGCCGCCCTCTCACGGTTTGGGCGTGAGCACGGTCTTGGCATCCTTGGCCCGCGTCGGTTCCGGCAACGCACCGGTCCATTCCCAGGCCTGTGTTCCCGGCGGGTTTTCGTACCAGCCAGGATCGCTGTAATCGCCGGCGGAGATGCCTTCGCGCACCTTCACCACCGAGAACATGCCGCCCATCTCCAACGCGCCGTGCGGACCCCAGCCGGTCATCATCGGGATCGTGTTGTCGGGGAGCGGCATTTCCATTTCGCCCATGTCGGCCATGCCGGCCGTACCCATGGGCATGTAGTCGGGCTTCACCTTACGGATCTTTTCCGCGACCGATTTCTTGTCGGCGCCGATGAAGGTCGGGATATCGTGACCCATGGCGTTCATCGTGTGGTGCGACTTGTGGCAATGGATCGCCCAGTCGCCCTCGTACTTCGCGTCGAACTCGTAGGCGCGCATGGCGCCGACGGGGATGTCGATCGACACTTCCGGCCAGCGTGCCTCCGGCCTGACCCAGCCGCCGTCGGTGCAGGTGACCTCGAAGTCGTAACCATGCATGTGGATCGGATGGTTGGTCATGGTGAGGTTGCCGACCCTGACCCGCACCCGGTCGTTCTTGGATACGACCAGCGGGTCGATGTCCGGAAAGATCCGGCTGTTCCAGCACCACATGTTGAAGTCGGTCATTTCCATGATGCGCGGCACATAGGTGCCGGGATCGATGTCATAGGCATTGAGCAGGAACACGAAGTCGCGGTCGACGCGCATGAAGTTCGGATCCTTCGGATGCACCACGAAGAACCCCATCATGCCCATGGCCATCTGCACCATCTCGTCGGCATGGGGGTGGTACATGAAGGTGCCGGACTTCACGAGGTCGAACTCGTAGACATAGGTCTTGCCGGCGGGGATATGCGGCTGCGACAAGCCGCCGACACCGTCCATGCCCGAGGGCAGGATCATGCCGTGCCAATGGATGGTGGTGTGCTCCGGCAGCTTGTTGGTGACGAAAATCCTGACGCGATCGCCCTCGACCGCCTCGATCGTCGGGCCCGGCGACTGGCCGTTGTAGCCCCAGAGATAGGCGGTCATGCCGTCGGCCATCTCGCGTTCGACCGGCTCGGCGACAAGGTGGAACTCCTTGACGCCGTTGTTCACCCGGTGCGGCAGCGTCCAGCCGTTGAGGGTGACGACCGGGTTGTAGTCCGGTCCGCTCGTCGGCGCGAGCGGCTTCTGGGTCGTGGCATTGTCCATGCTTGCCGCTTCGGGCAGCCCGGAGTTGGAGGTTTGCGCCCAGGCGGCGGTCGAAACGAGAGCAGCACCGGCGCCGAGGAAGTTTCTTCTGTTGAACATGATCTGATCCTTTTTGAATTAGGCGGGATGCGTACGGAAAACCGCACACATTTTTCCTCAACCCGCCCTAGTGCCCGGCGCCGCCGGCTTCCGCTGCCGCGGGTGCTGCCGCCCCTCCAGCCGCGCCACCTGATCCGCCGCCGTGGATGGCGGTCATCAGGTCGGCATCGGCCAGCCAGAAATCGCGCTTCGCGTTGACGGAGAGCACGGTCGAATTGACCTTGGCCCTGACGTCGGCAAGCAGCTCGAAGGTGCTGGTGATCATGCCGTTGTAGCTGAGGGTCGCTTCTTCCTCGATCTTGTTGCGCAGTGGCACGACGTTGTTGCGGTAGTGCCGGGCGATGTCGTAGCGCGAGCGGTAGGCCTCATAGGCAGAGCGGGCTTCTGAGCGGATGTTGACCGCCTTTTCCGCCAGCAGGTTTGCCGAGCGCATATGGGCAAGCTCGGACTTGCGCATGCGCGCGCTGCCGCTGTCGAAGATCGGGATCACGAATTCGAACTCGAACTGGCCTGTTGTCTCGACCTTGGTGCCGTCGTCCTCTTTCTCCCGTTCCGCTTCCGCTCCGGCGATGAGCTCGAGGTCGGTCACATAACGGGTCGCTTCGGTGAGCTTGTAGGACTTGGCCACCGCTTCGAGGTCGAGGCGGGCGATCTGCAGGTCGACGCGGCGTTTCAGCGCTTCCGCCTCGATGCTGTCCTTGCGCGCCAGCGTCTTCGGCAGGTTCGGCAGGCGGTTGGGAACCTGGTAGTCGACGTCGCTACCCCAGAGACCCATCAGGCGCGTCAAGTTCTCCTTGGCAAGACGCGCCGCAAGCCGGGCTTCGGCCGTCTGGCCGGCGAGTTCGGCGTTGAAGACGTGCTCGCGCGCCTGGTTGCCCTTGCCCATGGCGCCGGTTTCGCCGAGTTTTGCGGCGAGCTCCGAGGAGGCGTCTGCCGACGCCTGTGCCTGGTTCAACTGCGCGACGGTTTCCCAAGCGGCAACCGCTTCGATCCAGGCGCGGCGGGTTTCGGCCGCCAGCTGCAGTGTGCTGAGCGCCGCGTTGAGCTGCGCCTGGCGGAAACGCGCGTCGGCAATGGCGATCGTCTTGTCGCGGGTCAGGAGCGCCAGGATGTTGGTCGTGACGAGCCCCTCGATCGCCTTATAGGCCTGCAGTTCCGGCGTGCCGATCCCGGTGGTGCCGATCGAGACGGTGGGGTTGAGGAACAAGGTCGCCTGCCAGGCATCCGCCGACGCGTCGCCGAGATCGGCATAGGCCGCTTGCAGGCCCTTGTTGTTGAGAAGGGCGATCTGAACGGCCGTGTCGGCGTCGATGGTCTTGCGCTTCAGCAGCGCCTTGACCTCGGCATTGACCTTGTCGGCCTGTTCGCGGTTCTGGATCCAGACGCTCTTCTTGGTCGCGGCCGTCGAGACCTTGGCATCCACGGTGGTGAAGCCCGCGTCCTTGGCCGAGTATTCGGTCACGCAGCCGGCGAGCACGAGAGGCAGACCGATGGCTGCGGCGAGGTTGAGTTTGCGAAGCCTCATGACGCATCTCCCTTGGCGGTCGATTGCGCGTCGTTGAGCGGTTTCCAGGCCTTGGGGCCGGTCGGTTCGCGGTGGGTGTAGCCCGAAATGGGGCTGCGATATTGCGTGCTTCGAATGCCGCTCGTGCTGTTGGCGGGATCGCCAAGGCTCGAGACCTCGGCAGGCAATGTGGCAGCGCATCCGCCCAGGATCATGGGCAGGAGCGCCATGGAAAACAAACGTTTCATGGTCAAACCTGAAATGTGAATGGCAGAGGTCGGCGGTCGACCGGATGAAACCGGGCGGGCCTTGTCGCGGACCGCGCTAGAGGTGGGGCGAGCGTCTCATCGGACACGCGGAAGCCACGGCAGCGCTTCGCACCGCCACAGATCCTTTAGTCGGCAAGGACCAAAGAAGCCCGCGGCAGCGGTCACGGGTTTACGAAATCAGGCTCTTGGGGGGCGATGAAGACCGTCGAGCTCACCGGGGGTGAGCTGCGGGTGCGGGCCGAAATTGCGGACCGAGCGTGGGAAGGCCGGATGGCTGCCATCGACATCACCAAGCACCGCGACGGCGGCGCAGAAGGTCTTGCAGCAATCCTTCTTGTCCGCCTTGCCGTTTTCCTGTGCCGGCTTCACCTTGCCCTTGTCGAGGCTCGGGCAATGCTCGGTCGCAGCTTGTATCGGATTGGCGGCTGCCTCGATCTGCATCGAGCCGTGCGCGGCCGCATGCATCATGCCGGAGGCGGTGGAAAAGGGCAGCACGGCCAGCGACAAAGCGATCGCCAGCTTGAGCACTATCAGCAAACGCAGATATGTGGTTCGCACCTTCTCCATGATCGATCCGTAGAAACGCCTTTGATTCCTGTCAATGCTGCTTGCGCCTGGCGCCGTCACGAATGCGTGAGGCCTCCGGGGCTGCACACGCGTCGTCACCCGTGCCGTCGGTTGCGGACCGGATCGATGCCGGCCGTACCGAAGCGGGCGGGCTCGGTTGCCTTCGTCGGCGCGTTCGTGGCGTCGGCGAGATCCTCGAGAATGGGGCAGTCCGGGCGCCCGTCGCCATGACAATGGGCGGCGAGATGCTTGAGCGTCCGGCTCATCGCCTTCAATTCCTCGGCCTTGCGCTCCAGGATCTCGACATGTTCGAGCGCGATCTTCTTGACCTCGCCGCTGGCGCGCTCGCGGTCGCGCCAGAGCGCCAAAAGGTCGGCCATCTGCTCGACGGTGAAACCGAGATCGCGCGAGCGGCGAATGAAGCGCAGCGTATGGACGTCGTTGTCGCCATAGTTGCGATAGCCGGCTTCGCTGCGGTCGGCCTGCGGGATGAGGCCGATCGTCTCGTAATAGCGGATCATTTTCGTCGAGACGCCGGAGGCGCGGGAAGCTTCGCCGATATTCATGATGTCATCCTTGTTACCGCCGTGCGGACATTCCCTTGAGAATATAAGGGCTCTCCCCGGCTTCCGCCATGCTGGCGAGAGCCGGAGAGACGATCGAACCTAGGCCGCCTGCACGGCCGCAACCGGGCGAAAGGCCCGAAGCCGGAGCGCATTGCCGAGCACGAAGACGCTCGACAGCGCCATGGCGCCGGCCGCGAAGATCGGCGACAGCAGGAGGCCGTAGACCGGGTAGAGCGCGCCGGCGGCAACCGGGATCAGTACCGCGTTGTAGGCAAAGGCCCAGAACAGGTTCTCCTTGATATTGCGGATCGTCGCCTTTGACAGCGCGATCGCATTCGGCACACCCAAGAGATCACCCGACATCAGCACCACGTCGGCGCTTTCGATGGCAACGTCCGTACCGGTGCCGATTGCCAGGCCGACATCGGCTTCGGCGAGCGCCGGCGCATCGTTGATGCCGTCGCCTACGAAGGCCACCGCGCGCCCGCCTTGCTTCAGCTTCTTCAGGGCCGCGACCTTACCGTCCGGCAGCACTTCGGCGATGACCTCGTCGATGCCGAGCTTGGCGGCAATGGCCTCGGCCGTGCGGCGGTTGTCGCCGGTGATCATCGCGACCTTCAGGCCGAGATCGTGCAGCATGCGGATTGCCTGGGGCGTCGTTTCCTTGATCGGGTCGGCAACGGCGATGATCGCAGCCAGCTTGCCGTCGATCGCGGCATAGAGCGGGCTCTTGCCTTCCGAGCCGAGGCGGGCCGCCTGGTCGGCGAAGGCGGACACGTCGAGCTTCAACTGCGTCATCAGGCGGTCGGCACCCACATGGACGGAGCGGCCTGAGACCTCGGCGCTGGCGCCGAACCCGGGGATCGCCTCGAACCTGGCCGGTTCAGCGATATCAAGACCCTTTGCCTTGGCCGCCTCGACGATCGCTTCGGCGATCGGGTGCTCGGAGCGGGTTTCGACGGCGGCGACCAGCCTCAGCACCGTGTCATGGTCGAAGCCTTCCGCGGTTTCGAGGTCGGTCAGTTCCGGCCGGCCCTTGGTCAAGGTGCCGGTCTTGTCGACGGCGATGACGGCGGCGTTGCGCAGCGTCTGCAGCGCCTCGCCCTTGCGGAAGAGCACGCCCATTTCGGCGGCACGGCCGGTGCCGACCATGATCGAGGTCGGGGTGGCAAGGCCCATCGCGCAGGGGCAGGCGATGATCAGCACGGCGACGCCGTTGACGAGCGCGAAGGTGAGTGCCGGATCCGGGCCGAAGATCAGCCAGATGCCGAAGGTCAGAAGCGCAATCGCGATGACGGCCGGCACGAACCAGGCGGTGACACGGTCGACCAGCGACTGGATCGGCAGCTTGGCGCCCTGGGCCTGCTCGACCATCTTGATGATCTGCGCCAGCACCGTATCGGCGCCGACCTTGGTGGCGCGGAAGGTGAAGGAGCCGGTTTTGTTGATCGTGCCGCCGACGACTTCGCTGCCGGCCACCTTTTCGACCGGAACGGGTTCACCGGTAATCATCGATTCGTCGACATAGGAGTTGCCGTCGAGGACGCTGCCGTCGACCGGAACCCGGTCGCCTGGCCGCACGACAACGCTGTCGCCGGTCTGCACGTCGGACAGGGGAACCTCGATCGTCTCGCCGTTGCGGATGACGCGGGCGGTCTTTGCCTGCAGGCCCATCAGATGCTTGATCGCCTCGGAGGTCCGGCCCTTGGCGCGCGCCTCCAGGAACCGGCCGAGCAGGATCAGCGTCACGATGACGGCAGCGGCTTCGTAATAGACGTTGGCGGTACCGTCAGGCAGAAGGTCGGGCGCGAAGGTTGCGACGACCGAGTAGATCCAGGCGGCGGATGTGCCGATCGCGACCAGCGAGTTCATGTCGGGCGCCAGGCGGAAAAGGGCGGGAACGCCCTTCTGGTAGAAGCGCAGGCCCGGGCCGAAGAGCACCAGCGTCGTCAGCACGAACTGCAGATACCAGCTTTCCTGCATGCCGATATTGTTCATGACGAATTCGTGCACGGCCGGGATGAAGTGCGAGCCCATTTCAAGCACGAAGATCGGCAGCGTCAGCACGCCGGCAATCAGCAGCGAGCGCGCAAGCTTTCGCGTCTCCTGTTCGCGCTTCTCGCCTTCGCGGTCGACGCTTTCGTCGCCGGTGATGCGCTTGGCGGCATAGCCGGCAACGCGAACCGCCTCTTCGAGTGCGGCGGCGGTGGCGATGCCCCTGGTTATGCGCACCGAAGCGCGCTCCGTCGCCAGGTTGACGTTGGCCTCGGTGACACCCGGCACGGTCTTCAGCGCCTTTTCGATGCGCGCGACGCAGGAGGCGCAGGTCATGCCTTCGATGGTGAGCTCGATCGTGTCTTCGGCCGCACCATATCCGGCATTCTCGATCCCCTTGACGATATCGGCGGACTTGGTGCTGGCATCGAAGCGGACGTCGGCGCGTTCGGTTGCGAGGTTGACCGAGGCTTCGGTGACACCAGGCACGGCGCGAATCGCCTTCTCGACGCGCGCCACGCAGGATGCGCAGGTCATGCCCTCGACGGGAATGCTGGCGCTTAATGCCGCGGCGGACATCGCTTCGAGATCGTTCGTTCTAATGGGGGTCACAGATCCCATGATCGTGCTCCTTTCTCTGTCTTTTGTCGCAACATGGGGCTTCCAACGATGGGAAGGTCAAGGGCGAAAAGGAGATTTCTGCGCGCCATCTTCGGAGCGGCCGGGAGACGCCTGTCACCGCAGCGATATTGCCCGCAACGCATGGTCGCAGCGTCCTTGACGCAAGCTTGACCGCGAGGCCCGGGAGACATGTCAAAGCTCAGGTCGAATGGCTCTCAGGCTTGCTGGCGATCCAAGGCTGCAACCGCACTTTGCCTGCCTCTTGCGAGTGAACCGTATCGGATCCATCCTGTAGAAGTTGCGTCCCATAGGGAGGTTAGGATGACGGCTTACAATTGTGTCCGTTTCCGCGTGAGACCCGGTCAAGAGGAACGGTTCGAGCACCTTTTCCGCAGCGCTCTTCGCGACTTTGAAGGTTTGCGGAAGATGGCGCTCAGCAAGGCTGCGGATGGATCGTATTTCTCAATTGCCGAATGGGAAAGTCTTGAGGCGATCGCTGCGGCACGTCCCATGATGAAGGCGAACCTCGACACGTTCCGCGATACGCTCCTGGAACTCGGTCAGGATCTCGGGGTCACGGACCCGATTTCCGGCGAGGCGATCTTCGAAATGGCGCGTTAGGGCAATGTGGCTGAGAAAGGTGGTTGCAACGGCTCCGCTGGTCGGTCGGCGGGGAGGGAGTTGTTGGCTGCTAAGGTCGAGGATCTGACGGCAGTGATGTCGTCGGGTCGTGAACATCTGGGGCAATGTCAGAAGCGGCGCGACATCTCGCGCCGGATTTTGGGTGCGTTGAGAACAGAACACTGCGACGAAGGCGCGATGACGGGTTGAGGTCACCGCAGGCAATGGCTATGTCGTGCCGCACACACGCGTCACGAACCATAAGGCCATTCGGAATGATCCCAGACTTTCTCGTTACCCATTCCGGTGGTTTCCACGCCGACGAACTGCTTTCCAGTGTCATCCTCACGCGGCTTTTCCCCGAGGCTCGCCTCGTTCGCAGCCGGGCGCCGGAATGGCTGAAGCCGGGGACGGACCGCATCATCTACGATGTCGGCGGCCAGTATGATGCCGAGGCCGGGCTGTTCGACCACCACCAGCGCGGGGCGCCGGTGCGAGAGGATGGCCAGCCCTACAGTTCGTTCGGCTTGATCTGGAAGCATTACGGCCGCGCCTATCTGGCTGCGTTCGGCGTTCCCGAGGCCCATGTAGAGGCGGTTCATGTCGCCTTCGATGCGCGGTTCGTGCTGCCGATCGATCTGGTCGACAACGGTGCGCTCGATCCCTCTGTTGCCGGGCCTTTGGCGGGGCTGACGCTGTCGGCGCTGCTGGAGACCTTGAAGCCTGTCTTCGACGAAGGCGGCCAGGAGGCCGAGGATCGCAGCTTCCATCAGGCCCTTTCGGTCGCGCGCGCCTTTGTCGAGGCTGGCGTGTCGCAGCGCGCCGCAAAGCTTCGGGCCGAGGCGCTCGTGCTTGCGCAGATCGCCCTTGCCGGTGAGAGCCGCGTGCTCGAACTGCCGCGGGGCATGCCTTTCCGCCCGGCGATCGTGAAGGCTGGCGCCGACCACCTGCTGTTCGTCGTTCATCCGCGCGAGAACGACTGGTGCCTGACGGGCATTCGCAAGGCCGACGAAGGGTTCGAGCTGCGCGCCGATCTCCCGGCTGCCTGGGCCGGCCTGACGAACGGCGAACTGGAGGCGGCTTGCGGCGTGGCCGGCGCGCGGTTCTGCCACAACGGCCGTTTCATCGCGGCGGCAGCGACGCGGGAGGCAGCGCTCGCCATGGCGGAACTCGCCGTCAAGGAAGCCGCGACAGCGGGTAGCGGTCAGGCCTGAGGAAACCGGCGAGCCGACGGCGGCGGCTATGGCCAGTGTGCCAGCCGGGCCGCCTGGGACGGGTCACGCCGAAAGCGTGGCCCTGAACTTGCTCGGTGATTGACCGTAGGTCTTCGCAAAAATTCGCGAGAAGTGGCCGGCGTTCTCGAAACCGACTTCGAGCGCGATGTCGATCAGCGGCGCCTTCGTCTGCGTCAGCAGATGTTTGGCGCGTTCCAGCCGAAACTTCCGATAGACCAGCGCTGGCGACATCTTCGCCTTGTCCATGAACAGGCGCTCGAGCTGCCGTCGGGACAGGCCGACGGATGCGGCCAGCTCCGGTATCGAAAGCGTGTTGTCCGTATGTTGCTCCATGATGATGAGGGCGGCGTTCAGGCGCGGGTCGTTGCTCTCGATCGCCAGCGGCTTTCTCGGCTGGACATGAAGATGCGTGCGGGCCTTGTCGATCTGCAGCACCTCCAGCGCATTGCGCTCCGCTTCCTTGCTGATGTGCAGGCGCACGATATGGGCTGCCATGTCGGCGGCACTGCTGCCGCCCGCGCAGGACCCGCGGGTGCGGTCGAGATTGAAGAGACGGTCCGAGCGAACCTTGAGATCGGGGAAGCGCTCGCGGAACGCCTGATAATGAAGCCAGCTCACGCAGACGGTGTGCCCGGCCATCAGGCCCGCTTCGGCAAGCACGAAGGTCCCGGTGCAGAGGCCGATCAGTGGCACCTTGCGCGCCGCCGCCTTCTGGAGGAAGCGGATCGTGTCGTCGTCGATCGGCTGCTTGCTGTTGAGCAGGCCGCCGACCACGACGATGTAGTTGAACCCGGCGGGATCGACGAGGTCGGATGTCGGCGCCACCTGCACGCCGCAGCTGGAGGCGATGAGGTGCCGCGTGTTGCCCAGGACCTGCCAGTCCGCGCGGATGCGGCCGGACTTGTCGAGCTCGTCGCTCGCGAGCCGCAGCGTGTCGATGAACAGCGCGAATGCGGAAAGGGTGAAGGACCGCGCCAGAACGAAGCCGATCTTGAGACGCTCGGGCTGTGTCTCGCTGGATTTGATGGTCGTCGTCATTTGCCCTTCATGCTCGCGCCGCCAAGATCTCCGGTTCGCTGTCGAGTGTGCTCGGACATATCCGGAGAGGTGACCGCTGGCGGCCGAGACTTGCCTTTCGCTGTCCATGGGAGCCGGGGTTCGGTTCTTCCGGCACCCCATGGTGTGGCGCGGGAGGTCGACGCCCGGATGAGGGCGTCTTCGTCCTCATCATAACGAAGAGGTCGGGCTCAGATTGCTCTCGTCACGACCTGCGCCGCCACGGTTACGAACATTGCGGCCAGTGTCAGCGCCGCACTGAACCGTGCAACCTTCATCCGCCGTTCGCGTGAGCCGCTCCAATCATAACCCATCTTTTCCCTCCCTTTGTCGCGACTGGGCCGGAACGCGTTTGCTCGGACGTCCGCCGAGCCGCGAGCCTCCCCAGGTCGTGGCTCTGAGTAGGCTCATGCTGACGCGATGCCGTCGATCGTGTCAAGTTTGCGTGGGCACACAACGCTCCGGTGCCAGTCATGGCCCTGCGTCGCAGGCACCTGTGCAAAGGAATTTGCTGTTCGAGGGCGCAAACCCCCCAGTTGTGCGGGGAGCCTCTTTCCGCCGTTGTGATAGTTTTCTCTTTGGTGTGATTATTAAAGGGAGGGCGACGATGCCCGGCACATTCTCTACCGCCGACATGGACGTCATCAAACAGCAACACGAGGAATGGTGTCGCGCCAACGACACCGACCCGAACAGTCCCGCGGGCATAGAGAAAGCCATGCAGATGCTGGTGAATTATGGCGGCAGCTCCAGCCGGCAACCGCCCGCGCAGCCGGAGACGGTGCGCGCCAAAGCGCGCGCCTGATCACAGCGTCCACCTACATTCTTTAGCAGTCTCGTCCTGTCTTCGATCGCGTCGAGCGAGGGTTGTCGTCGGCTGCGTAGGGAATGCATTCCATGGCGCGCGGCGGCGCTATCGCGATCTGGCGTTGCGCCCGGTCGCTTGGGGTGCGCACGTCAAAGATGTATGCGCCACGCGGTGGCTTAAAGGTTCTCCTTGAGGAGAACCTCTATCCTGATCTTGTCCTGAGCGGCGTGCGGTTCGCGAAAATCGGTCCGAGCGCGCATGATGCGGATGGCGCTGCGTACCGCGTGGCCCGGATCCTGGGCGATGACGGCGTCGATGCTGGCGTCGCGCAGGCCGCGTTCGCTGAAGGGGGTGCGTTCGTGGACGACGACCGTGATCTTTTGCAGATCAGTGAAGGATGCTGCGCCCTCGAGCGGAATCCTCGCCTCGGAACTGAGCACGTAGATCGCCGCAACCTCTTGATTATTTTCCAGAACTCTCTGGAGAATCTGGGTCGCCCTGCGCTCGTCGCCGTGGGTCTCGACCGAGGGCAGACACTGCAGATGCGGGAACTGTGAGTTGACGACATCGTCGAAGCCGAAGCGGCGCTGGATGCTGTCGAGCGACTGCATCGTCTCGGCCACGATCAGGACTTTTCCGGCCCTCTGGCCGACAAACCGGCCGATGATCTTGGCCGCGGTCGCGCCGGCGGCGTAGTTGTCGACGCCGACGAAATCTGCGGTCGGGAGCTTTTCCTGCCCGGACAGGAACTGCACGAACTTGACGCCGCGTTCGATCAGGCGGCCGATCGCATCGCGGACCTGCGGCGATTCCGGCGCCATCATCGCGATCCCGTCGAATTCGTTCTCGTCGATGTCGGCGAGATATTTTGCGACCTTGTGCGGGTCGTCGATCGGGATCTGGACGACGTCGAGGTCGATGAGATCGCCCTTCATCGACACACGCGCCTCCTCGACCCGGTGGATGAGTTCCGCCAGATAGAGGTCGCCGCTCGTCGGCAGCACGAACCGGAACCGATAGCTCTTGTTGCGGGCCAGGCTGACGGCCGCCGGGTTTCGAATAAACCCAATACGCTCAATGGCTTCGTTGACGCTGCGGACAGCCTTCGGGCTGACATTCGGCCTGTCGTTCAGCACGCGGTCGACGGTTGCGAGGCTCAACCCCGCTGCCTCAGCAAGATCCTTGGCTGTTGGCCGCATGCGGAACTCCCAGTGTGTATCGTCCCCAATCTACTCCACCAAAATGGCCGCGAAATCAAGAATTGATGTGCGCACCTCAAAAATCGCTTGCACTGAGGTGCGCACCTCAGTTATGAATCCTTCAGCGAAGAACGCAGGCCCTGAATGCGGCCGCGCCCGCCGCTCGTGCCAAGAGGATTTAGGTACGCCACCGCCCGGTCAGGGCGCTTCCTTCTGATGGAGGTCAGAAGGTACAAGGGGGAGGAACCCGATGATGAAGAAGATTCTGTTGAGCTCCACAGTCATGGTCGGAGCGTATTTTGCCATTGCGGGTGCGTCCGGTACGCACGCTGCCGCAGCGGAGCTGACCCTTTGCTGGGCCGCCTGGGATCCGGCCAACGCGCTCGTCGAACTCAGCAAGGATTTCGAAGCCAAGAGCGGCAACACGATGAAGTTCGAGTTCGTGCCGTGGCCGAACTTCGCCGACCGGATGCTGAACGAGCTGAATTCCGGCGGCAAGCTCTGCGATCTGATGATCGGCGACAGCCAGTGGATCGGCGGCGCCGCCGAGAATGGCCAATACATCAAGCTCAATGATTTCTTCGACAAGGAAGGGATCAAGATGGACGACTTCATTCCGGCAACCGTCATCGGTTACGCGGAATGGCCAAAGAATTCGCCAAACTATTGGGCGCTGCCGGCGTTCGGCGACGTGGTCGGCTGGACCTATCGCAAGGACTGGTTCTCGCGTCCCGAACTCCAGGCGGAGTTCAAGCAGAAGTACGGCCGCGATCTCGCCGTGCCGAAGACCTTCGCCGAGCTCAAGGATATCGCCGAATTCTTTCAGAAGCGTCAGATCGACGGCAAGACCGTCTATGGCGCTGCAATCTATACGGAGCGCGGCTCTGAGGGCATCACCATGGGCGTGATGGACGTGCTCTACAGCTACGGCTTCGAGTACGGAAATCCGAAGAAGGCCTATGAGCTCGACGGTTTCGTCAACTCGGCGGATGCGGTCAAGGGCCTGGAATTCTACAAGGCGCTCTACGATTGCTGCACGCCTCCCGGCCATTCCGACGCCTACATGTCGGAGGATATCGACGCCTACAAGTCCGGCCAGGTCGCCCTGCAGATGAACTTCGCCTTCACCTGGCCCGGCATCCATGCCGACGCCAATGTCGGCGGCGACAAGTCCGGCTACTTCCCCAATCCCGCCGGCCCGACCGGTGTGCAGTTCGCCCAGCTCGGCGGCCAGGGCATCTCGGTGGTCGCGGCGTCCGACAAGCAGAAGGAAGCGCTGGATTACATCAAGTGGTTCGCGCAGCCTGAAATCCAGAAAAAGTGGTGGGCGCTCGGCGGTTACTCCGCACTGCGCTCGGTGGTCGAGGACCCGAGCTTCGCCACGAGCCAGCCCTATGCGCAGACCTTCCTGGATTCGATGGCTATCGTGAAGGACTTCTGGGCAGAACCTTCCTATGCATCTCTGCTCCAGGCTTCCCAGAAGCGCTTCCACGACTATGTCGTAGCAAAGCAGGGCACGGCGAAGGACGCGCTCGATGGTCTCGCTGACGACTGGAAGGACATCTTCGAGGACGAAGGCAAGTATTGACGCAAACACCCGCCGCCTCCCGGCGGAAGCGTCCATGCGGGGCCGGCCGATCTCTCGCGCCGGCCCCGCATGCCCATTCGTCAATGCCTTAGGGGAATACCATGCTCCATTCTTCGATCGATCGCGCTGCGCACGCGACGCCGCCCGTGCTTGCACGGCGCATCAGAGGGTTGTCGGACCGCGCGATCGCCTGGATTTTCGTCGCACCGTCCATCGTGCTTTTGCTTGCGATCAACATCTTCCCGCTGATCTGGACCGTCCGGCTGAGCTTCACCAATTTCCGTGTGAACCGCCCGAACGAGCCTGTTCAGTTCGTCGGTCTGCGCAACTACCTGAACATCCTGACCGACAAGGACATCTGGCTGACGATGCAGGCCACGGCCCACTTCCTGATCTGGACGATCGTCCTGCAGGTGCTGATCGGCTTTGCTCTCGCCTATCTCATCAACAAGAAGTTCCGCGGCAACGACCTGTGGACGACCATCATCGTGCTTCCGATGATGCTGAGCCCCGCCGTCGTCGGCAACTTCTGGACCTTTCTCTACCAGCCGCAGATCGGCCTCTTCAATTATGCGATCGGGTTCCTGACCGGAGCAGACCCGTCCAGCTTCTCGATGATCGGCGACACGTCGCTGGCGCCCTGGGCGATCATCATCGTCGACACCTGGATGTGGACGCCGTTCGTCATGCTCATCTGCCTTGCCGGGCTGCGCTCCATTCCAAGCAGCATCTATGAGGCGGCGGAGTGCGACCGGGCCAGCAGCTGGCGCCAGTTCTGGACCATCACCATCCCGATGGTGCTGCCGTTCCTGATGCTGGCCATCCTTTTCCGCGGCATCGAGAACTTCAAGATGTTCGACCTGGTCGTGCAGCTGACGGGCGGTGGCCCAGGCTCGATCACGGAGCTGACGTCCATCAACCTGAAACGTGAAGCCTTCGAGAAATGGCGCACCGGATACGCGTCCGCCTATGCCGTCATCCTCTTCGTGACCGTCTTCGGCCTTGCGTCGATCTATGTCAAAGCACTCAACAAGGTGAAGCAGAGATGAGCAGCTTTTCTGTAACGGAGCCATCCGCACGGCAGAAGTGGTTCGCAGGCGCCCTGGTCGTGCTTTATGCGGTGATCACCATTCTCCCGCTGCTGTGGATCATTGGAACGGGTTTCAAATCGCCATCGGACGCGATCGCCTATCCGCCAAAGACATTCTTCGAGCCGACGCTCGAAGGCTATGTGAACCTCTTCACGACGCGCACCCGCGTTTCGGAAGAACAACTGCAGGAGATGGGCGAACCGAAGACCTGGTACGAGCGTCTCGTTCGCAAGGATGGGCTGATCATCGCTGGCCCGTCGCGCTTCCCGGAGCGCTTCTACAATTCCGTCATCATCGGGTTCGGCTCGACGGTGCTGTGCATCGTGCTCGGAACAGCCGCGGCCTATGCCTTCTCGCGCTTCAAGGTGCCGCTCAAGGACGACCTGCTGTTCTTCATCCTTTCTACGCGGATGATGCCGCCGATTGCGGTCGCCATTCCGATCTTCCTGATGTTCCGCTCGCTCGGACTGAACGACACCCATGCCGGCATGATCTTGCTCTATACGGCGGTCAACCTGTCGCTCTCGGTCTGGCTGCTCAAGGGGTTCATCGACGAGATCCCGATCGAGTATGAAGAGGCGGCGCTGATCGACGGCTACACGCGCTTCCAGGCGTTCTACAAGGTGGTTCTGCCCCAGGCGGCGACCGGGATCGCGTCGACGGCGATCTTCTGCCTGATCTTCGCCTGGAACGAATATGCCTTCGCCGTGCTGCTGACGTCCGGCACCGCGCAGACCGCACCACCCTTCATTCCGACGATCATCGGCGTCGGCGGCCAGGACTGGCCGGCAGTGGCGGCCGGCGCGACCCTCTTCCTCGTCCCCGTGATGGTGTTCACGATCCTGCTTCGCAAACACCTCCTGCGCGGCATCACCTTCGGAGCGGTAAGAAAATGACAGCTTTCCTCAACCAGTTGCTCCGCCTTCGCCGTGGCGCGTGGGAAATGGTGGCATCGGTGCTTATCGCGCTCGGCGTGGTCATGCTGATGCAGCCGGTCTCACTCACCCTCTACTCCTTCTCCTTCCTCGTGACGCTGCTTGGAACAGTCATGTTCATCATCGTCAGCCATTTTCCGGAGTGACCCATGGCACAGATCAGAATTGAAAATGTGCGCAAGGAGTTCGGGGCGTTCACGGCTGTCCAGTCTTCGAGCTTCACGGTGGAAGACGGCGAGTTCTTCATGCTGCTCGGCCCTTCCGGATGTGGCAAGACGACGACGCTTCGCATGATGGCGGGACTGGAATTGCCGACGAGCGGCCAGATCTATATCGGCGGTGAAGAGGTCGGCATGAAGCGGGCAAGGGAGCGCGATATCGCCTTCGTCTTCCAGATGTTCGCCCTCTATCCCCACATGAACGTGCGCAAGAACATCTCCTATCCGCTCGTCAGCCAGGGCATGAAAAAGGCGGATGTGGCGACTCGCGTCGCCGAGGTGGCAAGGATCCTCAGAATTGAAGGCATCCTCGACAAGCCCGTCGGCGGGCTCTCAGGCGGCGATCGCCAGCGCGTTGCGCTCGGTCGCGCGATCGTCAGAAACCCGAAGGCCTTCTTCATGGACGAACCGCTCGGCGCGTTGGACGCCGAGTTCCGCGAACACATGGCGGGGGAACTGCGCGCGCTGCACGACCGCATGGGGGCCACCACCGTCTACGTCACCCACGACCAGCTGGAAGCGATGCAGATGGGCGACAAGATCGTCGTCATGAACCACGGCGTCATCGAGCAGTTCGGCCGGCCGCAGCAGATCTACGACTGGCCGGCGACAAAATTCGTCGCCAAGTTCATCGGCTCCCCGTCCATGAACTTTCTGGAGTTCGAGGGCATGATCGGTATCGGTGGCGACAGCATCGACCTCGGCGGGAAGAAGGTCGCGGTGCCGGCATCGCGCGAGGGCAGGGCCGGTACGCTGTCGCTCGGTGTGCGTCCCGAGCACGTCCGTTTCGTCGACGATTCCAGCTATAGAGGCCGCGTGATCGCCGTCGAGTATCTGGGCACCACTCAGATCGTCACGATCGAAACGCCCAATGGCGAGATCAAGGCGCGCACGCCCTCCAGTCAGGCAGCCCGCACCGACGAGCTTGTCGGTCTCGACTTCAACGCACGGACCTTGACGCTCTTCAATGCGGAGACGGGGCGTGCTCTTGTCTCCGAAGCCAACGAAGGAGTGCTGCGCCGTGGCTGAAGTCATCCTAAGAAACGTGACGAAGACATTCGGCACCCACGCGGCGCTCAACGAGGTCTCGATGACGATCCCGGACGGATCGTTCGTCGTGCTGCTGGGGCCGACCGGTGCCGGAAAGACGACGACATTGCGCATGGTCTCGGGTCTCGACACGCCCGACAGCGGCGAGATCTTTATCGGCGGGATGTCCATGCAAGGACTGACGCCGGCGCAGCGCAACGTGGCGATGGTCTTCCAGCAATATTCGCTCTACCCGCATCTGTCCGTGCGGCAGAACCTGGAGTTTCCGCTGAAATCCCCGCTCCTGAGAACGCCGCAAAAGACGATCGACGAAAAGGTGAACGCCATCGCCGAGGTCCTGCAGATCTCGCACAAGCTCGACAACAAGGCGACGGCCCTGTCCGGCGGCGAGATGCAGCGCGTGTCGATCGGTCGGGCGCTTGTCAGAAACCCGCAGATATACCTGATGGACGAGCCGTTGAGCTCGCTCGATGCGAAGCTTCGGGCCGACCTGCGCGTCGAACTGAAGAACATCCAGGCAAAGTCCGGGGCGACGCTTCTCTACGTCACCCACGACCAGATCGAAGCCATGACAATGGCAACGCATATCGGCGTGCTCGAAGAGGGCAGGCTCGTTCAGTTCGGTTCGCCACGAGAGGTCTACGAAGCGCCGGTCAGCGTCTACGCCGCGACCCGCCTCGGCCAGCCGCGCATCAACGTCCTGCCTGCCAAGCTTTTTGCGGGGGCGCCGGAGAGGGCGCAGTCGATCGGACTTCGGCCCGAAAACATCGTCCAGGGCGCCGGAGAGGATGCCCTTGTGACCCGTGTCGAACATCTCGGCGACCAGACGCGCCTGCATCTCACGTTCAAGCAGCACAACCTCGTGACGGTCACGGATCCCCATACCGGGTTCCGCGGCGGCGAGACCATCAAGATCCAGCCAGACAAGCCGCTCTTCTTCGACGCGGCCGGAATGCGCATCGCTTAGGAGGCGAACATGAATCAGTTTATCAACCGCAAGGAAAATGCGGTTACGGAAGCGATCGACGGGGTTCTTGCCGCATCCGGCGGCGCGCTCAGCCGCCTCGACGGATACCCGCACATTCGCGTCGTCCTGCGCTCGGATTGGGACAGGAGCAAGGTTGCGCTGGTTTCAGGTGGCGGCTCGGGACACGAGCCCGCGCATATCGGCTTCGTCGGCAAGGGCATGCTGACGGCCGCCGTCTGCGGCGATGTTTTCGCATCGCCGAGCGTGGACGCGATCCTCGCCGGTATCCTGGCGGTGACCGGGCCTGCCGGCTGCCTGCTGGTCGTCAAGAATTACACCGGTGACCGGCTGAACTTTGGCCTTGCGGCCGAACGCGCCCGCGCCTACGGCCTCAATGTGAGCATGGTCATCGTCGACGACGACATTGCGTTGCCGGACCTTCCGCAGGCCCGCGGTGTCGCCGGCACCCTGTTCGTTCACAAGATCGCCGGAGCGCTCGCGGAAAGCGGGGCAGACCTCGATACGATCGCCCATGCGGCGCGCAAGGTCATATCCGGCACGAGTACCATCGGCATGTCGCTCGATACCTGCACGGTTCCCGGTTCGCCGAAGGAACATCGCATCCCCGAGGGGCATGCGGAACTCGGCCTCGGCATCCATGGCGAAGCTGGCGTCGAACAGATTGTGTATTCCGATGCGAGAAGCGCCGTCGCCGCCATGGTCGAGCGACTGCAGGCGGCGATGGAGGACAAGCCGCACGTGGCGCTCGTCAACAATCTCGGCGGCACGTCGATCCTGGAAATGTCTGTCCTCATGCATGAACTCGCCCAGTCTGACATCGCCGACCGGATCGTGCACGTTGTCGGGCCCGCGCCGATGATGACGTCGCTGGACATGCGCGGCTTTTCCGTCTCCGTCTATCCGGCCGACAAGGCCGAACTGGAGCTGTTGTCCCGACCCGTGGCGCTTCCTGCATGGCCGGGCGTGACCGCCGTCAGGCCGGTGAATGTTCTGGCCCTGCCGGACGGCCTGACGCCGATTTCGCCTCTGCCTTCGCGACACGATGCGACGCGGCAGTTCCTGCTTGCCTGCTGCAACCTGCTGATCGATGCGGAAAAGGACCTGAACGCGCTCGATGCCAAGTCCGGCGACGGAGACACCGGCTCGACGCTGGCCGGCGCCGCACGGGCACTCATTCAGGCGCTCGATCGCCTGCCGCTTTCCGACCATACGCAGCTCTTCCGCGCCATCGGGCAGGAGCTGAGCCAGACGATGGGCGGTTCTTCGGGCGTGCTTCTGGCGATCTTCTTCGCCGCCGCCGGTGATGGCGCTTCGAGCGGGCTTTCGATCCGCGAAGCGCTGAAGGCCGGGTTGGCGCGCATGCAGGAAATCGGCGGCGCGCAGATCGGCGACCGCACCATGGTCGACGCGCTTTCCCCCGCGCTCGATGCGCTCGACGCGAGCATCGGCGCGGCTGCCAAGGCAGCGCGTGACGGCGCCAATCTGACGGCGACGCTCGTGCGGGCAAGGGCAGGGCGGGCGGCCTATATCAACGCCAAGCAGCTCGAAGGGCACATCGACCCCGGCGCCGAAGCAGTCGCCCGCCTGTTCGAGCACCTGGCGCGCCATCCCGATATGCTCGGGCGCCAGCCCGAAGGCGCCGCAGCCGTTGCCGGCTGACAGCCAGACAACAAAACGCCCCGGCAAGCCGGGGCGTTTCGTGACGGGAGGTGTCAGTGGAGCGTGGGCTCAGAGCGCGTGGCTCTCGTAACCGGCCGCCTTCAGGGCGTCTGCGATCGGCCCTGCCGCTGCGGCGGTCTCGACGCTGACTTCCCTATTGCCGAGATCGACCTTGATCGTTGCCTGCGAGTCGACGCTCAGGATCGCCTTCTGGACGACGCCGGCGCAGTGGCCACAGGTCATATTGTCGATCTTGTAGTTCTGCATGCTTGTCTCCTTGGTTCGGTTGTGAGACAAACATGGCGTCTCCCACCGTTGGAAGGTCAATAGGGCCTTCGAGATATTTGTTCGCGGCATTTCCAGTCGCACGAATGGTGGAAAATACCCCCGAGAGTCTAAGCCAACGGCCTCTCAAATTCTCCGAAAAATTTGAAAGTCTTTCATCATCGATCCCGGGAATGGACGGCTAGCGGTCTGCGTCCGGAAGTCGCACAATCCTGGGGCTGTGCAAGAGGCATTCGCGTCGTCCGAGAGAGGGCGGACGATCGCCAGCCGGCACGAAGCCTAAAGCGAAGCGATCGCTCCGGACTGTCCGGGCGTTCGAAATGCACTGGTCGGGAACTGGAGGAGACGGTTTCCCGCTCATTGTCGTTCGGCTGCGTCGTGGTGACGCCGCCAAGGGAGGAAAGATGTTTGAACGACTATTCAAGCTGAAAGAGCATCAGACGACGGCGCGCACCGAGGTGATCGCCGGTATTACGACATTCCTGACGATGTCCTACATCATCTTCGTCAACCCCGACATCCTGTCGAGCACGGGCATGGATAGGGATGCCGTCTTCGTCGCAACCTGTATCGCCGCAGCCCTCGGTTCGGCCGTCATGGCGCTCGTCGCCAACTGGCCGATCGGCATGGCGCCCGGCATGGGCCTCAACGCCTTCTTCGCCTTTACCGTGGTCGCGGCTCTCGGCTTTACCTGGCAGCAGGCGCTGGGTGCGGTCTTCATCTCGGGCGTGATCTTCCTGATCCTGACCGTGACGGGGGTCCGAAGCTGGCTGATTGCCGGTATTCCGCATTCGCTTCGAAGCGCGATCGCCACTGGTATCGGCCTCTTCCTCGGCATCATCGCCCTGAAGAATGCCGGCATCGTCGTCGACAATCCGGCAACGCTCGTCGGTCTCGGTGACCTCAAGCAGACCGGTCCGCTTCTCGCCATCCTCGGCTTCTTCGTGATTGCCGTGCTGGACGCGCTGAAAGTTCGCGGCTCGATCCTGATCGGCATCCTGGTCGTCACCGTCCTGTCGATGATCCTCGGCGTCAGCGAGTTCAAGGGCATCGTTTCGGCACCGCCGAGCATCGCGCCGACCTTCCTGCAACTCGACATCATGGGCGCCCTGCATGGCGGCCTGCTGCACGTCATCCTCGTCTTCGTGCTCGTCGAGGTCTTCGACGCGACCGGCACGCTGATCGGTGTCGCCAAGCGCGCCAAGCTGGTGGAAGAGGGCAAGCCGAACCGTCTCGGTCGCGCGCTTCTGGCCGACAGCACCGCGATCGTCGCCGGCTCGCTGATCGGCACCAGCAGCACCACCGCCTATGTCGAAAGCGCCTCGGGCGTGCAGGCCGGCGGTCGCACGGGCCTGACGGCACTCACCGTCTGCGTGCTGTTCCTGGCGGCGCTGTTCTTCTCGCCGCTCGCAGCCGCCGTTCCGTCCTATGCGACGGCCCCGGCTCTGCTCTATGTCGCCGGTCTGATGATGCGCGAACTGACGGAAGTCGACTGGGACGATCTGACCGAAGCGGCTCCGGCAGCGCTTACAGCACTCGCCATGCCCTTCACCTACTCGATCGCAAACGGTCTTGCCTTCGGCTTCGTCAGCTACGTCGTCTTGAAGGTCTTCACCGGCAAGTGGAGCGTCATCCACCCGGCAACCCAGCTCGTTGCGGCGCTCTTCATCGTGCGCTTCGCGTTCTTCGCCGAATAACGAAAATCGGCCGGAGCATGTTGCGCCGGCCGATCAGAACTTCCCCGTAGGTGCTGACCGGAGCAACGAAATGTTGCTCCGGTCTTTTTCTGTTTCGTCTCAGTATTGGCCGGCGGGCAGATGCACGACGAGCCCATCCAGTTCTGCCGAGACGGTGATCTGACAGCTCAGGCGGCTGCGTTCGTTCGGGTTGACCACGCACTCGATCATGTCCTGTTCCTGGAATTCGGGCGCCGGCAGGCGGTCGCTCCATTCGCCGTCGATGTAACAGTGACAGGTGCCGCAGGCGCAAGAGCCGCCGCATTCGGCGGCAATGGCGTCGATGCCGTTTTGCACGGCGGCGGACATCAGCGACTGGCCGATCTCCGCCTGGATTTCTTTCGTCGTGCCGTCCGCGTCGATGAAGACGATCTTGGGCATGGGTATTCTCCGATTGCGTATGTTGGTGTCGAGGATGGGGATCAGGCGGGCCGGATGGCGATCTTCAGCCGCTTGGGTCCGCGGACTGAAAGCCCGCGCTTGTATTCCGGTTCCCGGTCGACGAGTTCGATGGTCGGGAAGCGGCGAAGCAGGGTGCTGAAGATGATATCCATGTCGAGGCGCGCGAGGTGGTTGCCGAGACAGAAATGCACGCCGCCGCCAAAGGCCAGATGCCGATTGGGCGTGCGGCCGATGTCGAAGGTGTCGGCGTTCTCGAACTGCTTGGGATCGCGGTTGGCGGCGCCATAGAGCAGGCCGAACTTGGTGCCGCGCTCGAAGCGTCGGCCGAAGATCTCGATGTCCTCGACGCAATGGCGGTGGAAGAACGGAAGCGGCGACTCGTAGCGGAACATCTCCTGCACGCCGGTCTGGATCAGCCCGGGTTCGCTCCGCAGCCGCGCCATCTGGTCGGGGAAGCGCAGAAGTGCATGCATGCCGCTGCCGAGCACGTCGATCGTCGAGCCATGGCCGGCCATCAGGATCAGCATGCAGGTTGAGATGAATTCGTCGAAGTTCATCGCGCCCGAGCGCTCCGCCTCGATCAGCACGGAGATCAGGTCGTCCTTCGGCGCCCGCTCGCGCTCGGCCTTCAGCGCCGTCAGATATTCGTAGAATTCCGTGGTGTTGCGCTCGGCAATCTCCTTGCGCGCATCCGAGCGGTCGACGTCGAAGAACTGCACGATGTTTTCCGACCAGATCCGTAGCTGCGGACAGTCCTCGTCCGGCACGCCGAGCAGGCGGCCGATGATGTGGCCCGGAACATGGGCGGCCAGATCGTCGACGAAGTCGATCTCGCCACGATCGGCGAGGCTGTCGACCAGACGGTCGACATAGGCCTGGATCTGGTCGCGGAGCTTGGCGATCATCGCCGGCGTGAACAGCTTGAACACCTGTTTGCGCAGCCGGTCATGCACGGCACCATCGCTGTCGAGCAGGCTGAACTGCACGAAGCGCTCGTGATGCGGCATGTCGTGCCAATTGGCGGCGCGCTGCAGTTTTGCAAGCTCTTCCTTGGTTGCGAGGTCTTCGAGCGAGCGCACCATGCGCTTGTCCATAACGATCGCCGAGACGTCCTCGAAGCGCGAGGCAAGCCAGATGTCGAAGTCCGCGAAGTAGTGCAGCCCCTCCTTCTCGCGCAGCGCGCGATAGGTCGGATAGGGATCGCGAGCAAAATCCGGGGACAGCGGCGCGAAGGTGAAATTCGCGGCGTCGCCGTTCGGCGCGGTTTCGGTCATGGGCAATTCTCCGTGCATAAAGCTGCATGATAACGTCACGAGATCAGCTCTGTGAATGGCGTCCTGTCGCAAGATGATGGACAAAACTCGCATCGGATGCCAGAAAATGGCATGTTGCCCGAAAGCGAAGAACTCCATTTTCACACCCCGGCAAAATTCGCCGATGCGTTTCCGTATCTGGCGCTGGTGGCCGGAAGCCGGACGACACGTCCTGACGAGGCGCCGATCCGCAAACGGTTCCACCAGCATGTCTTCGTCTACACAACAGGCGGACGCGGGTTGATCGAGGTGCGCGGTCAGCGTTTCCTGGCCGAAACGGGCAGCGTCGCCTGGCTCGATACGGCTCAGGCCTATGCGCATAGCTGCGCGCCAGACAGCGAAAGTTGGCGCTATCTCTGGATGGGGATCGAGGGACACGGGCTTGATGCGCTCTACCAGTTTCTCGGCGTGCAGCAGTCGCCCCTGTTCGTGCCGAGAGAGACGGACAGGGCACAGGCGGCGTTCGAAAGTGTGAGCGGATTTCTTGCCGAGCGCTCGCCTGCGACCGATGCTCTCTCGAGCGCCGCGATCGCAGGGCTGATGGCGGACATGATCACGCCACGGCTGATTGGGGCCGAGCCGGCTGAGGAGAGGTCCGATGAAGACCGTTTGCTTCAGGTGCTGTCGGTGATGCGCGACGATCTCGCGAGACCCTGGACGATCGACGATCTGGCGGCTCTTGCGCGGCTGAGCCCGTCGCAACTCTTTCGCCGCTTTCGCGACACGGTGGGAACAACGCCGATGGACTGGCTGCGCCACGAGCGCATCAACCAGGCAAAACGCCTGCTGGTGGGGCCCGATGCCAAGGTGTCGGCGGTGGCCGCCGTTTGCGGCTATCCGGATCCCTATCATTTCTCCCGCGATTTCCGGCGGCTGACGGGATACACGCCGACGAAGTTCAGGCGGGATGGTGGCTATTGAGGCCGCAGTCTTATCGTCCGATTTCGGCGGCCAGCGAGGCCCTGGCGCACCGATAACCCGACCGGACGACCGGGTCATGCATTCATTCACACGATCAGGAACGGCTCCTTGAAGAAATGCTCTTCCAGGTTGACGCCTTCGCCACCGCGGTCGACCACCGCGAAATCCGAGACGTCATCAAGCGGCGTCAGGATGCCGTGCCAGACGTTGCGGGCGATGTTGACGCCCTGGCCAGGCGTGGTCTTGAAGGCGATCGGTTCGCTCGGGCCCTCATCGGTTTCCCGGGACACGACGATCAGAAACGGATTGTCGCTCAAGGGGATGAAGGCCTGGCTGCCGAGCGGATGGCGCTCGACCATGGTGAGTTTCAGCGGCAGCGGATAGGGTACGCCGCGCACCAGGCTGATCATCGGCCGGGCCTTTTCGCCTGTCGTGTCGATCTTGGCGAGGTCGTGGTAGCGTGTTGCATTGCCTCCGTTGATGGGGAAGTTGTTGGCATTCTCCGTTTCGATCACGTCGCCGAAAGGCGCAAAGGCCTCCCGGGTCAACGGCTGTATGACGATCTCCTTCATGTGACGCTCCTCCGTCCAATGTTGATCGGTTGCCTGGAAGTTCGGTCGTTTCGCCTCCTCGGCGAAACGATTTAGATGCCGGCTTTCGCAATACGCCCGAAGACACGCAGCCGGCTGACGCCGCCGTCGGGGAAGATGTTGAAGCGCACATGGGTCACCGGACCACCGGCCGCGAGCGCGCTTGCTTCAAAGGTGTGGATGCTGTCGGCGGATAGCTTCTGCGACGGCAGAACCTCGCGCCAGAACATCGACGATGCGGTGACGGATGCAGCCACTTCGCAGGCGGTCGCTCCGAGGTCTGCCGCCTGCAGCGAACAGGCATCCGGGTAGTTTCCCTTGAAGTGGGCGGTGTCGACCACGACGCGTTCGATCTCCCCGCGGGCGGCCAGCTTCACCACGATCCAGTCGTTGCCGGGTTCGCGGCGACGACGGGTCTCCCAGCCATCGCCCATGTTGACGCCACGTCCGGGCGCAAGCAGGCGCTGATGGCCGTAATGCCCATTGGAGTAGGCGATGATGCGCCCGCCGAGCAAGGATGAGGCCAGGTCGACCACCGTGTCGCCGATCGCTGCCCGGTCAAGTGCCGGCGCCCCGTAAACCCGAAGGCGGGCGACGCCGCCGTCGGGATAGATGCGCAGGCGCACATGGCTCCAGATGGAATCCGACCGCGCTTCGAAGTGATGCGGCGCACTCGGGCCGAGCGGCCGAGGGCAGACCAATTCCGTCCAGATCGTCCGATCGTCCGGGCCATCGGGTGCCAGACAGGCGTCGATGGCACAGGCGCTCGGGTAGTTGCCGGTGAAATGGGCGGTATCGACCTCGAAGCCCTGGATACGGCCGTTCGTCGCCAGTGCCACGATGGCGTGGTCGTTGCCGGGGCCGCGGCGTCGCCGCGTCTCCCAGCCGTCCATCCACTTGCCGTTCTCGTCATAGATGCCGGGATGATAGACCGGCGGCGCATCCTGCAGCAGGCGCTCGAGCGGCGCGAAGAACTCGTCGGTTGCGAAGACCGGCCGTGCGCCGAGGCCGGCGGAGGCGAGGTTGATCGCGTTCAGCGCGAATTCGGGCGGGCTCACGCCGTCGGTCGTCATCACGAGGCCCTCAGCTCGGCAGCATATCCTTGAGGCGCAGATAGGCGATGCGTTCCACCTGCCTGCACGCCGTCTCGAACTCGGTGTCGCGATCGTTGCCGATCCGGCTTTCGAAGGCCGCGAGGATTTCGTCCTTGCTGCGTCCCTTGACCGCCATGATGAACGGGAACTTGAACTTCTCGACATAGGCGGCGTTGAGCGTGGTGAAGCGCTCGCGCTCGGCATCGGTCAGCGCGTCGAGGCCGGCACCGGCCTGCTCGTTGGTCGAGCTTTCTGTCAGGCGCTTGGCCTGCGCCAGCTTGCCGGCGAGATCCGGGTGGGCGATGAGGACGGCAAGCCGTTCTTCGGCCGAAGCTTCGCGGAAGACTGCGGAAAGGGCGGCGGCAAGGCCGATCGCCGTGTCATTGGCCGGCGAGAGCTCACCCTGGAAGGCGCGCTTCGCGATCCACTTGGAATGTTCGAAGACGCCGCCGAACTTGGCGACGAAGGCCTCCCCGCCAAGCCGCGACGGGCGATCGTCCCAGGCCTTGTACGGGTAGTTCTCGGCCCAGTGGCGGGCGATGTCGACGCGTTTGGCGAGCCAGACCTTCTCGTGGCCCTGCACGTAGTCGAGGAAGCGGGCGAGCGCTGCGGCGCGGCCGGGGCGACCAACCAGGCGGCAGTGCAGCCCAATGCTCAGCATTTTCGGCGCGCCGGCGGCACCTTCGGCGTAGAGCACGTCGAAGCTGTCCTTGAGGTAGCTGAAGAACTGATCGCCGCTGTTGAAGCCCTGCGGTGTGGCAAAGCGCATGTCATTGCTGTCGAGTGTATAGGGGATCACCAGCTGATGGCGCCCGGCATGCTCGTGCCAATAGGGCAGGTCGTCGGCATAGGCGTCGGAGACATAGTCGAAACCGCCGGCCTCGGTCACGAGGTCGAGTGTGTTGTCGGAACAGCGCCCCGTGTACCAGCCGCGCGGGCGTTCGCCGGTGACGATCGTGTGCAGCCGGATCGCCTCGGCGATCTCCTGGCGCTCGCGCTCCGGCGAGAAATCCTTGTGCTCGATCCATTTCAGGCCGTGCGAGGCGATTTCCCAGCCGGCGTCCTGCATGGCGGCGACCTGTTCGGGCGAGCGCTTCAGCGCCGTGGCAACACCATAAACGGTGGCCGGCACGCCGCGCTCGGTGAACATGCGATGCAGACGCCAGAAGCCGGCGCGCGCGCCATACTCATAGATCGATTCCATGTTCCAGTGGCGTTGGCCCTGCCAGGCCTGCGCACCGACGATTTCCGACAGGAATGCTTCGGAGGCCGCGTCGCCATGCAGCACGCAGTTCTCGCCGCCTTCCTCGTAATTGATGACGAATTGCACGGCGATCCGCGCGCCGTCGGGCCATGTGATTTTGAAGTTCGGGCCGTGGCCGTGAAGATCGCGGGGGTATCTCATGAAAGCAGCTCCTCCAGACATTTTCGTCTCTGCATCCAATTTCTAGCGGCATTTGTTTCGAGCCATTCCCCCCAAAAAATTTGAAAGTCTCGAATGATCCGGTCGCTACCAAGCGGGTGGGAATGCCGGAATACTGCGAGGTGGAAAGCTGACTTCGGGAGGAGCGAAAACTATGCAATCTCAGGGTGGAAACGCCGGCCGTTTGACGACGCACGTGCTGGATACGGCCAGCGGCAAACCGGCCGAAGGGCTGCGCATCGAGCTCTACCGGGTCGAGGGCGATCGCCAGACGCATATCAAGTCCGTCAAGACCAATGACGACGGCCGCTGTGACGAGCCGCTCTTGAGCGGCGAGCGCATGCAGACCGGCACCTACGAGCTGCAGTTCCATGCAGGCGATTATCTCGGCGGAGCAGCCAAGCGCGGCGAAAACCCGTTCCTCGACGTGATCCCCATCCGCTTTGGCATCGATAACCAGGGCGCGCACTACCACGTGCCGCTGCTTCTTTCGCCCTATGGCTACTCCACCTACCGCGGGAGCTGAACAATGACGATCCAGATCCGCAACACGATCCGCTTCATTCTGAACCACCGCCTCGTCGAACTCTCGGATGTTTCGCCGGTTCAGACCCTGCTCGATTTTCTGCGCATCGACCGCAATCTGAAGGGCACGAAAGAAGGCTGCGCCGAAGGCGACTGTGGCGCCTGCACGGTGCTTGTCGGCCGTTTGCTCGACGGCAAGCTCAAGTATGAATCCGTCAATGCCTGCATCCGCTTCGTCGGCTCGCTCGATGGCTGTCACATCGTGACGGTGGATAGTCTGGCGCAACCCGCCGGTCCGCTGCATCCGGTGCAGCAGGCAATGGTCGATACCCACGCCTCGCAGTGCGGCTTCTGCACCCCGGGCTTCGTGATGTCACTCTATGGCCTCTGGATGGAGAACCCGAAGCCGTCGATTGCCGAAATCGAAAAGGCGCTACAGGGTAACCTTTGTCGTTGCACCGGCTATGCCGCGATCATCCGCGCCGCCGAGGCGATCTCGACGATCGGCGACGTCGGCAAGGACCCGCTGGTGGCCGAGCGCGACCGGATCGCCGGCGAACTGGCCGCCCTTCAGGATGGCCGCCGGGTGGAAATCGGCTCGGAGACGGAACGTTTCATTCTTCCTGGCTCGGTCGACGATTTCGCCGCCGTGCTCGAAGCCAACCCGAAGGCGACGATCGTCGCCGGCTCGACCGATGTCGGGCTCTGGGTCACCAAATTCATGCGCGACATCTCGCCGGTCATTCACCTGACCCATCTCGAAGAACTGCGCCGCATTACGGTCGATGCCGATGGCGTCACGCTCGGCGCCGGCGTCAGCTATGCCGAAGCCTACCCAGTGATTGTCGAGCACTTCCCGGAACTGACCGAGCTTTGGGACCGCATCGGCGGCCAACAGGTGCGCAACATGGGCACCGTCGGCGGCAACATTGCCAACGGCTCGCCGATCGGCGACACGCCGCCGGCGCTGATCGCGCTTGGCGCCTCGATCACGCTGCGCAAGGGCGATCGCCGCCGCACGGTGGTGCTCGAGGACTTCTTTATCGCCTACGGCAAGCAGGACCGCGAGCCGGGCGAGTTCGTCGAAAGCGTGCGCATTCCATTCGTTTCCGACAATGCCCGTGTTGCCGTCTACAAGGTGACGAAGCGTCTGGATGAAGACATCACCGCCGTCTGCGGCGGCTTCAACATTGCCTTCGACGCGGGTCGGGTCATGGACGCCATCATCGCCTTCGGTGGCATGGCCGCGACGCCGAAGCGCGCCGCAAATGTCGAGGCGGTGCTCAAGGGTGCCGAGTGGAACGAGGAGACGATCGAGCGCGCTCTCGCGGTCTTCGATCAGGACTTCACGCCGCTCACCGACTGGCGCGCGTCGGCGGAATACCGTCAGCTGGTGGCGAAGAACCTGCTTCGCCGCTTCTATCTCGAAACGCAGTCGACCGGCGGCCAGCTCCGTCTCGATCGCACCATTGCTGTCGCGGTTTAAGGGAGGAAGCCATGAACGTGATGCAGCCCATCGACCGCATCCGCGGTGGCGTACACGAAAAGGAACGGCACGAGTCCGGCCATAAGCACGTGTCGGGAACCGCCGAATATATCGACGATATTCCCGAGCCCCAGGGCACGCTGCATGGCTATCTCGGCCTGTCGCAGCGGGCGCATGCCGATATCCTGTCGATCGACTTCGAGGCCGTGAACGCCAGCGAAGGCGTGATCGGCGTCCTGACGGCGGCCGACATTCCCGGCGAGAACGACATCAGCCCGGCGCACAAGCATGACGAGCCGATCTTCGTCACCGACAAGGTGGAGTTCCACGGCCAGCCAATCTTCGCAGTCGTTGCGACCTCACGCGAGGCTGCCCGGCGCGCAGCGGCCAAGGTCAAGATCGAGTATCGCGACCTGCCGCATGTGACCGACGTGCTCGAAGCGGCAGCGGCCAACTATCCGCTGGTCATCGATCCCTTGAAGTTGGAGCGCGGCGACATCGACGCGGGCTTTGCCAGGTCGAAGAACATTCTCGAAGGCGAGATGCGCATCGGCGGCCAGGATCACTTTTACCTGGAAGGCCAGATCTCGTTTGCCATTCCCGGCGAGGACGACGAGGTGCTCGTCTATTCCTCGACCCAGCATCCGGCCGAAACGCAGCACATGGTTGCGACCGTGCTCGGCGTGCCGTCGAACGCAGTCACCGTCAACGTGCGCCGCATGGGCGGCGGCTTCGGCGGCAAGGAAACGCAGGCCAACATCTTCGCAGCCGTGGCCGCGGTCGCTGCCAAGAAATACCGTTGCCCGGTCAAGGTTCGGCCCGATCGCGACGACGACATGAGCGCGACCGGCAAGCGTCATGACTTCCACGTGGACTACAAGCTCGGCTTCGACGACGAAGGTCGCATCGAGGCGGTGGACGCCGTCTTTTCGGCCCGCTGCGGTTACTCGGCCGACCTTTCCGGCCCGGTCACCGACCGTGCGCTGTTCCATGCCGACAATTGCTACTTCTATCCGAACGTCCGCCTGCGTTCGCGCCCGCTGAAGACCAACACCGTTTCCAACACCGCGTTCCGCGGTTTCGGCGGCCCTCAAGGGATGGTCGGCGGCGAACGCATGATCGAGGACATCGCCTATGCCGTCGGCAAGGACCCGCTCGAAATTCGCAAGCTGAACTTCTACGGCGGCGAGGGGCGCAATCTAACGCCCTACCACCAGACGGTGGAAGACAACATCATTGGGCGGATCATCGAGGAACTGGAAACCTCGGCCGATTATGCCAAGCGTCGCGAAGCGGTGATCGCGTTCAACCGCGAGAACAACGTGGTCAAGCGCGGCATCGCGCTGACGCCGGTGAAGTTCGGCATCTCCTTCACCAAGACGGAGTACAACCAGGCCGGCGCGCTCGTGCATGTCTATACGGATGGCTCTATCCATCTGAACCATGGCGGCACCGAGATGGGGCAGGGGCTCTATACCAAGGTGGCCCAGGTGGTGGCCGACGAGTTCCAGGTCGATCTCGACCGGATCAAGGTGACGGCGACGACGACGGGCAAGGTGCCGAACACGTCGGCAACCGCGGCGTCGTCCGGTTCCGATCTCAACGGCATGGCCGCCGCCAACGCCGCCCAGCAGATCAAGGAACGGCTGGTCAAGTTCGCAGCCGAGCGCTGGAACGTCGCCGAGGCCGATGTCGCCTTCGAACCGAACGTGGTGCGGATCGGTGCCGAGCGCCTGAGTTTCAACGAGTTCATCAAGATCGCCTATGGCGCCCGCATTCAGCTGTCGGCTGCCGGCTTCTACAAGACGCCGAAGATCCACTGGAACCGCGCCGAAGGCCGGGGCCGGCCGTTCTTCTACTACGCCTACGGCGCTTCGTGCTCGGAGGTCAGCGTCGATACGCTAACTGGCGAATACCAGGTCGATCGCACCGATATCCTGCACGATGTCGGCCGCTCGCTGAACCCGGCCCTCGACCACGGACAGGTCGAAGGCGCATTCGTCCAGGGCATGGGCTGGCTGACGACGGAAGAACTCTGGTGGGATGCGAAGGGCCGTCTGCGCACGCACGCTCCCTCGACCTACAAGATCCCGCTTGCCTCTGACCGTCCGCGCGTCTTCAACACCCGGCTTGCCGAATGGTCGGTCAACCGCGAAGAGACGATCCGCCGTTCGAAGGCGGTCGGCGAACCGCCCTTCATGCTCGGCATCTCCGTGCTGGAAGCCTTGTCGATGGCGGCCGCGAGCGTTGCGGAGTATCGTATAGCGCCGCGCCTCGACGCGCCGGCAACGCCGGAACGGGTGTTGATGGCGATCGAGCGGCTGCGGGCGGCCGCACGGCAGAAAGGGTAACAGGGGCTGATCGTCATGGTGGCAAGCCGCGAGGATATCAGGGACTTTCTCAGACGCGAGCGCGACTGCGTTCTCGTCGAGGTGACCGGTGCAGCGGGGTCCACACCGCGCGACACCGACGCCTGGATGCTCGTCGCGCCTGAGAGCCTGTTCGGCACGATCGGCGGCGGGCAGCTCGAATACATGGCGATCGATCATGGCCGGCGGGCGCTGAAGCGTGGCGACGCGCCGGAGGCGATGACGATCCCGCTCGGACCGGAGATCGGCCAGTGTTGCGGCGGGCGCGTGACGCTTGCCTTCACACGCATCGATCGGGAGAAAGCCGCCATGCTGATTGAACGTAGCGACCTGGAAATCGCCAGCCGGCCGCATGTCTATGTCTTCGGCGCCGGCCATGTCGGCGATGCCTTGACGATGGCGCTTTCCCTGGTGCCGGTGCGCACGGTTCTCGTCGATACCCGCGAGAACGAGCTTTCGGCCGTTGCCGACATTCCCGGCATCGAGACCTGCCTGACGGCGATGCCGGAGGCGGTGGTGCGCGACGCGCCTCCCGGCAGTGCCTTCGTCATCCTCACCCATGACCATGCGCTCGACTTCCTGATCGCCGCGGAAGCGCTTCGCCGCGACGATGCCTCCTATGTCGGCATGATCGGCTCGAAGACCAAGCGCTCGACCTTCAAGAACTGGCTGTCGCGCGAGATCGGTCGCCCGGATCTCTTCGATAGGCTCGTCTGCCCGATCGGCGGCACGACGGTGAAAGACAAGCGGCCGGCGGTGATTGCCGCGCTTGCCGCCGCTGAAGTGATGGCGGCGGCGCTGAATTTCCGCCAGCCGGCGCAAGCGGACATCTCGCGTCGGCCGGCTGCCGCCAAGCTGGCTCGTTAGCCAGTCGGCCCGTCAACGTAGCGCCGTTTCGACCCGGTGTGCACCATTGAGGTGGAGCGCAAAGCCGTTGACGTGCGGTTCGGCGACCTCCGGTCGGAGTTCAAGGGTCGGGATCGCATAGTCCCCGCCGTTCTGGCGGCGATAAGGAATGGGTGCAGTCGTCGCGAGTGCGTGCATCCTTTGTTTCAGCCGTTCCGCCGTCGCTTCGAAACCGACCTCGTCCAGACTATCGACGCGGTAGGCGACGAACGGCGGAAGCACGTCGTAACCGGGATAGAAGAGGATCCCGTGGTTGATCGGGAAGAGCAGGTCGTCGATCGGCCCGTTTACCCCGCGCGGTGAGTAATGCTCCTCCCAGCCGCCTGTCGTTACCACCAGCATGGCGCGTTTTCCCGCAAGCGTGCCCTCGCCGAAACGCTTGCCCCAGTATTTGTCGCTGTGCTCGCCAACGCCATAGGCAAAACCATAGGCATAGACGCGGTCGACCCAGCCTTTCAGGATCGCCGGCATCGAATACCACCACAGCGGAAATTGCAGGATCAGGGCGTCGGCCCAGAGCAGCTTTTCCTGCTCTGCCTTGACGTCGGCGGTCAGCGTATCGCTGGCAAAGGCCTCCTTCGACGCGCGGCTCGGCTTGAAGCGGGCGTCCGGGGCAAGGGCCGGAAAGTCGACGCGATCGATCTCGGATTTCCATCCCTCGGCATAGAGATCGGTGACACGAACCTCATGACCTTCGGCTTCAAGCGCCTCGACGGCGACATCACGCAGCGCGCCATTGAGCGAGCGCGGTTCCGGATGGGCATAAACAATCAGAACTTTCATGGTCGGTCTTCCCTGGTTTCATCAACTGAGACTCTAGGTAGACCGCTACGTGCCTATGCGGTAGATATTCGAAATGCATAGGATTGTGCCATAAAATGGATAAATCTGACGTTACGCTCGAACGCATGCGAACCTTTGTGCGCGTCGCCGAGCGGGGCAGCCTTTCGGCCGTTGCCCGTGAGCTCGGTATCGGCCAGTCGACGGTGACGCGGCAGCTGCGGGAGCTTGAGGAAGCGGTCGGCGTGCCGCTCATCAGCCGCACCACCCGTCGCGTCACGTTGACCGACGAAGGCAGCCGCTACTATGCCGACAGCATCCAGATCCTGCGGCTCGTAGAGCAGGCCGGCGACGAAGCGCGCGGCGCCCGCGGCGCGGCTGCCGGTACCATTCGTGTGTCCTGTACGTCGGCATTCGGGGTGCTGCACGTCAGCCGGCTGATCTTTGCCTTCCAGGACAGGCATCCCGACATTGGCGTCGATCTGAGCCTGACAGACGAGCGCATCGACCTCGTGCGGGAAGGCATAGATGTCGCGCTGCGTCTTGGACCGCTCAGCGACAGTTCGATGAAGCTACGGCCGCTTGGGCAAAGCCGGCGTCTGCTTGTGGCAGCGCCGGCATACCTGGCCGCGCGTGGATTTCCGCGCGCTCCAAGCGACCTCGAGGCGCATGAGGGGATCCGCATGTCGAACATCGCCGGCAGTGACAGGCTCAACTTCGAAGCCGTGGACGGGCGGCATCTGTCCGTGCCTTTCGGTGGGCGCCTTCGCATCGACCACGGGCTGGCCGCCCGGGAGGCTCTCGTCGCCGGCCGGGGCATCGCGCCTGCCCATCGATGGCTCGTTGACGATCTGATTAAAGCCGGCCTGTTGGTGCCGCTGCTTTCGGATTTTGCGCTGCCTTCGGTGCCGCTCAGCCTGCTGATCGTGCCTGAACGCTCTGGCATCGCCCGCGTTCGTCTGTTGGTTGATTTCCTGGTCGAGGCGATCGGCAACCTTCAGGGGATCGAGAGGTCCGGAGCCTAGCTGCTTCGCCCTCGCCTTTTCCCGACGACCTGATCCATAATCCGAACGGATCGGTCGTATGACCCGTGCGCCGTAAGCCATACCACAAATGTGTCGCTTACGCTTTGCTTCCGGATCTGCCTATCATCAGCAGTTTCTAAAATAAGGTTGACGCTGAGGTCGACCTTAGGGGAAGTAACGCGTCCAGGATTTTCTTTAGTGCTTTTCAGACAGATCGCGTTTTACGCAATTGCACAGAGACGGGGACGCATCAGATCGGGAGACGACTATGAAGAAACTGACGCGTGCTCTGCTCTTGTCCACGGCCTTCGCGGTGCTGACGCACTATAGCGCGCCGTTCATGATCGGTGTTGCCCACGCCGATGGGGGTAGCACCAGTGGTGAAGGCAGCACGGGCGGCACCGGTGGCGACGGCGGGACTGGGGGAACCGGTGGAACCGGGGGTGATGGTGGTACGGGCGGCGATGGCGGTACGGGTGGTACCGGCGGTGACGGCGGAACAGGGGGCGATGGCGGCACGGGCGGCACCGGTGGTGATGGCGGGACGGGTGGCGATGGTGGCGGCACAGGCGGCGATGGCGGTGGCACCGGTGGTGACGGTGGTGGCACTGGTGGTGACGGTGGTGGCACGGGCGGAGATGGCGGCGGCACCGGCGGTGATGGTGGCGGCACGGGCGGCGACGGCGGTGGCACGGGTGGCGACGGTGGTGGCACGGGCGGTGACGGCGGCGGTACCGGTGGCGATGGCGGCGGAACCGGTGGTGACGGAGGCGGTGGCGGTAAGACCAAGCACGCCAACAACGGCTTCGGCAACGGCGGCGGTGACGGCGTTCCCGGCAAGTCGAAGCACAGCGACGTGAAACGCTGATCCCTGGAAAAAACATCGAGGGCGCGCCGCATCGGCGCGCCCTCTTTCTTTTGCGAACCACGTTGCGATCGCCCCGTGCCGGGCGAAACAATCGGCTCTCCGTCGATAGGAGTCGCCGGCTGCCCTCTTGCTCCTTAGTTCAGGCCGAAGGGGCCGGACGACGAACGGTCAGGCCAGCATTCCGTTGATCAGGCGCTGACAGCGCTCGGCCATGTAATCGATCATCAGCCGCACCTTCGGGTCCTGGAAACGCTTGTGCGGATAGATCGCCGCAAGCTGCACGCTGAGCGGCGGCGTTTCGGTGAGGATCGGCACCAGCGCGCCGGAATTGATGTGGGACTTCACCTCGAACAGTGGCTTGTTGATGATGCCGCGGCCGTCGAGCGCCCATTGGGTGAGCACATCGCCATCGTCGGAATCATAGGGGCCGGTGACTTCGAGCTTGCGCACGCCTTCCATGGTCTGGAGCGTCCAGAAATACTCCTTCGAACCGGGATATCTGAGCAGCAGACAGTCGTGCTTGTCGGCGATGAGTGCGTCGGGCGTCTGGGGAATACCCCGCTTCTCGAAATAGGCGGGTGCCCCGCAGACAACGCGCTCGCAATTCATGATGCCGCGCATGCGCAGGTTCGAATCTTCGAGGATGCCGAGCTTGAAGGCGACGTCGACGCCTTCCGACAGGATATCGACATTGTGGTCCGACAGGCGAAGCCGCACTTCGATGTCGGGATACTTGTCGTGAAACTCCGGAATGCCCGACGCAATCAGGCGCCGACCTATCCCCAACGGCGCGGTAATCTTGAGCGCCCCCTTTGGATTGTGCGAGAGATCGGCGATCGCGTTTTCCGCTTCGTTGACCGCTTCGAGGATCTTCACCGCGCCATCGTAAAAGACGCGGCCGTGCTCCGTCGCAGTCAGCTTGCGCGTCGTCCGATTGAACAGGCGAACGCCCATGTGGCGTTCCAACTCTTTGATTCTATTGCTTGCAACCGCCGGCGTCACGCGCTGGTCGCGACCGGCCGCCGACAGGGTTCCAAGCTCTACGACGCGTACGAAGACGCGCACATTGTCCAGATAAGACATGCCTTCGTCCCACTCCTCCAGGCTCTCTCTAGCCTATCCATTCCGTCGCTATTTTATAGATTTTTTTGAAAGTGTTGGTGAAGCAGCGACGTTCCCGCGACCTCCAGCAATGACACATAATGGCGAGAGGAGAAATGGGAGAATTTCATGTACGACTATGCCATCGCCTGGGATTGGCTGACCTTTGCCGTGAGATGGCTGCACGTCATCACCGCCATAGCATGGATCGGTTCGTCCTTTTACTTCGTCGCCCTCGACCTCGGTCTGAAGAAACATCCCGGCCTGCCCGTCGGCGCCTATGGCGAAGAATGGCAGGTGCACGGAGGTGGCTTCTACCACATCCAGAAATACCTGGTTGCGCCGGCCAACATGCCCGAGCACCTGATCTGGTTCAAATGGGAGTCCTACGTCGCCTGGCTCTCCGGTTTCGGCATGCTCTGCCTGGTCTACTATGCCGGCGCCGACCTCTACCTGATCGATCCGAACGTGCTCGATGTCTCGAAGCCGGTGGCAATCGCCATTTCGCTTGCCTCGATCGCCTTTGGCTGGCTCGCCTATGACACGATCTGCAAGTCACCACTCGGCCGTGACAACACGCGACTGATGGTGCTGCTCTACTTCATCCTGGTCGCGATGGCCTGGGGCTACACGCAGCTCTTCACCGGCCGCGCCGCCTTCCTGCATCTCGGTGCGTTCACCGCAACGATCATGTCGGCCAACGTGTTCTTCATCATCATTCCGAACCAGAAGGTGGTCGTCGGCGATCTGATCGCCGGCCGCACGCCCGACGCCAAGTACGGTGTGATCGCCAAGCAGCGCTCGACCCACAACAACTACCTGACGCTGCCGGTTCTGTTCCTGATGCTGTCGAACCACTACCCGCTGGCCTTCGGTACCCAGTACAACTGGATCATCGCTTCGCTGGTCTTCCTGATGGGCGTCACCATCCGCCACTATTTCAACACCCGCCACGCCAACAAGGGCAACCCGACCTGGACCTGGCTTGTGACCGCACTTCTCTTCGTTGCGATCATGTGGCTTTCGACCGTGCCGAAGATTCTCTCGGGCGGCGATGAGACAAAGATTTCCGCCGCGCAGCAGCCGTTCGTGACGGCGGAAGCCTTCCCGAAGGTGCGCGACACGGTGCTTGGCCGCTGTTCCATGTGCCATGCCAAGGAGCCCGGCTGGGAGGGCATGATCGTCCCGCCGAAGGGCGTGACGCTCGAGACCGACGCGGAGATCGCCAATCACGCGCGTGAAATCTACCTGCAGGCCGGCCGCAGCCACGCGATGCCGCCCGCCAACGTGACCGCGGTGTCGGACGAAGAGCGGCAGTTGCTCGTCGCCTGGTACGAGTCTGTCGTGAATGGAGGAAAGACCCAATGACCGATCTCTTGATCCGTGGCCGCGTGCTCACCTTCGTCGAGGAACCGAAGGGCATCGACGACACCGCCTCCTATCGCTACTTTGAAGACGGCGCCGTGCTGGTGCGGGGCGGCAAGGTCGCCGATATCGGCGATCATGCCGATGTTGCTCGCCGTGCCGGTGCCGGCGTCAAGGTCGCCGACCATCGCCCCCATCTGGTGCTGCCCGGCCTGATCGACACGCACCTGCATTTCCCGCAGACGCAGGCGATCGCCTCCTATGGCGCCCAGCTTCTCGAATGGCTGAACACCTACATCTTCGTCGAGGAACAGAAGTTCCGCAAACCGGAGCATGCCGACTACATCGCCGGCCGTTTCATGGACGAACTGCTGTCCAACGGCACGACGACGGCCGCGGCCTATTGCTCGGTGCATCCGGAAAGCGTCGATGCCTTCTTCGGTGCAGCGGAAGCGCGCGGCATGCTGATGATCGGCGGCAAGGTAATGATGGACCGCAACGCGCCCGACGCGCTGCGCGACACGCCGCAGCTCGGCTATGACGAGACCAAGGCGCTGATATCAAAGTGGCACGGCCGGGGCCGGGCGCACTATGCCATCAGCCCGCGTTTTGCCATCACCTCGACGCCGGAGCAGATGGAGGCGAGCCGCACGCTCGTTGCCGAGCATCCCGAGTGCTACGTGCAGACGCATCTCTCTGAGAACAGGGACGAAATCGCCTTCGCCACGTCGCTCTATCCGGAGGCGAAGGACTATACCGACATCTACGCGCGCTACGACCTGCTGACGCGCAAGACCCTGCTTGGTCACTGCATCTATCTGAGCGATCGCGAGATCTCGGTGCTGGCCGAAACCGGTGCCGTCGGCAATTTCTGCCCCACGTCGAACCTGTTCCTCGGCTCGGGTCTCTTCGACCGAGATCGTTTCGACAAGCTCGGCGCCCGCTGGTCGGTCGCAACCGACGTCGGCGCCGGCACCAGCTTCTCGATGCTTGAAACGATGGACGAGGCTTACAAGGTGCTGCACCTGCAGGGACAGCGGCTGACGCCGTTCAACTCCTTCTACCGCATGACGCTCGGCAACGCCCGGGCGCTCGACCTCGATGACCGTATCGGCTCGCTGCATGTCGGCGCCGATGCCGATATCGTCGTGCTCGACAGCCGCGCCAAGCCGTCGATGGACTTGCGCATGCGGGTTGCCGGTTCGCTTGTCGAGGAACTCTTCATCCTGCAGACGATGGGTGACGACCGTTGTGTCGCCGAGACCTATGTCGCCGGCAAGGCGATGAAGGGGATGGCACGCGCTTCGAAGGATGCAACCGCAGCTACGGCAAAGAGCCTCGAAACCGCCTAAGGCGCATTCGCCCTACTGCGGGGCTTGCCAGCATAGCTTACTGGAACGCCGCGTGTCCGGATCGGACGCGCGGCGTTACTGTTGGTCGGGGTCTAAAGCTCTTCCGGCCGCTTGCCGCCCATCGCCTTGGTCAGCGCATCGGCGCGTTCGCGAACGATGGGGCCGAAGGTCGAGAGCTTCTGGTCGCTCACGCGGACCGACGGACCGGAGATGGATATGCCGGCGATCGTTTCGCCATATTCGTTGAAGATCGGAGCGGCGACGCAGCGCATGCCGAGCGTGTGCTCCTCGTCGTCGACCGACCAGCCGCGGTGGCGGATCTCCTGGATATCCTTCAAGAGCGCCGGCAGCGTATCGCGCGTCTTGTCGGTGAAATGCGCGAGCTCGCGGCCGTGGAGCAGCTGGGCGATGTCCTTGTCGGACCAGGTGGACAGGATTGCCTTGCCGATGCCGGAGGCATGCACCGGACCCCGGCGGCCGGGACGGAAGAAGGCGCGCATCGGCGCGTGGCTTTCGACCTGCGAGATAAAGACGACATCGCCGCCTTCCTCGATGCCGATATTCGCCGTCTCACCGCTTTCTTCCATCAGTCCTTTTAGAAACGGCCGGCTGATAGTGCCGAGCTTGCGAAAGCGCAGATAGGCATTGCCGATCTCAAATGCCTTTAAACCGACGGTCCAGGCGCCGGTGTCCGGGTCGTTCATCACCATGCCGTGGCCGGAAAGCGTCGTCAGCAGGCGGTGAACCGTGGACGGCGCCATGCCCGTCTCGTCGGCGAGCTGCGTCAAGGTCGAGCCGTCGCCTTCAGCCACAACCGTCAGCAGAGCGAGGCTGCGGTCCAGCACCTGGACGGATGAAGGAGCGGCATTCTCACCCGCCTTGCGCCCGCGTTTTCCCCTGCCGTTGCCGTCCATCGAAACCTCTCTGCAAATCACATCTCTGCCCATCATCCTCTATCAGGCCCCGCTGCGATTTTCTCCGAATTGTTGAAAATCTTTATTTCCACATGATGGAAATGAATTCCATTTGTGTGTTGCGCATCGAGAATTATGGATTATGTTTTCAGGAAATAGGAGGAGTTCCCATGGCAAAGATGCGTGCCGTTGACGCGGCTGTTTACGTTCTGGAGAAGGAAGGCATCGATTGCGCCTTCGGCGTACCGGGTGCCGCCATCAATCCGTTCTACTCGGCGCTGAAGGCGCGCGGCTCGGTTCGCCACATCCTGGCGCGCCACGTCGAAGGTGCCTCCCACATGGCCGAGGGCTATACCCGCGCCAAGCACGGCAACATTGGCGTCTGCATCGGCACGTCGGGCCCGGCCGGCACCGATATGATCACCGGCCTCTATTCGGCCTCGGCGGATTCGATCCCGATCCTGTGCATCACCGGCCAGGCGCCGCGCGCCCGCCTCGACAAGGAAGACTTCCAGGCCGTCGATATCGCCAAGATCGCCGCACCGGTCACCAAGTGGGCGGTCACCGTCATGGAGCCGGCACTTGTTCCGTTCGTCTTTCAGAAGGCGTTCCACATCATGCGCTCCGGCCGTCCCGGCCCGGTACTGATCGACCTGCCGGTCGACGTCCAGCTCGCCGAGATCGAGTTCGATCCGGATACCTACCAGCCGCTTGAAGCCTACAAGCCGAAGGCGACGCGCGCGCAGGCCGAAAAGGCGATCGCGATGCTGAACGAGGCGGAGCGTCCGCTGATCGTCGCCGGCGGCGGCATCATCAACGCTGACGCCTCCGATCTTCTGACCGAATTTGCCGAAATCACCGGCATCCCGGTTATCCCGACGCTGATGGGCTGGGGCACGATCCCGGACGACCATCCGCTGATGGCCGGCATGTGCGGCCTGCAGACCTCGCATCGCTACGGCAACGCCAACATGCTTGCGTCCGACTTCGTTCTCGGCGTCGGCAACCGCTGGGCGAACCGCCATACCGGCAACGTTCCGACCTATACGGAGGGCCGCAAGTTCGTCCACGTCGACATCGAGCCGACCCAAATCGGCCGCGTCTTCGCGCCCGATTTCGGCATCGTCTCGGATGCCGGCGCTGCGCTGAAACTCTTCCTCGACGTTGCGACGGAATGGAAGACGGCCGGCAAGCTGCGCGATTGGTCCGGCTGGGCGGAAGAGTGCCGTGAGCGCAAGCGCACCATGCTGCGCAAGACGCACTTCGACCAGACGCCGCTGAAGCCCCAGCGCGTCTATGAAGAAATGAACAAGGCATTCGGCCGCGACACCTGCTACGTCTCGACCATCGGCCTCAGCCAGATCGCCGGCGCCCAGTTCCTGCACGTCTACAAGCCGCGCAACTGGATCAACTGCGGCCAGGCTGGCCCGCTCGGCTGGACCCTGCCGGCAGCGCTCGGTGTTCGCGCCGCCGATCCGGACCGGACGATCGTGGCACTTTCGGGCGACTACGACTTCCAGTTCCTGATCGAAGAGCTCGCCGTCGGTGCCCAGCACAAGCTGCCCTACCTGCATGTGGTCGTGAACAATTCCTATCTCGGCCTCATCCGCCAGGCGCAGCGCGGCTTGAACATGGACTTCGAGGTCAGCCTCGCCTTCGACAACATCAATGCGTCGGGTGATGCGGAGAAGGGCTACGGCGTCGACCACGTCGCGGTTGCCGAAGGTCTCGGCTGCAAGGCGATCCGGGTGCGCAGCCCGAACGAGTTCCAGGAAGCCTTCGACCGCGCCCGTGCCCTGATGGACGAGCACCAGGTTCCCGTCGTCATCGAGTTCATCCTGGAGCGCGTCACCAACATCTCCATGGGCGCCGACATCAATGCCGTCGTCGAGTTCGAGGAACTGGCGCTGCGCGGCGAGGATGTGCCGACCGCGATCACGGCCCTGCTCGACTGAGCCTCGAATAACTGAGGAGATGCGGGCGCTCCGCCGCCCGCATCGCTCACAAGACAACACAAGGAGGAAACATCGCATGGCGAAGTTCGCTGCGAACCTGACAATGCTGTTCAACGAGGTGCCGTTCCTCGACCGTTTCGCCCTTGCTGCCAAGGCCGGCTTCGAAGGCGTGGAGTATCTGTTTCCCTACGAATTCGAGAAGGTGAGCCTGCGCGCCGAGCTTCATCGCTACGGCCTCACCCAGGTTCTGCACAACCTGCCGGCCGGCAACTGGGCGAGCGGCGAACGCGGTATCGCGATCCTGCCGGATCGGGTCGACGAGTTCCGCAAGGGTGTCGCCAGCGCCATCGACTATGCCACGGCACTCGATTGCAAACAGGTCAACTGCTTGGTCGGCATTGCGCCGATCGGTGTCTCCGAAGCTGTGTTACGCAGCACGCTTGTCGCCAACCTCAAGCTTGCAGCGAGCGAACTGGGCAAGCAGGGCATTCGCCTGCTGATCGAACCGATCAACGACTTCGATATTCCCGGCTTCTACCTCAACACGGTCGAGCAGGCGGCTTCGATCATCGAGGAGGTTGGCAGCGACAACCTGTTCATCCAGTACGACCTCTACCACCAGCAGCGCACGCAGGGCGAGTTGATCGGCACCTACAAGCGCTTTGCCGATCGCATCGTCCACGTGCAGCTTGCCGACAATCCCGGCCGCAACGAGCCGGGCACCGGCGAGATCAACTATCCCTTCGTCTTCGACGCGCTGGAAGCAGCCGGCTACGACGGCTGGATCGGCTGCGAATACAAGCCGCGCACCACGACGGCCGAGGGCCTTTCCTGGCTCGGCGCCGAGCGCCAGCGCACCCAATCCGCAGACATCATCAAGATCAGGAGCTAAGCACCATGGCAACAATCGGTTTCATTGGACTGGGTATCATGGGCACGCCGATGGCGCGCCACCTGCAGGATGCCGGCCACACCATCGTCACCTCTAAATTCGTCATCCCGCCGCGCCAGGAGCTGCTCGACAACGGCCTCAAGTTCGTTGACTCGCCGAAGGCGCTGGCCGAAACCGTCGACACCATCATCCTGATGTTGCCGGATACCCCTGAGGTCAAAGACGTTCTCTTCGGCGAAAACGGCGTCGCCTACGGCCTTTCCACGGGCAAGCTCGTTATCGACATGAGCTCGATCTCGCCGATCGAGACCAAGGAATTCGCCAAGAAAGTTCGCGAGACCGGAGCCGAATACATCGACGCCCCGGTCTCCGGCGGCGAAGTCGGCGCCAAGAACGCCTCGCTCTCGATCATGGCCGGCGGCGCCCAGGAGAGCTTCGACCGCGCCCTGCCGCTCCTGAAACTGATGGGCAAGAACATCACGCTCGTCGGTGACTGCGGCGACGGCCAGGTCACCAAGGTCGCCAACCAGATCATCGTCGCGCTGACGATCGAGGCGGTTTCGGAAGCGCTCGTCTTCGCGTCGAAGGCCGGTGCAGATCCGGCGCGCGTTCGCGAAGCGTTGATGGGCGGCTTTGCCTCCTCGCGTATTCTCGAAGTTCACGGCGAACGCATGATCAAGCGCACCTTCGATCCGGGCTTCCGCATCTCGCTGCACCAGAAGGACCTGAACCTGGCGCTCCAGGGCGCAAAGTCGCTCGGCATCTCGCTGCCGAACACGGCGGCTACGCAGGAACTCTTCAACAACTGCGCCGCCAATGGCGACAGCGGCCTCGACCACTCCGGCCTCGTTCGGGCGCTGGAGCGCATGGCGAACCACCAGGTCGCGTGACACGACCTTGAATGCGCATGACTCGTCCGGCGTCCCATTGTTCCGGACCTGTCATGCGTCCGGGCGGCGGTTGGAGGAACCGCCGCCCGAGACTTTCATTAGGTTCCAACCGTGATTTGGGTTGGGATGACATGTAAGGATGGAGCAACGCGACATCCTCCAGGGGGAGACCAATGCCAGCCATCACCGATCCACGCCGTTTCCTCGAAGCGCTGTTCACCTCGGCCGTTGCCGCGGCTGATCCGGAGAAGGTGATTGCCGCCAATCTGCCGGCGCGACCCAAAGGGCGCACGGTGGTCGTCGGCGCCGGGAAGGGGGCTGCCCAGATGGCGGCGGCCTTCGAGCGGCATTGGGATGGCCCACTCTCGGGCGTGATCGTCACCCGCTATGGCTACGCTGCTCCTTGCGAGAAAATTGAAGTTCTGGAAGCGTCGCACCCGCTGCCGGATGAAAACGGCCTGCTGGCCTCGAACCGTTTGCTCGCTGAAGTCAGTGGCCTGACGGAGGATGATCTTGTCGTCGCGCTTGTTTGCGGCGGCGGCTCGGCACTCTTGCCTTCGCCGCCACCCGGCCTGACGCTCGAAGACGAGATCGCCGTCAACCGGGCGCTGCTTGCCTCCGGCGCGCCGATCAGCGCCATGAATGCCGTGCGCAAGCACGTTTCTATGATCAAGGGCGGTCGCCTGTCCGCTGCAGCCTATCCCGCCAAGGTCGTCTCGCTGATCGTTTCCGATATTCCGGGCGACGATCCGGCGCTGGTCGCCTCCGGCCCGACGCTGGCGGACGCCAGCACGCGCGAAGATGCACTGACACTGATCGAGCGCTACAGCCTGGACCTGCCGGCCAAGGTTATGGCCTGGATCAACAGCCCGGATAGCGCCGCCCCATCTCCTGACGATCCGCGTTTTGCCCGCAACGAAGTCCGGTTGATCGCATCCGCTTCCGTCTCGCTTGAGGCTGCGGCTGCCGAGGCGCGTGCCGCGGGCATCGAGGCGATCATTCTTTCCGATGCGATCGAGGGCGAGGCGCGCGACGTTGGCGGCGTGCATGCGGCGATCGCCCGGGAAGTCGCCGGCCGCGGTCGGCCGTTCACCAAACCGGTCGTCGTTCTCTCGGGTGGAGAGACGACCGTCACCATCCGCGGCAAGGGCAAGGGTGGCCGCAACAGCGAGTTCCTGCTGGCGCTGGCGCTTGGCATCGATGGCGCCAAGGGCGTCTCGGCGCTGGCCGCTGATACCGACGGCATCGACGGCTCCGAGGACAATGCCGGCGCCTTTGCCGACGACACGACGATCGCCCGCCTTGTGGCGCAACGCCTGGACGCTGCGGGACTGCTGCAGAAGAACGACAGCTGGACGGCGTTCGACGCGCTGGGCGATCTCTTCAAGCCGGGGCCGACCGGCACCAACGTCAACGATTTTCGCGCCATCCTGGTGCAGTGATACCCGCGTGGCGGGTGCGTAGCCTGCCTGTCGCTAGCCACTTCACGCGAAGTGGCAACTGACCGAGCCGTAGACGCCGAAATCGGCGACGATCGTGTCGCCGCTCCTGGCTTCGAGCGTGCGGACGAACGACCCTGAAAGCACGATCTGGCCGGGCTCGATCGCGTCGCCGCATTGCGCCAGCCGGTTGGCAAGCCAGGCGATGCCGCGGGCCGGATGGTTGAGCACGCCGGCCGCAAGCCCGGTCTCCTCGATCACCGCATTGCGTGACACGATCGCCCCCATCCAGCGCATGTCGACCGTATCGGGACGCACGGCCCGGCCCCCGAGGATGAGGCCGCCATTGGCGGCGTTGTCGGCGATCGCGTCGACGAGGATGCGCGCCTTCTTTGTCTTCGGATCGGTGCGGACGATGCGGCTGTCGAGGACCTCCAGCGCCGGCATCACATAATCCGTGGCGTTCAGCACCTGCACGATGTTGATGCGCGGACCCTTGAGCCCGGTTTTCATGATGAAGGCGATCTCCGCTTCGACGCGCGGCTGGGTGAAGCGGTCGGCGGGGATGCTTGCGCCGTCATCAAACAGCATGTTGTCGAAGAGCACGCCGGAATCCGGCGTGTCGATGCCGAGCGCCTGCTGCATGGCGTTGGAGGTCAGCCCGATCTTCCAGCCGATGATGCGGTGGCCGTCGTCACGTTTGCGCCGGACCAGGGCGGCCTGGATCGCATAGGCGTCCTCGACCGTCATTTCGGGATGCTTGAGCGAGAGGAGCCCGATCTGTTTTCGATCGCGCTCGGCCTGATGCAGGCTCTCGGCGGCCTTGGCGATCTCGGTTGCATTCAGCATGGTGCCCCCCGACTTCAGCGTCTTTTAGGATACACCAAGGTGGCGCCCGGCGCGCGTACCGTCTTTGGGCGATCAGATCGGCTGGCTCGCCAGCATCAGGCCGAGGCCGATGAGGATCGAGCCGCAGGCGCGCGGCACGAGATTGCCGGCGCCTGAGGCCAACCGACCGAGCGTGAAGGAGGCCAGGAAGACCGCGGCGACATCGGCGACCGACAAGGCAAGGTTCACAAACAGGCCGAACATCAGGAACTGCAGCGACATCGGCATCGACGCGGCCGGATCGACGAACTGCGGCAGGAAGGTCACGAAGAACAGGGCGGTCTTGGGGTTGAGGATCTCCACCACGATGCTGTCGCGCAGGACGCCGGGTTTGGCCGCCTCTGCATGGGCGGCATGTTTGCCGACGCCGAGCAGCATGGTCGCGCCGAGCCAGACCAGATAGACGGCGCCGGAAAACTTGATTGCTCCATAGAGAAGCGGTGCATGGTGAAGCAGGGCGGCAAGTCCGAGCGTCGCGGCGGCGATGTGGACGTAGCAGCCGATATGGATGCCGAGCGCCGCCAAAAGGCCGGCCTTGCGGCCATGTGCCAAGGTCTGCGCCGTCATATAGAGAATGGCAGGACCCGGCATGAAGGCGAAGATCGCCGTTGCCAGTGCGAACGAAATCCAATGCTCCAGCGAAGGCATGGCTGCTCCTCCCAAATTAGCCGGCGCGCCCTTCGGCCGACGTCGTAACGTCGAACCAGGCCTGTCCGTGGCGCGATTTGGCGGGAGAACTACGCTTGGTTGTGTCCGGTTGACATACGGCAGGTGCCGTATTTCGGCTTTGGCGAAGGCCACTCCGTTTTGCCGTGGTTAAGGGAAGATGACCGTCGCGGATCGAGGAAAGAAAGCCGGACGTCAGCCGATCGGCAGGCCGATACGCACCGCATAGGCGGCGATCTCCGCCGCATTGTGCAGGCTGAGCTTGCGCATAAGGTTTTCACGATGCTTGCGGGCGGTCAGCGGGCTGATGCCGAGGCGATCGGCGGTTTCGCGCGCTGTCAGCCCTTGCGCGGCGAGAGAGAGGATCTGCATCTCGCGGCGGGTGAGGGGAATAGGGGAGAGCGCCGCATCGATTGTCGGCGGCGGTTGGTGGCTGCGGGGATCGTCGACGGCGAAGCGAACCGACTGGCTGAGATAGATCTCGTTTCTGAGCATTGCGTCGAGCGCCGCATTCAGTTCGGCCGGATCGCCGCTCTTGGTCAGGTAGCCGCTGGCACCGGCGGCGATCGTGGCGCGCACGGTTCGCGGCTCGATGTTTGCTGTCAGCACCAGGATCTTCATGCGCGGCGCGACCGTCCTCAGTTCGCTGATGAACTGTACGCCCGCAACGCCGGGCATGCCGAGATCGAGGATCACCAGATCAGGACTGCTGGCGCGCACGATGGTCGTAAGTGTCTCGCCGTCAGCAGCCTCTGCAACCACCGATACGTGCCCCATGGTGGAGAGCAGCAGCTTCAGGCCCTCGCGAACGATGGCGTGATCGTCTGCCACCACGATCGTCAGCAGTTGGCGCATGTAAGCAATCCTTCATCGAATTCAGGCAATTCTCCGCGGATATCCGCGTTGCATCGAGAGAGGAGCGGCAATGGAGACTCGCGAACACCTGCAACCTCTCCTGATAGGCTTATTATTTCGTCAATCTTACGCGGTGCTTTTTGCCAATTTCGCAATTCCATTGCCGGTTGCTTATGTTCTGCGCGACCTCGTATCCTCGGATCTGCTGCTTTCCTGGGGTGCCGCACTCTATCTGCTGACATTCGCCCGCATTCTTCTCGACTGGCGATACAGGCGGCAGGGGGATGAAGGGCGGACGCGGGACTGGAGGCTATGGGCTTGGCGCTTCACGCTGCTTTCGTGGGCTTCCAGCGGCCTCTGGGGCGCGCTCGGGTGGTTTGCCTTCCATCCGGACGAGCCGCAGACACTCGCTTTCATCTGCATCGTGATCACCGGCATTGCCAGCGGCGCGGTGCCGTCGCTGTCGGCGTTTCCGCTCGCCTATGCCGGTTCGCTGGTCGCGATCCTGCTGCCTTTCGCCATCCGTTGCTTCCTCGGCGAGGGGCCGATCTACGACACCTATCTGATCTTCACCATCTGCCTCTTCGGCGTCGATCTCTACTACAGCCGGGTCACCCACAGGACGCTCGCCGAAACGGTGCGGCTACGCTTCGAGAACCTGTCGCTGATCACCAGCCTCCAGGAAGAGCGCGACAAGGCGCAAAGTGCCGATCGTTCGAAGTCACGGTTCCTGGCTGCTGCAAGCCACGATCTGCGCCAACCGATCCACGCGCTGAGCCTCTTCATCTCGACGCTGGCAGCGCTCGGCCGAAACGGTGATGTTCCGGCGAAGAACGCCCGCGATCTCGCCGACCGCGCGCGCTCGGTCGTCGGCAGTCTCGGGGGTCTGCTCGACGCACTGCTCGACATTTCCAAGCTTGATGCAGGCATCGTCACCGTCGCGCGCGAGCCGGTATCCTTGCGGCGGTTGCTCTCCGATCTCAAGGCCGAGTTCTCCGGCATCGCCAAAGACCAGGATCTCGGCTGGCGCGTGGTCATGACGGATGTCTGGGTCGATACCGATCCGATGATGCTGAAGCGCGTTCTCGACAACCTGCTGTCCAACGCCTTCCGCTACACCAGCACCGGCACGGTCCTGATCGGCTGCCGGCGGCGCGGTGCTGCGGTGGAGGTGCAGGTCTGGGACACCGGCGTGGGCATCCCGGCGTCCGAGCAGGAGGCGATCTTCGAGGAGTTCGTACAGCTTCAAAACCCGGCGCGCGACCGGTCGCAAGGGCTCGGGCTCGGCCTTGCCATTGTCCAGCGCACTGCCGCTCTGCTCGGCCATCCGGTCCGGGTGGTCTCGACGGAAGGTCGCGGCTCGATGTTCTCCATCACTTTGCCGGCGGTCGCGCCGCCGTCGCTGGCAAAGCCCGGACGCGCCCACCCGACCGCCGCGACCCAGCATGGGGGCATCGTCGTCATCGACGACGAACGCGACGCGTTGGATGCCACGGCGCTGCTGCTCCGCACGCTCGGCTATGCCGTCTATGCCGGGCGTTCGGCCGCGGCGGCCCGAACGGAGTTTGAGAAGGCCGCGCGCCTGGGAGAGGCGCCGGTCGATCTCGTCCTCACCGACTACCGTCTCGAGGCCGGCAAGACCGGGATCGAAGCAATCCGGGAGATCAGGGCCTATCTTGGGTGGGAGGTGCCGGCGCTGATCCTTTCCGGGGATACGTCGCCGGCGCGGCTGAAGGAAGTGACCGCAAGCGGCCACCGTCTCCTGCACAAGCCGCTCGATGCAGTTCGGCTCGAAGACGAGATCGAAACTCTTCTCGCCGAGCGGCCTGACGACGCGGCGCGCGAGATCCGCACCGTCACTCGATGAAGACGCGCACGCTGGCGGCGCGCCCGACGGAATCGATCACCGTCAGCGTCGAATAGCCGGCACCGTCCGGTTGCCACTGCGTCACCCGCCGGCGGGTGAGTTCCGGCAGCGGCTTGCCGTTGGCAAGCCAGCGGAACGGCGCGCGTCCGCCCTGGAGCTTGAGCGTCAGCGGCGAGAGCGTCTGATGATCCGCGCCGAGCTCGACGCGCGCACCCTCGGGCGGAAACACGATCTGCGGAGCCGGCTCGCGGGCCGAAGCGTTGACGAGGCCGCTTGCCGTCAGTGAGAAGCGGCGCTGGCTGATCGGCAGTTCGGCTTGAGAAATGCGGATCGCGCCGGCCGGCGCGTCGGGCAGCGGCGTGATGCCGAAGCCGGACTTGGCGAAGCCTTCGAAGAGAATGGGAGCGGCGCTGCCATAGCCGGTCAGGCCGGGAACGGCGCCGTTGTCGGGTCGTCCGACCCAGACCCCGAGCACATGGCGGCCATCGTAGCCGACCGACCAGGCATCGCGATAGCCATAGCTGGTGCCGGTCTTGTAGGCGATGCCGCGCTGGCGGCTGCCGGCGGGCGGCAAGACGCCAGAAAGCGCGTCGGAGACATTCCAGACGGCAACCGGCGAAAGTACCGGCTCCGCTTCGACCAGGCCGGCCTTGCCCTCGACGCCGTCGCCGAGCCGGAGCGGAAAGCCGCGATTGGCAAGCGCCGCATAGAGCTGCACGAGATCGCGCAACGATAGCCCGACGCCGCCAAGGCCGATGGCAAGGCCGGGTGCCTCGCCGGCAGGAAGCGCCGGCTTCACTTCGCCACGGCGAAAGCGCATCATCAGTTCGGCGGGACCGACCGCATCGAGAAGGCGGATCGCCGGTACGTTCAGAGACAGTTGCAGCGCCTCGCGCACGCTGACGTCACCCTGGTAGCTCATGTCGAAATTGCGCGGCCGGTAGCCGAAGAAGTCGGCCGGTCGATCCTCGATGATCGTCTCCTGGCTGACGAGCCCTTCTTCGAACGCAAGACCATAGATGAAGGGCTTGAGGGTGGAGCCTGGCGAACGCGTGATGCGGGTCATGTCGATCCAGCCGGAGCGGCTCGCATCGAAATAGTCGGCCGATCCGACCGAAGCGACGATCTCGCCGGTCTTGGCATCGGCCATCAGCATGGCGACCGAAACCTTCGGTCCGAGCTTGGCAGCGCCTTCCCTCGCCACGGCCTCGAGGTTGCGCTGGACAGCAAGGCGCAAGGTCGTCTCGTGCCGAACTGCCTTCGGATCCTTGCGCAACGCGCGTTCGGCAAGGTGGGCGGCATAGGCGGGAAGTTGCAGGCGGCGCGACGGGACGGAGGTGGCGATCGCGCGCTCCGCTTCGCCGTCTCCGATCACATCGGCAACCGCCAGCCGCGTCAGCACCCGTTCGCGGGCGGCGACGGCGGCGGCATGGTTGCGGTCCGGGCGGCGCTTTTCAGGCAGTTGCGGCAGGGCGACGAGCAGAGCCGCCTCGCCGGCCGTCAGCCGTTTCGGCTCCTTGCCGAGCCAGGAGAGGCTTGCGGCGCGCACGCCCTCGATGTTGCCGCCATAGGGCGCGTGGGTGAGATAGAGATTGAGGATCTGGTCCTTGGATAACCGTCGCTCGATCTGGATCGCGCGGGCGATCTGCAGCAGCTTGGCGGTGATCGAGCGCTGCTGCCGTGGCTCGATGAGGCGGGCGACCTGCATGGAGAGCGTCGAGGCGCCCGAGACGATCCGGCCGTTGCTGACGAATTGCAAAGCAGCGCGGCCGAGCGCCAGCAGATCGACACCGGAATGCTCCCCGAAACGCTGGTCCTCGTAGGCGATCAGCATCTTCAGGAACTGCGGATCGACATCGTCGACGGTCGTCTTCAACCGCCAGAGACCATCCGGCGTTGCGAAGGCGCGCAACAGCTGTCCGTTGGCGTCGTCCACCTCGCGCGAGACGACGTCCGCCTCGCCAAGCGGCGGCGGGAAGGCCTCGTCAGCCTTCTCGATCGCAAAGCCCGTCAGCCCCGTCAGAAGCAGGCAGACGGGCAAGGCGATCAGCAGTTTGCGCCCAATCGACATGATCTTGCCTATTGCGCCGCCAGCACCTCCATCCGCCCGGTTGCCGTGCGGGCCGAAAGCTGCGGCCGGTACATGTCCTCGACGGTTGCGGCCGGATGATCGTAGGTGCCCGGCGTTACCGCACGCACGACATAGGCGAGCGTAACTTCACGGCCGGATCCGATGCTGCGGTCGAGTGCTGCGACGAAGCGGTCGTTGCGGAACTCCGTGTGGGTCGCGGTGATTTCACCAAGCCACTCGAAATTGCTGAGCTGGGCGCTGTCGACGAGGCTCGGATTGTCGATCTGGAAACCGGCCGGCAGAAGGTCGGTAACCAGCACGCGCGACGGCCAGTCGTTGGCTTCCGTGACCTTCAGCACGACGACGTAGCGTTCGTTCTGCCGCGCCTCCATGACGTTCGCCTCGGCACCGTCGAGCGTGTAGTAGGTGCGCTCGATGGTGAAGCCGTCCCCGCCGGCCGAAAGCGGCTGGGCTGGGGCGGCGACCGTGGTGACCACGGCCGAAACCGGGTCGGCGCCCTGGTTGCGGATCACCACCGGATGGGTGATGAGCGCGTCGCCCGCCATCTGGGCGGCATAGCTGCCGGTCTTCGATGCGCCGTTGACGTCGAGCGCCATGTCCTCGTCGCCATTCTGGATGGCGCGGGCGGCAAGCAGCATCCAGGCCTGTTCCTGGGTGCTGGTATAGGTCTTCTGTTCCCATTCGCGGGCGACCATTTTCGACAGCTCCGGAACGATCGGCGGGACCGGTCGGCTTTCGGCCGCGAGCGCCAGCACCGCCGCGCCGTCACGCAGCGACGAGCCGTAGTCGGAGCGCGACAGGCTGACATTGACGAGACCCGTCGACATGTTCGCCGCGTTGGCAAACGTGTCCTGCGCCCCTTGCGCATCGCCATACAGCGAAAGCGCTGCGGCGATATGGGCCTTGGCGAGCGGCGTCGGGAAGTCGTTGATCAGCGTGTTGGCGTAATAGCGCAGATCGTTGATCGCCGCCTTGCGATTGCGGGCAAGCACGTAGAGCGCATAGGCGATCTCGTTGCCGCGATCCTTGGCATTGGTGTCGTAGCTGACGCCGTTCTGCAGATTTTCGAGCGCCTGAACCATCGCGGCCTCCGGCACGTCGTATTTCTGCTCGCGAGCCCGGGTCAGGAAGTCGGTGACATAGGCGTCGAGCCACAGGTCGCCGTAGCCCGGCCCCCAGAGGCCGAAGCTGCCCGACGAGGACTGGTTGGAGAGCACGCGGTAGATCGCCTCCTGCACCCGCTTGGTCACGCCCTCGTCGTCGGCAAGGCCTGACTGCTTGGCGAGTTCGCTCAGGTAGAGCAGCGGCAGCGCGCGGCTGGTCGTTTGCTCCGTGCAGCCGTAGGGATAGCGGTCGAGCGTCATCAGCAGCGCCGGCATGTCGAAGGCGGCGGAGCGGGTGACGCTGAGGTTGACCGAGGCGCCCTGCAGGATGCTGTCGGCGAGCAACTGCCCGTCGACCGTCAGGCTGCTGCCGGGCGCGATCGACACCACCCGCCGCTCAGTCACCGGCAGGGTTGCCGGACGCACGAGCAGGTCGAGCGACTGCTCGAGCGAAAGGCCGTTGGCGCCGGTCAACGCCACCGTGACGACGCCGTTGCCGGGATATTGCCCGACTACCGGCAAGGTGATCGAGGAGCGGCCGCCCTGTTCCAGAGTGACCGTGCTGCCCGTGCCCGGTTGCTCGACGGTCGCCTGGCCGCTGGTTGTCACATGGATCTGGTAGTCGCCGGCCGGTGCGTCGGTGTTGGCGATATCGAGCCTGAGGTCCGACCGGTCTCCGGGTGCCAGGAACCGCGGCAGGCTGGCGGTGACGACAACCGGGTCGCGGATCACCACGTCGCGGGTGGCGTGGCCGACACCGGATTTCGTCCAGGCGACGGCCATCAGCCGCGCCGTTCCGTTGAACTGCGGAATGTCGAAGCTGACGGTTGCCTTGCCGTCGCCGTCGAGCTGAACCGGCCCTTCGAAGAAGGCGACCAGCTTTTCCGTGGGCGGGCTGCCCTGAAGTGCCACCTGGCCGCCATCGCCGCCGGTGCGCAGTTTTCCCGTCGCGCCAAGCGAGCCGTCGATCAGGCGGCCGTAAAGGTCGCGGATTTCAAGGCCGAGTTGGCGCTGGCCGAAATACCAGGCTTCGGGGTTCGGCGGCTCATAGCGGGTGAGGTTGAGAATGCCGACATCGACGGCGGCGATCGTCACATAGGCTTCTTCATTGGCGCCGGCACCGGCGACCTGAAGGCTGATATCGAGCGGCTGGCGCGGCTCCATCTTCTCGGGCGCTGCGAGCGTGACGGCAAGTGCGCGCTCGGCCGGATCGACCGAAAGCCACTTGATGCCGATGGCGCGCATCGGCATGCGGCTTTCCTGGGCGTCGCCCGGGCGATAGAGCGTGGCCGTGACATAGGCCCCGGCGCCCCAGGCGTCGGTGACCGGCAGCTCGACTTCGCCGCCTCCAGCCGCGATCGATGCCGTCTGCGTCGTGATCAGGTTCTCGGTGCCGACGGTCACCAGCAGCTCGCCGGCAAAACGCGGCGAGACCTTGAGCTTGGCCGTGTCGCCGACCGCGTATTTCTCCTTGTCGAGCGCGATTTCCAGGCCGTCAGGCGTTTCCGTCGAGGTGGCGGCAACGTACCAGCCGGCGTCGAATTCGAGGCTCGAGGTCGGGCCATCGACCGCGGCCGTCTCGACTTCCAGGCGATACCGCCCCCAGCCGACAGGCACGGAGATGTCGCCGCCGTCTTCCGTCAGGTCGACGCTGCCGTTGGCCACCTGCTTGGTGGTGACGACGGGTTCGTATTTCCAGGCGCTGCCGTCGCGGTACCAGTGATAGTTCCGCTCGACGCTGATTAGCTTCCAGAGGACCCCGGGCATGGCGAGCTTGGCCCCGGCCGGATCGACGGCGATGACGCGGAACTTGCCGACCGAGTTCTCAGCCAGTTCGCCTTCGAATTCCGGCTTGATGCCGAGCATCGGGCCTTCGGCGCGCACCGGCAGTTTCAGCGAGCGCTCGACGGCGCGGCCACCGGCTTCGCGCATGCGAACGGTCACGGTGGCATTAAGCAGCTGCGTGGTCGAGGGCACTTCGTCGATGAGGACGTCGAAGCTGGATTTGCCTTCCTCGTCGAGCGACGAAAGCTCTTCGAGCGGCAACCGCGTGTCTTCACTAGCCTCTTCGTCGGCAAGGCCGAAGGAGTAGCCCTTGAAGGCGGCATTTTCGCGCGTCGGCTTGATCGTCACTTCGCCTTCAAGTTCGAGCCCGGCAGCCGGCGCGCCATAGAGATAGCGCCCGTCGACCGCCACACTCGCCGTCTCGCCGACAGCGATCTCCTTGGCGTCGCTGGTGAGGTCGAATTCGGTGCGATCCGGCACGAAGTCATCGATCAGGAACTGCTTCTCGCCGATTGCCGGCGACTTCGGATCGGTGAAGATCTGCATCGTCCAGGTGCCGCGCATGGCGTTTGCCTGGGTGTCGAGGTCGAGTGTATGGCCCCCGAGCTTGCCGCCGGCGCTGGTCATGCGGCGGTATTCGACACCATCCGGGCGGAGGAAGACGAAGGTGAGCGGCAGGTTCTCGATCGCCATGCCGTCGACGTCACGGGCAAGTGCTGCCGCATGCACGGTTTCGCCGGCGCGATAGATGCCGCGCTCCGTCCAGGCGAGAATGTCGATGGCGCCCGGAGCCGCGCGTCCGGTGACGCCGCGGTCGGAAAGGTCGAAGCCGGCGCGGCTCATGTCGAGGAAGACGTAATCGTCTTCGCCCTTCTTGGCCGAGATCACCGCAGGCGTCAGCCCGGCCGTGCCACGGATCAGGCCGGCGGTAAAGGTGACGCGGCCGTCGTCATCGCTCACGGCCGTGCCGAGGATCTCGTTGTTCTTGGCGACGAGCTGCAGTTCGACGCCTTCGATCGGCTCGGCTGTGGCCAGCGAACGCACGAAGACGTTCAACCCGTCGGTGCCGGCATAGGTGGAGAGGCCGATATCGGAAACGACGAACCACTGTGTCGCGCGCGCGTCCCATTCCTGGCTGACGCCGGTGGTCGGCGCTGCCGTGAGCACATAGACGCCGGGCTTGCGCTGGGGCAGCGCCTCGTCGACCGGGAAACTGGTGACAACCTCCTTGTTGACGTCACGCTCAATATCGATCGAGCCCTGCCAGACGAGTTCGCCGATCTCATCCTCGATGCGCTGGGCGCTGTAGCCGTCGAGTTGCGTCAGGAACTGCGAGCTCTGCAGCACTTGGGCGATGCTGCGGTCGCCGACGCGGTAGAGTTTCAGCTTGGCGCTGTCGGTGTTGACGGAGACGAGCGGGATGCCGCGGCGCGCGGTCGACGGCAGCACGAAGCTGTCGCCGGTGAAGCGCACCATCTGCGCACGGTCAGCGACATAGATGTCGAGGGTCACGGGCGCTTCGAGCACTTCGTCGACGGTGGAAGGCAGGCCGCTGCGAACGGTCAGCTTGTAGCGTTCACCATGCGAAAGCCCCTCGATGCAGATCTGGTCGCCCTTCGCCTCAAGCGCCTTTGGCGCAGCACCATTGACGGTGACGAAGGAGGCATAGTCGGCGCCGCTCTTTAGAAGCTGCTCGGAGAACTGCACACAGGCGCGTGGGCTCGCGGCGTCGGAATCGATCGTATGTTCGACGACGCGGAAGCCCTTGCGCTGCTTGAGGTCGAGATAGGCCGCCTCGACCGATTTTGCCTTCACCAATTCGAGGCTCGCCTTGTAGGCGTTCAGCGCGGCGCGGAAATTCTCGGCGCCTTCCAGCGATTTCGCCATGACGGCGAGTGCATGTGCCCGGCTCTCGGTGGTGCGGGTGAGTTCATAGCCGTTGATCGCGGCGATGGCCGCCTGGATCGATACGCTTGAATTGTTGGTGATGCGGTTCGCGGTGCGCGCCGCCTCCAGCCAGAGTTCGCCGTCATCCGGATTGATCGCCAGCGCGCCCTGGAAGGCCTTCAAAGCATTCTCGATATTGCCCATCCCGGCCTGGCCGCGCGCCATGTCGATGAGCGTGTTGACGCCCATGCCCTGCTGATCGTCGGCGAGCGCCAGATTGGCCTTGGTGTTGCGGGCGTCCTGCAGCAGCTGATCCGACAGGAAATTCAGGCGCGGCGGTGCGCCGATATCGGCCTGTGCGGCCTGCGGCTGCACGACCTTGCCGGCAATCGCGCCGGGGAAAGTGTTGAGCTGGTTATAATCGGACTTGAGGAAGCACCACTTCACCTTGGGATTGTAGGTGAACGCGCGGCAGGACTGGTCCGCGATGCATGTCTGCTGGCATTCGTCGAGCGAGACGTTCTGTTCGGTCCTGAGGTCGAAACCGAAATAGTCGCCGTCCTTGGTGATCTCGATCTGCCGTCCACTCTCCTGGGCAACGGCGGGGACGCCGGCGGTCACAAGTGACAGGAAAAGTGTGGAAAGGCCGAAAAACGCGCGCACAGACATCAAGTCCTCCCAACGCTGCCGGTCTCGATAGGGGCTTCACTTTTCAGGCTTCCGCCCCGCTTGTCAACCGAAGAGCAGTCGACGTACGGCGCAATTTCAGCGGGAGCACTCAAGTGAAGGATCGAGCATCGATCCGGAATGAAACACAATAAAACGATATGTAAATCAAACTATTATGACGGTCGGCCAAAGCCGCGGGAAAACCGCGCCGCTAGCCTCGTTGGTCTCTCAGGAAGACGGTCAGCGAGCGACCGGCGTCGAGGATATGGTCACGCGTCAAGGCGCTGGCTCGCTCCGCGTCGCGCGCAATGCAGGCATCGAGGATCGCCTTGTGTTCGCGCCGCGCGCGCGCAACGCCCGAGGTCAGCGTCAACTGCGCCCGCAGGTAACGGTCGATGCGATCGAGCGAGGCGCGGACAATCTGCAGGTAATAGGGGCGACGGGCTGCCTCGTAGAGGCTGTAGTGGAAATTGCGGTTGATTTCGCCCCAACGGTCGGAATTTTCCTCCCGCTCGAACTCCTCGCAATGCTGGCGTGCAAGGTCGAGTGTGCGGCGGTCGAGATTGGGTATCGCCAGCCGGATGACCTCCGCCTCGATGAGCGCGCGGAACTCGAAGATCTCCTCGATTTCCTCGATCGAGAGGCCGGCGACGACGGCGCCCTTGTAGCGCTCCGTGGTGATCAGCCCATGCTGCTCCAGCCGCGAGAGCGCCTCGCGCACAGGAATGCGGCTGGTGTTGAACATCTGGGCGATGTGGTCCTGGCGCAAATTTTCGCCCTCGGCGAGGTCGCCTTCGATGATCGCCTTGCGCAAGGCCTCATAGACGATATCGGCCGCTGAGGCGGCTTGCCTGACATCGACGGCGTCGAGTTTCATCCTGTTCAAACCCTGCTGGCCAAACCTTGTGGCCTGGCGAATTCGGAAGCGTTTTCGCGCGCTTGGCCAATGGTCATAGGTCCAATTCACGCGCCGGGCAACAGACGGGTTCGGTTCTCGCAGCAAATTCGAATATTTCAGATTGTATATTGGATCCAATTTTTCTATGACTGTTTTCGCCGGGAGGGCGCGGACGCGCTATCATCTCCGGCGAAGAGCGGAGCGTAGCCGGTGCGAAAGCATGGTGCGCCCGGGTGGCGCCCGTCCACCAGCACGGAAGGAGAAAGGGCATGCGCAGCAACAAGGTCGTTCACATCGTTTCCTGCCACGCGGAGGGGGAAGTCGGCGACGTCATCGTCGGCGGCGTCGCGCCGCCGCCCGGAAACACGCTCTGGGAACAGCGCCGCTTCATTGCCGAGGATCAGACGCTGCGCAATTTCGTGCTCAACGAGCCGCGCGGCGGCGTCTTCCGCCACATCAACCTGCTTGTCCCGCCGAAGGACCCGCGCGCGACGATGGGTTTCATCATCATGGAGCCCGAGGACACGCCGCCGATGTCCGGCTCCAATTCCATCTGCGTTTCGACCGTCCTGCTCGACAGCGGCATCGTGCCGATGCAGGAGCCGGAAACGCGCATGGTGCTGGAAGCGCCGGGCGGTCTGGTCAACGTCGTCGCCGAGTGCCGCAACGGCAAGGCCGAACGCATCACCGTCACCAACGTTCCGTCCTTTGCCGACAAACTGGACGCCAAGCTCGAGGTCGAGGGCCTGGGGACGCTGACGGTCGACACGGCCTATGGCGGCGACAGCTTCGTCATCACCGACGCGCGAGCGCTCGGGTTTTCCGTGACGCCAGACGAGGCCTGCGAACTTGCGGAAACCGGTATCAAGATTACCCGCGCGGCCAACGAGCAGCTCGGTTTTACTCATCCGGAAAACCCGGAATGGAACCACATCTCCTTCTGCCAGCTGACGCTGCCGGTCGAGGAGAAAGACGGCGTTCTGCATGGCCGAAACACGGTCGTCATCCAGCCGGCCAAGCTCGATCGTTCGCCGACCGGAACCGGTTGCTCTGCGCGCATGGCGGTGCTGCATGCCCGCGGTGTGATGAAGGTCGGCCAGCGTTTCGACGGCCACTCGATCATCGATTCGACGTTCAATTGCCGCATCGCCGGCGAAACGACGGTTGGTGGCCGCCCGGCCATCGTGCCGGAAATCTCCGGTCGTGCCTGGATCACCGGCACTCATCAGGTGATGCTCGATCCAGCCGATCCGTGGCCGGCCGGCTACCGCCTTGCCGACACCTGGCCGCGCAAGCAGTAAGGCCTGACCTTACGGGCCGCCTTGTGCGGCCCGTACCTTTCGGCCCAGTCCTTCGGATAGTTCCGCTGGTTCAGTCTTCCTTGATGATCCGGGTGGTGCCGACCCAGAGTTCGCGGGCCGGTCCCGCGCCGACATTGCGGGCGCGGTGGGGCAGCGAGGCGGGGAAGTGCAGCGTGTCGCCAGCCTTTAAGAGATAGTCCTTGCCGTCGATCTGGTAGAGCATCTCGCCCTCGATCAGGTAGAGGAAATCCTCGCCCTCGTGGCTGGTCAGTTCCGACGCGTAACCGGGCGGCATATGGGTGATACAGCCATTGAGGGCAGCGCCCGGAAAGCCGCGCTCGATCAGTTCGTAGACACGCTCCTTGGTCTCGACATTGTATCCGGGGCGTTCGCCGGCATGCGAGACCATCGAATGCGAATGCTGCGGCGGCTGCGACAGGAAGGTATCGACGCTGGTGCCGAGCGCGTTGGCGACGTTGTAAAGCGAGATCAGCGACGGGGTGGAAATGCCGCGCTCGATCTGGCTGATGAAGCCCTCCGTCAGCCCGGCCTCGCGCGCCACGTCCTTCATGGTCTTGCCGATTTCCTTGCGGCGGGCTCTGAGCATTTGCCCGAGCGAGGCGGGTGTCGAGGCTTCGGGGAGGGAGGCGCCTTCATGGACTTTGGGCGCCTCTTCGATCTTCAGGGGCATGACTTTCTTTCCGCTTGACTCACGTCTATCGATGTACTTTAGTACAGCTAAAGTTGGTTCAGCAAGCCGATCAGATCGCGTGCCGGCCTTCTTGAAAAGGGGAACTACAAGAACGTCTTCGCGGCAATCCGTCGGCGGCAAAAAACACTAAGAAAAATTGGATCCAATATCCAATAAACGTGTTTGGCACACGATCGATGACGGCTGCGGTCAAAAGGAGGAGTGAGATGAAACGTATATTGCCTATTCTGCTCGGCACGACGCTGGGTCTGCTTGCGGCCACCTCGGCCTTTGCGATCGAGCGCGGCGGCGCAATGACCTTTGCGCGCTACGACGACTCGACCGTCATCGATCCCGTTTACGCCGACCGCAATCCCGATCTCTGGATGGTGAACGGTCTCTACGAGACGCTGCTGCGCAACGGGCCTGACGGTTCGATCGTGCCGGGTCTCGCCGAAGCTCACGAGGTTTCGGCCGACGGCAAGACCATCACCCTTACTCTCAGAAACGGGCTCAAGTTCTCCGACGGCTCGGACCTGACCGGCGCGGACGTCGTCTTCTCGCTCGACCGGGCGCGCAATGCCGAACTCGGCCCCTGGGCCGGGTTGCTCGGCGCGGTCGACAAGGTCACGGCCGACGGCAACAAGATCACCGTGTCGCTCAAGAACCCCGACCCGACGATCATCTCGATCCTTGCGACCTTCAACACCGGCATCATGCCGAAGGCAGCCTTCGAAAAGGCGGCAGGTGCCACGGATCAGGAAAAGGCGCGCGCCTTCTTCTCGGCCGGTCCAGTCACTTCGGGACCTTTCGTCATGAAAAGCCACGTGCAGGGCTCGAGCATGAGCTTCGAGCGCAACCCGAACTACTGGCGCCAGGGCGAAGACGGCAAGCCGCTGCCCTATCTCGACCGGGTGGAATTCCTCGTCATTCCCGACGATGCGACCCGCATCCTCAAGCTGCAGGCCGGTGAGGTCGACGCCGCCGAGTTCATTCCGTTTGCCCGCGTCGGCGAACTCGGCGCCGATCCGAACCTGAAGATGGAGCTCTTCCCCTCGACCCGCATCGTCTATGCGCCGATCAATACGCGCGAGGCGAAGAAGGACGGAGCGAAGAACCCGCTTGCCGACGTCAAGGTGCGGCAGGCGCTGAACTATGCGACCGACAAGAGCGTGCTGATCAAGCTCGTCACTTTCGATACCGGCAAGCCGATGACCTCGCTGATGTCGGCAGCGACGCAGCTTCATTATGGCCCCGAGCCGCTCTATCCCTATGATCCGGAAAAGGCCAAGCAGTTGCTGGCGGAAGCCGGTCTCAGCGGCGGCTTCGAGGTGAAGCTTACCACGCTTGCCGGCAGCGCCGACGATGCGACGCTGTTTACAGCACTTCAGCAGATGTGGGCGCCGCTCGGCGTCAACCTCAAGGTCGAGCAGGTCGACAACCCGACCCGCGGCGAGAAGAACCGCTCCGGCGACTTCGATATCCACACCTACGGCTGGGCGAACGACGTCAACGACCCCGCACAAGTGACCGGCTGGCTCGGCTACTACAAGCAGCGCCAGGCCGTCGGTACGGGCTGGAACAACCAGGAATTCAACACGCTGTTCGAGGCCTCCAACGTCGAGACCGATCCGGCCAAGCGCAAGGGCGAATACAAGCGCATGCAGGAGATCTACGCGACCGAAGCGCCGCTGCTCTTCCTGTTCGAAACGCCCTTTGCCGTCGCCGTCTCGAAGTCGATCGAAGGCTACGTCCAGACGCCGCTCGGCGCCAACGACTTCTCCGAAGCCTGGCGCGCCGACTGATAGCGGAACGATCCGAGAGAGCCGGGCGGCAAGCCGCCCGGTTTTCCGTTGAAGGTTGGAACCATGCCCTCACTTTCCTATCTCGTGGCACGGCTGCTGCAGATCATCCCGACGTTCCTGTTGGTAATGATCTTCATCTTCCTGCTCGTGCGCATGCTGCCTGGTGACCCGGCGATCGCCATGGCCGAGGCCAAGGCGACCGATGCCCAGCTTGAACAGATCCGGCACAATCTCGGTCTCGACCAGCCGCTGCCGGTGCAGTTTCTCGTCTTTGTCAAGAACACGCTGACCGGCGATCTCGGCCGCTCGATCATGCTGAAGGCGCCGGTGACCGAGGTCATTCTGAGCCGGTTGCCGACGACGATCTTCCTGGCGCTCTATTCGGTCGTGCTCGCGGTCTTGCTTGCCGGTCCGCTCGCCTTTCTCGCGGCATCGCGCGTCAACAGTCCGGTCGATGTCGCCATCCGTGGTGTCTTCCAGGTTGGTCTTTCCATGCCGGTCTTCTATATCGGGCTCTTGCTCTTGACGGTGCTTGCCGCACAGCTGCGCTGGTTTCCGGTCGGCGGCTACGGCAAGACCTTTCTTGCAAACCTCTACCACCTGATCCTGCCCGCACTCAGCGTCGCGCTCTATACCTCGGCAATCATCCTGCGCAATCTCCGGGCCTCTCTGATCGAGGTGCTCGATGCGGAATACGTGCAGTTCGCCCGTGCGAAGGGCCTGTCGCCGCGCATCATCATGACCCGGCATGTGTTGCGCAATGCGCTGGTCTCGACGGTGACGCTGCTGGGGCTTTCGATCGGCAACCTAATGAGCGGTACCTTGGTGACCGAGACGGTCTTTGCCATTCCCGGCGTCGGGCGGCTGATGCTGGAGGCGATCTTTGCCCGCGACTATCCGCTGATCCAGGGCCTTACGCTCACCTTCGCCGTGCTCGTCTCCGTCGTCTTCCTTTTGACGGATGTCGTGCAATCCTGGCTCGATCCGAGGCTTCGCCAATCATGACGGTCCTGACCCAAACCCATCCGCGGACGCGGGGACGGCTGGCCGCCTTTCTGGCACGCGCCTTCGCCCGCCCGTCCTTCGTGATCGGCATCGCCATTCTCGGCCTGTCGCTGGCCTTTGCGCTGTTTCCTCAGCTCTTTGCGCCCTATGATCCGCTGGCCTTCGACCTGCAGGCGATCCAGCAGGGACCAAGCCTTGCGCATCCCTTCGGCACCGACAATTTCGGCCGAGACGTGCTTTCGCGCGTCATCTGGGCCTATCGGGTCGATATGCAGATGGCCTTTTTCGCGACCATCTTTGCGCTTCTGATCGGACTGACCGTCGGCGCTTTCGTCGGCTATTACGGCGGTATCGCCGACGTGATCTTCGGCCGTTGCGTCGACGCGATCATCACCTTTCCCTTCCTGGTGCTGGTGATCGCGATCGTCGCGGTCCTCGGCCCCGGTCTCGTCAACATGTATGTGGCGATCACCGCGGTGAACTGGGTTTATTACGCACGGCTGACGCGCGCCGAAATCATGGCGCAGAAGGCCAACGACTATGCCGCCGCCGGCCGGGTTCTCGGCTACTCCGATCGCCGCATCATCTTCCGCCATCTGCTGCCGAACGCGATCTCGCCGATCCTCGTCTACTGGATGACCGATATGGCGCTCGCGATCCTGCTCGGCTCGTCTCTCGGTTATCTCGGGCTTGGCGCCCAGCCGCCGGCAGCGGAATGGGGCGTGCTGATCGCCGAGGGGCGCAATTTCCTGATGACGGCCTGGTGGATGAGCCTGATGCCCGGCATCGCCATCGTCCTGACGGGGCTCGGCTTCAGCCTTGTCGGCGACGCGCTGGCCGACCTGCTTCGACCGAAGGGGCGCTGAGATGAGAAGCACAGAAAAATCCGTCGTGCTCGATGTCAGGCATCTTCGCACCGAGTTCGGGACCAAGGAGCGGCCGCTGGTGGCGATCGACGACGTCTCGTTCCAGGTGGGGCAGGGCGAGATCCTCGGGCTCGTCGGCGAATCCGGTTCGGGCAAAAGCATCACGCTGCGCTCGATCCTCGGCATTATCCGGCCGCGCGGGCGTGTCTCGGGTGAAATCCTCTGGAACGGCCGCGACCTCGTTCCGCTCGACGAGACGCGTCTCCGGCGCATCCGGGGCCGTGAGATCGCGATGATCTTTCAGGAGCCGATGTCGTCGCTCAATCCGCTGCTCACCGTCGGCCTGCAAATCCAGGAAAACCTCGTGGCCCATACGGATCTCGATGCGAGGGCGCGCAGGGCGCGCGCGATCGAATTGCTCGATCTCGTCGGCATTCCCGGTGCGCGCAATCGTCTCGACGATTTCCCGCACGAGTTCTCCGGCGGCATGCGCCAGCGGGTGATGATCGCGATTGCGCTCGCCTCCAACCCAAAGCTGCTGTTGGCAGACGAGCCGACGACGGCGCTCGACGTCACCATCCAGGACCAGATCCTCAGGCTCATCCAGTCGCTGAGCCGCGATCTCGGCATGGCGGTGATCCTCGTCACTCATGACATGGGCGTCGTTGCCGAAACCTGCGATCGTGTCGCCGTCATGTATGGCGGCAGGCTTTGCGAAGTCGGCACGACGACGGATGTGATCGCCGATGCGCGCCACCCCTATTCCCTGGGCTTGCTGCGTTCGATCCCGCGCGACGTTGCGCCGCGAACACCGCTCTATTCGATCCCCGGTGCGCCGCCGGCACTGAACGCGCTTCCATCAGGTTGCGCCTTCAGCGCCCGCTGTCCGGTCGCCGGGCGCGAATGCCCGGACGTCCGTCCGGCGCTCGAAGCGATCGGGTCGTCTAGGCTGGTGGCCTGCCACCATCTTGCGGATGCCCAAGCGCATTTCGGACCGCGGGAGGCGGCGCAATGACTATGCCTATGTCAACCAGCGGCGCTCCCTTGCTCTCGCTCCGTGCACTATCGATCCAGTTCGAGAAACGGCGTTCGTTGTCCGACACGCTCGCCCGCCGTCCGCAGCAGGTCGTCTCGGCGGTTAACGGCATCGATCTCGACGTGATGCCCGGCGAGACGCTCGGGATCGTCGGCGAGTCCGGCTGCGGCAAGTCGACACTCGCGCGCCTGATCGCCGGCCTGCACCGGCCGACATCAGGCGATATCCTGTTCGAGGGCGAGAGCGTCGTCGGCCTCAAGGGGGCACGACGGCGCGCCTATAACCGGCGCGTCCAGATGATGTTCCAGGACCCCTATACTTCGCTCAACCCTCGCATGACCGTGCGCGATACGTTGAGAGAGGCCATCACGGTGCACCGCATGCGCGAGGGTGCGGCGATCGACCGAAGGGTGGACGAGTTGCTCGAGCTCGTGCGGTTGCCCGATGGAGCCGCGGACAAGTTCCCGCATGAATTCTCCGGCGGCCAGCGGCAGCGCATCGGCATTGCGCGGGCGCTGTCGCTGGAGCCGACGTGTCTCGTCGCGGACGAATTGGTCTCGGCGCTCGACGTTTCTGTCCAGGCTCAGGTCGTCAATCTGCTGATCGAGCTTCAGGACGAGCTCGGCCTGACGGTGCTGTTCGTCGCGCACGATCTTCGCCTCGTGCGCCATGTCTCGCATCGCGTCGCCGTCATCTATCTCGGCGCCATTGTCGAGATAGGCCCGTCGGAGGCGCTGTTTTCGAAGCCGATGCATCCCTATTCCAAGGGGCTGCTTGCGGCTGCACCGTCGCTCGATCCGAGCGCCAGGCGTCGTGCGCCGGCACTGTCGGGCGAACTGCCGAGCCCGCTCGCCATCCCGCCCGGCTGCCCCTTTCATGTGCGCTGCCCGCACGCAACCGAACTTTGCCGCCGCGAAAAGCCGGGGCTACGTCCGGTCGGATCGGGCATGACCGCCTGCCATTTCGCCGAAACGATCGGCGACGCCTGAAACTCACTTGATAGGAAAGACATCATGGATACGAGAGCAAGGCCGGATATCTCCGGCCGCATCGGCGCGCTGCGCCGCAAGCTTACGGAAACCGGGCTCGACGGCTACGTCGTGCCGCGCTTCGACGAACATCAGGGCGAGTATTGCGCGCCGCACGACCATCGCCTGGCCTTCGTCTCCGGGTTCACCGGTTCGGCCGGTGTGGCGATCGTCATGCGCGACCGTGCGGCGATCTTCGTCGATGGTCGCTATCAGGTGCAGGTGCGAGACGAAGTGGATCTCGGCACCTTCGCGATCGAGCACTTCTACGACGCGCCGCTCAAGGATTGGCTGAAGAAGAACCTGCGCAGGGGCGAACGCGTCGGTTTCAACGCCATGCTTTTGCCGTCCACCTGGGACGCCGATTGCAGTCGCTCGGTCGAGTTGGCCGGCGGCGTCTGGATGCCTGTCGATGGGGACCTTGTCGATGCGATCTGGACGGACCAACCGGAAAAGCCGCTCGGCAAGATCACCGCCTTCCCGGTCGCCAATGCCGGCGAAAGCGTTGCCGAGAAGAAGCGCCGCATCGCCGCCATGCTGGCGGAGCAGGGGGCCGACCTCCTGATCGAAGCGCAGCCGGACAATATCGCCTGGTTCCTCAACGTCCGTGGCCGCGACGTCGCCTTCAACCCGATGCCGCAGTCCTTCCTGATCTTCGACCGCGCCGGGCAAACGGAATGGCTGGTCGATCATCGAAAGCTCCCGAACGATCTCTCGGACTTCGAGCTTGACGACGTCGGGATTGCCGAGCCTGGCCAACTGCTTGACCGCGTCAAGGCGATGGCGGCGGGCCGCACCGCGTTGATCGATCCCGGCTTCGCCCCGTCGGCAACGGCCCACGCCACGCGTGCTGCGGGCGGCACCGTGCAGCTCGCGAAGAGCCCGATCACACTCGCCAAGATGCACAAAAACGCGACCGAGCTGTCGGGCTTCCGGGACTGTCACCGTCTGGACGGCGCCGCCTGGGTTCGCTTCTTTGCCTGGCTCGAGCGGCACGCCGCCGAACGGGAGGCGAGCGGCAAACCGGTAACCGAACTGGAAGCGGAAGAGCGCATCCTCGCCTATCGCCAGATGGCCGAAAGTTTCGTCGAGCCGAGTTTTCGGTCGATTTCGGCGGCTGGCGGCCACGCGGCCATGTGCCACTATGCAGCCACCGAGGCGAGCAACGGGCTGATCCGCAAGGATGGCGTCTATCTGCTCGATTCCGGCGGGCAGTATCTGACCGGCACCACTGACGCCACGCGCACGACGGCGACCGGTCCGGTCAGCGACGAGATCCGGCGCGCATACACGGCCGTCCTCAAGGGCCTGATCTCCATGGCGTCGCTGAAATTCCCCAGGGGAAGTTTCGGCCACCAGCTCGACGCCTTTGCCCGCCGCCCGCTCTGGGATCTCGGTCTCGATTATGACCACGGCACCGGCCATGGGGTCGGTCACTTTCTCTCGGTTCACGAACAGCCGCAGCGCTTCGATCGCCGCGTCAACGAGATCGAGCTGAAGCCGGGCATGGTGACGACGATCGAGCCGGGCTACTACAAGGCCGGCGCCTACGGCATCCGCATCGAGAACCAGGTGGAGGTGGTGGACGACGGCGACGGGTTCCTGAGCTTCTGCAGCCTGACGCTGGTGCCGATCGACCTGCGGCTCGCTGATATCGGCCTGCTGACGACGGCTGAGCGGACCTGGATCGATGCCTATCATCGCCGCGTCGCACAGGAACTGGACGGCTTGCTTGAACCGGAGACGGTGGGCTGGCTTGCCGACCGGACGGCGCCGATCGGCGCGTGATAGCGTCTCGTCCGCTTCTTCTCGCGGATTGATACAACGATAGTGGAGCGGCGGGCCGGTTGGTCCGCCGTTATCATTTTTGGCGATCGGTTCCCCGGCCGTGATCGGCACAAAGGTCGCTTTCAATCAATGTGACTCCTCTTGCTTGGGAGAGAGAGTTTGTGATATTTTTCACAAAACCTGTTCGCGCCATGGACGGCTGCAGAACACGTCGGACACGGAAGAAATCATGGTCAGCCGCAAGACAGCCCGCATCATCCAACTCGCCGATGCCCTTTCAGGACGGAGAGTCCTGCACTTGCGCGATGCCGCAGCCCTGCTTGGCGTCTCGGAAATGACGATCCGTCGCGACGTTGCCGGCAATCCCGGCCAGTTCGCCTTTCTCGGCGGACATATCGTCCCGGCGTCCGAGATCGAAGGCGACGCGCCCTATGAGCTGGCACGCGAGGCCGACAGCCACGCAGCCGCCAAGCGCGAGGCCTGCGTCCACGCGGCGCGCCACATCCGCCCGGACGAGACGATCTTCATCGATTGCGGCACCACGCTCGAATATCTCGTCGATCTCATTCCCGAGAATTATTCAATAACGGCAGTATGTTACTCTCTGAACGTGGCGGAGAAGCTGACCCATAAGTCGAATGTCCGGATCGTCATGCTTGGTGGCGTCTATCATCCCTCGTCGGCGTCCTTCTCCGGCAACTCCGGTCTGGAGACGCTCGATTCGCTCGGCATCAACGTCGCCTTCCTTTCGGCCGCGGGCGTCGACCCAGCGCGTGGCGCGACCTGTGTCCATTTCCACGAAGTTTCGGTGAAGCAGAAGGTCATCTCGCTGGCGCGGGAGAGTCATCTGGTTGTCGACCTCAGCAAGATCGGCAAGCTGAAGCCGGCTTTTTTCGCGCCAATCGGCGTTTTTCGCTCTATCATCACCGAAGAAGGCGAAACGCAGCTGCCGAGCCTGTGAAGGCGGCATCCGCAAAAATATTACGAAATCGTCAAAACGGCAGTGTCTCGCTTGACACGCTCTGTTCTTGATGGAATAGTCACAAAAATTCGATAGAAAAATAACAAAAAATGAGTTCTCGGCGGCTGTGCTCGAGTGCGGCTGGTCGTGACAGGGAGTTCAAGGAGCCATCGCTTGGAAGACCTTGCTGTGAAAACTGGCGCGCCGAAGGCCGCGCATTCGCCGGCGGCAGGCCATAACTGGCCGCGGAACAATGGCATCGATCTCGATCTTGGCTGGGTGCTGGACCAGCGCGTCAATCTCTCGGCCGCCGAGCGTCGCGTTGCGACGCTGCCCGGCCGTCGCACGGTGAAGAAGGACGCGCAGGCCGCCTGGCTCTTGAAGGCCGTTACCTGCATCGACCTCACGACGCTCAATGGCGACGACACGACGGAGCGCGTCAAGCGCCTCTGCGCCAAGGCCCGCCAGCCGGTGCGCCAGGATTTGCTCGATGCGCTCGGAATGGGCGGCCGTGGCATCACGACGGGTGCTGTCTGCGTCTATCATCGTTTCGTCTCGACCGCCGTCGAGGCGCTTGAAGGGTCCGGCATCCCCGTTGCTGCCGTCTCCACCGGCTTCCCGGCCGGTCTTATCCCGCATGACGTCAAGTTGCGCGAGATCGAGGCTTCCGTTGCCGATGGCGCCAAGGAAATCGACATCGTCATTACCCGCGAGCATGTGCTGACCGGCAACTGGCAGGCGCTCTATGACGAGATGCGCGACTTCCGTGCCGCCTGCGGCGACGCCCATGTGAAGGCGATCCTTGCGACCGGCGACCTGAAGACGCTGCGCAACGTCGCGCGCGCTTCGCTCGTCTGCATGATGGCCGGTGCCGATTTCATCAAGACTTCGACCGGCAAGGAAGGCGTCAACGCGACGCTGCTGGTAACGCTCATCATGCTGCGCATGATTAGGGCTTATCAGGAGCAAACCGGCCTCAAGGTTGGCTACAAGCCGGCCGGCGGCATTTCTGCCGCCAAGGACATCTTGAACTACCAGTTCCTGATGAAGGACGAGCTTGGCCGCGAATGGCTCGAGCCGGATCTCTTCCGCATCGGCGCATCGAGCCTGCTTGCCGATATCGAGCGTCAGCTCGAACATCACGTTACCGGCGCCTACTCGGCCCTCAACCGTCACCCGATTGGATGATCCCGATGACTGTCGCAAGGTATTTTGACGAAATGTCCTATGGTCCAGCACCCGAGGCCGACACCGAAGCCCGTCAGTGGCTTGCCCGTCACAAGGGCGAGTTCGGCCACTTCATCAATGGCGCCTTCGTCGCTTCCGCATCCGGCAAGACCTTCGAGACCAACGAGCCGGCAACCGGCAAGCCGCTCGCCAAGGTCGCGCTCGGCGGTGCCAAGGATGTCGACGATGCGGTTGCCGCGGCCCGCAAGGCGCAAGGCGCCTGGGCGAAACTGCCAGGCCATGCCCGCGCCCGTCACCTCTATGCACTCGCCCGCATGATCCAGCGCCATGCGCGCCTGATTGCGGTCGTCGAGGCGATCGATAACGGCAAGCCGATCCGCGAGACCCGCGACATCGACGTGCCGCTTGCGGCCCGCCATTTCTATCACCACGCCGGCTGGGCGCAGCTGCAGGAAACCGAGTTTGCCGATCAGGTGCCGGTCGGCGTCGTCGGCCAGGTCATCCCGTGGAACTTCCCGTTCCTGATGCTCGCTTGGAAGGTTGCCCCGGCGCTGGCGCTCGGTAACACCGTAATCCTCAAGCCGGCGGAATTCACGCCGCTGACGGCGCTGCTCTTTGCTGAACTGGCCGCTGCTGCTGGTCTTCCGGCTGGCGTGCTCAATGTCATCACCGGCGAAGGTGAAACCGGCGCACTGATCGTCGAGCACTCGGACATCGACAAGATCGCCTTTACCGGCTCGACCGAGGTCGGCCGCCTCATCCGCGAGCGCACTGCCGGCACCGGCAAGTCGCTGACGCTCGAACTCGGCGGCAAGTCGCCGTTCATCGTCTTTGACGACGCCGATATCGACGGTGCTGTCGAGGGCGTGGTTGACGCCATCTGGTTCAACCAGGGCCAGGTCTGCTGCGCCGGTTCGCGCATCCTCGTGCAGGAAGGCGTGGCGCCGCTCTTTTACGAGCGGCTGAAGCGCCGCATGCAGACGCTGCGCGTCGGCCATCCGCTCGACAAGGCGATCGACATGGCGGCAATCGTCGCGCCTGTGCAGTTGCAGCGCATCGAAGAGCTGGTCGCCAAGGGTGTCGCCGAAGGGGCAGCCCTGCATCAACCTGACATCGACCTGCCGAAGGGCGGAAGTTTCTATCCGCCGACGCTTTTGACCGGCGTACAGCCGACCTCGATCGTTGCCACCGAAGAGATCTTCGGCCCCGTCGCCGTCTCCATGACTTTTCGCACCCCGGAAGAGGCGATCCAGCTTGCCAACCACACGCGCTACGGCCTTGCCGCCAGCGTCTGGAGCGAGACGATTGGCCTGGCGCTGCATGTCGCGGCCAAGCTCGCCGCCGGCGTCGTCTGGGTCAATGCGACCAACCTCTTCGATGCTTCTGCCGGTTTCGGCGGCAAGCGCGAGTCCGGCTTCGGCCGCGAGGGCGGTCGTGAGGGCTGCTACGAATACTTGAAGCCGAAGGCATGGCTCGGTCGCAAGCTGCGTCCCGCCGTCGCCGAACCGGTGCTGAAGCCCGTCGCCGGCGATTTCGCCATGCCTGACGTCGACCGTACCGCCAAGCTTTTCATCGGCGGCAAGCAGGCGCGGCCGGACGGCAACTATAACCGCAACGTGCTTTCGCCGAAGGGCAAGGTGCTTGGCGAGGTCGGCGAGGGCAACCGCAAGGACATCCGCAACGCTGTCGTCGCAGCGCAAGCCGCATCCGCCTGGTCCTCGGCAACGACGCACAACCGCGCGCAGATCCTCTATTACATCGCTGAAAACCTGAGCGGCCGCGCAGGCGAATTCGCCGATCGCATTGCCGACATGACCGGTACGTCCTCAGCGAACGCCAAGGCAGAGGTCGAAGCCTCGATCGCGCGGCTCTTCACCTACGGTGCCTGGGCCGACAAGTACGAGGGGGCGATCCACCAGCCGCCGCTTCGCGGCGTCGCACTTGCGATCCCCGAGGCGATCGGCGTCGTCGGCGTCGTCTGCCCGCCGGAAGCGCCGCTGCTCGGCATGATCAGTCTCGTCGCGCCGCTGATCGCCACCGGCAACCGCGTCGTCGTCGTGCCGAGCGAACAGCATCCGCTGGCAGCAACCGATTTCTATACGGTTCTGGAAACATCCGACGTTCCGGCCGGGGTCGTCAACATCGTCACCGGTTCGACGATCGAACTGGCGAAGACGCTCGCAAGCCACAACGACGTGGATGCGCTCTGGGCTTTCGGCTCGGCGGAACTCTCGACCCTTGTCGAGAAGCTCTCGGTCGGCAACCTGAAGCGCACCTTCGTCGACTACGGCAAGGCAACGAACTGGCTCGACCGCGAGGCGGCGGAAGGCCCAGCCTATCTGCGCCGCGCGACGGACGTCAAGAACATCTGGATCCCCTACGGCGAGTAGGGGACCCACGACGCGCGGGGCGGGGGGAGCCGGTCCGCACGGTGGAGGAACGTGAACAGTTAGGGAGACGCGTTCGCCTGTAAGGGGGGAATGCATTGCGCGCCACGGAAACCGGAGCGCGCCAGGAGGAGGACTGCATGCTGAAGAATATCGATCCGGCGTTGAATGCCGACGTGCTGCACGCACTGAGGTCCATGGGACACGGCGACACGCTGGTCATCTCCGACACCAATTTCCCGTCCGACGCCATTGCCCGCAAGACCACGCTCGGTACGCTGCTGCGCATCGACAACGTCTCGGCCGCGCGTGCCGTCGAGGCGGTGCTTTCCGTGCTGCCGCTCGACACACCTTTGCAGCCCTCCGCCGGCCGCATGGAGGTGATGGGTGCGCCCGATGAAGTCCTGCCGGTGCAGCAGGAGGTCCAGGCGGCGATCGATCGCGCCGAGGGCAAACCGGCGCCGATGTACGGTATCGAGCGCTTCAAGTTCTACGAGGAAGCGAAGAAAGCCTATTGCGTCATCACCACGGGCGAGACGCGCTTCTACGGCTGCTTCCTCTTCACCAAGGGCGTCATACCGCCGAAGACCTGACGATCCGCTGCGCAACGCAGCGTTCGATTAAATGATTGAAATCGCGAGAGATTGCCTGGGCACACCGTTTCACACCGGTGCGGTTGCAGGGGGAGGCTTGAATGAAGGTTGGTGTTTCGATCCTGGGTATCTTCGTGGCCGACACGGCCTATCTGGCGCGGCGCATGCCTGTCGTCGGCGAAACGATCACAGGCAGCGGCTTCTCCGTCGGGCCGGGCGGCAAGGGCTCCAACCAAGCGGTTGCCTGCGCTCGGGCGGGAAGTCCCGTCTCCTTCATCTCCAAGCTCGGTCGCGACACCTTCGGCGAGATGGCGCTGCGCACCTATGCGGAAGCCGGCGTGACGCCGAAGATCGTCGAGATGGACGACCTGCCGACGGGCGCTGCCTTCATCTACGTCAACGACCAGAACGGCGAGAACGCCATCATTGTCTATCCGGGGGCGGCGGGCTCGATCGGGGTCGACGATGTCGAGGCCGCGCGCGAGACGATCGAGGGCTCGCGCATCTTCGTGACTCAGCTCGAACAGCCGGTTGCCGCCGCGCAGTGCGCGCTCGAAATCGCCCGTGCAGCCGGCGTCACCACTGTCTTCAACCCGGCGCCTGCCGAAGCCTTCCCGGATGCGATCTATCCGCTCTGCGATTACCTGGTGCCGAACGAGACGGAGGCGGCGGCGATCGTGGGCTTCACGCTTGCGACCGAGGATGACATCCGTCGCGCTGGTGACGCGATCCTGAAAAAGGGCGCCAGGACCGCGCTGATCACGCTCGGCGAACGCGGCGTGCTCTATCACAATCACGAGCAGTCGGTGCTCGTTCCGGCGATCGCCAGCGGACCGGTGATCGATACGACCGGGGCAGGGGATGCGTTTGTCGGCGGCTTCTCCGCTGCACTGGCGCGGGACCTTTCACCTGTTGATGCGGTGCGCTTCGGCTGCGCCACGGCCGGCATTGCCGTGACCCGGCGAGGCACCGCGCCCGCCATGCCAACACTCGGCGAGATCGAGGCGCTGCTTGCAAGAGGTCCGGCCGCATGACGCGCAACGACCCGATCAAGCACTTCTTCATCTGGCCGGCCCTGATCATCGTCTTGATGATCTCGATCTTCCCGCTCGTGTATTCGATGACGACCAGCTTCATGAGCATGCGGCTCGTGCCGCCGACACCGGCCCGTTTCGTCGGCTTCGGCAATTACATAGACCTACTGCAGAACCCCCGCTTCTGGCATGTGGCGGGCACGACGACGCTGATCGCCTTCATCTCCGTCGGGCTGCAATATGTCATCGGTCTTTCGGTGGCGCTGGCACTGAACTCGAAGGTGCCAGGCGAGGGCATCTTCCGCGTGAGCTTCCTGCTGCCGATGTTGGTCGCGCCGGTCGCCGTCGCGTTGATCGCCCGCCAGGTGCTGAACCCTACGATGGGACCGCTCAACGAGTTGATGACGGCAATCGGGTTCCCCAACCTGCCGTTCCTCACCCAGACCAGTTGGGCGCTCGGCTCGATCATCGCCGTCGAGGTCTGGCAATGGACACCCTTCGTCATCCTCATGCTGCTCGCGGGCCTGCAGACGCTGCCCGACGATGTCTATGAGGCCGCCGCACTCGAAAACGCCACGCCCTGGCAGCAGTTCCGCGACATCACCTTTCCGATGCTGCTGCCGATCTCGGTTGCCGTCGTCTTCATCCGACTGATCGAGAGCTACAAGATTATCGATACCGTGTTCGTCATGACCGGCGGCGGGCCGGGGATCTCGACCGAGACGCTGACGCTCTTTGCCTATCAGGAAGGCTTCAAGAAGTTCAACCTCGGTTACACCTCGGCGCTTTCCTTCCTGTTCCTGATCGTCATCACCGTGATCGGCCTCGTCTATCTCGCCATCCTCAAGCCCTATCTGGAGAAGCACAAATGAGCGTGCGTACTCTCAAAGGGAAACGGCGCTGGCTGGCGCTCGGCGGCTGCCTCATCTGGCTCGCCATCACCTTCTTTCCGCTCTATTGGGTGCTGATCACCTCGTTCAAGACGCCGATCGCCGTCGTCGGCGGGCCGACCTACTTGCCCTTCGTCGATTTCGAGCCGAGCCTGACGGCCTGGAGCGAGCTTCTGTCGGGCCAGCGCGGTCAGTTCTTCAGCACCTTCTGGGCATCGACGATCATCGGGCTGTCGGCATCTGTTGCCGCGACCTTCATCGGCGCCATGGCGGCCTATGCGCTGGTGCGCTTTACCTTCCGCTTTCGCCTGCTCTCGGCACTGATCTTCGTGGTGATCGCCTTCGGCGGTTTCCTGTTCGGCCGCCATGTGCTTGGCTATGGCCAGGGCATCTCGCTGGTCTATTCCTTCGTCGCAGCCCTTGCGCTTGCGGTCATTTCCAGCCGATTCCGGCTTCCAGGACCCGAGCTCGGCAACAACGACATCGTCTTCTGGTTCGTCAGCCAGCGCATGTTCCCGCCGATCGTCGCGGCCTTTGCGCTCTACCTGATGTATACGGAGATGGGCAAACTCGGCTTCAAGCTGGTCGACAGCTACATCGGCCTGACCTTCGCCTATATCGCGTTTTCGCTGCCGATCGTCATCTGGCTGATGCGCGACTTCTTCGAGGCGCTGCCGGTGGAAGTCGAGGAGGCGGCGATGGTCGACAACGTGCCGTCCTGGCGGATCTTCTTCGGCATCGTTCTGCCGATGTCGAAGCCGGGGCTGATCGCCACCTTCATGATCACGCTCGCCTTCGTCTGGAACGAGTTCCTGTTCGCGCTGTTCCTGACCAATTCCAAATGGCAGACGCTACCCATTCTCGTTGCCGGCCAGAACAGCCAGCGCGGCGACGAATGGTGGGCAATTTCCGCTGCCGCTCTCGTTGCCATCATTCCGATGATGGTCATGGCCGGGCTTTTGAGCCGGCTCATGCGCTCCGGCCTGCTTCTTGGAGCGATCAAGTAATCAACCGCTTTGGCATGAATTCATTCAACAGGAGGATAGAATGAGGAAATTGCTACTGGCATCTGCATCTCTCGCTGCGCTTGCGTTGGGGAGCGCGGGAACGGCGCTCGCCTGTGATCCGGATTACACCGGCGTTGAACTGACGGCGACCACACAGACCGGCCCCTACATCGCCTCGGCGCTGCAGCTTGCGGCCAAGGGCTGGGAAGAAAAGACCTGCGGCAAGGTCAAGGTCGTCGAGTTCCCGTGGTCGGAACTCTATCCGAAAATCGTGACGTCGCTCACCTCGGGCGAAGACGCTTTCGACGTGATCGCCTTCGCGCCTGCCTGGGCGCCCGACTTTACCGACTTCCTGTCGGAAATGCCGGCCGATATGCAGAAGGGCGCCGACTGGGACGACATCGCGCCCGTCTACCGCGAACAGCTGATGGTCTGGAACGGCAAGGTGCTGTCGCAGACGATGGACGGCGACGCCCATACCTACAGCTACCGCATCGACCTCTTCGAAAATGCCGACAACCAAAAGGCCTTCAAGGCGAAATACGGCTACGACCTGGCGCCGCCGAAGACCTGGAAACAGTATCTCGACATCGCCGAATACTTCAATCAGCCGGCCAACAACCTCTGGGGTACGGCGGAAGCCTTCCGCCGTGGCGGCCAGCAGTTCTGGTTCCTGTTCAGCCACGTCGCAGGCTACACCAGCCACCCGGACAACCCGGGCGCCATGTTCTTCAATCCCGAGACGATGGACGCCCAAGTCAACAGTCCCGGCTGGGTCCGCGGTCTCGAGGAGTACATTCGCGCGTCCAAGCTCGCGCCGCCGAATGCGCTGAACTTCTCCTTCGGCGAAGTGAACGCCGCCTTTGCCGGCGGCCAGGTGGCGGAATCGATCGGCTGGGGCGACACCGGCGTCATCGGCGCCGACCCGAAGCAGTCGAAGGTGGCCGGCAACGTCGGCTCGGCGTCGCTGCCCGGATCGGACGAGATCTGGAACTACAAGACCAAGAAGTGGGACAAGTTCGATCATGTCGTCCAGACCTCCTTCATGGCCTTTGGCGGTTGGCAGGCGGCGGTTCCCGCGACCTCGACCAAGCAGGAGGCAGCCTGGAACTATATCCAGTATCTGACGAGCCCGGCCGTCTCCGGCCAGGCGGCGATCACCGGTGGCACCGGTGTGAACCCTTACCGCATCTCGCACACGACCAATCTCGATCTCTGGTCGAAGATCTTCTCCGAGCGTGAAGCAAAGGAGTATCTGGGCGCGCAGAAGGAGGCGGTGACCGCCAAGAATATCGCGCTCGACATGCGCCTGCCCGGCTACTTCTCCTACACAGAAGTGCTGGAAATCGAGCTCTCCAAGGCGCTAGCCGGCGAAGTGACACCGCAGCAGGCGCTCGATAGCGTCGCCGAGCAGTGGAACAAGCTGACCGACGAGTTCGGCCGCGACAAGCAGCTCGCCGCCTATCGTGCGTCGATGGGTTTGCCACAGCAGTAACGTGACCATGCCCGCCCCGAGACGGTCGGGGCGGGCGCCACCGTCCCCGGCGCGGCCGGGCACAGACAGCAGCAAGGGTTTTCGCATGTCACAGGTCCGACTGGAGCAGATCACCAAGTCCTTCGGGAACGTCACGGTCATTCCGCCGCTCGATCTTCAGATCGCCGATCGCGAATTTGTCGTGCTCGTCGGGCCGTCCGGCTGCGGCAAGACGACGACGCTTCGCATGATCGCCGGTCTCGAAACGGCGACCTCGGGTTCGATCCGGATCGGCGACCGTGACGTCACGGATTTGCGCCCGGGCCTGCGCAATTGCTCGATGGTGTTTCAGAACTACGCGCTCTATCCGCACATGACCGTTGCCGAAAACATCGGCTACGGCATGAAGGTGCGCGGCACGCCGAAGGCGGAGATCGACAAGGCGGTGGCGGACGCGGCGCGCATCCTCAATCTCGGCGCCTATCTCGGCCGCAAGCCGAGCGCGCTTTCGGGCGGCCAGCGCCAGCGTGTGGCGATCGGCCGGGCGATCGTGCGCCAGCCAGATGTGTTCCTCTTCGACGAGCCGCTGTCCAATCTCGACGCCAAGCTGCGCATCGAAATGCGCACGGAAATCAAGCTTTTGCACCGCCGTCTTCAGACGACCGCCGTTTACGTGACCCACGACCAGGTGGAAGCCATGACCATGGCCGACCGCGTCGTCGTCATGAACCAGGGGCGCATCGAGCAGGCGGCGGATCCGATCACGCTTTACGAAGCGCCGGCCAATCTTTTCGTCGCCGCCTTCATCGGCGCGCCAAGCATGAATTTCCTCGAGGGGCGGCTGGAACGCGGCGATGGCGGGATGCAGTTCATCGCCGATGGCGATGTGGCGGTTGCTATCCCGGAGAGCCGTGCCGAAAAGCTCGGTGCATACGTTAGCAAGGCCGTCGTGCTCGGCATCCGGCCGGAACATACGATGGCGACGGACGCCAATGCGCCGACAGTCAGGCTGACCGTTCGCGATATCGAACCACTCGGCCCGCATACGCTGGCGCTCGGCCGGGTGGGGCCCGCAGCCTTCACGGCGCAGGTTCACGCCGCGTCACGTATCGGCCCCGAAGACCAGATCGCGGTGCCGATCGAGGCGGAGAAGATGCATTTTTTCCTGAAGGAAACCGGTGGGGCGATCGGTCGCTGACCGGGAAATGGCCGAAGGCGATGACGCCTCCGGCCTGCTGTCTTACTTCTTCTCGGCGCGCGCGGCGGCGAGGAAGGCGAGCTTGGCTGGCAGTTCCAGATGCTTGGAGAGTGCCACACGCTCGGGCGTGTAATGATGCTCGACGTCGAGGCAGTTGACGGTGCCGAGCAGCTCGCCGCCGACAACGACCGGGATGTTGGCGACCGAGCCGCAGCCGAGCGACCAGATGGTTTCGTGGTCGCCGAAGACCTTCGAGATGTCGACGATGGTGTTGGCGACAAAGGTCTGGTGCGCCTTGTGCACGATGTCGAACCAGCTGTCGTAGCGGATCGGCTTGGTGCCCGAGGTCGGATACTCCTCGGGATGCGAGGTATAGGCGCGGCGGGCGACTTCATTGACCATGTCGACGGTCATGATGGTGAAGAGCTTGGCGCCGATCACCTGGCGGCTAAGCGTCTGCAATGCGGTCCATACCGTATCGGCATCGGTGGCTTTGGCAATCGCCGCGTCGAATTCCGCCAGCGCGGCAGCGATCTGTTCACTGTTCATGCTATGTCCTTGGGGTTACTCGATATATTAGAAGGGGACGGACGAGAAATCGTCCCTGTTGTCCCATCCTAGTTGGCATGCGCGGCGCTGATCTGCATCAGTTCACGCGAATAGGGATCCTTGAGGTCGCCGCGCTTGAGGTCGGCGACATCGGCAATCTCGACGATACGGCCCTGGCGCATGACGGCAAGGCGATCGCAGAGGAAGGAGACGACGGCCAGATTATGGGTGACCATCAGGAAGGTGAGGTTCTGTTCGCGCCTGAGGCGCTTCAACAGGTTGAGGATTTCGGCCTGGACCGAGACGTCGAGCGCCGAGGTCGGCTCGTCGAGCAAAAGCACCTTCGGCTTGAGCATCAATGCACGGGCAATCGCGACGCGCTGGCGCTGGCCGCCCGAGAGCTGATGCGGAAAGCGGAAGCGGAACTTGCGGTCGAGGCCGACCGAGGTCATCACCTCCTCGATGCGCGCACTGCGGTCGCCGATACCGTGGATCGTCAGTGCTTCGCCGAGGGTCGCGTCGACGGTCTTTCGCGGGTGCAGCGAACCGTAGGGGTCCTGGAACACCATCTGGCACTGGCGCGAGAAGGCGCGGTCGATGCCATGGCCGCGCGGTGCGCCGAGCACGGTGATCTCGCCCGACCATTCCGGCGCGAGGCCGGCGATCGCCTTCAACACGGTCGATTTCCCCGAGCCGCTTTCGCCGACAAGGGCGAAGCTCTCGCCGTCGGCGATATCGAGATTGACGTCGTGAGTGATCTGCACGTCGCCGTAGGAGATGTCGAGGTTTTTCAGAGAGAGCGCGGTCATGCCTTGGCCCATGCGCTGCGGTCGAGCACCGGCAGCTCGTCCCGTGTTTCATCAAGGCGCGGGATCGAGGCGATCAGCCCGCGTGTATAGGGATGCTTTGCCGCCATCAACTCGCCGGCCTTGCATTCCTCGACCACCTCGCCGGTGTTCATCACGAGGATGCGGTCGCAATAGCTGGAGACGAGGTTGAGGTCGTGGCTGATGAAGATCAGCCCCATGCCTTTGCGCTTCACCAGTTCGTCGATGATGTCGAGCACCTGCGCCTGGACGGAGACGTCGAGCGCCGAGGTCGGCTCGTCGGCGATCAGGAGGTCCGGCTCGGGGATCAGCATCATCGCGATCATCACGCGCTGGCCCATGCCGCCCGAGACTTCATGCGGATAGAGCTTCGCAACGCGTTCCGGGTCGGCAATGCGCACCGATTCCAGCATGGCGAGCACGCGGGCATTGACCTCCCTGCGCGGCAGCTTCTGGTGCGTCAGCAGTGCTTCGGCGATCTGCTCGCCGATGGTCATGACCGGGTTCAGCGAGAACTTCGGGTCCTGCATCACCATCGAGATGCGGGCGCCACGGATGGCACGCATCTGCCGCTCGGATTGTTTCAGAAGGTCAATGCCATCGAAGACGAGCTTCTCTGCGGTGACGCGGCCCGGCGCGCGGATCAGCTGCAGGATGGAACGGCCGGTCATCGACTTGCCGGAGCCGCTCTCACCGACGATGCCGAGGCGCTCGCGGCCGAGGGTGAAGGAGATGCCGCGCACCACCTCAAGATCACCGCGGGGCGTCGGGAAGGTGACGCGCAGGTTTTCGACTTCGAGAAGATTGCTCATCAGCGTTGCTCCCCGCTCTTCGGATCGAGAACGTCGCGCAGGCCGTCGCCGAGGAAGCAGAAGCCTAGGCTGACGAGAATGATGGCAAAGCCCGGCATGGTCGCAACCCACCACTGGTCGAGGATGAACGAGCGGCCGCGCGAGATCATCGCCCCCCATTCGGGAAGCGGCGGCTGGGCGCCAAGACCGATGAAGCCGAGGCCGGCCGCCGTCAGGATGATGCCAGCCATGTCGAGTGTGACGCGCACGATCATCGAGGAGGTGCAGAGCGGCAGCACGTGGCCGAGGTTGACGCGCAGGCTGGAAGCGCCGAGCAGTCGCACCGCCGAGATGAACTCGGAGTTCTTGAAGGTGAGTGTTTCGGCGCGCGCTACGCGGGCGTATCCGGGCCAGGAGGTGATTGCGATGGCGATGATCGCGTTTTCGATGCCGGGGCCTAGGGCCGCGACGAAGGCGAGCGCCAGGATCAGCTTCGGCAGCGACAGGAAGATGTCGGTGATGCCCATCAGGATGCGATCGACCCAGCCGCCGAAATAGCCGGCGGCAACGCCGATCACCAGGCCGGCGGGTGCTGCGAGCACGGCGACCAGTGTGACGATGGCGAGCGTGATGCGTGAACCGTAGACGACACGGGACCAGATGTCGCGGCCGAGCTCGTCGGTTCCCATCCAGTGGGCCGCACTCGGTGGCAGCAGGCGTTCGCCGAGCGACTGGCGCAGCGGATCGTGCGTGGCGAGCCAGGGTGCAAAGAGCGCCGTCAGCACCAGAGCGAGGATGATGATGCCGCCGACGACAGCGAGCGGGTTGCGCATCAGCGCGCCGAAGATGCGGTAAAAGCGCCCGAGGCGCGCCTGCATCGGCGAGGCGGGGCTGTCGTCGATCAGCCATTCACGAAGTGCGGTCATGGTCGCTCCTCCCTTAGCGTGCACGCGGATCGAGCACGCGGTAGAGCACGTCCGAAATCTTGTTGATGCCGATGAAGACCGCGCCGATGACGAGGGTCGAGCCGAGCACGGCCGCCATGTCGGCGTTGAGCAGGGCGACGGTCAGGTAGTTGCCGATGCCGGGCCAGGAGAAGATCGTTTCGATCATCACTGAGCCTTCGAGCAGGCCGGCATAGGAAAGCCCGATGACGGTGATCAACGGCACGCGGATCGGCCGGAAGGCGTGGCGCCAGATGACGAGGCGCTCCGGCACGCCCTTGACGCGGGCGGTCGTCACATATTCCTGGCTCAGCTGGTCCAGCATGAAGGAGCGCGTCATGCGGGCGATGTAGGCCAGCGAGAAGAAACCGAGGCAGGAGGCCGGCAGGATCAGGTGCCAGACGGCGTTGCGGAAGATCTCCCATTCGCCGGCGATGATGCTGTCGATGAGGATCAGGCCGGTCACGGGCGACACCATGCCGTCGTAGAAGATATCGACGCGTCCCGGGCCGCCGACCCATTTCAGCTTCGCGTAGAAGATCGCCAGGCCGACGAGGCCGAGCCAGAAGGCAGGCACGGAATAGCCGAGCAGGCCGATGACGCGGATAAACTGATCAAGCCACGAGCCGCGGCGGGCGGCGGCAAAAACGCCGAGCGGCACGCCAATCAACACGCCGAGGATGATGCCGAGCGTCGCCATTTCGAGCGTCGCCGGAAAGACGCGAGCGAGGTCCTCGATGACAGGTTTGCCGGTCGAAACGGAGGTGCCGAAATTGCCCATGGCGACATCGCCGACATAACTGACGAACTGGGTGATGAGCGGCTGGTCGAGGCCCATTTCCTGGCGGACGCGCTCATAGACGGCGACGGGCGCGCGGTCGCCGACGACGGCCAGGACCGGGTCGATCGGGACAATGCGGCCGATGAAAAAGGTGATGGCAAGCAGGCCGAGGAAGGTTATCGCAAGCGTAACCAGGAAGCCCATGAACGAGAAAAGGCGCTGGCGTGCCCGGCTGGGCCGAGCGGCGCGTCGTACAGGCGCTGCTGCTGTGGTGCTGTTGTTTGCCACGTGGCGATTCCATCCCTCTTCGCTTGCGGTCTGAATTGTCGATACCGCAAAAATTCGCTTGGAGTATATAAATAAGTTTGCTTAAATCAAAAAAATTTTACTGGGCGGAAACGGGAGGAGTAACCGCTGTGAGCGATCCGTCTGAGGATACGCAAGCCGCTTCGGGCAAATCGGCCGGGGCAGGGCAGCCGAAGGTGGGCGCGCTGGTGCGTGCGCGGCGCCGGCAGATGCATATGACATTGCAGGCGCTCAGCGATGCGGCCGGGGTTTCGGTCGGCTACCTCAGCCAGATCGAGCGTGATCTCGCCATGCCGTCACTCGGCACCCTGGCGCAAATAGCCCAAGGGCTCGGCGCCGAACTCAACCATTTTATCCTCGCACCGGCGATCGACACCGGGCTCTCGCGTGCCGAAGGCCGCATGGTGTTTTCGGTCGGCGGTTCGCCGGTTTCCTATGAGCGCATCGGTGCGGATTTTGCCGGCAACCAGCTGTCGAGCTTCGTCATCACCATTCCGCCGGGGCATCGGTCCGAGGTCTTCAGCCACGAGGGCGAAGAGCTCGTCTACATGCTTGAAGGCGAAATCCTGTTCGGGCTCGACGGCGACGACACCATGCTTTCGCCCGGCGACGGTCTGCATTTTCGCGGCATCCAGCCACATTACTGGTGGAACAGGACCGACAAGCCCGTGCGGCTGATATGGACCGGCACGTTGCCGCTCTTCCGCCTGCGCGCTTCCCAATTCAACGAGACCGGCGCGCCGCAATCGGCGCTGAAGCCGGCACCCACAAAAACCAAGCCTCATCGAAAATAGGAGAATGATGATGAGAATGTTCAAGGCCGCGGTCTTCGCGGCGTCCCTGATGCTGAGCGTGGCGCCGGCCGCACTCGCCGAAACGCCGGCCGATGTGCTGGTCGTCGCCCAGAACATCGACGACATCGTCAGCATCGATCCGGCCGAGGCCTACGAGTTCTCGTCGGGCGAATACGTCACCCAGACCTATGACCGCCTGGTGCAGTACGATGCGCCCGACGTGAAGAAGCTGGCGCCGGGTCTGGCCTCCGAATGGACGGCCGACGATGCGGCAAAGACGATCACCTTCACGCTGCGTGATGGCGTTACCTTCTCCTCGGGCAACCCGTTGCGCGGCGAAGACGTCGTCTACTCCTTCAAGCGCGTCGTCGTTCTCAACAAGGCGCCTGCCTTCATCCTGACGCAGCTCGGCTGGACCCCTGAGAACATCGACAAGATGGTGACCGCCGACGGCAACAAGGTCACGATCAAGTACGAAGGCGACTTCTCGTCGGCCTTCGTTCTCAACGTTCTCGCCGCCCGCCCGGCTTCGGTCGTCGATGCGGAAACCGTCAAGGCCAACGAGGCCGACGGCGACTTCGGCAATGCCTGGCTGAAGGCCAATTCGGCTGGTTCGGGTCCGTTCGTTCTCAAGGCCTTCCGCGCCGGCGAACTCTTGAACCTTGCCAGCAACCCGAACTACTTCGGCGGCGCTCCGGCAATCAAGGGCGTGATCATCCGCCACGTGGCCGAAGCCGCGACCCAGCAGCTGATGCTGCAGACCGGTGACGTCGACATGGCCAAGAACCTGACGCCGGACCAGGTGTCGGGTCTCGAAGGCAAGGACGGCGTCAAGGTCGAATCCTATCCGCAGGCCGCCGTGCACTTCCTGTCCTTCAACCAGAAGGACGCAGCCCTGCAGCCGCCGGCCGTCTGGGAAGCCGCGCGCTACCTCGTCAACTACAAGGGCATGACCGACAGCTTCCTCAAGGGCCAGATGGATGTTCACCAGGCCTTCTGGCCGAAGGGCTTCCCGGGTTCGCTCGATGAAACGCCTTACAGCTACGACGTTGAAAAGGCGAAGAAGATCCTCGCCGACGCCGGCATCAAGACGCCGATCAAGGTGACCCTCGACGTCATCAACTCGACGCCGTTCACCGACATGGCGCAGTCGCTGCAGGCATCGTTTGCCGAAGCCGGCATCAACTTCGAAATCGTCCCGGGCACAGGCAGCCAGGTGATCACCAAGTACCGCGCCCGCACGCATGAAGCCATGCTGCTCTATTGGGGCCCGGATTTCATGGACCCGCATTCGAACGCCAAGGCGTTTGCCTATAACGAAGACAATGCCGACGACAAGTACCAGTCGACGACCACCTGGCGGAACGGCTGGGCGGTTCCGGCCGAACTTAACGAGGCGACCAAGGCAGCCCTCAAGGAAGCCGATCCGGCCAAGCGCGACGCGCTTTACGTCGACCTGCAGCGCAAGGTGCAGGAAAAGTCGCCGATCGTGATCATGTTCCAGGCAGCGACCCAGGTCGCGATGAAGGACAAGGTTGAAGGCTACGTCAACGGCGCCACCTCCGACTTCGTCTTCTACCGCCTGGTGAAGAAGAACTGATCGGCCAGCGATCGCCCTTGCGCCGATGAGAAAAAGGCGCACATATCAAAACGCCCTGGGCCTTCCGGCCCGGGGCGACGTGTTTCTACCGATTGGTTTGATCAAGTTCTGGGAAGGTTTGCGAAATGGCGGATGTGAAGGTGAGAACGCGGGAAACCGGTGCGACGGCGGTCGTCGGCAAGGCCGGCTTTCCGCATGTGACGTCGGTGACCGGCGGCGAACTCGATATCGTCACCGGCCCGTCGCAGGCGGGCTACGGCCCGCTCGACCTGCTTTACGCGTCGCTCGCAAGCTGCCTGGTGCTGAGCGCGCGTATTGCCGCCAGCCGATTTGGCGTGCTCGACAGGCTGACGGAAGTGAGCGCCAAGGTGACCGGCGAGAAGGCCTATGACGAGCCCTCCCGTGTGGCGAAGTTCAACATCGTCTTCGATATCAAGGGCGATTTCGACGACACGGTCCGCCATGCGATCGCGGAAGCGGCCGAAAACGAAATCTGCACGGTCAGCAACACGATCCGCGGCAATCCGGAATTCGTCACGACGTTTGGCCACTGATCTTCGGGGTCTCCAGATCTAAAACAAAAGGGCGGGCTGCCATTGGCAGCCCGCCCTTTTGATGCATCCACTGCTGAGACCCATTCAGGCCGGCTGCGGGGTGAGCGCCTCCGGTTGGCGCCGGCCGATGGTCAACACCAAGAGGGCCGCAACGATGCAGAGCATGCCGGCCGCGATCAAGGCCGGCGTATAGGTCTCCAGCGACGTCCGGCTGGCGCCGGCGAGAAAGGTCGCGCTGGCGGCTCCGAGCTGATGGCCGGTGAAAACCCAACCGAAGACAAGGGCAGCGCGCTCCGGTCCGAAGCGTTCAGCCGAGAGCTTCACGGTCGGTGGAACCGTGGCGACCCAATCCAGGCCGTAGAAGATCGCAAAAATCGACAGCGTGTAGATGTTGAAGCCGCTGAATGGCAGGAACATCAGTGACAGGCCGCGCAGGCCATAGAACCAGAAGAGCAGCCAGCGGTTGTCGTAACGATCCGACAGCCAGCCGGAGCCGATGGTGCCGATCAGGTCGAACACGCCGATCAGTGCCAGCAGGCTGGCCGCGGCGACCGGGGCAATACCGACATCGCCGCAGATCGAAACCCAGTGGGTCTGGATGAGCCCATTGGTGCTGAAGCCGCAGACGAAGAAGGTGGCAAACAGCACCCAGAAGGTGTTGGTCCTCGCGGCGTCGACGAGCGCCCGGATCGGTGCGATCAGCAGTTCCCCGAAGCTCTTCGCCTTTGGCGGCGCCGGAGCCATCTGCTTCGAGCCGAAGGGTGAAAGGCCGAGGTCGCCAGGGCGATCCTGCATGAAAAGCAGGACCAGCGTGAAGGCCGCAAGCAGGATGACGATGATCAGCGTCAGCGCCGAGCGCCAGCCGATCGTTTCGGTGAGGGATGCAAGAAGCGGCAGGAAGACCAATTGCCCAGTGGCGTTGCTGGCGGTCATTAGCCCGACGACGAGCCCGCGTCGCTTGTCGAACCAGCGCGTCGCGACCGTGGCCCCGAGCACAAGCGCCGTCATGCCGGTGCCGACGCCGAGCACCACGCCCCAGATCGCGACCAGGTGCCAGAGTTCCGTCATGTAGAAGGAGGCGGCGATGCCGGAGATGATCAGGATCAGTGCCGTGGAGACGACCGGGCGCACGCCGAAATGGTTCATGAAGGATGCAGCGAACGGACCGAGCAGACCGAAAAGGCAAAGCCGGATGGCGAGCGCCAGCGAAATTTGCGCGTTGGTCCAGCCGAATTCAGTCTCGAGCGGCTTGATCAGCACGCCGGCCGAGCCCATGGCGCCGGCGGTGGACAGCATGACCAGAAATGTGACGGCGGCGACAGCCCAGCCGTAATGGATATTGCGTTTGGCAAGATAACGCGCAAGCGCCGGACCGAGCATCGTCGATTTCCTTTCGTCCATGTTTTCGGGCATGCGACAGCGCTGCGCGGGCGGTTGGGAGCGCAGGTCGCAGATTGAACCGTTGTTTGGCAGTATTCTTCCGGTTCCAGGCAGCTCAGATTGCCTGGATTATCCTGGCCTCAAGTCCCAGAGCGCGGCCAGAAAGTTGATCTGGAAACGAGGCGCTAAAGCGCCAGCAGCAGGTCCTCCAGCTGGGCGGTGGCGTCGGCTCCCAGCCGACCCTCGATCTTGTCCTGGGCCGCCTGCCAGAGCGGTGCGGCGTCAGCCAGTATCCGGTGGCCGCTCTCCGTAAGTTCGACAATGGCCTCCCGCTGGTCCTTTCCGCTTCCCGTCGCGGCCAATCCCATTCCCTCCAACACCTTGACGTTGCGACTGACCGTTGATCGCTCGAGTTCGATCTTCCGGCCAAGCTCGGTCATCGAGATCGGTTCATCGCGCGCGATGTGCCGAAGCAGGCTGAACTGAGCAAGGTTGAGGCCAATCGGCTGAAGTGCATCGTCATAGACTGACGTCACTCGCCGGGTGGCTTTGCGTAGGAGGGCACAGTAGCAACGAGACATGATGTGTGTATATACACGCAATAGATTGGCGTCAAGCGTTCCGTGGCGCGAGGCGCTGTTCGGAGCGATCAGCGGTTCAAGCGAAACTGAAGAACGTGGTTGGGATAAGCCTGGTCCCCGATGATGAAATGGGTTTGTCCTGCCATCTCAAAACCGTTCGCGAGGTAGAAGGCCGTGGCCTTTTCATTTTCAGCGTTCACCGCCAGCCACGTGCTTGGCCGGCCAGTGTCCAGGCAGAATTGCAGGCCGGTTTTCAGGAGAGCTTTCCCGAGGCCGCGACCATGGTGGCGGGGCTGGACGTAGAGCGTCGTGATTTCCAGCTCGGAGGCGATGTCCACCGGCGCTTGTGAATTTGCCGACATGCGCAAGAAGCCGTCGATGCCGACGGCGTTCTGCGAAACCCAGACGGTCTCGTAGCCGTCGCGCAGGATCTCTTCGAAGCGCGCGGTGGTAAACTGCTCCAGCGCATAGTCGGCAAAGAATGCGTTGACGCCTTCCCTGATGTACGTATGCAGCCAGACTTCCAGGCTGATCGCCGCAAGGCTGGATGCATCCGCCATGGTCGCGCGTCTGATCGTCGTCTCGTTCGTCACGCGGCTCTCGTCGATCTCAATCGACAAAGGCTTCGAGTTCCTTGTCGAACTCGACCTCGACGACGTTGTTGAAGAGCGCCGTCGCCACCATGATGCCGGCGAAGGCGACGAGGTCGACCAGCGCCTTGGCGTCGTAGCGCGCCTTGAGGCCCGTCCAGATTTCCTCCGGAACCGCATTGCTGTCGGCGACGATCGCGCGACCGAAGGCAATCAGCCGCTGTTCGTCTTCGCTCGGCACGACGGTATGAAAATCGATGCCGGCATTGGCAAAGGCGCGGCGGAAGAAGCCCATGGCGATCGGCGACTTCATCGCTTCCGAGATGGAATGGGAAAGGAACCAGATCGCCCTGTCGTCGAGGGCCGGGCGCAGTTCCTCGCGCAACGTGAACCATTCCGCATAGATGCGGTGCGCGACCGGTGAATGCAGGAGCGTGCGCTTCATGTTGGTCATGCGGCCGCGCACGCGGACCTCCTCGTCATGCACGGCGCGGATATCGTCGGAAGCGGTGTCGTAGTCGATCTGGGGGATATGGCTCATGGTCATGCCTGTCTTGGTGGCGCGAGCTGCGCAGATGATGGTTAGAAGCGTTAGACGGTGCTGAGCAGAATGCTCGTTTCGCTGTTCGACACGCCGTCGACGTCGCGCACTTCGCGCAGGATGCGATCGAAATCGCTGAGGCTGTTGGCGCGGATTTCGGCAACCAGATCCCAGCCGCCATTGGTGGTGTGCAGCGCATAAAGTTCCGGCAGGCCGCGCAGGTATTTGATCACTTTGGTGGTGTTGCGACCGCTGACCTCGATCATCATGATCGCACGGATGGCGCGATCGTCATAATCCTGCCGCACGCGCAGGGTGAAGCCGAGCACCGCCCCGCTCTCGAGCAGCCGGTCGATGCGAGTCTGCACGGTCGCCCTCGATATGCCGAGCACCGCAGCGATCTTGGAGTAGGGCGCGCGGCCGTCTTCTCGCAGGAGCGAGATGAGCTGGTGATCGAGGTCATCGAAGATATGCATGAAAGATGTATATTACGATTGCGCAAATTGCTCAATATGCCCTTCAATTTTACGCAAGTTTAAAATTTCAACTCACTTCTTGCGAGCCTACGCTGACTTCATCGAATTTCTCCGATGGAGTTTTAAACGTGGTTCAGTATGTCGGTGTCGGCAACGTAATCGAGCTGGTCAAATCGATCGGCATTGAGACGTTCCTTGTGGGTCTTGCGGAATATATCGAGGACGATTTCCGCCGCTGGAACGCATTCGAGAAAACCCCGCGGCTTGCGAGCCACTCGAAGACGGGCGTCATCGAGTTGATGCCGACCTCCGATGGCGAGCATTACGGCTTCAAATACGTCAACGGCCACCCGAAAAACCCGAATGTCGGCCTGCAGACGGTGACCGCCTTCGGCGTACTCTCCGATGTCAGCACTGGCTACCCCTGCCTGGTCTCCGAAATGACGATTATGACGGGCCTGCGCACGGCGGCGACGTCGGCGCTGGCCGCGAAGTACCTCGCTCGCCCCGACGCCCGCTCGATGGCGATCATCGGTCTCGGCGCCCAGTCCGAATTCCAGGCGCTCGCCTTCCGCGCGCTTCTCGGCGTCAAGCGGCTGCAGGTTTTCGACATCGACAGCGAAGCGGCGACCAAGTTCTGCAACAACCTCGCGGATATGGACTTCGACATCGTCGTCGCCGCGACCGCGGAAGAAGCCGTATCCGGCGCCGACATCATCACCACCGTCACGGCCGACAAGCGCAACGCCACGATCCTCTCCGACAACATGGTCGGCGCCGGCGTGCACATCAATGCGGTCGGTGGCGATTGCCCCGGCAAGACTGAACTGCAGGGCGATATCCTGCGCCGCGCCGACGTCTTCGTCGAATATCCGGAGCAGACCCGCATCGAAGGCGAGATCCAGCAGATGGCGCCGGACTTCCCGGTCACCGAACTCTGGCAGGTGATTGCCGGCGAGGCCGAAGGCCGTCGCTCGAGCGCCCAGATCACCATCTTCGATTCCGTCGGCTTTGCCACCGAGGACTTCTCGGCGCTGCGTTTCCTGCGCGACAAGATCCAGGGCACCCCGTTCTACACCGAGCTCGACCTGACGACACAGCCGGAGCATCCGCGCGACCTCTATGGCCTGTTCCGGCAGCAGCCGACGGCCCCCGTCGAGCGGAGCGCTGCGTAAGATGAAGAGACTGTCCGTACAGGCGCCGAAGGGCGTCGTGATGATCCGTCCGCACCATTTCGGCCCGAACCCGATGACGGCCGAGGACAACGCCTTCCAGGCAACCGACGCGGCGCGCCAGCCATCGGCAATCGCCAAGGAGGCCTATGACGAAGTCAGCCGTATGGCTGACGGGCTCGCCGACGCCGGCGTCGCGGTTCACCTTTTCGAAGACGAAACGACGACGCGTCCCGACTCGGTCTTCCCGAACAACTGGTTTTCGACCCACTCGGGCGGTCACGTCGCGATCTATCCGATGTATTCGGAAAGCCGCCAGAGCGAACGCCGCGCCGACATTATCGAAATGCTGAAGAGCGAGTACCGCGTTCAGGACGTGATCGACTATTCCGGTCTCGAAAAGGACGGTGTCTATCTCGAAGGCACCGGCGCCATGGTGCTGGACCATATCGGTCGCGTCGCCTATGCCGCCCGCTCCAACCGCACCAACGAAGTGGCGCTGGAGCGCTTCTGCACCCACTTCAATTTCGAGCCGATGATCTTCGGCGCGGTCGATCGCCAGGGCAATTCGATCTACCACACCAACGTGCTGATGTGCATCGGCACCGAGTTTGCGCTGATCGGCACGAGCATGATCCCGGATGCGGCCCGCCGCCAGGAAATTTGCGCCCGCCTGGAAGAGACCGGCCGCCAGGTCATCGATCTGACGCTGGAGCAGATCGAGAACTTTGCCGGCAATGCCATCGAACTCGATGGGGCCGACGGCCGCGTCGTCGTCATGTCGGCCCGCGCACTCGCTTCGCTCCGCCCCGACCAGATCAAGGCGCTGGAAGTCTCGGCGCGTGTTCTCGCCTTCGACGTTCCAACCATTGAGCTTGCTGGCGGGTCCGTGCGCTGCATGCTCGCTGGCGTTCACCTGTCCCGTCGGGAAAACGTGAACAAGCAACCGCTTTACGCCGCCATGTCCGATCGCTAGAAGCACCTCATCCAAGCCAAAGGTATTACAAATGTCGCAGTCACGCCCCGTCTACCAGTTCAACAATATCATCGTGCGCACCCCGTCGAAGTCGGTCGTCAACGGCCTGCGTGCCGACGATCGCGGCAACCCGACCTTTGAGGGTGTAAAGGCTGAACACGACGCCTACATCGCGGCGATGAAGGATGCGGGCGTGAAGGTCACGGTGCTGCCGGCGCTCGAAGCCTTCCCGGACTCGATCTTCGTCGAGGATCCGGCGCTGGTCTTTACCGAAGGCGCGATCCTTCTGCGTCCGGGCGCCGAGACCCGCGTCAAGGAAACGCCCGAGATCGAGCCGACGCTGCGCGCCATGTTCGAGACCGTGCTCGACCTGCCGGGCGAAGGCTTTGCCGATGGCGGCGACGTGCTGACGACCCGCGAAAGCGTGATGATCGGCCTTTCGGCCCGCACCAACAAGGTCGGCGCCGAAGCCCTTCAGGCTTGCCTCACCAAGCTTGGCCGCAAGAGCGAGATCGTCGCAACGCCGGAAGGCGTGCTGCACTTCAAGACCGATTGCTCGCTGCTCGACGACGAGACCGTGCTGTCGACCGCGCGCCTTGCCAAGTCCGGCGCGTTTGAGCGTTTCAAGCAGGTGATCATTCCCGAGGGCGAAGAGCCTGCGGCCAATGCACTGCGCGTCAACGACGTCGTCATGGTCGGCTCGGACTTCCCGCGCACGATAGAGATGCTCGACAAGCTCGGCTACAAGGTCGTGCCCATGAAGACGACGGAGATCGGCAAGATCGACGCGGGCCTGTCCTGCATGTCGCTGCGCTGGTTCAGCAACACGCTCTGATCCGACGCAATCCCCGAGGAGGAACATTATGAAGACGTTGAAGACCGCCCTGTTCGCAGGGATCGCCCTTTCCATGGCTGCGGGCAGCGCCCTTGCCGAGGACACGCTGCGCCTCGGCATGACGCCGGAGCCCTACATGCCCTTCACCCAGGTCAACGCCGGCGGTGAGTGGGAGGGCCTGGAAGCCGATCTTTCCCGTGCGCTTTGCGAGAAGATGGCCGTCAAGTGCGACATCAACCAGATGGCCTGGGACGGACTGATCCCGTCGCTCAAGGAAAACAAGATCGACTTCATCATCGGCGCCTTCTCGATCACCGACGAGCGTCGTCAGGTCGTAGATTTCTCGGCGCCGTATTACACCGAGGGCACGTCTTTCGTCGGCTCCAAGGGTGATACCAGCGAGATCAAGACGATCGACGCGGCCGATGGCTCCGGCAAGATCATCGATCCGGCAAGCGTCGAGGGCAAGATCATCGGCGTGCAGGCGTCGAGCGTCCAGTCGGCCTATGTCGCCAAATACCTGACCGGCGCCGAAGCCAAGAGCTACGATACCGCCGACAATTCGGTCGCAGACCTCATTGCCGGTCGCGTCGACTATGTGCTGATCCCCGATCTCTACATCCAGACGTTCCTGAAGACGCCTGAAGGTGCGGACTACGAGGTCAAGGTCGAAGTGCCGAAGAACGTCACGCTCGGCGAAGGTGTCGCCTATGCCGTGCGCAAGGGCGATGCCGCAACGCTCGACAAGGTCAATGCCGGCCTTGCTGCCCTGGAAAAGGACGGCACGACGCAGAAGCTCGTCGACAAGTGGATCTTCGGCAAGAAGTGATCGCATGACTTGGAAGCCGGCGGCGGTCTTGGATCGCTGCCGGCCTCGATCGCCAAACCGGCCGCAGCGTCGGGGCACCATCGCAGCAGGCGCGACAGCACCTTCCCGACCTGAGGGCGGGCGGCGCCTGGGCTGACGAGACACTCGGGAACAGGTAACGACGGATGGACTATTACTGGCAATTGCTTGCCTGGGGCGGCGAGGGCTGGGGCGACGATTTCGCCTGGGGCCTGCTGATGACCTTGCAGGTATCCGTGGTCGCCTATGCGGTTGCGGTTCTCTTCGGTTTCCTCGGGGCTGCCGGTAAACTGTCGAAACACCGCGTCCCGCGGTTTCTCGCCGACATCTACACGACGGTCGTGCGCTCGCTTCCTGAGCTGCTCGTCATCCTGCTTCTCTATTTTTCGGTAGCAAGCGGCGCCGAACGGCTGTTGAAACACTTCGGCCTCGTTGCCGAGAGCTTCCAGTTCAGCCCGTTCTGGGCGGCGATCATCGCGCTCGCGTTCGTTTCCGGCGCGTTCATGACCGAGGTGCTGCGCTCCGCCTTCCTTTCGGTGCCGCCGGGCCAGATCGAGGCGGCGGTCTCGATCGGCATGTCCAGGCAGAAGATCTTCACCCGTATCGTCTTCCCGCAGATGATGCGCCACGCGGTTCCCGGCATGGGCAATCTCTGGCTGTCGATCACCAAGGAAAGCGCCATCATCAGCGTGCTCGGCTCCTTCAGCGAGCTGCTCTACACCGGCTATCGCGCTGCTGCTGGCACCAAGCAGTACATCTTTTTCTATGGGCTGACGGCCATCCTGTTCCTGGCGATCACGCTCGTTTCCGTGCTGGTGATCGCGCAGATCGAACGCCGCCTCAACCGGGGGCACCACTGATGGATACGATCTCCAACGTCCTCGGCTTTCTGCCGGCGCTGCTCAAGGCCACTCCGCTGACGCTGCTGCTGACGGCGGTCGCCGGCGTCTTCGGTCTCGTCCTCGGCACGCTGGTCGCGCTCGCCCGGCTGTCCGGCCGCCGTGTGCTCTCGGTCCCGGCCTATGTTTTCACCTTTGCTTTCCGCGGCACGCCGCTGCTCGTGCAGATCTATCTGATCTACTATGGCCTCGGGCAGGTCCTGCCCGGCACCTGGGTGCGCCACAGCTTCCTTTGGCCCTATCTGCGTGATGGCCTGTGGTATGCGATCTTTGCGCTCAGCCTCAACCAGGCGTCCTATAACGCAGAGGTTATCCGCGGCGCGATCAAGGCAATCCCGCGCGGACAAATCGAAGCGGCAAAATCGATTGGCATGCGCTCGTCGATGATCCTTCGCCGCATCACCCTGCCGCAGGCGTTCCGCTCCTGCCTGCCGGTGCTGACGGGCGACCTGATCATCCTGCTGAAGACGACGTCGCTCGCCTCGACGATCACCGTGCTTGAGGTGATGGGCACCGCCCGCATCCTACAGCGCCAGTCGCTGTTGACCTTCGAGCCGCTGATTGCCGCCGGCATCATCTATTTCACCGTCGTCTTCATCCTGACGCGCATCATGGGCGTCGTCGAGAAGCGGCTCACCCGCTACCGCACGGCGAAGGCATAAAGAGGAGGCGCGCCAAGGCGCGCGAGAGGAACGAACATGGTCGCATCAGCGCTTTCGGTGAAGAACATTCACAAGAGCTTCGGGTCCGTCGAGGTGCTGAAAGGCGTCTCCTTCGAGGCAAAGTCCGGCGACGTCATCTCGCTGATCGGCAGCAGCGGCTCCGGCAAGAGCACGCTTCTGCGCTGCATCAACTATCTGGAGACGCCGGACGACGGGGAGATCTCCGTCTCGGGCGAGGTGATCCGGACGGCCAAAGGTAAGGACGGCAAGTTCCATGCCGTCGACAAGCGACAGCTCGAACACATCCGCACCCGTCTCGGCATGGTGTTCCAGAGCTTCAATCTCTGGTCCCACAAGACCATCCTTGAAAACATCATCGAAGGGCCGATCCATGTGCTCGGCATGACGAAGAAGGATGCGATCGGCGAAGCCGAGCTCTTGATGGAAAAGGTCGGCATCACGCCGAAGCGCGATCACTATCCCAACCAGCTTTCCGGCGGCCAGCAGCAGCGCGCGGCGATTGCCCGGGCGCTGGCGATGAAGCCCGAAGTGATGCTCTTCGACGAGCCGACTTCGGCGCTCGATCCGGAACTCGTCAACGAGGTGCTGCTCGTCATCAAGAGGCTTGCCGAAGAAGGGCGCACGATGGTGATGGTCACCCACGAAATGTCACTCGCCCGTGATATCTCCAGCGAAGTGATCTTCCTACACAAGGGTCTGGTCGAAGAACGCGGTGCGCCCCAGCAGATGATGCGTGACCCGCAATCGGCGCGCCTGCGCCAGTTCCTGCAGATGGCTTGAGGAGGCCCTAATGCGCGACGCCAGCTTTTCCGAGTTCGTGCCTGAACTCGTCGATATTCGTCACACCCTGCACCAAATGCCCGAGATCGGCCTTTCCGAGGTGAAGACCTCGGAGTTTGTCGCCGGCCTCTTGCAATCCTGGGGCTTCGAGGTCACCCGTGGTCTTGCGACAACCGGCATCGTTGCAACGCTGAAGCGCGGCAACAGCAACCGCGCCATCGGCTTTCGCGCCGATATGGATGCGCTGCCGATGCAGGAAGAGACCGGCCTTGCCTATCAGAGCAAGCATCCGGGCGCGATGCACGCCTGCGGCCATGACGGCCACACCAGCATGCTGCTCGGCGCGGCCTGGGCGCTGTCGAAGGACGAGAGCTTCAACGGAACGGTTCACCTGATCTTCCAGCCGGCCGAGGAGAATTTCGGCGGCGGCAAGCTGATGATCGAGGACGGCCTGTTCGAGCGCTTCCCCTGCGAGCGCGTTTATGCGCTTCACAACTGGCCGGGTCTTCCGGTCGGCCAATTCTCCAGCCGCGCCGGCGCCATGGCGGCGTCGATCGACGTGCTGACGCTGACGATCAAGGGCAAGGGCGGCCACGGCGCGCAGCCGGAACTGACGGTCGACCCGGTCGTCGTCGGTTCCAGCGTGGTGATGGCGCTGCAGACGCTGGTCTCGCGCAACGTCTCGCCGCACCAGCCGTCCGTATTGACGGTCGGCTCGTTTCAGGCGGGTTCCGCCTCCAACATTATTCCGGATACCGCGGTGCTGGAAATCAGCATGCGCGCCATGGACCCTGTCGTCCGCAAGCAGTTGCAGGAGCGTGTCGAGCAGATCGCCCGCCTGCAGGCGGAAAGCTTCAACGCCGAAGCCGTCTTCGACTGGCAGGTCGGCTATCCCGCGACGATCAACGATGCCGAGGCGGTCGGGGATGCGCGTGCGGTGATCGCCGACACATTCGGCGCAGATGCCTATGTCGAGTTGCCTGAGCCGCTGATGGGCAGCGAGGACTTCTCGTTTTTGCTGGAAAAGGTGCCGGGCGCCTATGTGCTGATCGGCAATGGCGACAGCAGTGGGCTGCACACAACCCGCTACGATTTCAACGACGACATTCTTGAGCGCGGCGCGACCTATTTCTACCAGCTCGCACGCGCGGCGCTCGTTTAAGCGCGCGGCATCAAACGCCCGGTCGCTCAGGTGGCCGGGTGAAGGTCGCCGAAGACCGTCGGGATCAGCTCCGACACGGTCGGGTGGATATGAACCGCGTGCGTGATCGTCGTGTAGGGCTTGCCGGCATACATGACGTCGAGGATGCTCTGCACCGCCTCGTCGCCGCTCGTTCCGAGGATCGAAGCTCCGAGAATCTTCTTGCTTTCGGCGTCGACGATCACTTTCATGAAGCCTTCGGTTTCTCCCTTTTCCACGGCACGGCCGACACGGGTCATCGGTCGCGTGCCGATGAGCAGCTTGCGTCCCGCCTTGCGCGCCTCGGTTTCCGTCATGCCGGCGCGGCCAAGCGGCGGATCGATGAAGAGGCCGTAGGTCGAAATGCGGTCGCTGACCTTCCGCGCCTCGCCGTCGAGCAGATTGGCGGCGATGATCTCGAAGTCGTTGTAGGCCGTGTGGGTGAATGCGCCGCGGCCGTTGCAGTCGCCCATCGCGAAAATATGCGAGACGTTGGTCGCAAGCTGCTCGTCGACTTCGATATAGCCGCGGGCGTCAGTCTTGACGCCGGCGCGGTTAAGATCGAGATCGTCGGTGTTCGGCCGGCGCCCGGTCGCGAGCAGCAGGTGGGAGCCGACGATCTCGGGTGCGCCCGCCGTGCAATCCACGCCGGCGACGACGTCGTCGCCACTCCTGGCAAAGCGGATGCACTCGGCATTAAGGCGAAACTGGATGCCCTCTTTCTCCAGGATGGCGAGAATGGCGTCGGAAACGTCCGTATCCTCGCGGCCGATCAGCCGCGGCCCCTTCTCGATCACGGTGACTTCGGAGCCGAAGCGACGGAACATCTGCGCAAACTCGAGCCCGATGTAGCTGCCGCCGACGACGATCAAGTGGCGGGGCAGGGTGTCGAGATCCATGATCGAGACGTTGGTGAGATACGGTACGTCCGCGACACCGGGGAAATCCGGGGTCGCGGCGCGCCCGCCGACATTCAGAAAGATCTGGTCGGCCGAGAGCAGCGCGTCGCCGACCCGGATCTCATGCGGGCTTTCGAAGCGCGCATGGCCTTGGAACACGGTGCAGTTCTCCATGCCTTTCAGCCAGTTTTCGATGTTTCCCCGGGACGTGAACCGCACCGTGTCCTTGCGCGCCATGACGCGGGCAAAGTCGATGGTGACCGGGCCGGTCGTCACGCCATAGTCTGCGCCCCGTCGCGCCAGATGCGCGGCATAGGCGCTCGCGACCATCGCCTTGGTCGGCATGCAGCCGGTGTTGACGCAGGTGCCGCCGAAGTGCTTGCGCTCGATCAGGGCGACGGTCTTGCCGGCCGCCGTGAGCCGCCCGGCAAGCGATGGACCGGCCTGGCCGGCACCGATGATGATTGCGTCGAAATGTTTCGTCATGAGACCGAGGACACCACCCAGAGTGCGAGGAGAACGGCAACAGCATCCTCGAGAAGGGCGATCGGCAGATCCTTGCCGCCGATGGCCGCAACGAGGCGCTTGCGCGCTTCATAGCCGCCGAGCGTTCCGATAATTGCACCGATGACGCCGGCGACCAGTCCGGGGAGCATAGCACCTCCGACCGTGCCAAGCACGGCGCCGCAGAAAGCGCCCGAAACGATGCGGGCGCCGAACTGCTGGGGAACCTTGCGGCTTGGCGTGCTCGGCAACTGATCGCCGACGAACTCCACGAGCGCCAGAAGGCCGGCGACATAGGGCGTGAACCGGAAGCCCATGAAGGCCGCCCAGGTACCGCTGAGCGGCAGCCAGCCGGCGGCTGCGCCAATGCTGACGGCGGCGGGTGCGGTCATGGTGCGCAGGCCGGCAACCACGCCGAGAAGCAGCGCGAGAAGATAGATCGACATGAATTCCCCGAACGTTCGCCGGGCGAGCCCGGCCGTCAGCCCCAGACGGGTCGGGTCGGGCGGCTTCGCGACCAAGAATGAAAGCGGTTGTTTCTGGCGGGCCGCAATCAGAGTGACGGACAATGCCGGCCTTTGCAATCGCGCAATCACCGGCGGCTTCTCTTAGTCTACGCTTTCGATCGTCTTAGTCGCCGGCGAGATTATTCGCCTGCTACAGTCTCTGCGTGCAACCCTATTTTTTGCCGGGGCCTGACATATATGGAATGCCTTGCCCCGACGGAGCGGGCGTTCCGTGATCAAACTTGCGGAGCGAAACTCGAGGAGAGACCCATGCGCCTGACCAGACTGCTTATCGGAACTGCCCTTGCCTTCACGCTGACTGCTGCCGCGGCGAGTGCCGATGTGGTCGTATCCTCGAAGATCGACACGGAGGGCGGTGTGCTCGGCAACATCATCCTTGCGGTGCTCAACGCCAACAACATCAAGACCGTCGACCGCGTCCAGCTCGGGGCGACGCCGGTCGTGCGCAAGGCGATCACCGCCGGCGAGATCGACATCTATCCGGAATACACGGGCAATGCCGCCTTCTTCTTCGAAAAGGCCGACGATCCGGTCTGGAAGGATGCCGCCAAGGGCTACGAGACGGCCAAGAAGCTCGACTATGACGCCAACAAGATCGTCTGGCTGACGCCGTCACCGGCCAACAACACCTGGGCGATCGGCCTGCGCAAGGAAGTGGCCGACGAAAACAAGCTCAAGACGCTCAGCGATTTCGGCAAGTATGTCGCCGGCGGTGGTAAGCTCGTGCTGGCGGCGTCGTCGGAATTCGTGAACTCGGCCGCCGCACTGCCGGCGTTCCAGACGACCTACGGCTTCACCTTGAAGCAGGACCAACTCATCACGCTTTCCGGCGGTGATACCGCGGCAACGATTGCGGCCGCGGCGAACCAGACGAACGGCGCGAACGCGGCCATGGTCTATGGCACCGACGGTGGCATCGCGCCGTCAGGTCTCGTCGTGCTGGAGGATGACAAGGCGGTACAGCCCGTCTATCAGCCGGCCCCGATCATCCGCGAAGCGGTACTCAAGGAAAACCCGCAGATCGAGGAACTCTTGAAGCCGGTGTTCGAGAAGCTGGACCTGGTGACGCTGCAGGAGCTGAACGGCCGCGTGCAGGTCGGCGGCGAACCGGCCAAGGCGGTCGCCGAGGACTTCCTGAAGAAGAACGGTTTCCTGAAATAAGTTGACGGACACCCGGGACGCTGGTCGGATGGCCGGCGTTCCGGGATAGGCCTGCAGGTGCCGGAGACGCGCCGGCACAGGCGGGGAGGGAATGTGGTTTGAAAGCACTCCGCTTTGACAAGCTCGGAGCGATCATTGCGGCCCTGGCGCTCGGCGGCGCCTTCATCGCACCTTTTGCAACGTTTCGTGCCAACCGTATCGTCGCCGGCGAGGTCAAGTCGGTGGCCGACGCCCTGCCTGCGGGCTGGAGTGCCGTGCTGTCGGCCATCGTGGTCTGCGCGGTCGTCGTCGCGCTGCTGCGCTCGGCCGCTTATCTGCGTCTCGCTGCGGCCTTTGTCGCGCTCGCCACGCTGGCGCTCGGCATCGGCGTTGCCGCCACGCATCTGACGCCTGAAGCCAATACTTATGCCCGGGTGTCGCCCGCTTCGGGCTTTTGGACCATGCTCTTTGCCTTCGGGCTGCTCGCCGCCGACGCCTTGACGCGACTGCGCCCGGCGCCTTTCGTGCGCGTCGTGGTGCTCGTCGCCGTGCTTGGATTTATCGGGATACTCTTGCTTTCCGGCACCTGGGACGGTCTTTCCATCCTGAAGGAGTATGCGAGCCGGGTGGACACGTTCTGGGCGGAGGGCCGCAAGCACGTGACCCTGGCGCTCGGCTCGCTCGTCGCTGCGACCGTCGTCGGCATCCCGCTCGGAATCCTCTGCCACCGGGTCACGCGACTGCGCGACGGATTGCTCGGCGTGCTGAACGCGATCCAGACGATCCCGTCGATCGCGCTCTTCGGCATTCTCATCGCGCCGCTCGGCTGGATCGCCCTCCATGTGCCGGGCGCCGCCGCGATCGGCATTCGTGGTATTGGCGTTGCCCCGGCCTTCGTCGCCCTCTTCCTCTATTCGCTGCTGCCTGTCGTCGCCAACACCGTCGTCGGACTGGCCGGCGTTCCGCGAGACGCAAACGATGCCGCGCGTGGCATCGGCATGACCGATTGGCAACGGCTGGTCGGCATCGAATTTCCGCTGGCCTTTCCGGTGATCCTCACCGGGATCCGCATCGTGCTCGTCCAGAATATCGGCCTTGCGACCATCGCTGCGCTCATCGGCGGCGGCGGCTTCGGCGTCTTCGTCTTTCAGGGCGTCGGCCAGACCGCGATGGACCTCGTGCTGCTCGGTGCCGTCCCGACGGTCGTGCTGGCGTTCGCCGCGGCGATCGTGCTCGACGCGGTCATCGAGATGGCCACACCCAACACCAGGCAGGCAGAGGCCGCATGATCGAGATCGAGAACATCACCAAGCGCTATGGCGAAAGCACCGTTGTCGACGACGTCAGCCTGACGATCGCGCCGCGCACGGTCACGGTCGTCGTCGGGACCTCCGGCTCCGGCAAGACCACGCTTCTGCGCATGGTCAACCGGCTGGTCGAGCCGACCTCGGGCACAATCCGCCTCGACGGCGAGGACAATCGTTCGCTACCCGGTTATGAGTTGCGCCGGCGGATCGGCTACGCGATCCAGGGGCACGGTCTGTTTCCCCACCGCACCGTCGCCCAGAACATCGCGACCGTGCCGACCTTGCTCGGATGGGAGCGGGCGCGCATCGATGCGAAGGTGGAGGAACTCCTGCGCCTTTTCCAGCTCGATCCTGCCGATTTCGGTCCGCGTTTCCCGCACGAACTGTCCGGCGGCCAGCAGCAGCGTGTCGGCGTCGCCCGGGCGCTTGCCGCCGAGCCCAAGGTGCTGTTGATGGACGAGCCCTTCGGAGCGCTCGATCCGATCATCCGCGCCAAGGCGCAGGACGACCTGCTCGCCATCCAGAAACACTTCCAGACGACGATCATTCTCGTCACTCACGATATGGAAGAGGCCTTTCACCTGGCCGATCGCATCGCCGTCATGGACAAGGGCAAAGTGGTGCAGTACGCGACCCCCGCCGAAATGCTGCTGAAGCCGGCCACCCCCTTTGTCGAAAGCCTGATTGGGTCGGGCGAACGGCCCTATCGTCTACTGGCGATCGCGCCGGTTTCGAGCGCGGTGGAGCCCGGCGCTGCCGAAGGCGCGCCGATTTCGAGCGATGCCAGCCAGAGGGAAGCCCTGGCCGAACTCCTTTGGTCGGGACGAGACGCGCTGCCCGTGGCAGGTCCAGACGGTGCCGTGATCGGCAGGGTCAGCCTGAAGGGATTGGCCAAACGCGCGGCCGGTCCAGCCTGATGCCGAAGCTCGCCCCCCTCATTCGCATCGCGGTTTTCCTGATTCTGGTCGCGTTCCTGCTGCAGCCCCAGTGGTTCGAGCCGCTGCTGCGACCGCTGGTGCAGGACAACGCGCCGGTCATCTACAACCAGGGAAGCCTGCTGCAGCTGACGTTCCTGCATCTGCGCACGGTGGCGCTGGCGGTGGCAGCGGCCGCGCTGGTCGCGCTTGCGCTTGCCATTCTCGTCACGCGCACCTCCGGAGCGGAATTCCTGCCGCTCTCGCGCAGCCTGGTGAACATCGGTCAGACTTTTCCGCCCGTTGCGGTGTTGGCGCTCGCGGTTCCGATCTTCGGCTTCGGCGAAAAGCCGACGCTGATTGCGCTCTTTCTCTACGGCCTGCTGCCGATTTTCGAGAATGCGCTGACGGGGCTGACGACCTTGCCCCCGTCGGTCATGGAGGCGGCGCGTGGCGCCGGCATGACGAGCGGCCAGCGGCTTCTCAAGGTGGAGCTGCCGCTGGCGATGCCGGTGATCCTGGCGGGCATCCGGCTGTCGTTCGTCATCAGCCTCGCAACCGCGACAATCGGATCGACGGTCGCCGCAAAAACGCTTGGCGAAGTGATCATCGCCGGGCTGCAATCGAACAACCTTTCCTTCGTCGTTCAGGGTGGCCTGATCGTCGCAACGCTTGCGGTGCTTTTGCACGACGGGTTGCAGGCGGCGGAGCGGAAGCTTGCCGCGCGCATGGGCCGCTGAAGCAGCTTTCACGGAGCGGCCCAAGGAATGCTCCCATTCATCGGCGTGCCAAGCCCTGGCGCCGTGCTAGAATGGACGATGCTTTATCGAGGGGCCAGAAGTCCTGTCGTCAGGGATGCCGGCGGATTTGTCGCCAGGCTGAACATGCCCGGATGGCTGCCGCCCTGGCCACGCGATCATGGTTATGGTCCCCTGGCGATGGTCGTGGAATCGATGCTTTCGCCGGGTCGGCTGATCGCCATGCACGAGCACCGCAACGACGAAATCCTGTCCTGGGTTCCGGATGGCGTCATGCGCCACAACGACCGCTCGATCGGCGAGCTGGTCATCGACAGCGGACACCTGATGGTGATGAATGCGGGCACGAGCTTCTGGCATTCAGAAGAGACGTTGCCTGATGATCCGCCGCTCAGGATGCTGCAGATCCTCGTGCGCCCGCATAGTCTCGATCTGCCGCCGAACATCCAGCATGGGCCGATTGCCGCCGGGGTGGTCAACGAGTGGCGGCACCTTGTCGGGCCGGAAGGTTGGGCGGCCCCGTTTTTCGTCCGCAGCGCCATCGACATTTTCGATCTCCGGCTCGAGGCCGGGGCAGGGACAGCGTTTCCCCGAGTGGCAGGCCGTCACCTCTATTTCTACGTCTTCTCCGGTGCTATACAGGCGGGTCGAGCCAGTTTCTGCGCGACGGAGCAGGGGCTGCTCCCCTCTGATGAAGGCTTGGACCTTGTCGCCACGCGCGACGCAATGGTCGTTGCGTTCCTGATCGAGCCGGATGCGTCTGTCGCAAGAGGAGGGACGGTCGGTGATCACCGAAAAATCCCGCCGCCCTATCTGGCTCGGCCCTTGCTCGGGCTTCTGCGCTGGCGTGATCGCCTGGTCGGAAAAACGTGAGCCGTGAAAAAGATCGTTCCGCAACGTGCAGTGGTCTGGACCGCTTTCCTCCTGCCGTAGAGTTGCGCTGTGTGCACCCTCTTTAGTTGTCCATGAAATGCCTGCTTTGTCAGCATTTGCCTGAGATATGAAAATGAATTTCACAATTTTACGAAATATGCGGATTTGAGTTGACGGCCTGAAAAAACTGTCCCAGTCTGCGAAAATAAATTACGCCAAAAGGCAGGGGAACAGGACGAGCATGAAAGTTGGCATCATCGGACTCGGATTCCGTTTGGGTTATCTCGGCTATGTCTTCAAGGCCATGGACGAGAGCTTCGAAATTGCCGGATACGTCGATCCGAACCCGGCTGGTCTGGCCACGCTCACCGAAAAAGGCATCTCTCCCGGCAAGGCCTATGCGACACCGCAAGAGCTGATCGCCAACGAGAAGCTCGATCTCCTGATGATCGGCTCGCCCAACCACATGCACCTCGACCATATCCGGATCGGCCTTGAAGCCGGTCTGAAGGTCTTCAGCGAAAAACCGATCGTGACGACGATCCAGGAGAGCCTGGAACTCGCAGCGCTCATGGCGAAGTTCGGTCATGAGCGGCTGATGGTCGGTCTCGTGTTGCGCTACGCGCCCATGTACCGCGATCTCCGCCAGGCGCTTGCCGAAGGCAAGCTTGGCCAGGTGGTCTCGATCGAGGCATCCGAGCATATCGAGCCCTATCATGGCGCCTTCTTCATGCGCGACTGGCGCCGCTACGAGCGCTATTCCGGCAGCTTCATGCTGGAGAAATGCTGCCACGACCTCGACCTCTACAATGGCGTCGTCGGTGCTCGCCCGGAACGCGTCGCGAGCTTCGGTGGCCGCAAGAGCTTCATCCCCGCCAACGATCCGGCCCGCGAAGGCATCAACGACCTCGAACTCTTCCACCGCAAGCCAAGTGGCTGGATGGGGTCTGACAAGGTCTTCGACAGCGACGGCGACATCATCGACTACCAGGTTGCGATCGTCGAATACGCCAATGGCGTCGGCATGAATTTCCACACCAATCTCAACGTGCCGGACCAGTTCCGCCGCTTCTGCATCATGGGCTCGCGCGGCATGGCCGAGGGCGATTTCATCCGCGGCTATTTCGACGTGCACGAGATGCTGACCGGCAAGAAGGTGATCGAGAACAAGTACAAGGCCACCGAACTGTCGCAGCACTACGGTGCCGACGAGCAGATGGCGACCGATATCATCGGCCATGTCCGCGACGGCCGGCCGCTGCCGGTTTCGACGCGCGATGCGCTGGAAGCCGGCATCCTGGCGCTCTCCATGGACGAGGCTCGGCGCAAGAAGAGCGTCATAGACCTCCGGCCCATATGGGACCGCTTCGACGAAGCCCTGCATTCCCGCGCGGCGTAAGGGGAGGCGACGGATGAGTGTTCAACGCAGCACAGTCATCTTCGCCTGGATCCTGCTTCTTCCTGCTGTTCTCTACGTCACGGTGATCGTCGCCTATCCGCTGGTCGACACCTTCATCCTGTCGTTTACGGACGCGTCGCTGAAGAAGACGACCAATTGGGTCGGCTGGACCAACTACGACAAGATCTTCAACGAGACCTTCGCCGAGGTCATCTTCCGGACCTTCGTCTGGACGTTCTTCTCGGTGTCGATCAAGATGATCATCGGCGTTTTCGGCGCAACGATGCTGAACGCAGCCGTGCCCGGCCGAGCGCTGTTCCGCCTGCTCACCATGCCGCCATGGATCGTGCCGATGGCCATCGGCATTTTCATGTGGGGCTGGATGTACAACGGCCAGTTCGGCATGATCTCCGGCGTGCTGCAGAACCTCGGCCTCACCAATGGGCCGATCGCTTTCCTGGCGCGGGGCGAAACCGCCTTCTGGGCGACGATCGTCACCGACGTGTGGATCGGCGTGCCGCTGGTGACGCTCTATATGCTGGCGGCCATGCAGGCGATCCCGCAGGATCTCTACGAGGCCGCCTGGACCGACGGGGCAGGGCGCTTCTATCGCTTCCGCCGCATCACGCTGCCGCTGCTCGTGCCGTCGCTGATCACCATGTCGATGTTGTCGCTGATTGCGACCTTCAACTCCTTCGACATCATCTGGATCCTCACCCAGGGCGGTCCCAATGGTGAGACGACCACGATGATCATTGACACCTATCGCACCGCGATCGGGTCGAAAAAATACGGCGAAGGGGCGGCGCGTGCGGTGCTGATCTGCATCTTCCTGTCGATCTTCTGCTTTGCCTATTTCCGGGTCACCAGCCGTCTTTCTCAGGGGGAACAGAAATGAGCCAGCCGGCCCTGATCAATCGCTACCGCTGGTACGAGCTTGTCGGCATCTATGCGGGCATCTTCGTCTTCCTCGCCTTCATCCTGTCGCCCTTCGTCGAGGGCTTCCTGGTGTCGCTGAAGCCGCTCGGGCTGCTGTTTTCGTCGCCCTATCGCTTCTGGCCGGAAAACGGGTCGTTTGCCGCCTACTTTACGATGTGGGAGAGCGTGCCGGGCTTTGCCCGCTACATCTTCAATTCCTTCTTCATCTCCACCATCGTCACGGCCATCGTGCTGGTGTTGGTCATTCCTGCTGCCTACGCTTTTGCCCGCTTCAACTTCCGCGGTGCCGGCGTGCTGCTCGGCGCATTCCTCGCCGTCAACATGTTCTCGGGCGCGGTGCTGTTGATCCCGCTCTTCCGGCTGATGCGCACCTTCGGCGTGCTCAACACCTATCTGGCGATGATCGTGCCGGGCGTCGCCTTCCTGATCCCGTCTGCGATCTGGTTGCTGCGCACCTACATGATGCGCATCCCGCGCGAACTGGACGAGGCTGCCTTCGTCGACGGCGCCAGCCACTTCTATACGCTGCGCCGGGTGATCCTGCCGATCGCCATGCCCGGTATCACCGTGGTGGCGATCACCACCTTCATCGGCGCCTATGCCCAGCAGTTCATCTACGCGCTGACCTTCAATTCCAAGAGCGAATTCATGCCGCTGCCTGTCGGTCTCTTTGCCTATTTCGGACGCCAGGAGGTGGTCTGGAACGAGCTGATGGCCGCGAGCTTTGTCGGCATCGCGCCGGCCGTCGTCGTGATCTTCCTCTTGCAACGCTATCTCGTCAGCGGGCTGACCGCGGGCGCGGTGAAACAATAAGACTTAAGTCAACCACCAGAGAACGGGAGCATAAAAACGTGTCTATCCAATTCAAGACGGGGGTGCTCGCCCTTGCCCTGCTCGGCTCGACCGCGCTCGGCGCCGTGACCGCCAAGGCGGCCGACCAGGAGATCAGCTGGATCTACTGCGGCGACACCATGGATGCGGTGCACGAGAAGTACATCAAGCAGTGGGAAGAGAAGAACCCGGGCTGGAAGGTGACCCCGGAAGTCGTCGGCTGGGCCCAGTGCCAGGACAAGGCAACGACGCTTGCTGCCGCCGGCACGCCGGTCGCCATGGCGTATGTCGGTTCGCGCACGCTGAAGGAATTCGCCCAGAACGACCTTATCGTCCCCGTTCCGATGACGGACGAGGAGAAGAAGAGCTACTATCCCAACATCGTCGACACCGTGACCTTCGACGATAACCAGTGGGGCGTTCCGATAGCGTTTTCGACCAAGGCGCTCTATTGGAACAAGGATCTGTTCAAGCAGGCCGGTCTTGATCCGGAAACGCCGCCGAAGACCTGGGCCGAAGAGATCGCGTTCGCCAAGCAGATCAAGGAAAAGACCGGCGTCGCCGGCTATGGTCTTCCGGCCAAGACCTTCGACAACACCATGCACCAGTTCATGCACTGGGTTTACACCAACAACGGCAAGGTCATCGACGGCGACAAGATCGTCATCGACAGCCCGGAAGTTCTGGCAGCGCTCCAGGCTTACAAGGACATCACGCCCTATTCCGTCGAAGGTGCAACCGCCTACGAACAGAACGAGATGCGGGCCATCTTCCTGGACGGCAAGGTCGGCATGCTTCAGTCGGGTTCCGGTGCAGCCGTTCGCCTGAAGGACACCAAGGTCAATTGGGGAGTCGCGCCGCTGCCGCTCGGCCCCTCGGCCAAGGGCGAGGGCACGCTGCTCATCACCGACAGCCTGGCGGTCTTCAAGGGGTCGGGCGTCGAGGAGAAGGCGATCGAGTTCGCCAAGTTCATCACCTCGCCCGGTCCACAGGGCGAATATGAACTGCAGGGTGCTGCCGGCCTGACGCCGCTTCGGCCGTCGCCGATGGTCGATGAATTCGTCAAGAAGGATCCCTACTGGAAGCCGTTCATCGACGGTATCGCCTTTGGTGGTCCCGAGCCGCTCTTTACCGATTACAAGGGCTTCCAGAACGTCATCATCGAGATGGTCCAGTCGGTCGTGACCGGCAAGGCCGAGCCGGCCGACGCCTTGAAGAAGGCGGCTGCCGACCTCGAAGAGTACAAGTAAGGCCACCGGGGCCGCGCGCCGACAAGATCGGTTCGCGGCCCCACCTAACTCTGCTATAAATGAGCCGCTTCTCGCCGGTGGCCGGAGACAGTTTCTTGGGACAGCTCAATCTCAATCGGGTTCAGAAATTCTACGGGACATTCGAGGTGCTGAAAGGCATCGATCTCGAAGTCAGGAACGGTGAGTTCGTCGTTTTCGTCGGACCCTCCGGTTGCGGCAAGTCGACCTTGCTCAGGATGATCGCTGGTCTCGACGAGACCAGCTCGGGGGACATCCTGATCGAGGGCAAACGCGTCAACGACCTGCCGCCGGTCAAGCGCGGCATCGCCATGGTCTTCCAGTCCTACGCGCTTTATCCGCACATGAGCGTCTTCGAGAATATCGCCTTTCCGCTTCGCGTGGAAAAGATGGCTGAGGAGAAGCTGAAAGCCAAGGTGGAGCATGCGGCGCGCATCCTGCACCTCGACCAGCGGCTGCAGCAAAAGCCGGGCATGCTATCGGGCGGTCAGCGTCAGCGTGTCGCGATCGGGCGGGCGATCGTGCGCGAGCCGAAGATCTTTCTCTTCGATGAGCCGCTCTCGAACCTCGATGCGGCGCTTCGCGCCGACATGCGCATCGAACTGGCGAAACTGCACCGGCAATTGCGGGCAACGATGATCTACGTCACGCACGACCAGGTCGAGGCGATGACGATGGCGGACCGGATCGTCGTTCTCAATGCCGGCCAGATCGCCCAGACCGGCGCGCCGCTCGAGCTCTATCACAAGCCGGCCAACACCTTCGTTGCCGGCTTCATCGGCAACCCGAAGATGAACTTCCTGCCGGTCACCTGCAAGGGCGTCAGCGACGCGGGTGTCGAGGTCGATTACAAGGGGCAGTCGGTGGTCGTTCCGGTCGTGCCGCAAGCAGGCCTCGCCGGTCGGACGCTGACACTCGGGGTTCGTCCGGAACATATCGTGCTCGGCACCGGCGACCTGACGCTCAAGGTGACGCCGACAGTCATCGAACGTCTCGGTGCCCACACGGTTGCCTATGCCGCGATCGGCGGAGAAGGTGAGAACTTCTGCGCCATGTTGCCGGGAACGGCGGCGATCCAGCCGGAACAAACTGTGCAGGCCGGTATCCGTACGCCCGATTGCCACCTCTTCGACGAGGCCGGTATAGCGCTCGAACGTCGCGTCGAGTTGACCGACATCGATATGGGCGTGCTCAATCCCGCGGCTGCCTGAAACCAGGGACCAGGATCACGGTCGCGTCCGATCAGGGCGCGGCCAGTGCTTGGTGGTATGGCTGGATATTCGGCGGTTCTGTCTGTAAAAATCGCCCGTCGCTGGCGCCATTCCTCCTGTTCAAAGGCGATCAAGCGCACTCGGATAGGGCATCATGACGCTTGGCCGCTATACGGAGCTTCCTCATCTCGTTGACGCCAATGCCGGGATCGAAGCCGTCTGGGCGTCTGTCAGCCGCAACGAAGGCAGCTATCGGGTCCTGCCGGATGGGCGATGCGACATCATCCTCAGGTTTGCGCTCAAGGCTTCGCCAATCCGCGACCTGATGCCGATCGTGACCGGTCCAACGACGGGCTATTACGACGTCCCGCTGGAGCCGGGTGCCGCCTTCGTCGGCGTGCGGCTGAGGCCCGGCCATTTTCAGAGAATTCTCGGGCTGGAGCCGATCCGGTTGCACGGTGACGCGCTGATCGGCGCGGCCGCTCTGGGCCAATGGCCCGACCTCGCCGCCCTCTGCGCACCGGCATTGGACCAGCAGGAACTTGCCGGTCGGCTGGTTCAGTTCGTCCGCAAGCGCGATGCCGAGAGTGACTTTGAGGTGACACCGCTCAGCCGCAACATTGTAAGCGCGCTGCACGCCTCCGGTGGTCGGTTGCGCATCGCCGAGCTCGCCGCGATGCACGGTGTCTCCGAGCGCACCGCCAGACGCATCCTCCTTCACGCGACGGGTCTTACGCCGAAGGCGTTTGCGGCGATCATCCAGTTTCATCGGGCCCTGCGTCTTTTGCGCGATCACCGCCTCAGCCCCGCCGATGCCGCGTTCGAAGCCGGCTTTGCCGACCAATCCCACATGACCCGGGTCTTCCGGCGGTTGGGCGGGTTCTCGCCGGCGCGCTTGCCCGACGTCACGCTGGTGACGATCTCGGACTGATGTCCGAATTGTTCAAGAACGGAGCCCGGCAATGAACGATGATCGCCCGTAACTGTTCGCGATGCTTCGGGCGCACGCTTCGCGCGTGGCCGATCTTGGCGGCGGGCAACCCTTGGAGACGAAACCATGACTGTCCGTTTCGGATACACGATCCTCTATGTTCCCGACGTGCCGGCAACGGTCTCGTTCTATGAGGCGGCGTTCGGTCTGAAGCGCGGGTTCGTGCATGAAAGCAACCTCTATGCGGAGATGCAGACCGGTGAGACGGCTCTGGCCTTTGCCAGCGAGACCATGGCGGAGCTGAATGGTTTTGCCGTTCGCGCGAACCGCAAGGGTGACCTCGCTGCCGGTTTCGAAATCGCGCTCGTCTGCTCGGCGCCGCAAGAGGCCTATGAGATGGCGGTCTCTGCCGGAGCATCACCGGTGAAGCCGCCGGAAGAAAAGCCGTGGGGGCAGGTGGTCGGCTATGTCCGCGATCTCAACGGCTGCCTTGTCGAGCTCTGCTCCGCGATGCCCGCTTAGCGGCCGGCACGACCGCGCAACCCACGAACGGCATAACTCAGGAGGAACCCGCCTGTGCGCCCGACCACTGCCTCGCCCTGTATTACGACCAACCGGATTGCCGCGTCGCGGGACTTTTACCAGACATACTTCTCTGCGCGGCTGACCTTCGACTGCGGCTGGTACATCAGCCTGGAACTGGGCCAAGGCCTGTCGCTGCAATTCATGGAACCGCAACAGGGGCAGCCCGTGTGCAACACCGAAGGCCTCACCTATAATCTCTGTGTCGAAGATGTCGATGGCGAGTATCGCCGGATCACGGCGGCAGGCCTTGCCGCGGCACTACCGATCGAGGATCACCCTTGGGGAGATCGCGGCTTTGCGGTGAAGGACCCGAACGGCGTGCTGCTCTACATCTACTCCAACCGCGAACCCGCGCCGGAGTACAAGCCGTTTGTCATCGCCTCGGGTGCCGCATGACGGATGATCGGATCCGTGCCCTTCTGCGGGAGATCGAGCTTCATCGCGGCGATCAGGTCGCGATCATCACCCGACTGCGGGAAATCGCGCTCGCCTCGGGCCCTGCGATCACCGAAGAGGTGAAGTATGGCGGCATCCTGTTTTCGTCCGGTGATAGCTTCTGCGGCGCGTTTTCTTACGCAGAGCACGTGACGCTGGAATTTAGCCGGGGCGCCGCCTTGCCCGATCCGCATGCCGTCCTGGAAGGCTCGGGCAAGCTTCGCCGCCACATCAGGCTGCTGCGCCCAGCGGATATAGATGCGAAACACGTTGCACAGTACATCGAGATGGCCCGCCAGGCCGCCGATCGCTGAAGGAGCGGTCGCAGCCGGCGACGATGCCGCAAATCGTCAGGCCGCGCCCTTCTCGGTTGCGTGCGGGTTCTCCACCTTCGGCCAGATATTCTTCGGCGCGCGCTTGTAGTCGGTCCTGGCCGGATTGTTTGGGTAGGGCGTGCCGGCCGAGCAATAGAGGATTTCCGCCGCGATCTTGGAGAACGAGGCGTAGAAGTGGTTGGTCGACTTGATGACCAGGATCTTCTTTTCCGTCGGGTCGATGCCCATCACCGAAAACAGGCTCGGATCGAAGCTTTGCGCCCGGGTCGAATTGAGGATGATGTCGATACCCTTGAAACGGATGTGAGCCGCATCTCCGAAGGGAGCGAAGCTCTCGCCGAAGCGCATCTCGGCATTCCGCACCAGCTTGACCACCTTGACCGTGCCATCGACCGGATTGCCGGTTCCCGGCGCCGACTTGGCGCCGAAGCGCAAGGGGATTTCGGCGCCTTCGCCCGCCGCCATGCAGATCTGCACCGCCATCGGATCCCAGATCGTGCCGACCGCAACGTCGGTCGCGCCGCGGGCGAGCAATTCTTCAAGCAGCACCGTCGCGTCGCCGGCCGTGCCGCCGCCCGGGTTGTCCCAGACATCGGCGATGACGACGGGCCCTCTGGTTGCCGCGAGCGCCTCGTCGACCGCCTGCTTCTCGTCGATCTGCGGCATGATGAAGGTGCCGCGGTGGGAGAAAAGTTCGAGACCCAATTCCCGCGCGAGGCTCGCGCCTTTCTCCGGCTTGCCGTTGGTGACGGCAAGCAGCTTCGTTCCCATTTCCGGGACGTCGCCGGCCATGAAGCCGTGAATCACGGAGAGCGATAGCACGTCGGCGTCTTCCTTCTCGATCCGCATCAGCTTGTCGACGAAGGAGCGCATCGGATCGCGTGAGGTCGGATAGACGTCGATCATCCGACAGTCGAAGATCGACATGACGGGCGTGACGCGGCCTTCGAGCGTGTCGACGGCGATCTTCCAGAGATCCTCCGCCCGGTCGACGAAGTCGGTGTGCGGGAATTCCTTGAAGTAGACGAAGAAGTTCGACGCGGCGGCGCGCTTGGCGGTCAGGTGGCTATGGGGGTCGAGTTCGGCGCAGACGAGAATATCGGGGCCGACGATTGCGCGCACGCGCGTCAGCAGGTCGCCTTCGGGGTCTTCGTAACCATCGGCGACCATCGCGCCGTGCAGGCCGAGCACCACGGCGTCGACGGGCATGGCGGCGCGCAACTGGCCAAGGATCTCGTCGCGCAGGCCTTCATAGGTTTCACGGTTGACGAGGCCAGCCGGGTCCGCCCAGGTCGCGGTCCCCTCGATCAGGTCCCAGCCCTTCTCAGCGCAGACGCGTCGGCCGACGGTGATCGGCGCCGTGCAAAGCGTCGGCGTTTCCGGGTGTTCTCCCGGCGGAGCGTAGAGCGAGGCTTCGAAGGCCCTGCGGTCGATGCAGATCGGAGAGAAGGTGTTGGTCTCGGTCGCAAGCGCCGCTGTGAAGATCCGCAATGCCGTTGCCTTTTCTATCGCGTCACGCCCGCAGCGCCGCTTATCCGGCCGGATGAGCGAAAGCCGCTGCAAGCTCTAAGTCTGGCGCATGATTTTTCCCGGACGGGTGACGATCCAGGAAATTATGCGGAAACCGCGCCCATCGGGTTTGGCAGGTAGCCGGTAAAGCCGGCGATCTTCCAGCGTCCCTCATGCAGAAGGCAGTAATAGACCGTCTGCCATTTCAGGATGTCGACGCTGCCGTCCGTCTTCTTCAGGCTGCCGTCGAACTTCTTGCGCGCCAGCGCCTGCTCGCCGTTGATCTCGATGTCCTCGAGCGTCGTCGTGGTGAAGATCGCAGTGCGCGGGTCTTCGGCAAAGCTCTGTGTCGCAAAATCCTGCGCCTGGCGCAGCCACTCTTCGCGATAGGCGGCGAGCGACGGGAACGTCAGTCGCCAATTGTCCGGATTGGTTTCGCGCCGTCCGTCGATGCCGATGAAGCTCTCTCCGACGAAATCGTCTGCAACCATCGACCAGTCGGCTGCCAGAAAGGCAGTAATGTCGCGGGAGACCAGCATCTCCCAGATCGAGTGGCGTGCAGCATCGGAAGAGGGGAATGGATTGAGAAAAGGATCCCGCATATTCGCGCCCTGGATTGAAATTCTTTTCATGAATGGTGTTTTTCGCTAGCCAAATTCAGCTTTCTATGGTCACTTGTCAACGATCAAAGAAAATAATTTGCAAGAAGGCTCAAGATGACGATCAAGCGCTATGGTGCGGAACAGGTCGGCGCTGGCGGCAAACCTTTGCCCTTTGCGCGCGCTGTCGAGGCGGACGGCTGGCTCTATGTCTCCGGTCAGGTCGCCATGGAAAACGGCGAGATCATCGAGGGCGGGATCATCCCCCAGACCCACAAGACGATCGCCAATGTGATGGCCATCCTGGCGGAAGCCGGCTACGGCCCGGAGCACGTGGTTCGTTGCGGCGTATGGCTCGACGATCCCCGGGACTTCTGGACATTCAACAAGATCTACCAGGAGTACTTCGGCGCGCATCCGCCGGCACGGGCCTGCGTCCAGTCGTCGATGATGGTCGATTGCAAGGTCGAGATCGACTGCGTGGCCTATAAGCCGAAGGAAGGCTGATCCTGGAGCGGGAGCGGTTTTCGGTCCGCAGCCCGCTCTCATTCGTGATCCGAAGCAAGGCGTAAGCGGGCGATGGACATCTTCGCGACACTGCAGGAAGAAAAAGGGCGGCTCTCCCAATCGGAAAACCGCATTGCCGATATTCTCCTGAACGACTTCGAGTTCGCGGTAAACGCCTCCATCATCGAGCTCGCGGGCAAGGCGGACGTTTCGCCGCCGACGGTCACCCGCTTCTGTCGCCGGCTGGGCTGTGACAGTTTCTCCGACTTCAAGGTGCAGCTTGCGCGCACCGCCTACATCGGCATGCGCTACCTGAAGCCCGAGCCGAAGAGCCGCGAGACCGGCGACGTCGCCCAGGACATCATCACCAAGTCGCAGAACGCGCTGTTCTTGCTGCATCGTTCGCTCGATCTGGCCGCGATCGAACAGGCGGTCGAGCGGATTGCCTCAGCGGAAATGATCTACGCCTTTGGTTCCGGTGGCAATTCGTCGATGATCGCCGGCGAACTTCAAAACCGGCTCTTTCGTTTCGGGCTGCGCATCACGTCCAGCTCTGATCACAGCATGCAACTGATGATGACGGCGGCGGCCCGGCCGACGGACGTGCTGATCGGCTCGTCCTTTTCCGGCCGTAACGCCGAACTGGTGCGCGCCTTCACGCTCGCGCGCGAACTGAAAGTGCCGACCATCGCACTGACGCAGAGCGGCAGCCCGGTGGCCAACGCTGCCAGCATCACCGTTCCGGTCGATCTGCCCGAGGGCAACAACATCTACCGTCCCACCTCCACCCGCATCGCCTATCTGGCGTTGCTCGACATCCTCTCCAGTCTCGTCGCCTACCGGGTTCAGCCGCAGGCGACAGCCACACTTCGGCGCATCAAACAGCAACTGGTGACGCACCGCGACGGTGACGACCGCCAGCTTCTCGGAGACTGACGTGCCGCGAAAGGTCAACGCATGACGCAATCTCTCGCGATCGTCACCGGTGCCGCCGGCGATATCGGCCGTGCCATCGCCCGCAAGCTTTCCGACGACCATGACGTGGTCCTGCTCGTCGACATCGATGCGGAGGCCGCCGAAAAGGCAGCACGGGCGCTTGGCGACGATAAGCGCTTCGTCGCTGTCGCCTGTGACGTGACCAACGCGACAAGCGTTGCTGCGATGGCAGCAAGGGCCGCAGAGAAGGGCGCTGTCCGCACCCTCGTCAACAATGCTGGTGCTGCCCGTGCCGTCAGCCTGCACGACACGACGCCGGAGATCTGGCGCATGGACAATGCTCTGAACCTTGAGGCGGCCTTCCTCACTTTTCGCGCAGTCGAGGACATGCTGAAAGAAACCCACGGTTCGGTCGTCAACATCGCCTCGGTCAACGGCATGAACGTCTTCGGCCACCCGGCCTATAGCGCCGCCAAGGCTGGCCTCCTGCACCTGACCCGACTGATCGCGGTCGAGTACGGCAAGTTCGGCATCCGCTCAAATGCGGTGGCGCCCGGTACGGTGCGCACCCAGGCCTGGGAGGCGAGGGCGGCATCGAACCCGGACGTATTCGAAGAGGCGCGCCGCTGGTATCCGCTGCAGCGCATCGTCAATCCCGATGACGTCGCCAATGCCGTGCACTTCCTGACAGGCCCGCTGGCGGCCGCCATTTCGGGCGTCTGCCTGCCTGTCGATTGCGGCCTGACCGCCGGACAGGCGGAGTTGGCCCGCACGTTCTCGCAATCAAGCCACTACTGACATAAGCATTCTGGAGGATGAGCATGCACCCGGTTTCCTACCGTCTCGAGGCGTCCTGGCAGCCGGATGGCGGGCCGTTCGGGCGGTTTACCTTCACGCTGTTCAATTTCTCCGGAGCGCCGCTTTCCGGTTTCAGGATCGTCTACACCTCGCTCACCCGGGTGATTGATCCTAAGGCCTGCGACAATGCCGTATTCCTGCGCCGCAACGCCAACTTTCACGAATTCGCGCCGCCAACGGGGCTGACGATCGAAAACGGCGAGAGCTGGACCTTCACTGTCAGCGGCCTGCACCGCAATGCGCGCCACTGCACCGATGGTGCGAAGTCTGCCTATCTGACGCTTGCCGATGGCCGGCACGTGCCGGTTGCCGTCTCCGACCTGCTGCTTGAAAATGCTGTCAGTGAGCCGCCGCCAGTGCGGCTGCCGGAAGGCAAGCTCGATCAGCCCTATGCGTTGCAGCCCTGGCCGGCGAAGCTCGAGCTTCGTGCTGGAGACGGATTCCCCGTCGTTCTCTATCCGGCGGTCGGCGCGTCGGGCGAGGATGTCGCAGCCATCGATACGGTTCTGGCGATGTACCACCGCCTTTTCTCGGCGGGTCACGCCCCCTTCAGCCTGGCGGCCTCGAAGCAGGGGCGGGCGATTGTCTTTGCCGCCGACGCTGGTCTTAAGGCTGAGGCCTATCGGCTCGACTTTTCCGAGACCGAAATTCGCCTCAGCTTTGGCGGCAGCGCTGGCCGCCAATATGGTTTGACCAGTCTGGTCCAACTTCTGGACGGGGCACGCAACCATCCGAACAAGTTCCGCTTTCCGGCGAGCGGCACAATTTCGGATGCGCCGCGTTACAGCTGGCGCGGTTGCCACCTCGACGTCTCCCGCCAGTTCTATCCGACGGCGGATGTGGCGCGGCTGATCGACATTCTCGCCTGGTTCAAGCTCAACGTTTTCCATTGGCATTTGACCGACGACGAGGCCTGGCGCCTGGAGATCAAGGCCTATCCGCAGCTGACGACGCTTGGCGTGTTGCGCGGGCCGGATGAGCCGCTGTTGCCGCAACTCGGCAACGGTGCTGAGCCCGTCGGCGGCTTCTACAGCCAGGAGGACGTCAAGGCGATCGTCGCGCAGGCGACGGCGCTGCATGTCGATGTCGTGCCGGAGATCGACATCCCCGGCCACAGCACGGCGACCCTGGTGGCGCTGCCGGATCTGACCGACGGCCAGGAGGCACCGGAGAGCTACCACTCGGTTCAGGGCTATCCCAACAATGCGCTCAACCCGGCCGTTGCCTTCACCTACGAGTTTCTGGAGAAGGTCCTCGACGAGATGGTCGAGCTTTTCCCGAGCGCCTACATCCATATCGGCGGCGACGAAGTGGCGAACGGTTCGTGGCTCGCTTCGCCGCTGGCCAAGAAGCTGATGGAGCAGGAGGGCATCTCCGGCACCTTCGCGCTGCAATCCTACTTCCTGAAACGGGTCAAGCAGATGCTGACGGCGCGTGGCCGCAAGCTCGCCGGCTGGAACGAGGTGGCGCATGGCGGCGGTGTCTCGACCGAAGATACGCTGCTGATGGCCTGGGAGCGGCCGGAGGTCGGGATCGAGCTCGCGCGCGAAGGCTATGATGTGGTGATGACCCCCGGCCAGGCCTATTACCTCGACATGGCGCAGGCCGATGCCTGGCAGGAGCCGGGCGCAAGCTGGGCCGGTACGGCGACACCTGCGCACACCTATGGCTACGAGGCCGAGGGCGAGTTCCCGGACGAATTGAAGGCCCGCCTCAGAGGGGTGCAGGCCTGCATCTGGTCCGAGCATTATCTTTCGCGGGGCTACTTCAACCGTCTCGTCTTCCCGCGGCTTCCGGCGATCGCCGAAGCGGCATGGACACCGAAGTCGGCGAAGGACTGGCTGCGCTTTGCGGCCATCGCGCCGCTTAGCCCGAACCTCTGAGGGGAAAGCCCATGCGCATTGCCGTTGGTGGGATCCATACCGAATGCAGCACCTACTCGCCTGTCCTGATGACGGAGGAAGATTTTCGCGTGCTGCGCGGACAGGCGCTGCTGGACGCCGAATACTTCGGGTTTATGAAGGCAGAAGGCGTCGAGCATCTGCCGCTGCTACATGCGCGCGCCGTGCCCGGCGGTCCGGTGTCGCGTCCGACCTACGACGCCTTCAAGGCGGAATTCCTCGACAAGCTGCGTGAAGCCCTGCCGATCGACGGCCTCTATCTCGCCATGCACGGCGCCATCAAGGTCGACGGGGTGGACGATGCGGAGGGGGACTGGATCTCGGCCGCCCGCGCTGTCGTCGGCCCCGATTGCCCGATTGCGGCCAGTTACGACCTGCATGGCAATGTCAGCCAAGAGATCATCGACCAGCTCGACATCTTTGCCGCCTATCGTACCGCGCCGCATATCGACACGCCGGAGACCATGACCCGCGCCTGGTCGATGCTCGTCTCGGCGCTGAGAGACGGCACGCGTCCCGGCATCGCCTGGGCACCGGTTCCGGTCCTGCTTCCCGGCGAATGCACATCGACGGAGGACGAGCCGGCAAAGTCGCTTTACGCGCAACTGCCCGAAATGGATAAGCGGCCGGGCGTTCTCGATGCCAACCTGATGGTCGGTTATGTCTGGGCCGACGAGCCGCGGGCGACCGCCTGTGCGGTGGTAACTGCCACCGATAGGGCGGCGGCCAAACGGGCAGCGGAGGAGATTGCCGCCGGCTACTGGTCTGAACGTCGAAACTTCCGCTTCGGTCCCGTGACGGGGCCGCTGAACGAAATGCTCGATGTAGCCGAGCACGCAACGACGACGCCGATCATTCTTGCGGATTCCGGCGACAACCCGACCGGCGGCGGCGTCGGCGACCGCGCCGATGTGCTGAAGGCGCTGCTCGCCCGCGGCTGGCGGGGCGCCTTGATTGCCGGTATCACGGACCTGCCGGCGGTCGAAGCCTGCTTTGCCGCCGGTACCGGCGAAACGTTGATGCTCAAGATTGGCGGCAGCCTCGATCCGGCAAGCCCCCGCGCAGAAATGCTGGCTGAGGTCGTCACGCTTGACGATCCCGGGCCTGCGAAAGAGCGGCAGGCGGTGGTGCGTGTCGGCGCGATCGATGTGGTCATCGCGGCACGCCGCAGGCCCTACCACAACATCGAGGATTTCCGGCGGCTGGGCCTCGACCCCAAGGCGGTGCGGCTGCTCGTCGTCAAGTCGGGCTATCTTTCGCCTGAACTGGCGCCGATCGCCAACCCCAACCTGATGGCCCTGACTGACGGGGTCGTCAATCAGGACATAGAGGGGCTCGCAAGCCTGCGCCGTCAGCGACCGGCCTATCCGTTTGACCAGGACTTTGCCTTCGAACCTGTCGCCCGCTTTTCGGCGCGTTGGTCGAGCGGCGCCTGAGACATGTTTCGCACTTTCCCTCCCCGATTTTCGGGTAGGGCTTTCCTCAAAGCGCCGCGCGTCGTTCGACGCGCAAGGAGCGCTGAAACGACTTGGCCTTCCGCATAACACCGTCCTTAAATCGATCACAATTTAAGCGATTGTGCGATATCCTCCACCCGCTTCGCGGACACGTTCTAGCATGACCTCCACCATTCTCAGCGCGATGCGCAACCCGGCCATGCGGATCAGCATGCTGGCAATCTTCCTGTTCGGGTTTGCCGGTGCGGCCACCTCGCCCTATCAGTCCGTCGTCGGTATCAACGAACTGGGGCTCAGCGATGCCGTCTATTCGCTGCTGATCCTGCTTGCCTCGACGGTGAACGTCATCGTCAGCGTTTCGATCGGCATTCTGGCCGATCGCGTCGGCAACTATCGACTGCTGATGTCGACGGCGATCTTTTTCGGCGTTGTCGGCTACGGCATCGTCTATGTGCTCCCGCACCAGATGAGTTTCGTCGTCAGCGTCCTTTTGCTGTTGCCGATCTACGGCGCGGTCTACACGCTGCTTTTCGCCAATGTGCGCAGTATCGCCCGGCGGATGAGCGGCCATGACGCTGCGTCGCTGACGACAGGCGCCCGCGCGGCCATATCCGTGTCCTGGGTTCTGGTGCCCGGACTGGTCGGCTTTGCGCTCGCCGGCGGCGACAGCATGTTGCCGGCCTATCTGCTCGCCTGTCTCGGTTGCCTCGCCAATCTGCTGATCGTCTATTTCAAGCTGCCCAACGAAAGCGGGGCCGACGCATCGCTCGGCAAGCGGCTTTCGTACTGGACGTCATTTCGGGAGATCCTGGCGCCGCGGATTTTCCTGCGCGTCATCGCGGTTGCGATCATCACCTCGTCGCTGCACGTCAACGCCGCCGTGCTGCCCCTGATCATGACCGACGAGATTGGCGGCAGCGTCACCGATATCGGCATCATCGTCGGTATCGTCGCCTTCCTCGAAGTCGTGTTCATCTTCGTCTGGGCGCGCATCCAGCTGAGCCTCGTGCCATTTAAGGCGCTCGCGCTCGGCACCGCGATCTATATCGGCTACATGGTGCTGCTCGGCTTCTCGACTGCGACCTGGCAAATCTACGCGCTGACGCTGATCAGCGCCTTTGGCGCCGCCGCGTTGATCACGATCCCGATAAGCTACCTCCAGGACCTGATTGCCGACCGGCCAGGATTGGGGAGCTCGCTGCTCGCCGTGAACCTTTTCCTGAGCGGCGGTCTTTGTGCTGGGCTTTTTGCACTCGGCACGCGGATCAGCGATTACTCGGGCACCGCCCTGCTTGGCGGTGCCGGGGGCCTTGCCGGGCTGGTGCTGCTGCTCGCGCTCGACGGCGACAAATCAGGGAAGAAAACAGTCCGGCGCTCGTGAGTCAGTCCCAGGGCTCGTCGACAAAAGTGCAGGTGAACTTTGTCTGATTGTCCTGGAGACACCTCTTCTTCTGATCGGCGAGGATCATGATCCTTGCGAAGAAGCGCGAAAAGTCGGCCTTGCTGGAGGTAAAGGTGGCGATCCCCAAAGCGTGCGCCTGGGCCTGCGCCACGCAGGTCGCCAATTCCTGATCGGGGACATCGCTGTTTGCAACGATGACGGCTCGGTCAAACCGTCCTTCCGCGGAATAGTTCACGGCGGAAGCGCAGTTCGGTACGCCAGTTGCCGCAGCATCGTTCAGTAGCCGCACGTAGTAGGCATCGAAGCCGAAATCTTCGATTTTGCTGACGTCGACCCGGCCATCCTTGACGACGTCCTTTCTGAAGATCACGCCGATGGTGTTTCTTCCAAGGCCCGGTTGTGCCTTGGTCTCAAGTCCGGCGGCCATGGCGATCATTTGAATTGTCGAGAAGACCACGTCCCTCTTCTTGGTCTCCCCTTGGCTCATTCCGACGCCGATAAACTCCGGGAAGGCGGTAAAATGCCGTTCGCCGTTGCGAACAGGGCCGAAGAAACTCACGGTCTGGGCGAGCGCGGACGAGGCAACAAAGACGCTCGCAAGAAGCCCGGTGGCAAACATCAGATGTCTAATGGTTCTTCTCCTGTTCGTGCCCTAACGCATCAAGCCTTCTCATCAAAGCCAGCGCGCGCGTGAGCGAACGGAGACGTCCTGCAACGCGTCGCGAGCAATGCGATGGCATCTCGATTTTTCTAGCATTGCTATCAACGGCTGCAAGGCGCCGGAGCGAGGAAGACGCACTCCTGACACCAGTCTCATCAAAAAGTGATAGGGGCGCCTTTCGGCGCCCCTATCTGTAGGTCCTTGATTATGTCGGTCGGGCGCGGCTCAGTTGCCGAGAATGCCCGGCAGGCGCAGGCCTTTTTCCTTGGCGCAATCGAGCGCGATCTCGTAGCCCGCATCGGCATGGCGCATGACACCGGTTGCCGGGTCGTTCCAGAGCACGCGCTCCAGGCGCTTGGCCGCATCATCGGTACCGTCGGCGCAGATGACGACGCCCGAATGTTGCGAGAAGCCCATGCCGACGCCGCCGCCATGGTGCAGGGACACCCAGGTGGCGCCCGATGCGGTGTTGAGCAGAGCGTTCAGAAGCGGCCAGTCGGAAACGGCGTCCGAGCCGTCCTTCATCGCTTCGGTTTCGCGGTTCGGAGAGGCGACCGAGCCGGAGTCGAGGTGGTCGCGGCCGATGACAACAGGCGCCTTCAGTTCGCCGTTCCTGACCATCTCGTTGAATGCGAGGCCGAGGCGGTGGCGATCGCCGAGACCGACCCAGCAGATGCGCGCCGGCAGGCCCTGGAAGGCGATGCGCTCGCGCGCCATGTCCAGCCAGTTGTGCAGATGGGTGTTGCCGGGGGTCAGTTCCTTGACCTTGGCGTCGGTCTTGTAGATGTCTTCCGGATCGCCCGACAGAGCCGCCCAACGGAACGGACCGATGCCGCGGCAGAAGAGCGGGCGGATATAGGCCGGCACGAAGCCCGGGAAGGCGAAGGCGTTTTCGAGACCCTCTTCCTTGGCGACCTGGCGGATGTTGTTGCCATAGTCGAAGGTCGGGATGCCCATGTCCTGGAAGGCAATCATCGCTTCGACATGCTCGCGCATCGAGGCGCGCGCTGCCTTTTCGACCGCCTTCGGGTCGCTTTCGCGCTTGGCCTTCCATTCGGCCATTGTCCAGCCCTTCGGCAGGTAGCCGTTGACCGGGTCGTGCGCCGAGGTCTGGTCTGTGACCATGTCCGGGCGGATGCCGCGGCGGACCATTTCCGGCAGGATCTCGGCAGTGTTGCCGAGCAGACCGACGGATTTCGCTTCGCCGTTCTTCGTCCAGCGGGCAATGATTTCCATCGCCTCGTCCAGCGTCTCGGCTTTTTCGTCGAGGTAGCGGGTGCGAAGGCGGAAATCGATCGAGTCCGGATTGCATTCGACGGCGAGGCACGATGCGCCGGCCATGACGGCGGCGAGCGGCTGGGCGCCGCCCATGCCGCCGAGGCCGCCGGTCAGCACCCACTTGCCCTTGAGATTGCCGCCATAGTGCTGGCGGCCGGCTTCCACGAAGGTTTCGTAGGTCCCCTGCACGATGCCTTGCGTGCCGATGTAGATCCACGAGCCGGCGGTCATCTGGCCGTACATGGCGAGACCCTTCTTATCCAGCTCGTTGAAATGGTCCCAGTTCGCCCAGTGCGGTACGAGGTTGGAGTTGGCGATGAGAACGCGGGGCGCATCCTTGTGGGTGCGGAACACGCCGACCGGCTTGCCGGACTGCACCATCAGGGTCTCGTCGTCGTTGAGGTCCTTCAGCGTCTCGACGATCTTGTCGAAGTCGGCCCAGGTGCGCGCCGCGCGACCGATACCGCCATAGACGACCAGCTCGTGCGGGTTTTCCGCGACGTTCGGGTCCAGATTGTTCATCAGCATGCGGAGCGGCGCTTCGGTCAGCCAGCTCTTGGCGTTGAGCGTGGTGCCCTGAGGGGCGCGCACGTCGCGAATGTTGTGGCGCGGATTGTTGATGGTCATGCCTCGCTCCCTGTCAGTGTCTTGAGGTCAAATGCTGTTGTTTCGATGCGGTTCAGGATCGCTCCCAGCGGCTCTCGCAAAAGGGCGGATCGCGTGGCGTCGAGCGCGAAGGGCGGCTCTTCGGCGGCGAGATGGGTCGATTGCGCGAGCTCCATCTGAATGGCATGCACGCCGGTTTCCGGGCGGCCATAGTGGCGGGTGGTCCAGCCGCCCTTGAAGCGGCCGTTGAGAATGCTGCTGTAACCTTCGGCAGCGGCGGCGATTTCTGCCGTCGCCTGCTCGATCTCGGGCGCGCAGGTCTTGCCCACGTCGGTGCCGATGTTGAGGTCCGGCAGCTTGCCTTCGAACAGGAACGGGATGCGCGAGCGGATCGAGTGGCAATCATAAAGCACGACCACGCCATGGATCGCTTTCACCCGCTCGATCTCGGCGGCAAGGGCCGCGTGATAGGGTGCATGGAACGCCTGGAGACGTTCGGCGATATCGGCTTCCGTCGGCGCTTCTCCATCCTTCCAGATCGACTTGCCGTCGAAATCCGTTTCCGGGATCAGCCCGGTCGTGTTCTGGCCGGGGTAGAGGCTGACGCCCTCGGGATCCCGGTTGGCGTCGATCACATAGCGATGGAAGGTGGCGCGAACGACGGTCACCTCGGGCAGAAGACCATCATAGAGCCGGTGGATATGCCAGTCCGTGTCGGCGAGGATACGGCCGTTGTCGTTCAGCCGATCCCAGACCGCCGCCGGCACGTCGGTGCCGGTATGCGGAAAGCCGAGGATGACCGGCGAGTTGCCTCTCTTGACTTCGACGACAGCCATCTCAAGCCTCCAGGCTTGGCAGGATGCCGGCGGAGACGGCGGCGTTCAGACGGCCCGAGGCGATGAGGTCGCCGGCGGCCTTGAGGTCGTTGGCCATGTAGCGATCCTCTTCGATCGTCGGCGAGACGGCGCGAAGGGCGGCGGCGGCCTTCTGCAATTCGGGGCTGGTGGCGAGCGGGGCGCGGAATTCGACGCCCTGGACGGCGGTTAGTGCTTCGATGCCGACGATCGAGAACAGGTTTTCCGTCATCTGCAGCAGGCGGCGCGCGCCGTGGCAGGCCATGGAAACGTGGTCTTCCTGGTTGGCCGACGTCGGCGTCGAGTCGACAGACGCCGGATGCGAGAGTTGCTTGTTCTCGGACATCAGGGCCGCCGAGGTTACCTCGGCGATCATCAGGCCGGAGTTCAGCCCCGGCTTCTTGGCGAGGAAGGCCGGCAGGCCGTAGGAAAGGGCAGGATCGACGAGCAGCGCGATGCGGCGCTGCGAGATCGCGCCGATTTCGCAGACGGCAAGGGCGATTTGATCGGCGGCAAAGGCGACCGGCTCGGCATGGAAATTGCCACCGGAAACAACGGAGTTGTCCGAAAGAACCAGCGGGTTGTCGGTAACGGCGTTGGCTTCGGTTTCGAGCACGCGGGCGACTGAGCGCAGCAGATCGAGGCAGGCGCCATCGACCTGCGGCTGGCAGCGGATGCAGTAGGGATCCTGCACGCGCTCGTCGCCTTCGATATGGCTTTCGCGGATCGCGGAGCCCGCGAGCAGCGCGCGGAGAGCAGCGGCTGTGTCGATCTGGCCGCGATGGCCGCGCAGCGTATGGATATCCGGATGGAAGGGGGCCGACGAACCCATGGCCGCGTCGGTCGACATGGCGCCGGTGATGAGTGCTGCCTGTGCGGCACGGTGGGCGCGGAAGAGGCCGGCGAGCGCCAGCGCCGTCGAGGTCTGGGTGCCGTTGATCAGCGCGAGGCCTTCCTTGGCGGCAAGCACCACCGGCTTGAGGCCGGCAGCGGAAAGCGCTTCGGCGCCGGACAGGCGGCGGCCTTCGAAGTAGGCTTCGCCGTGGCCCATCATGACGGCGGCCATATGGGCGAGCGGCGCGAGGTCGCCGGAGGCGCCGACCGAGCCCTTTTCGGGGATGACCGGGATCACGCCCTTTTCGAGCATGGCCTCGATCAGGCGCACGAGTTCGAGGCGGACGCCGGAGGCGCCGCGGCCGAGCGAGACGAGCTTCAGCGACAGGATGAGGCGAACGACGTTTTCGGCCAACGGCTCACCGACGCCGCAGCAATGCGACAGGATCAGGTTGCGCTGCAGCGTCGCGACATCGGCACTGTCGATCTTGATCGAGGCGAGTTTGCCGAAGCCGGTGTTGATGCCGTAGACCGGCGCATTGCCGGCGACGATCTCGGCAATGCGGGCGGCAGCCTTGTTGATGCCGGCGTCAAAGGAGGTGTCGAGGCGGGCCGGTTCGCCGGTCCAATAGATGGTTTCGAGGTCGCGGAGGGGCACAGAGCCCGGGTGTAGAGTGATGGTCATTGACCGATCCTTTGCCCTCTAAAGATGCGTTCATGAAGCGGATTGAAGCCGATGCGGTAGACGAGTTCGGCCGGATCCTCGATGTTCCAGATTGCCAGATCGGCGGACTTGCCGACTTCGATCGTTCCGGTTTCGGCCAACAGGCCAAGCGCGCGGGCGGCCTCACGCGTTGCACCGGCAAGGCATTCGGCCACCGTCAGCCGGAAGAACGTCGCCGACATGTTCATCGTGAGAAGCAGCGAGGTCAGCGGCGAGGTACCGGGATTGCAGTCGGTGGCGATCGCGATCCGCGCGCCGGCGTCACGCAAAGCCTGAACCGGTGGCAGGCGCTCTTCGCGCAGCGCATAGAAGGCGCCCGGCAAGAGCACGGCGACCGTGCCTGACTTCGCAAGAGCTGCAGCGCCTTCTGCGTCGAGATATTCGAGGTGGTCGGCCGAGAGCGCGCCGTAGGAGGCCGCAAGCTTTGCGCCACCAAGGTTGGAGAGCTGTTCTGCGTGCAGCTTGACCGGCAGGCCGAGCGCCTTGGCACGGTCGAAGACGCGGGCGATCTCGGCGGTCGAAAAGGCAATGCCCTCGCAGAAACCGTCGACCGCATCGACCAGGCCCTCGGCATGGGCGGCGTCGAGCCCAGGCAGCACGACCTCGGTGATGTAGTCGCCGTTGCGGCCCTTGTAGTCCGCAGGCGTTGCGTGGGCGGCGAGGTAGCTCGTCACAACGCGGACTGGCCGCAGCGTTTCGAGTTTGCGGGCGGCGCGCAGCATGTTGAGCTCGGCCGTGACGTTGAGCCCGTAGCCGGATTTGATTTCGACGGTCGAGGCGCCCTCGGCAAGAAGCGTATCGAGGCGCGGCAGGGCGCTTTCGACAAGCTGATCGACGGTCAGCGCATTGGTCGCCTTGACCGAGGAAACGATGCCGCCGCCGGCGCGGGCAATTTCTTCATAGGTGGCGCCTTCGAGGCGCATCTGGAATTCGCGGGCGCGGTTGCCGCCATGAACGAGATGGGTGTGGCAGTCGATAAGGGCGGGCGTCATTACGCGGCCCTGGCAGTCCGTCGTTTCGAGGCTGCGTGCGAGGTCGGCGGGCAGCCCGCTCTCCGGCCCGGCATAGGCGATCCGCCCATCGACGACCGCCACGGCCGCATTCTCGACGAGGCCAAGACCGTCAACGGATTCGCCAAGCGTCACGAGACGCACATTGCGCCAAATGCCGGATGCTGGCTTGCGGGTCGAGAATTCGTTCATCAGGTCGCCTCCACTGGATATAATGTATATACATATTAACTTGCTCCACAAGGGGAAATTTATGGAGCCTGCGGAAAAGGAAAGGGCGATCGGCCGAGTGAAGCGGAGCGGGAGCTTTGAGAAAATGGCCGTAGATCTCTGATTTCGCTGGAATTTCTTCTCGCGGGTTCGTCATCACGGCAGGTAAAAAGAAAAGGCTCCGAACCCTGAGGTTCGGAGCCTTCGCCTGTCCTTGGAATGGAGATCGCGATGCGTGCCCGCGACTCGCAAGCCTGCCGGGCCGCGAAAGCGGATCACGCTAAACCGCGTTATCCGCCTTTGCGCGCAGCCGTTCGACCACCTCGACGAAGCGGTTTCCGGCAATGTCGAGGCGCCCGCTGTTGTCGATCACGCTGACATCGGGGCCCGAGGTCACGTCAGGCGCTTGGCGGCTGAGGCGTCGCAAAACTTCCTCTTCACTCTCGCGACCGCGCTCGGCAAGTCGCTTTGCAAGCACCGGCGTCTCGGCTGTAACAACGACGACGGCGATCTCGCCGAAGGCTTCGCGGAACGCCGGCAGGGCACCGCGGCTGCCATTGACGATCGCCGTCATGCCGTCCCTGACATTCCTGAGCACGACGGCGGGGATGCCGTATTTCAGCCCATGCGCATCCCAGAAGACGGCGAAGGCGCCATCCTTCTGCATCTCGACGAACTCGTCTTCCGACACGCTTTCATGCACTTCACTACCGGCATCCGACGGACGGGTGATGACCCGGCGGACGAAATGCACGTCGTGACAATCGGCAAAGTGCCGAGCGGCAAAGCCCATGACGCTGTCCTTGCCGGCGCCGCTCGGGCCGACGACGACGACGAGCGCGCCGCCCTTTTCGGTCGCGCTCATGCGACACGCCGTCCTTCGCGCCAGACGGAGCGCACGACCGGGATGCCTTCCTTGCGGTGCACGCGGGCGATATCGGCGCGAAGGCCAACGGCGATGCGGCCGCGGTCATCGAGACCGACGGTGCGCGCCGGCGTCGACGTCACCATGGCGATTGCCTTCGGCAGGTCGACGGCGTCGAGTTCGTCGGAGAGCACGAAGGGGGCGTGGATCAGGCTGAAGGGCACATAGTCCGACGACAGCACGTCGAGCACGCCGCGCTCGGCGAGATCGCGGGCGGCGATGTTGCCGGAGTGCGACTTGCCGCGCACGATGTTCGGCGCACCCATCAACACGCTCAGCCCCGCGCGGTGCGACGCCTCGGCGGCCTCGAAGCTCGTCGGGAACTCCGCAAGCTTGATACCGAAGCCGATCGATTCTTCGACGTGGTCGACGGTCGCGTCGTCATGGCTGGCAATGGTGATGCCGCGGGCCGCACACGCCTCGGCGAGCGCGGTGCGGTGCGGACCGGCATACTTTGCCGACAATGCCTGCTGCCGCTCGACGAAGCGCGCGAATTCCTCGTCCGAGAAGCCGCGCTTGGCTTTGTAGTAGAGCGTGTACTGGTCCATCGTCTGGAACTGCCGCTGACCCGGGGCATGATCCATCAGCGAGACGAGCTTGACCTGCGGGTCGTTCTGGAAATCCTCGTAGTGATCAAGCACGTCGGAGGTCGACACCTCGCAGCGCAGGTGGATCAGGTGATCGGCGCGAAGGCGACCCTCTTCCTTGGCCTGGGCCAAGGCGTCGGCCATGCTGCGCATTTCGCCCTTCTGGAAGCCGCCGTCCTCGTCGGAGCCGAGACGCAGGCAGTCGAAGACCGTGGTGATGCCGGAGGTGACTACCTGGGCGTCATGGGCCTGGATCGCCGCGATCTTCAGCCAGCGCACGCCGGGGCGCGGGGAGTAGTGGGCTTCGAGGTGGTCGGTGTGCAACTCGATGAGGCCGGGGATCAGATAGTCGCCTTCGAAGTCCTCTCCGCTGGCAACCGTTCCCGCGGAGATATCGGCTATCTTGCCGTCGCGGATCAGCACCGAACCATCGAGGATGCTGTCCTCAAGGACGATGCGGGCGTTGGTCAAAACCTGTTCTTTGCTCATCTCATGCGATCTTTCGTTGGGTGTCGCTGCCGAGCGGCAGCAGGGAGCGGACAGTAAAGGGTGCGCCGCGCTCCGGTTCGACGAAAAGCGCGACTGACGTAACGTGAAGTGGTTTGCCGATATGCTCGGCAAAGGTGGTTTCGAGCGCGGTACGCATCACGCCGCTGGTTTCCGTGGGTACCGGGCCGGTCAAGGTCAGGTGGAACTGGAACTCTTCGAAAACATAGGGATAGCCCCATTCTCTGAGGTAGCGCCTCTGGCGCTCCGGCAGGCTGTTTGGCTTGCGGCGGGCAAAGTCGGCGTCCGACAGCGGCGCACGGAACGGGTCGAAGCGGTGAACGGCGTCTTCGGCCAAATCCTGCAGGTCGAGGCAAGGCGCGGATGGCACGAGAGCGAAGAACGGGCCCAACTGGTGCAGCACGATCTCAGGGATTTCGAACGGGTCGAGGTCGGCGGCAAAGCACTCGAAAATACTGAGAAGCTCGTCTTCGTCCCGGCCTTCGGCAAGTTCGAAAGGCGCCTTCAGCGTGCCGTGAAAACCGTAGCGCCGCGGGTCGGCCGTCAGTGCGCGTTGCGTCTCTTCGTCAATCCCGGCGATCGTCGGAAGCGTGAGGTCTTCGCCGGTAAAGGCATCGCGCCCAAGCCAACGGGACGCGACCTGCGACAGCCGGCTGTCCGCCGGCGGCGCGAAATAGATGGCATAACGCACGGTTTTCACTTTCTTGTAGCGACCGGCCCGCCAGGGCGGCGGGTCGATTGTTTGCGGGATGCGATGCGCAGCTAGCCGATTTCCATGACAACATCATGATGGCGGACACGCAAATGCTTGGCTGTCGTCAATGTGCCTTGCTGCCCATCAGGCGCGAACGGCACGCGTTCGAGATGCTGTCGAAAATAAAGACAACCAGCAAGATCAGAAGCACCATATAGGCGACATTTTCCCAATCGGAATTGGTACGCATCGCTTCCCAGAGTTTCAGGCCGATGCCGCCGGCGCCCACGGCGCCGATGATCGTTGCCGAACGGGTGTTCGATTCCCAGAAATAGAGCGCCTGGCTGGCAAAGACCGGCAACACCTGCGGAAGCACGCCGAAGCGTTGCACCGCAAGCGGCGTCGCCCCGACCGACTTCACGCCCTCGCGCTGCTTGTCGTCGATGTTTTCCAGCGCTTCGGAGTAGAGCTTTCCGAGTGTGCCGGTGTCGGTGAAGAAGATCGCCGAGATACCGGCAAGCGGTCCGGGGCCGAAGGCGCGGGTGAAAAACAGTGCCCAGATGAACATGTCCACCGACCGCAGGAAGTCGAAGAAGCGCTTGACCACCTGGTTGGTCAGGAAGCTCGGGGTGATGTTGCGGGCGGCCAGGAAGCAGAGCGGGAAGGCGATCAGCGACGCAAAGAGCGTGCCGACGAAGGCCATGACGACGGTCTGTAGCAGCTTCGTCCAGACGTCGAGATGCTGCCACTCGGCATTATAGAGGATGTTGTTCCAGGCAAGCGACAGGTTGGAACGGGCCGGATCGATGCGCTCGCCGGAGGCGATGAGCGAGGCGACCTCGCCATAGCTTTTGCCGAAGAAGGGCGAGTTGGTGTCGAACAGGAAGTTCGCCCAGCCGAAGAAGCGGTTGCGGACGGAGACCTCGTCGCCTTCCACTTCCGCCCAGCCGGTGGCGCCGAAGGCAAGCACGATCTTTTCGCCCGGCCGCTTCTGTGTTGCCCAGGCGGGCAATACGCCCTGCGGCCGCACCGTGTCGGCGCCGTCGACGGCCATGACAAGCGTGTCGCCGCCATGGGTCGCCTTCACCAGGCCATCGGTGATCTCGATCCTGGTCGAGCGGTTGTAGGTGACGACGACGCGCGTCAGGACTTCTTCTGTCCGTGTTTCGACACGGTTCTGCGGTTCCGTGGCGGTGGTGCCGCCGAGCGCGGAACCGGGGGCCATGAAGCTGAAGGACGAGCTAGCCTTCGGCTTGACCGCCTGCGTGGTGGCGGCCGGTATTTCGACCTGGCGTGTTACCGTCTGCCTGTCGAGTTCCACCCAATCCGGATTGGGATTGGGCCCGAGCGGCGAATTGCGCTGATAGTTGAGGCGCATCGTCCGGTCGGGGGCGACGTGGATTTCCGGGCGTACCTCATAGGAAACCCAGTCGGCGAGGTAGGTGCCGGCGATGCCCCAGTTGGCATTGCCGAGCACGTGGCCGATCGAGAAGAACCACCAGCTGAAGATGAGGTAGACGACGACGCCACCGGCGATGGCTGCGGTGCGCACGCGCCTGGAGGTCGAGGATTTCAGGAGTTCGGGATGGCGGCTCGCGATCGCGTCCATTTCCATCGGGTTCAATCGTGTGGTCGTGGTCATGGTGCGCACCTACTGGGCAAGCTGGAAGGCCTGCTCGCCAACGAGGCGGCGGCGAAGCCAGGCGGAGAACTGGTCGACGGCAAAAATGGTCGCAAACAGCAGGAGGACGATTGCAAGGGTCTTGGCCTGGTGTCCCTGGCCGATCGAAAGGCGGAGAAGCTCGCCAATGCCGCCGCCACCGACGGCGCCGATGATCGTCGAGGCGCGCACGTTGATCTCAAGGCGCAGCAGGAAGTAACTGGCGAAGTTGGGCAGAACCTGCGGCACCATGCCGAACCAGACGCGCTCGATCCAGTTGCCGCCGGCAGCCCGCAGGCCCTCGTCCGGCTTCATATCGGCGTTTTCGACCACTTCATAGAAGAGCTTGCCGAGCGCGCCGATCGTGTGGATCGAGACGGCGGCAATCGCCGGAATGGGGCCGAGCGACAGGATGGCGAGGAAAAAGCCGGCGATCACGACCTCGGGAAAGGCGCGCAGGATTTCCATGATGCGGCGAACGATGCCGCGGATCCACGGATTGGGCATCAGGTTGCGCGCGGCAAGGAAGCAGAGCACGAAGCCGAAGGCCGTGCCGATTACCGTCGAGAAGATCGCGATGTTCACGGTCTCCAGCATCTTGTGCACGTATTCGGGGATGTAGAAGCTCTCGGTCAGGTACAGCCGGCCCTCGGGATAGTTGTACTTGAAGCTGCCGTCGTCGTAGGGCGAGGGCAGGTCGAACATGGCGCGGAAAATTTCCAGCCCGTCGCGCGGGGCGAGATCGCCGACGAAATCGAAGAAATGCGGCAAACGGTCGAAGAACTTGCCGGCATTGGAATCGTTGGCGAACCAGAGCGAACCCGACAGCGCCAGGAGGAGAACGCCGAAGCCGAGCCAGGAGTAGAGCCGGCGGCGGGAACTGAGTTCCTGCCAGTGACGCTCGATGACGGCGCCGTTGTCGCTCAGATGTCGCGGGAGCAGGGAAGTTGCCATGACCGTTCCGGCTTTCGCCGGCCTCTAGAGCATTTCCAGGAAATTTGCGAAGCGGCTTTCCGCCCCGGAAATGCGTGAAAACAATGCGACGGAGGATGCGAAAGCACCCCTTCAAACAGTGAAACGCTGGCCGTTTGGGCGGCCAGCGTTCCCGAGTGGTGCGGGTCTATCAGCCGCCGATCGTCGCCTTGCGGGCGTCGATGATCGGCTTGTAGAAGTCGGCGTTGACTTCGGTGAAGCCGGTGAAGTCGCCGCCCTGGATGGCCGAGAAGCAAGCGGCGTCGGTCTTCGGCAGGTCGAGCATGAACTGCTTGAACTTGGCCTTCATGTCGTCGTTCATGGTGGAGCGCACGACGATCGGGCCGTTCGGGATCAGCGGCGACTTCCAGAGCTCGACCAGGTCGTTCATGTCGAGGATGCCCTTGTCGACCATCTTCTTGAGGTTGCCCGAGGTGTAGCCGTCCTTGAATTCGCCGACGCCCGAACCGAAGGTCGTGCCGGCATCGAAGGTGCCCTTGACGACTTCGAGAACGAGGTTCTCGTGACCACCGCCGAAGCCGGTTTCACCGAAGAATTCCTTGACCGGCGCGCCGATCGATTCCGGCAGCGTGACGAGCGGGATGAGGTAGCCGGAAGTCGAGTCCGGATCAGCGAAACCGAGCTTCTTGCCCTTCAGGTCTTCGAGCTTGGTGATGCCGGAATCCTTGCGGGCAACCATGATCGAGTGGTAGCCGGTCGAGCCGTCGGTCTGGACGGTCGTCAGGATCGGCTCGACGGCGTCGGCCTTGGCGAGATAGATCTTGGCAAAGCCGGAAGCGCCGAGTTCGGCGTAGTCGAGCGTGCCGCCAAGCAGGCCCTGGATGACGCCGTCATAGTCGGCGGCCGGGAACAGCGAAACCTTTTCGACGCCGATGGCAGCCGGCAGCTTGTCGACGATGCACTGGAAATTGCGCAGGCGGTCGGCTTCGTTTTCGCCGCCGATAATGCCGACGCGGAATTCCTTGAGGTCTTCAGCCTGGGCGTGGCCGACGAGGGCGAGGAGCGCGACGGCGCCCAGAAGAGCTTTCTTCAGCATAAGGTTCTCCCGTGTCCGGCTTGGCCGGATCCTATTGGGTTTCAAAGAGGTGCCCTTGACGCGGGCTTTCGATCGTGGCGGGCGTCAGATGCCGGCGAGTGCCAGCGGCTTGAGGCCGGCCGATGCCGTTTCTTCCTGCGGTACTGCCGCCGGAATGTTGATGCTGGTGGAGGTCATCGATTCCTCGATGCCCGTGTCGGCGCCGTAGATCTCGGCAACGGCTGCCGCCGTCAGATCCTTGGGCTGGCCGTCGAAGACCACGCGGCCGTGCGCCATGCCGATGATGCGTTCGCAATAGTTGCGGGCGGTGTCGAGCGTGTGCAGGTTGGTGATGACGGTGATGCCATCGCGCTCGTTGATGTCGCGCAGCGCATCCATGACGATTTTGGCGTTCAGCGGGTCGAGCGAGGCGATCGGCTCATCGGCAAGCAGAACCTTCGGCTGCTGCATCAGTGCGCGGGCGATCGCGACGCGCTGCTGCTGGCCGCCAGAGAGCGTGCCGGCCGGCTGCAGCGCGGTCTGCTCGATGCCGAGACGCTCGAGCGCGCCGATCGCCATGATCCGTTCTTCGCGGGTGAACATGTTGAGGATGCTGAGCACGGTCGAGCGGTGGTTGAGGCGGCCGAGCAGCACGTTGGTGAGCACGTCGAGGCGCGGCACCAGGTTGAACTGCTGGAAGATCATTGCGCAGTCGCGCTGCCAGGTGCGAAGGGCAGCACCGCGAAGCGACGAGACTTCCGTGCCGTCGAAGACGATCGCGCCGGAAGACAGGTCCACGAGGCGGTTGATCATGCGCAGGAGCGTTGACTTGCCGGCGCCGGAACGGCCGATAACGCCGACCATCTGGCCCTGCGGGATGTCGAAGGTAACCGAACTCACGGCTGTCTTCTTGCCGAACTGGCGGGTTACATTCTTCAACTGAAACATGTCTAGCAGGTCCTCTTTCGGGGAGACCGGTCATCGGTATGACCCTGCCATATCGCCGCTTCATGAAGCCGGAATGTCAGTTTGTTGTAAGTTCTGTTACAGTTCACAGCCCCGCATGTTTGGTTGACCAAATTTGACTGCCGGCGCGCAGGCGCCCGCACCCCCATCAACTTTCAGGGGGAGTTCGCATCAACATCGAGCGAATACCTGCGGTCGGCGACGCAGGACCGGTGAGGGGCGCTAGTTCTGCGGACCGGGGTCCAGCGTCGCGCCGGGAATGTAGAGTGCAATCGGCCGGATTTCGTAGATCGCGCTCGGATTGGAGCGGCGCAATTCGCGCGCGGCGTCAACGGCGGCGTCGATGGCCGGGAAGTCGACGACGTAGAGGCCGAGCAATTGCTCCTTGGTTTCGGCGAAGGGCCCATCGGTGACGATGCCTTCGCCGTTGCCCCTTAGCGTCACGGCACCTTCGGCTGGTCCGAGCCGGGCGGCCGGGCCAAAGGCCTTCTGCTGGACGAACCGGTCATGAACCTGAAGCAGGTCGGTCATCAGCGCTTCGTCCTCCTCCTCGGTCCAGGATTCGACGACGCCTGCTGTGTGGTAGGCCAAGATTGCGTAATACATGAACCGTCCTCCCGCGTGTATTCCTGTCAGGTTTTGCCGGCCGCATCAACGGCTCGTCGCGCGGACCGCATCACCGGGCGTGCCGCCGGAGAGGGGCGCCTGTTCATCCGATCAGCTCCAGGCCGTCGCCGCCCATCGACAGGCCTGCCGGGCGATCCGCGAACTGCGTGTGAGCTCGCCGCGGGTCGCCGCATCGCGGGCCCTCCAGACGAGGCCGCGCGCCAGCGAGCGGGCAACGTCGCGCCCCGACGGATATCGGCGGCTGAGTGCGCGCAGACCCTCATCGATCGCGGCGTTGCCGAAGACCTCGTCACAATCGTATTTCGATCCCGTTGCGCGCCGCAGGATGCGCTTCTCCTGACCGGTCAGCGCGATGGGGCTTTGCTCCATCGCGTGTCCGAAGTCGGTGATCGCCACGTCCCAGCGCTTCTTGCGGGCCATGATGGCGCCGCGCTGGAGAAGGGCTCGGCGTCGCTCTTCGGCGCTCTCGATCCGCCGCGTGGGCAGATAGTCCGCCAGCGGCAGTGTCTGGTGCAGGCGGTCGAATATGAGGGCGTCGTTGCTGATCCAGTTTTGATTTCGGCGATGTGCCTGGAAGCGGCTTGCCGCCGGCCCTCTGTCGCCATCATGCAAGCGCTGGTGAAAGATGATGTTGCGGCTCGACGTCGCCCTGCCGAGAAGCGACAGCCGGATCAGCATGTCGTAGTCGACTGATCGGGGCAGCGCTTCGTCGAAGGGGCCCGCCGCTTCGTAAAGCCGGCGGCGCACGAGCATGCCCGGCTGATGGACGAAAAAGTCTTCCAGCGTGGCGATCAGGAATTCGTCCGGCGGGCAGTCGGTCCAGTAGCCGGTGTCGAGGAAACGGGCAGGGGTGTCCAGCTCGTGCTGAAAGCGGACGTAGCGCCCATAGGCGATGTCGGCTGACGGATCCGCCTCGAAGACCTGCAGGAGGTCGGCGAGACCGGTCGGACAGACGATGTCGTCATCGTCGACGATCCAGACATATTGGCCAGTGCTCTGTTGCAAGCCGGCATTGAGGGCGCGTGCCTTGCCGGCATTTTCCTGGTTGAGGACGCTGATCCTGTCACCGTATCGGGACAGCACATCCATGGTCTCATCGGTCGAACCGTCGACGACGACGACGATCTCGTCATCCCCCGCGATCTGCGGCAGCAGCGCGTCGATTGAAGCCGGCAGAAACTGTGCGCGGTTGTAGGTCGGAACGATGATCGACACGCGGGCGCCGTTGCGAGATTCTTTCGACAATTTCATACTTTATGCTCCTCCTCGATCGCTGCCTCCCCTGCAGCGCATTCGCTCGATGAACCGGGCATCACCCGGAAAACGTGCACAACCATGACGCTTGAAACGTCCACAAAAAGGCGGCCTGCCCTCAATTTCGACAACAAGGCAAAATCTATCGTGAGATGGAAAGCAGGCTTGCTTCGGCTAGTTTGCGAGCCGAACGACGGAAGGCAGACCTATTGAGCCGTGCAGTAGAACTGACCGGGCAAGCCATCTGGGCGTCATTGGGCCAACTGGCGCAGGCGTTGCTTGCAACCATCAGCACCATCATCCTGGCACGAATTCTTGGCGCCGAGACCTATGGTGTGTTCGCGCTCGGATTGCTGATCGTCGGCTTCGCCGAGATCTTCGTTGGTGGTCATGCCGCCGACATCGTGGTGCAGAAACCGGATGTCACAGCCGGCCATCGCAATGCCGCCTTCGTCGCGCTGAGCGTGATTTCGGTTTTCTCGGCTGTCGTGATCTGGGCGGGCGGGGCCGCTGCGTCGGACTTCTTCGAGGCGCCGCAGCTGCAGGCGCCGCTTCTTGCGATGGCGGTTCTGCCCGTTCTCACCGGGCTTGCGAGCGTTCCCAACCAGATCCTCGTGCGGCGGCTGCAATTCAATGATCTCGCTCGCATCGGGGCGGTCAGCGGAACCCTGGCCGTTCTCGTCGGCGTGCTCCTGGCCTTCTCTGGCGCCGGCATCTGGAGCCTCGTTATCATGGAGATCGCGCGGCGCGCGATGAACCTCGCGATGCTCTTTCCGGCAGCGCGCTGGCGACCCGGCCTCGGCTTTCAGCGGCAGGAATTCGTCGAAGTCCTGCGTTTTGCATCGCGCCGGGTCGAAAACAACGGGCTGACCTACATCTCGCAGAACGCGCTGCCGCGGCTCTTCATCGGCCAATGGCTCGGCACCGAAGCGCTCGGCCTGTTTGCTGTCGCCCGCCGGCTGCTCGACCAGTTGCACAACATTCTGAGCGGTCCCGTTGCGGCAGTCGCCTTTCCCGCCGCCGCGCAGCTGCAGCACGACCGGGAGCGCCTTGCCCGGCTGATCGAGACATCCGTGCGGCTGACGACCTGGGTGTTCTGGCCGGTCGTGCTCGGGGTGGCGATGGTCGCCCCGGTCCTCGTGCCGCTGGCGTTCGGCGACGGATGGGCCGGCGCGATCCCCGTGCTTCAAATCCTTGCGCTTGGAACCCTGCGCGCGCCGGTCTCGAGCTTCAACACGGCGGTGCTGGTCGCGTTCGGCCGCATGGGGTCCGTATCCTTCATTTCCGTTCTGTCGATTGTTCTGGGCGCGGCCTTCCTCGCAGTCGGCGTCCAATATGGCCTCGTTGGCGTTGCCGCCGCGCTGTCGCTCCGGCAATGGGCGCTCTGGCCGGTCGGCGCGATGCAGGTCTATCGCGTCTCCGGGCTGCATCCCCTCGGCCAGTTGCGCATGCTTTTCATTGCAGCGCTTCCGTCCTTGATTATGGCCGGCTCCGTCTGGTTTGCCAGCGAGACCATTCATGGCTTGCAGCCGGTGCCGTTGCTCTGCTCACTGGTTGCGATCGGCGTGATCGTCTACGGGCTGGCCTGGGCCGCCTTCAATCCGCGGCAGACGATCCTGTTGCTCAAGGCCATGTTCGATGTGGTTCGTGGCGACTGGGCTTCGGCGAAATCACGCATCCCGCTGATCCTCGGAACGATTGCCGACCCGCAGGCATCGCGCAACGGCTGATCCAATCGCTCGTCAGGCAGCGAAGGCGCGCAGGCGCTTTACCCGGCGTTGGCTGATCGTGCCCTTGGCAGCGAAGAAGTCCCGTGCCTCCTTGCGAAGCAGCATCGGCTCATGGAATTGGATAAGATTGGGATTGGCAAGCGCGGCATTGCCCTCGATCACGACCGGGCCGGCTTCGGTCGACACGATATCCCAGCCGACATAGCTGAGACCGGGGATAGCGCGCGTGCATTGCAATGCCAGCGTCTTGATGTCGTTCCAACGTGGGATGACGGTTCCAACGATGGCAGTGCCCGTCTCCGGGTGACGATCGAAGATCGTCCTTTCAGGACCGCCGTCATTGGCGATCGCAGCGGTCAGCTGACCACTCTCGAGATCGACCAGCGCAACGATGCCGCCGGCCTTGAAGTTGTCCGTCGGGCGGGAGCGTTGCGTCCCGAAGCGGTGCGCGGCACCGAGCAGTACCGTCTTGCCGGTCGTCTCGTCATGGCCGACAAGGATCCGGATCGTGTTGACCGCATGCGGGTAGATGGCGGAAGCGTAGGGATGCTGCTCGACGGCGGCTTCGATCAGATAGCGGCCATGTCGGTCGACGTCATCGATCGACGCTATGCGCTTGACGCCCCGCCCGCCACTGCCGTCAACCGGCTTTGCGATTATCGCGCGGCCGTCGAATTCGGCGCGTGGCAGCGGGCTGCCGTCGGGCCGTCTCGTGACACCATCCTCGACGATACCGATCAACTCCGGACAGGATGCGGGAAAGGCGCCCGTGCCCGCCCATTGGTGGAACCGCAGCTTGTCGCCGAGAAGCGCCATCGCCTCCGGGCTGTTCAGCCGCGGCAACCGCGCTTCGGCTTCGAGGTCGGTCAGGAACAGGTGCTGGTCGAACTGGTCGAAAGGGTAGAGCCAGGCGCGGTTGGAAAGGAAGCCGCGGGTCAGGAGCTGCAACTTTGGACGACCGGCATTTCCACGTCGTTCCAGCGCCCAGAACTGCCGCAACAAGGAGACGCGGTGCCGGATGGTGCCGACGATCGGGAGCACGGCCATCAGAGCGGCTCACCGTTGGCTCGGGGGATATAACGGGCAAAGATGCGGCGCAGCCGGGGCTCATCAAGCAGGCGATCATAGAGCTGGAAGAAGCGCAGGCTCGGATGCGCATTGCCCTCGATCACCGTCGGGCCATCGGGCGTCACCGCAATGTCCCAGCCGACATAATGCAGATAGGGAAAGGCGCGGCCGAGATCCTCGACGAGCCGCAGGACCGCCGGCCAGTGGGTGATCTCGACATCGGTCATCGCTGCCCGCGTATCCGGATGCACGTCATGATGACGGACGTGATTGTCCTTGGCGATCGAAACGGCGCGCGAAAGCCGCCCCGTTTTCAGGTCCACCTTGGAGACGAGGCCGCCGGCGCTGAAGTTGTCGACCGGCACAGAACGCGCGCTACCGAAGCGATGGATGGCGGCGGCCGGGAGCGGAGTGCCATCGTCGTCGCGCAGCATGAGCAGGCGTATCGTGTTCAAGGCGTCCGGAAAAATAACCTGGGCATAGTCGGCCTGCTGCACGAAGCCGGTGAGAATGGCGTCTTCGCCGCGATAGCTGTCGACGGCGTCCGGGGTCGTGCCGATCTGCACCGAACGCCCTTTTGATCCGAGCGTCGGCTTGATGACAAAGCGGCCGCGTGCGGCGAGTTCGTCGTGGAAAGCGCTTCGGCTTTCATCGCGCCAATGCCACCTGTCTCCAAAGTAGCAGGCGAAGATCTGCGGCGTCGGCAGTTGAGCCGAGACGAGAAGCTCGGTGAACACGGACTTGTTGTCCAGCACATAGGCATAGTGGCCGTTTAGGCCATGCAGGTGCTGCTCTCTTTCGCAATTGGTGACGACACCCCTGACATCACCACGGATCTGGCGATACCAGTCGGCTTCCTTGGGGTCGAAGCCAGCCAGAATGTCCTGGATGCGCTGGAGCGCCGCCAACTGCCGCTCCTCGGTGGAAGCGCTGTCTGACCAGTAGCGCCGCGCGTGGCTTTTCAGAAAGCGAAGACGGCGTGTGTCGATCGTCTGCCGAACCAAAGCTTGCAGCATCAGGTGTGGGTCTCCTCTCCTGGTTCTGCTGTCGGCAATCGCAGCAGATCCCCGAAACGCAGTTCCCACTCATAAGGTTCGAAAACATCCATGCCGCCTTCCGGGAAGAAGGTGATTTCTCCGAACAGAACCCGACCGAAATTCTCGTAGAGATCGACGCGGCTGAACGCGAAGGGTGCAGAGAGTTCCGTCGCGACATCGAGCAGGGTGCGAAGGGACTGGGGTGCGGCGATCGCTTCCCGTTCGCACGGCGCGCAGCGCCGACGCACCGGCAACGGCTGCCAATCTGTGTCGAAAACCGTCTTGGTGCGCACGCCGTCCTTCTCGCGGATGACCATGATGAAATTCGGCCGACCGTGGAAACAGAAGATCTTGAACTCGCGCAGGCCGTCAGGACTATCTGCATGGAGAAACTCTTCGACGAGAACGCCCGGGCGGATGTCCCGATAGACCGGCTCGCGGTGTCGGTACCAATGGTTGAACGCCAGATGATCGGCGAGCTTGGCTCGGGCTGCACCCCAGTCGAAGGCGTTCCTGTCCCGGCAGATCACCACGCCGCCGAAGTCGTGGTTCGTCTTGAGGACAAAAGCATCCTGCCGAATGTTGCGGGGTGTCAGGTCTCTCAGCCGATAGGTTGCGAGTATGGCGCGGATGAGCAGATCTTTTCCGACGCGCTCGGCAACGTAGTCGCGCACCTTGATCTTGTCGGCGCAGATCGTCTGCAAGTCCGTAGCAGGCAGAAGCTTCAGCGCATTGAGCTTTTCGCTCAGTCCCCGCGGCCTGTCGACTTCGAGCACCCGTCCGGTTTTGCCGCGATACTGCGCCTGGATGAAGGCGCGCGTGCTGGTTCGGCGCTCTTCGCGGAAACGGCTGGAGCGGGACCAGCGGTAGAGTTGGGTCAGGAGATCGGGGGCCTGCCGCGCCAGCAACTGGCGGGAATATTCCTTCATGGTGGACATCGCTTATCCGTCACTAAGAAACCTCGGTGCCGGCGATCCGCTTGGGCGCGCGACGAGGCGGAGGTTTCCAGAACGATGTGGCGATACGGTGGCCGGGGCGCAACCCGACCTGCCGACGGGTTGCCTGCTGCCAACTTTGCTCGGGCTAGCGTTCCAATCGAGCCGGGCTGAACATCGCGGCATCGAGGCCGGCCGCTTCGAAGCCCTCGGGCGCTGGTGCACCGACGAGGAGATTTGCGGCGAATGCTCCAAGTGCGGGTGAGGTAAGGATTCCGTAGCCGCCCTGGCCGGCGAGCCAGAAGAAGTCCGGGCGCTCGCGGGCAAAGCCGATCACCGGAAGCTTGTCCGGCGAGAAGCTGCGCATGCCGGCCCAGCTCTTGAAGATACGGCGCACCGGCACGGTCGTTGCCTCCTCCACGTAGTGCGCGGCCCAGGCGACGTCGATCTCCTCCGGCTGGACGTCGGCCGGCTCGCACGGCGTTGCGTCGGCGGGCGAGGAAAGCAGTCGCCCGCCTTCAGGCTTCATGTAGAAGTCTTCGTCGATCTCGTTGATTTCGGGCAGCGTCAGCGCGTCGATGCCTTCGGGCAGGTCGACGGTGATCGCCGTGCGGCGATGCGGCACGATGCCGACGGGGGCGACGCCGAACGATTGCGCGACGGGATCGGCCCAGCCGCCGGCGGCATTGACGACCGTCTTCGCGCCAACCTCGCCGGTACTCGTTGCCAGCACCCAGCGGTCGCCGTCCCGGCGCGGCGCCAGCACGTCCGAGCGCTCGATGATCGCGGCACCGTGGCGGCGCGCGCCGCGGACGTATCCCTGCAACAGGTTCTCGACTTCGATGTCCCAGAACTGCGGATCATAAAAGGCCGCGGCCACATAGTCACGGCGCAGGATCGGCACGCGTGCGATCGCCTCGTCGACGGTCAGCCTTTCAATTTCGGCGTTGGCACGGCTTTCTGCGGCAAATACCTCTTCGAACCGCGCAAGCTTTTCGGCATTGGCGATCATCACGCCGCCGCGCTGCTTGAGCAGCACGATTTCCGAGAAGCCTTTGGGTGGGTTGTCGAAGAAGCTTTTGGAGATGGCCGCGAGCGCACAGACTTCCGGCGCATTGTAGCGCAGCACGAACTCCGCCGCCGAGCGGCCGGTGCTGTGATAGCCGAGGCCTTCTTCCCGCTCGATCACCACGACGGAGCGATGCGGCGCCAGGAAATAGGCCAGCGATAGGCCGGCAATTCCACCGCCAATGATCGCCACATCGTAGTCCTGCATGTCCCGCCTCCGTTGGTTGTCGGCCGGACCATAGGCAAGGCGTCATCCGTGTTCAAATTTATAACTGGAAAGGCGACTATCAATTTTGATGATGCTTAGGCAGCATCGACGCAGTGATCCAGCGGCTCCGTATCGGCCACATGGGCAAGAAATGCGGCTTCTGCCGGATTGAGGATCGCGTTCGGATTGGAGATGCGAAAGACGTCGGTGGTCGGCAGATCGCTATAGGGTGGCAGCTGCCAGAGTTGGCCCGCCGCGATGGCAGGTGACGCCAAGTGGTCCGGCAGCATGCCGATGCCGACATTGGAGGCAATCAGTCGCATCACCTCTTCGACATTGCAGGAGACGGCGCGGACCTGCTGGCCGAAAGACCCGACCGCGCGCACGGCCGTTACCGAGTTCATGTGCTGGCCGCCGAGAACGTCGGCGATGAAGGCGATATAGGGATTGCCCCTGAGGTCGTCGAAGTCGACGCCTTCGACCCCGAACAGCGGATGGCTTCTGCCGCAATAGAGCGCATAGCGCTCGCGCACGTGAAAGCGTCTGTTCAGCCAGTCGGGAATGTTGCCGTCGCAAAGGCCCATGGTCGCGACGTTGCGTTCGACGGCACTCAATACATCCACGGTCGTTGCGACCGTGACCGACAGGGTCACCTTGGGGTGCAGGCGGAAGAAGCTTTCGAGCTTGCGGTCCCAGGCGGGATTGTGGGCGTGGCTGACCGAGTGGATGTTGAGATGGCCGGTGATCTCGTCACCGGCGGTTTCCAGAACGTTCGGCAGACGGATGACGGCTGCGAAGATATCACGGCACTGGGCATGCAGCCGGGCACCGGCATCCGTCAGGTTGAAACGTCCGGGACGGCGGTCGATGAGCTTCTGGCCGACGGTCTGTTCCAGCCGCTTCAGCGCCATGCTGACGGCCGGCTGTTGCAGGAGCAGCCGGTTGGCCGCGGCCGTGATGCTGCCTTCCTCGACGAGCACGACGAAGGTGCGCAGCAGGTTCCAGTCGAGATTGTGGGCGAAGCGTTCGAGGCGGTCATTGGCCATGGTCGTGGCTTGCTTCTGATCTCTGGCGTTGCACTGGCATTCGATCTCCAAGGAGGGCAGGCAGAGCGAAAGACATCCGTTCTTGTCGTCATATTCCAGCGATTTTGCAACAAGGGCTGCACGAAGCCGGGCGAGGGGCCATTCCCTGGACGCATGAGGCGGTGCCTCAATTTCGTTTGAAACGCCATGCACCCCTTGCGATAACGTGAGCCGAATAATCCGATGGGAGAGAAACATGGCCGGCAAGACGCAATTTCAATGGGATGATCCGTTCCTCCTCGACGATCAGTTGACCGAGGACGAGCGCATGATCCGCGACACCGCGCGGGCCTATGCGCAGGACCGTCTGCAGCCGCGCGTCATCGACGCCTACCGCGAAGAATCGACCGATCCGGAAATCTTCCGCGAAATGGGCGAGCTTGGCCTGCTCGGCGTTACCGTCTCGGAAACCTATGGCGGCGTCGGCGCTTCCTACGTCGCCTACGGCCTGGTTGCCCGCGAAGTCGAGCGCGTCGATTCGGGTTACCGCTCGATGATGAGCGTGCAGTCGTCGCTGGTGATCTATCCGATCTATGCCTATGGCTCCGAGGAGCAGAAGCAGAAATACCTGCCGAAGCTGATCAGCGGCGAATGGATCGGCTGCTTCGGGCTGACCGAGCCGGACGCCGGATCTGACCCGGCCGGCATGAAGACGCGCGCGATCAAGACCGAGAGCGGCTACCGCCTCGTCGGCTCGAAGATGTGGATCTCCAATGCACCGATCGCCGATGTCTTCGTTGTCTGGGCAAAGTCGGAAGCGCACGGGGGCGCCATCCGCGGTTTCGTGCTCGAAAAGGGCATGAAGGGTCTGTCCGCCCCGAAGATCGCCGGCAAGCTGTCGCTGCGGGCGTCGATCACCGGCGAAATCGTCATGGACAACGTCGAGGTCGGCGAAGAGGCGCTGCTGCCGAATGTCGAGGGCCTCAAGGGTCCGTTCGGTTGCCTCAACCGCGCCCGCTACGGCATTTCCTGGGGTGCGCTCGGTGCGGCCGAATTCTGCTGGCATGCGGCGCGCCAATACGGCCTCGACCGCAAGCAGTTCAACCGCCCGCTCGCCCAGACGCAGCTTTTCCAGAAGAAGCTCGCCGACATGCAGACGGAGATCACGCTCGGCCTGCAAGGGTCGTTGCGCGTCGGCCGCCTGATGGACGAAGGCCGCATGGCTCCGGAAATGATCTCGATCGTCAAGCGCAACAATTGCGGCAAAGCGCTCGACATTGCCCGCATGGCCCGCGACATGCATGGCGGCAACGGCATCTCCGAGGAATACCAGGTTATGCGCCACATGGTGAACCTCGAGACCGTCAACACCTACGAGGGCACGCACGACGTTCACGCGCTGATCCTCGGTCGCGCCCAGACCGGCCTCCAGGCCTTCTTCTGAGCGGTGCCGTCATGGAAGCGCCGCTGAAGGGCATTCGTGTGCTCGAACTGGCCCGCATTCTGGCGGGCCCATGGATCGGCCAGACGCTGGCCGATCTCGGTGCCGACGTTATCAAGGTGGAAAGCCCTGATGGCGACGACACCCGCACCTGGGGCCCACCCTTTGTTGCGGGCGAGGACGGCGAGAAGCTGGACGCCGCCTATTTCCACGCCTGCAACCGCGGCAAGCGGTCCGTGGTGCTCGACTTCACGACTGAGGAAGGGCAGGAGGCCGTGCGCCGCCTTGCCGCTCAGTCGGACGTGCTGCTCGAAAACTTCAAGGTCGGCGGGCTTACCAAATATGGGCTCGACTACGAGAGCCTGAAGAAGATCAATCCGCGGCTGATCTATTGCTCGGTCACCGGCTTTGGCCAGGATGGCCCCTATGCCCATCGCGCCGGTTACGATTACATCGTCCAGGGCATGAGCGGCATCATGGACCTGACCGGCGAGCCCGATCGCGAGCCGCAGAAGATCGGCGTTGCCTTTGCCGATATCTTCACCGGTCTCTACGGCGTGATCGCCGTGCAGGCGGCCCTTGCCCAGCGCGAGCGCACCGGCGAGGGGCAGCAGATCGACATGGCTCTGCTCGACTGCATGACCGGCGTGCTCGCCAACCAGGCGCTGAATTTTCTGGTCTCCGGCAGGGCGCCGCGCCGGCTCGGCAATGCGCATCCGAACATAGCGCCCTATCAGGTCTTCCCGACCTCCGACGGCCACCTGATCGTCGCTGTCGGCAACGACCGCCAGTTCGTAAAGTTCTGCACCTTGCTCGGGCGTTCGGATCTTGCAACCGACGAGCGCTATCTGACAAATGCGCTTCGCGTGCAGAACCGAGACACGCTGACGCCGGAACTCGCCGCCGAGACGGCAAAGATCGAGCGCGACACGCTGTTGAAACTGCTTGAAGATGCCGGTGTGCCCGGCGGGCCAATCAACACCGTCGCCGACGTCTTTGCCGATCCGCAGATCGAGCATCGGCAGATGCGGGTGGATACGCCGCATTCGGGGGCCGCTGCCGGTACCTCGCCCGGGGTCCGGACGCCGATTCGCTTTTCGGCCGCCGAGTTGGCACTCGATCGTGGCGTGCCGCGGCTTGGGGAGCATACGGCTGAAGTGCTGACGGAGATCGGGATGGACGCGTCGAAGCGCGATTAACGCAGCGTGAGATGCTGAGTGTCTCGTTGATGCGCGACCTGAAGAAAACAGCGAAAAGCCCTGGAAATCGGAGAGATTTCCAGGGCTTCTTTGTTAGGCCTTGAGTGCGCGATCAAAGACGCGCGACAGCCGCTCGGCGAAGCCGCGCGGGTCCTGCGGCTTGTCGCCGTCGAGCACGCGCGCCTGGTCGAGCAGGAGTTGAACGGCGTCCGTGCGGAACGCCGTGTCGCCGGCGGGGCTTGCGGCCATGGCGGTGATCAGCGCGTGGCCCGGGTTGATTTCGAGGATCGGCTTGGGGGCGTCCTCGAGACGGCCGGCGCCCTGCAGCATCTTTTCAAGCTGGCGGTCGGGGCCGTGTTCGGGCGCCACCAGGCAGACCGCGCTTTCCGTCAGACGGTCGGAGGTGCGCACGTCCGAGACGGCCGCGCCGAGGGTTTCCTTGGCAAAGGCGACGAAGTCGATGACCAGCTGGCTCGCCTGTGGGGCCTCTTCCTTGCCGCCTTCGGGCTTGGAGATGGCGCTGAGATCGGCCGCCCCTTGCGTAATCGACTTCCAGGGCTTGCCGTCGAAATCCGGTGCCGAGGTCACCCAGAAGCTGTCGACCGGATCGGTCAGGAGCAGCACTTCGATGCCGCGGGCGCGAAAACCTTCGAGCTGTGGCGAGGCCTTGAGTTGGGCGAGGTTGTCGCCGGTCAGGTAATAGATCGCCGACTGGCCGTCCTTCATGTCCTTGACGTAATCGGCAAGGCTGCGCTGGCTCTCATCCGACGTGGTGGTACGGAAGCGCGACAGCGCCACCAGCTGCTCGCGGCGCTCGTAGTCTTCGTAGATGCCTTCCTTCAGCACGCTGCCGAAGTTTTCCCAGAGCTTGTCGAAGGTCTCGGTCTCGTTTTCCGCCAGCTTCTCGATCGCCGTAAGCACGCGGTTGGTGACACCCTTGCGGATGCTGGCGAGCAGCGGGCTTTCCTGGATCATCTCGCGCGAAACGTTGAGCGGCAGGTCCGACGTGTCGACCAGGCCGCGCACGAAGCGCAGGTAACGCGGCAGCAATTCCGCCTCGTCGGTGATGAAGACGCGCTTGACGTAGAGTTTCATCCGACCCTTGCGGTCCGGGTCGAACAGATCGAAGGGCTTCGAGCCAGGCACGAAGGCAAGGGCCGTATACTCGTGGCGGCCTTCGGCGCGGAAATGCACCGTCAGCGCCGGATCGTCGTACTGGCCGGCGACGCCGCGATAGAAATCGGCGTAGTCTTCCTTGCTGATCTCGCTCTTCTGCTTCGTCCAGAGCGCGGTGCCGTCGCCGATCTGGACAGGCTCGGCGTCGGGCTTTTCGAGAATCGAGATCGGCACAGGCACGTGGCCGGACTGGTCCTTGACGATGCGCTCGACGGTCCAGCGCGACGTGTAGGTCTTGGCGTCTTCCATCAGGTGCAGCGTGATGCGCGTGCCGCGCGCCGGGGCGTCGGCAAGTTCGGCTGCAGAAACGGTGTAGCTGCCCTTACCGTCCGACGACCACAGGAAGGCATGCTCGGAACCGGCGCGGCGCGATACCACGTCCACCTTGTCGGCGACCATGAAGGCGGAATAGAAGCCGACGCCGAACTGGCCGATGAGCTGCGCGCCCTCCTTGCCCTGGGCGGCTTCGATACGCTCCATGAAGGCGCGCGTGCCCGAGCGGGCGATCGTCCCGAGCGCTTCGACCAGCTCGTCGCGGCTCATGCCGATGCCGTTGTCCTCGACGACGAGCCGGTTGTTTTCCTCGTCCAGCTTCAGGATGATGCGCGGGGTCGGGTCACCGGCCAGAAGCTCCGGCGAGACGATCGCTTCGTAGCGCAGCTTCTCGCAGGCATCCGCGGCGTTCGAAATCAGTTCGCGGAGGAAGACGTTCTTGTCGGAATAGACAGAATGCACCATCAAATGGAGCAGTCGCGCCACATCGGCTTCGAAGACATGTTTCTCTACGGACATTTCGATTTCGCTCATTGCCTGGCAACTCCTTTGGGTTTCGCCCCAATTGGCAAGCGGTGTTCGGAATTTCAAGGCCTGACTTGCGCGCTCCCCATTTCTGGATAATGCTGCAGTGCGAAAGATCAGTGAACGCTAGCGAAACGATGCTTCTTCAACGGGGTCCACGGCGAGGAAGTCGCGCGGGCGACAAATCACCGTAACACTCCGCAGTTATGCTGCTTCGACCCGGGCAATGGCCTTGGGTTATCATGCCGAGTTCATATCGCGGCCCTGCCGCCTGTCTCTTTGACTAAGGTCAATGCGAGACGAATTGCGTTGTTCTATTGGCTTTGGAAACGGGGCCGACCTTCAATCGCACCGAGGAGTGGACATCATGCCCAAGCATTCCACGAGCCCGACCATCCCGACTTTCGCAGATGCCTATTCCTATTCGCTCGATGCCTGGCAGCGTTCCGTCCTCTTTCTCGATGTGATGCGCCAGCGTGGCGCGCAATATGAGGAACATCGCACCCAGACTGCGCCGAACGTTCTGGAGTTCGAGGCCCGGCTCGTTACCGATGGGCGCACGCTCGCCCGGCCGGTGAACTATGCTCTGGTCAGCATCGTTCCGCCCGAGGGTGTCACGATCGATCCGACGAAGCGTCCCTTCGTCGTCGTCGATCCCCGGGCGGGGCACGGCCCCGGCATCGGTGGCTTCAAGGCCGATAGTGAGATCGGCGTGGCGCTGAAAGCGGGCCATCCCTGCTATTTCATCGGCTTCCTGCCGGATCCGGTTCCCGGCCAGACGATCGAGGACATCGCGCTTGCCGAAGCCGGTTTTCTCGAAACCGTCATCGCCCGCCATCCGCAGGCGGACGGCAAGCCCTGCGTGATCGGCAATTGCCAGGCGGGCTGGGCGGTCACGATCGTCGCAGCGCTGCGTCCGGAACTCTTCGGCCCGATCATCATTGCCGGCGCGCCGCTATCCTATTGGGCAGGGGTGCGCGGGCAGAACCCGATGCGCTATTCCGGCGGGCTTCTCGGCGGCAGCTGGCTGACGGCGCTGACCGGTGACCTCGGTGGTGGCATTTTCGACGGCGCCTGGCTGGTGCAGAATTTCGAGAACCAGAATCCGGCAAATACGCTTTGGACCAAGCAATACAATCTCTATTCGAAGATCGACACGGAGGCGGCGCGCTACCTCGGCTTCGAACGCTGGTGGGGCGGCCACGTCACGCTCAATGCCGAGGAGATGCAGTTCATCGTCGATGAGCTCTTCGTGGGCAACAAGCTCGCGGCCGGCGAGATCCGAACCTCCGACGGCACCGCGATCGACCTGCGCAACATCCGCTCGCCGATCGTGGTCTTCTGCTCCAAGGGCGACAACATCACCCCGCCGCAACAGGCGCTCGACTGGATCCTCGACCTCTACGACAGCGTCGACGAAATCCGCGCCTACGGCCAGACGATCGTCTACACCGTGCACGAGACCGTGGGCCATCTCGGCATTTTCGTCTCCGCTGGCGTCGCGCGGAAAGAACATGACGAATTCGCCTCCAACATCGAGTTGATCGACGTGTTGCCGCCCGGGCTTTACGAGGCGGTGCTGACGCCGGCAAGCGAAGCTGTCGAGGGCCGGGCGCTCGTCTCCGGCGAATGGCTGATGCGCTGCGAGCCGCGCACCCTTGAAGATATCCGCGCACTCGGCGGAAACGACATCGAGGACGACAGGCGCTTCGCCACCGCGGCGAAGCTCTCGGAGATCAATCTGGCGCTCTACCGCACTTACCTGCAGCCGATGGTCAAGGCCGCGGCGACGCCGCCCGTGGCAGAGGCAATGCGCAACATGCATCCGTTGCGCCTGCAATATGCGCTTTTCGGACCGGACAATCCGTTCATGGTCTGGACGTCGGCGCTCGCGGACCATGTTCGCGAAAACCGGGAACCTGCCGCCGCCGGAAACCCGTTCATCGCCTGGCAGGAGGCACTGTCACAGCAGATCGTCGATGGTCTCGAGACCTGGCGGCGGACGGCCGAGTATCTTTCGGAGCAGAGCTTCCACGCCATCTATGGCGCTCCGAGCCTGCAGGCCGCGCTCGGTATCGACACGAACACAAAGCAGCCGCCGCGAAAGGCGGAGAAGAGCCTGCTGCACCAGGAGCTCGTCAAGGCGCGGATCGCCGAACTCAAGGCCCGGATGGCCGAGGGTGGAACCTGCGAAGGCCTTGCCAGAGCCCTGACTTTCGTCGGCATGGCGCGCGGCGGCGCGGACGAACGTGGGTTTGAGGCGGTTCGCCGGCTCCGGCTTTCCCATCCAGAGGCGAAACGGCTGAGCCTGGCCGAGTTCAAGACCGTGATGCGGGAGCAGTACTTCATGCTGCTGATCGACGAGGCGGAGGCGCTCGCTACCCTTCCGAAGCTGCTGCCGGAAACGGTCGAGGAGCGTCGCAGCGCCTTTACGGCCCTTCGTGAGGTGCTGGAGGCATCCGGGGCCGTCACGGGCGTCGCTGCCGAGCGGCTGCAGCAGGTTGCCGCGCTTTTCCGGCTGGAGAGCGAGCCGCCGGTTCCGATCGAGGCGGGCAAGACCATTCGCAATCGCACTGCATCCTGATGGGGGAATCGACGTGTCCGAAGTAACCGAACTGCCGGTTGAGCAGTCCAAATACGATCTCCTGATCGCCACCGCGCGAGATGAAACGCCGGCGGTTACCATCGTCGCGCATCCCTGTGACGAAACCTCTCTGTGTGGTGCGCTGGAGGCCGCGCAGATGGGTTTGATCGCGCCCGTTCTGGTCGGGCCGGAAGCAAAGATCCGCAGCGTTGCCGCCGAACATGGCCTCGATCTCGGCCGGAGCGAGATCGTCGATGCGCCGCACAGCCATGCGGCGGCGGCCAAAGCGGTGGCGATGATCCGGGAGGGGCGAGGCGAGCTGTTGATGAAAGGCAGCCTGCATACCGACGAGCTGATGAAGGAGGTCGCGGCGTCGGCGACCGGACTCAGGACCGACCGACGGATCAGCCACGTCTTCATCATGGACGTGCCGGGGCATAGCGAAACGCTGTTCATTACCGATGCCGCCATCAACATTTTCCCCGACCTCGAAGCCAAGCGCGACATCGTGCAGAACGCCATCGACCTCTGGGTGACGATCGGGCTCGGCGAGCCGCGGGTCGCCATCCTTTCGGCGGTCGAGACCGTGACGACGAAGATCCCCTCGACGATCGAGGCGGCGGCACTCTGCAAGATGGCCGAGCGCGGCCAGATCACCGGCGGCCTGCTCGACGGTCCGCTTGCCTTCGACAATGCGATCGACCCGAAAGCGGCACGGATCAAGGGCATCACCTCGCCGGTCGCCGGGCGCGGCCAGATCCTGGTGGTGCCGGACCTTGAGGCCGGCAACATGCTGGCGAAGAACCTCACCTTCCTGTCCCATGCCGATGCGGCCGGCATCGTGCTGGGTGCCCGCGTCCCGATCGTGCTGACGTCGCGGGCGGACTCCGTGCGCACGCGTCTCGCCTCCTGCGCCGTCGCCTCGCTCTACGCGGCGCGTCGGCGGACCTCGCAAGTCGCGGCGGTGTGACATGGACGCGCTTCTCGTCGTCAATGCCGGCTCGTCGAGCCTGAAGTTCCAAGTGTTCGGTATCACGGATCAGGGGCTCGAGCGCCAGATCAAGGGCCAGATCGGTGGCATCGGCACCCGTCCCCGCCTGCAGGCAAAGACTGCCGACGGGACCGTGCTGATCGACAAAAGCTATGATGCGGGTGTCGTTGGCGACTTGCCGGCAGCGATCGCGGCGGCGCGCGACTGGTTGCTGACGCTGGAAGGCTTCACCCTGCGGGCGGTCGGCCATCGAGTCGTGCATGGCGGTCCCGATTACGCCGCGCCGGTGCTGATCGACGCGACCGTCCTCGATCGCCTCGCGAGCTACCAGGATCTGGCGCCGCTGCACCAGCCCAACAATCTGGCGCCGATCCGCCAGGCGATGGCGATCAACCCGGATGTGCCGCAGGTCGCCTGTTTCGATACGGCCTTTCACCACGGCCACCCGCAAGAGGTGAACTGCTACGCGATGCCGCACAGCTATTATGACGAAGGCGTGCGGCGCTACGGCTTCCATGGCCTTTCCTATGAATACATCTCGGAGCGACTGCGGGATGTGGCGCCACAGGTCGCCGGTGGCCGCGTTATCGTCGCGCATCTCGGCAGCGGCGCCTCGATGTGCGCCCTCAGCAATGGTCACAGCGTCGAGAGCACCATGGGCTTTACCGCGCTCGACGGTCTGCCGATGGGAACCCGGCCCGGCCAGCTTGACCCGGGCGTCGTGCTCTATCTGATCCTACAGCGCGGCATGAGCGCCCAGGCCGTTTCCGATCTGCTCTACCATGAGGCCGGCCTCAAGGGGCTCTCGGGCGTGTCGAACGACATGCGGGACCTGCTTGCAAGCGCGGATCCTCATGCCAAGCTCGCGATCGACCACTTCGTCTATCGCTCAGGGCTCAATGTCGGGATGCTGGCAGCCGCGCTCCGTGGCGTCGATGCCTTGGTCTTCACGGCGGGCGTCGGGGAAAACTCCGCCCAGATCCGTGCCCGCATCGCCGAAAACATCGCCTGGCTCGGTGCCGGCCTCGACCCAGCCGCCAACGAGGCCGGCGCAACGCTGATTTCGATGCCTTCGAGCCGCGTTGCGCTCTACGTCATCCCGACCGACGAGGAACTGATGATCGCCCGCCATACGCTTGCCCTGCTTAAATCCCGCGCAGCCTGACCATCGGAGACAATTGATGTCCATTCCTGTCGCAAAGGCCAAACTTCTCGATGGCCGCAAGGGCCTGATCGTCGGTATCGCCAATGACCGCTCGATCGCCTGGGGCTGCGCCCGTGCCTTCCGCGCCTTCGGGGCGGAGGTCGCCGTCACCTATCTGAACGACAAGGCGAAGCCCCATGTCGAACCCCTGGCGCGTGAAATCGAAGCGCCGATCTTCCTGCCACTCGACGTTGCCGTGCCGGGACAGATGGAAGCGGTGTTCGAGGAAATCGAGAAGACTTGGGGCGAACTCGATTTCGTCGTCCATTCGATCGCTTTTTCGCCGAAGGACACGCTCGGCGGCCGCGTGGTCGATGTCCCGCGCGATGGCTTCCTGAAAACCATGGATATTTCCTGCTGGTCCTTCATCCGCATGGCGCATCTGGCCGAACCACTGATGAAGAATGGCGGCACGCTCTTCACCATGACCTATCATGGCTCGCAGGTGGTGGTGGAAAACTACAACATCATGGGCGTCGCCAAGGCGGCGCTCGAAAGCGCCGTGCGCTACCTTGCCTCCGAACTCGGCCCGAAAGGGATCCGCGTGCATGCGATTTCGCCGGGGGCGCTGGCGACACGCGCCGCTTCCGGCATTCCGGAATTCGACGCGCTGCTCGAAAAGACCAAGGTCAAATCGCCGAGCCGCGAACTGATCGACATCGACGACGTCGGCGCAGCCACCGCCTTCCTTGCCCACGACGCCGCCCGGCTGATCACCGGGCAGGTCCTCTACGTCGACGGCGGGTACCACATCATCGATTGACCCGTCGCCAAGACCGTAGGACGACATAAACATTGTCGCGCCTGACTTTGGCGAGTGTTTTGCCTTTCGATGGAAGCAGAGGTGTAAGGTTGAAAAAGAGACGTCTGTTTTACGTCGTCTGCGTTGCCTTAAGCGTATTGTCGATTTCTTATGTCTTTAGCGCACAACAGGCCGAATATGAGCGTAAATGCCTGTCCGGATTTTCTGAGAAAAACAATAAGGCCGGGATCGTAGATTATTACAAGGACTGGACAACTATCGACATAACCGAAGATCAGGTGGCGATCAGTCGTGTTGAGCAGAACGAATACGGTACGTACGACTACGAGTATAGTGTACTTGGTGGACGGGGTTCCGGATTTGCAACCGGAAACAACTGCGGACACGAAGAGATCAGCCCAGAAGGGCCAGTACCTTTGAAATAGAACCGGATCCGTTTGCTCTGGTCGAAACAGTCAGATGTTGCCCATGCAGAGATATTTCATTTCGAGATAGTCCTCGAGCCCGTGACGCGAGCCTTCGCGGCCGATGCCGGACTGCTTGATGCCGCCGAAGGGGGCGGCTTCCGAGGACATGCGGCCGGTGTTGATGCCGACCATGCCGTATTCCAGCGCTTCGGCCACATGCCAGACCCGCTTCAGGTTCTCGGCGTAGAAATAGGCGGCAAGACCGTAGATTGTATCGTTGGCTTCGGCGATGACCTGTTCGGCCGTCTCGAAGCGAATGATCGGGGCGATCGGGCCGAAGGTTTCTTCTTGGGCGACGCGCATGTCGGTGGAAATGCCCGTGAGAACAGTCGGCTCGAAGAAGGTGCCTGACGCGCCGATCCGGTGGCCGCCTGCGCGCACCTTGGCGCCCTTGGAAACGGCGTCGGCGACGTGCGCCTCGATCTTTTCGATCGCGTGCCTGTCGATCATCGGGCCGAGTGTAACGCCGGGCGTAAAGCCGTCGCCGACGGTCAACTCTGCGACGCGCCTGACGAACTTCTCGGCAAAGGCATCGTGTACGCCCGATTGCACATAGATACGGTTGGCCGAGACGCAGGTCTGGCCGGCATTGCGGAATTTCGCCTGGATTGCGCCGTCCACCGCCTCGTCGATGTCGGCGTCGTCGAAGACGATGAAGGGGGCGTTGCCGCCGAGCTCGAGGCTGACCTTCTTGATCTGGTCGGAGCATTGCCGCATCAACAGCCGCCCGACCTCGGTCGAACCGGTGAAGCTGATCTTGCGAACCTTGGGATTGCTGCAGAGTTCGCGGCCGATCGCGGCGCCTTCTGCGGCATAGAGCAGGTTGACAACACCGGTGGGGAAGCCGGCCTTTTCGGCGAGCACGAACATCGCGCCGGCAACGAGCGGTGTCTGCTCGGCCGGCTTCAAGACGATGGTGCAGCCGGCGGCAAGGGCCGGCGAAATCTTGCGGGCGACCATCGAAGCCGGGAAGTTCCACGGCGTGATCGTACCAACGACGCCGACGGGCTGCTTGATCACAAGCATGCGCCGGTCGTTGGCCGGGGCCGGGAAGGTTTCGCCATAGATACGCTTGGCCTCTTCCGCATACCACTCGACATAGGCCGCAGCATGCAGCACTTCACCCTTCGATTCGCCGATCGGTTTTCCCATCTCAGCCGTCAGGATGGCTGCAAGATCGTCCGCATGAGCGACGATCAGGTCGTACCAGCGGCGAAGCACTGCACTCCGGTCCTTGGCGGGCTTTGCCGCCCAGAGAACCTGCGCCTTGGCAGCAGCTTCGATTGCGGCATGGGCCTCGTCGATGCCCATGTCCGGAAGCGTTGCCAGCTTTTCGCCGGTCGATGGGTTGAAGACGTCGAAGGTCGCGCCCGCCCAGTTCCTGCCGGCCTCCGGAACGGTATGAAGCGACGCGAACAGGTCGGCGTCACGCAAGTGCTTGGTCAAGGCGGGGGTCAAGGTCATGGCGGGCATCCTCCGGCGATGGCCTGCCGCGAGACGGCAGGCCCGCTTTTGCTTGTTCTTGCGGGTGCCGACTTATCCCGGCACCCGAGCATTGCGCGCTTGAAATTGGCGCGCAGCACCCACAGCGCCGCGCGTCTTTCAAGACGCGCTAAGGTCGCCGTAGCACTTTGAATTGCTGCATAATTTTACCCTCAAGTCGATCCCGAATTGAGGAATTATGCACCGGGCAACCGCGTTGGCGGGCGCCCGGTCGAGGATCACGCGCGCGCCGCGAGGATCGAGGCTTCGAGAATGTCGAGCGCTTCGGCGAAGACTTCGTCCTGGATGGTGATCGGCGCCAGGAAACGAATGACGTTGCCGTGCACGCCACAGGTCAAAAGGATCAGGCCTCTTTCCAGTGCGATCAGGCGCACCTTGTTGGCAAAATCGGCGCTCGGCAGGTTGGTCTTCACGTCGTTGAACTCGACGGCGTTCATGAAGCCGGGGCCACGGATGTCGACGATTTCGGGTGCCTGCTCGCGGATTGCGGCAAGGCGCTGCTTGAGGCGGCCGCCAAGCTGTTCGGCGCGTTCGCAGAGTTTCTCTTCTGCGATGACATCAAGCACGGCATGGGCTGCAGCGATGCCCAGCGGATTGCCGCCATAGGTGCCGCCAAGGCCGCCCGGAGCCGGTGCGTCCATGACTTCGGCACGGCCGGTGACGGCGGCCAGCGGGAAGCCGCCGGCAAGGCTTTTCGCCATGGTGATGAGGTCGGGCGCGACATCATGGTGGTCCATTGCAAACATCTTGCCGGTACGGGCAAAGCCGGTCTGGACCTCGTCGGCGATGAGCAGAATGCCGTGCTGGTCGCAGATTTCGCGCAGCGCCTTCATGAAGGCGGCGGGCGCCGGGTAGAAACCACCTTCGCCCTGCACCGGCTCAAGGATGATCGCAGCGACGCGGCCCGGATCGACGTCGGCAGCAAAGAGCTTCTTCAATGCGGCGAGCGACTGTTCGGTGGTGATGCCGTGCAGTTCGATCGGGAAGGGGGCGTGGAAGACATCGCCCGGCATCGCACCGAAGCCGACCTTATAGGGAACGACCTTGCCGGTCAGCGCCATGCCCATGAAGGTGCGGCCGTGGAAGCCGCCCGAGAAGGCGATCACGGCCTGGCGGCCGGTCGAAGCACGGGCGATCTTGACGGCGTTTTCGACAGCCTCGGCGCCTGTTGTCACGAAGATCGTCTTCTTGGCGAAGTCGCCGGGCGTCAGCGCATTGAGGCGCTCGGCGAGGTGCACGTAGGTTTCGTAAGGAACGACCTGATGGCAGGTGTGGGTGAAGCGATCGATCTGCGCCTTGACCGCTTCGATGACCTTCGGGTGGCGATGGCCGGTGTTGACGACGGCGATACCGGAGGCGAAATCGATGTAGCGATTGCCTTCCTTGTCCCAGATTTCCGAATTTTCCGCGCGATCGGCGTAGATCTGGGTGGTCATGCCGACGCCGCGCGAGATGGCGGCGTTCTTGCGGTCGGTGAGGCTGGTCATGGCGCGTTCCTGTCGTCTGGAGTTAATATATTGCATTTTTTCTGCAAGTTTATTGTGGAAGTGGTACACCTTTCACAGTCGATTGCAAATCAAATTTGGTGATCGAGACACCACGGTTGCTGATGCGCCGTTCTTGTCAGATCTCGATCGCGGCGGCTAAGGTTGCGGACACGCCGGAATTGCAAGGATTCGGGCAGCGCCGCTTGAGCGGTAAAGGGAAATTGGAATGGGCGCAGTGCGCTACAAGGTCGCCGAAGCGGCACGATTGGCGGGTGTTTCCGCCTCGACGCTGAGACTATGGGAGACGCAGGGTCTCGTTGTGCCCGAGCGCTCGCCGACGGGACATCGGCAGTATACCGAGAACGATCTTGCCCGGTTGAAGCGCATCTCCTGGTTCCGGGCCGAGCGCGGTCTCAATCCGGCTGCGATCCGTGAGGCGCTGGACGCCGAAGGGGCTGCGGACGACCAGCCGTCGGCGGCAGCAAGCGACGGTCCTGAAAACCAGGTCGGGCGCAAGCTGCGCAGCCTCAGGCACGCCGCCGGCAAGACGCTGGAGCAGGTCGCCGGTGAGGTCGGCATCGCCGCCTCGGTGCTCTCGACGCTGGAGCGCACGTCGCAGGGCGTCTCGGTCGCGGTGCTGCACAACATCGCTGAATTCTTCGGCACCACCGTTTCCAGCCTTGCCGGTGAAGAGGAGGCGGATGGGCGCGCCGTCGTTCGGGCCGGAGAATGGCGGACATGGCCGCGCACGACCCCCGGCGTCACGGTGCAGCTTTTGGCCGATGGCCGCAACCAGATGGATTGCCACCGCTTCGTGCTGGAGCCGGGCGCGTCCAGCGAAGGCGCCTATGGGCACGAGGGCGAGGAGTTTGTCTATGTCCTCTCCGGCCGTGTCGAGTTCATTCTCGACAGCGACCAGTTCTACGACCTCGGCGTCGGCGACTCGCTTTATTTCGAAAGCAAGCGGCGGCACGCCTGGGCGAACCGTCACGACGGCGAGACCGTGCTTCTCTGGGTCAATACGCCGCCGACGTTCTAATCGTCGGACGGTCACGCGGCATTTCCCAACTGAAACGAAATCGGCGCACGGTTTGAATAGAACCGCGCGCCGATTGGTGTTGTGAGCTTAGACAAGCCGTCTGCTCCCCGATCCGGTGATCCGGCGCGGGGTTAGTCGGATCAGCCAGCCGCGTAGCGCTTTGCCATTTCCGGCAGGCGCAGCGTGCGGATCTTCGAGGCCTTGCCGGCGGTGCGGAAGGCTTCGAAGCGCTCGCGGCAGACTTCGGTCATCAGCGCGGTTGCCGGCTTCAGGTAGGTGCGCGGGTCGAAGTTCTCCGGGTTCTCGGCGAAGTTCTTGCGGATCGTGCCGGTCATGGCGAGGCGCAGGTCGGTGTCGATGTTGACCTTGCGAACGCCAAGCGGGATCGCCTTCTGGATTTCCGAGACAGGAACCCCCCAGGTCGGCTTCATCTTGCCGCCATAGGTGTTGAAGAGATCCTGGAGATCCTTCGGCACCGACGACGAGCCGTGCATGACGAGGTGGGTGTTCGGCAGCTTCTTGTTGATCTTGGCGATCGTTTCGATCGACAGGATGTCGCCATCGGGCTCGCGGGTGAACTTGTAGGCGCCGTGGCTGGTGCCGATCGCGACGGCCAGCGCGTCAACGCCGGTCCTGGTGACGAAATCCAGCGCCTGGTCCGGGTCGGTCAACAGTTCGTCGCGCGACAGCTTGCCTTCGAAGCCGTGGCCGTCTTCCTTGTCGCCGGCGCCGGTTTCAAGGTTGCCGAGGCAGCCGAGTTCGCCTTCGACCGAAACGCCGGCCGCATGCGCGATCTTCACGACTTCCGCGGTGACGGCGACATTGTATTCATAGCTGGCAACGGTCTTGCCGTCCTTCTCCAGCGAGCCGTCCATCATGACGGAGGTGAAGCCGTTGGTGATGGCCGAGATGCAGGTCGACGGCTGGTCGCCGTGGTCGAGATGCAAACAGACCGGGATATGCGGATATTCTTCCGCGGCACCCAGGATGAGGTGGCGCAGGAACGCGTCACCGGCGTAGGAGCGCGCGCCACGGCTTGCCTGGAGGATGACCGGGCTGTCGGTCGCATCGGCGGCGCGCATGACGGCCTGAATGTATTCCAGATTGTTCACATTGAACGCCGGCAGCGCGTAGTCGTTCTCCGCCGCATGGTCGAGCAGTTGCCGCAATGTGATCAATGCCATTCGCTATCTCCCTTTGGATACTCGGTGCAACCTATGCGGCGCACCACAAAAACAATCCGGCCGATGAACCGCACGAAATGCATCGATGGCAAAGTCGATGGCCGGCTTTTTCGTGCGGCGTGACGGCGCGCGCGAATTGGTCGCGCCCACCGAAGTCAGGCGCACAATAGTTCATCGAAGTGGTTTGACAACCGGGCAAAAGGCAGGTTGCCAGAGGTCGAAACTCGCTTCAATCGATTTTACTGTGGACTGGATGCAACACCTTCAGTGTGAAGTGTTTTCACTTTCTGGTGGTGGCTGAGAGGAGGCGGAGTCGAGGGGCCTGAATGCAACCCCTGAGCGCTGGTTTCGTCTTCTGCACTATAGTGGTAGATGCCCTGTCGGAAACAGTCTGTCGACAGGAGCTGAGCGGCTCGCAAGAAGATTGCGGCAATACCCCTCTTTCTTTGCGCAGATTACGTAAACTGCCGCTAAAATTCACAAACTTTGCATCGGGGATGATTCGAAGCGCGATCCGGCCGAGGAAAAGCGCGGACCTAAAACGTTGCAGTAGATTTCGCAGAAATGCCCTGTTCACGTCATATGTCCGTCGCAAAGGCGATGAAAAGAATCGCAAACAAAATACAACCTATGGGATAGGTCGATTCCCTGCCTATAGATAAAGATGCAGACAGTCGCAGAATCCGCCTTGCGTTCGCGAACGATTTGCACTTCTCTCCTGCGATCACAAACCCAAAAAAGGGGAAGGAGAGAAACAAAATGGCATCACTGAAACTCAACCTGAGCGCTGCTGCGCTACTCGGCTCTTTGCTTATCACAGCGAGCCCGGCGCTTGCCGAAGCTGTCCTGCATCGCGGCAACGCAGGTGAGCCGCAGACGCTGGACCAGCACCACACCTCGATCAACATCGAAGCGTTCATCCTCAAGGACCTCTATGAAGGTCTGACGATCTATGACGCCTCTGCCAAGATCGTCCCCGGTGTTGCTGAGACGTGGGAGCTTTCGGACGATGGCACGGTCTACACCTTCAAGCTGCGCGCCGATGCAAAGTGGTCGGACGGTTCGCCGGTAACGGCTGAAGACTTCGTCTTCTCCTTCCGCCGCGTCGAAGATCCGAAGACCGCAGCCGGCTACGCCAACATTCTCTTCCCGATCAAGAACGCTGAAAAGGTCAACAAGGGCGAACTGCCGGCCGACCAGCTCGGCGTAAAGGCCGTTGACGAAAAGACGGTCGAAATCACGCTTGAGCGTCCGACCCCGTTCTTCCTGGAACTGCTCGCGCACCAGACCGCACTTCCGGTCAGCAAGGCAAGCGTCGAAAAGAACGGCGCAGACTTCGTCAAGCCGGGCGTCATGGTTTCGAACGGCGCGTTCACGCTGCAGGCCCATGTTCCGAACGACAGCCTGACCGTCGTCAAGAACGCCAACTATTGGGATGCGGCCAACGTCAAGCTCGACAAGGTCATCTTCTATCCGATCGACGACCAGGCCGCTTCGGTTCGCCGCTTCGAAGCCAAGGAAATGGACCTCGTCTATAACTTCTCGGCTGACCAGATCGACCGTCTGCGCACGTCCTACGGCGAGCAGGTCCACGTCTCGCCGTCGCTCGCGACCTACTACTATGCCTTCGACACCCGCCAGGAGCCCTATAGCGACGTTCGCGTCCGCCAGGCCCTTTCCATGGCTGTAGACCGCGACTTCCTTGCAAAGGAAATCTACGCTGGCTCGCAGCTGCCGGCCTACTCGATGGTTCCCCCGGGCATTGAAAGCTACGGCGAGCCGTCCAAGGCCGAGTTCAGCACGATGTCGCAGCTCGACCGCGAAGACAAAGCCATCGCTCTGATGAAGGAAGCCGGTTACGGCGAAGGTGGCAAGCCGCTCGACATCGAGCTGCGCTACAACACCAACCCGAACCACGAGCGCGTCGCGACTGCCGTCGCCGACATGTGGAAGAACACCTTCGGCGCCAAGGTGTCGTTGGTGAACCTCGACGTGTCCTCGCACTACGCCTACCTGCAGGAAGGCGGCAAGTTCAACGTTGCCCGCGCCGGCTGGCAGGCTGACTACGCGGACGCCGAGAACTTCCTGGCGCTCAGCGTCGGCTCCAACAAGACCTTCAACTACGGCCACTTCGAAAACGCTGAATTCGACGGCCTGATGAAGAAGTCCTACGACGAGCAGGACCCGGCAGCCCGCTCCAAGCTGATGCATGACGCCGAAGCGCTGCTGATGAAGGAACAGCCGATCGCTCCGCTTCTGACCCAGGCCGACCTGTGGCTGGTTGCCAGCCGCGTCAAGGGCTGGGCGGACAATGCTCCGAACGAGCACCTCAGCAAGTTCCTGAGCATCGCCGAATAACGAACAGAGACGACGCGCGGTCGGAAGGCCGCGCGTCGCCTCCGGAGTACGTCCATGATTTCCTTCATCCTTCGCCGATTGGCGAGTGCGGTGCCGACCTTGTTTATCGTCGTCACCATTTCGTTTTTCTTGATGCGGTTCGCCCCTGGTGGTCCCTTCAATCTCGAGCGTCCTCTTCCGCCACAAACGATGGCGAACCTGATGAAGACGTACCAGCTCGACCAGCCTCTTTGGCGCCAATACACGCACTATCTCAGCAATGCGGTGACCGGCGACTTCGGGCCGAGCTATGTCTACAAGGACAACAACGTCGCTGAACTGATCGGCAAGGGGCTGCCCTATTCGATGGAGCTCGGCTTCTACGCGTTGCTGATCGCGCTGATCGGCGGCGTTACCGCCGGAACGATCGCCGCGCTTCGGCAAAACAGCGTGCTCGATTTCACCATCATGTCGTTTTCGACGATAGGGGTCACCGTGCCCAATTTCGTCGTCGGTCCGGTGTTGACGCTGGTCTTCGCAATCGTGCTCGCATGGTTGCCGGCCGGTGGCTGGGGTGATGGATCGTTGCGCTTCCTGATCCTGCCGATGATCGCGCTGGCGCTGCCGCAGCTTGCAGTTTTCGCGCGTTTGACGCGCGGCTCGATGATCGAGGCGCTGCATACCGACCATATCCGAACGGCCAAGGCCTATGGCCTGCCATCCCGAACGGTGGTCGTCACCCATGCCATGCGTGGTGCGATGTTGCCGGTCGTCTCCTATCTGGCGCCCTGCGCCGCGGCCCTTTTGACGGGCTCGGCCGTCGTCGAGACGATCTTCACCATCCCGGGCGTCGGCCGCTACTTCGTCCTCGGCGCTATCAACCGCGACTACACGCTGGTGATGGGCACGGTTATTCTCGTCGCCATCTTCGTCATCGTCTTCAATCTCCTGGTCGACATTCTCTACGGCCTGCTCGATCCGAGGGTCCGCCATGACTGATATCGCCCAGACCCCGGCGTCGACGCCGGAAACGAAGGGGCGCAGCCTCTTCCAGCTCGCCGCCATGCGCTTCAAGCGCAACCGCGCCGCCATGGCCGGCTGCTTCATGCTCGCGCTGATCGCACTGTTTTCGTTCCTCGGTCCGTTCTTCGTTCCGCACACCTATGACCAGGTGTTCCCGTCCTATGTCTCGATCAGCCCGAGCCTCGAGCCGCGGCCGGATACGTCGACGCTTCAGGACGTGATGGAAGGTGTCGCCACCCGGGCACGCGTCACGCTGAAGGAGTTCAATCTCGAGGGTGAAACCTTCACCGCGACGATTACCTCCGAACAGCCGATCGATTCCCGTGCCACGCGCTACTTCGACCGCGCCAATGAATTCCGCGATACCCAGGTGGTGGCATCGGAAAACGACGGCAAGACGCTGAAGGTGACCGGTCAGGTCGACCGGGAATATTTCCCCTTCGGCACGGATTCCAACGGCCGCGACCTGCTCGTTCGCGTCATGCTCGGCGGCCAGATCTCGATCGCCGTCGGCCTGCTCGCGAGCCTCGTGTCGCTCGGCATCGGCGTCGTCTACGGCGCGACATCGGGCTATATCGGCGGGCGCGTCGACAACGTCATGATGCGTCTGGTGGAGATCATGTATTCTCTGCCCTTCGTCTTTCTCGTCGTCGTGCTCGTCGTGTTCTTCGGCCGCTCGTTCATCCTGATCTTCCTGGTGATCGGGGCGGTGGAATGGCTCGACATGGCCCGTATCGTGCGCGGCCAGACATTGGCGTTGAAACGTCGAGAATTCGTCGGCGCCGCGCAGGCACTCGGTCTGACGGACTGGCAAATCATCCGCCGGCACATCATCCCCAACACGATCGGCCCGGTCATCGTTTTCGTGACCGTCGTCGTGCCTAAGGTGATCCTGCTCGAGAGCTTCCTCTCCTTCCTCGGCCTCGGCGTTCAGGCGCCGCTGACGAGCTGGGGTGCGCTGATCTCGGAAGGCGCAAACAACATCCAGTCGGCGCCGTGGCTTCTGATCTTCCCGGCCATCTTCTTCGTCCTGACGCTGTTCTCGCTGAACTTCGTCGGCGACGGCCTGCGCGACGCGCTCGACCCGAAGGATCGCTGACATGGCTGATACCAAGGAAACCATCCTGGCCGTTCGCGGCCTCAAGGTGAACTTCTCGACGCCCGATGGCACCGTCGAGGCGGTCAAGGGCATCGACCTCGATGTGCGCACCGGCGAAACGCTTGCCGTCGTCGGCGAGTCCGGCTCCGGCAAGAGCCAGACGATGATGGGCATCATGGGACTGCTCGCCAAGAACGGCACCGTGACCGGCTCGGCCCGCTACCGCGGGCAGGAGCTCGTCGGTCTGCCGCCGAAGGCGCTCAACCAGGTGCGCGGCGCGAAGGTCACCATGATCTTCCAGGAGCCGATGACCTCGCTCGACCCGCTCTACCCGATCGGTCGCCAGATCGCCGAGCCGATCGTCCATCACCGGGGCGGCTCGTTCAAACAGGCGCGGGCGCGCGTGCTCGAACTGCTGGAACTCGTCGGCATCCCCGAGCCGGGACGCCGTATCGACAGCTACCCGCACGAGCTTTCGGGCGGCCAGCGCCAGCGCGTGATGATCGCCATGGCGCTCGCCAACGAGCCGGATCTGCTGATTGCCGACGAACCGACGACGGCGCTCGACGTGACGATCCAGGCGCAGATCCTCGATCTCCTGAAGTCGCTGCAGCAGCGCTTTGGCATGGCGATCGTGCTGATCACCCACGACCTCGGCATCGTCAAGCACTTCGCGGACCGCGTGGCCGTGATGCGCCGTGGCGAAGTGGTCGAACAGGGCACGACGGCCGACATCTTCGAGCGGCCGCAGGCCGACTATACGAAGATGCTGCTGGCTGCCGAGCCGAGCGGCCGCAAGGCATCTCCGCCCGACAGCGCGCCGATCATCCTGGAAGGGCGCGACGTCTGCGTCGATTACCAGATCGGCGGCGGTCTCTTTAAGGGTGGCAAGTCGGTCTTCCGCGCCGTCGACAGCGTCAATCTGCGCCTGAAGGAAGGGCAGACGATCGGCGTCGTCGGCGAGTCCGGTTCCGGCAAGTCGACGCTCGGTCGGGCGCTCCTGAGGCTCCTGCCGAGCAGCGGTCACTACCGCTTCGGCACGACGGATATTTCCGGCTTCGACCGTGGCCAGATGCGGCCGCTGCGCCGCACGCTGCAGCTTGTCTTCCAGGATCCCTACGGCTCGCTTTCGCCACGGCGCACCGTCGGCGAAATCATCACCGAGGGGCTACACGTGCACGAGCCCGAGCTCACCCGTGCCGACCGTGACCGCCGGGCGTCGGAAGCGTTGAAGGAAGTGGGACTCGATCCCGCCTCGCGTAACCGCTACCCGCACGAGTTCTCGGGCGGCCAGCGCCAGCGCATCGCCATTGCCCGCGCCATGATCCTGAAGCCGAAGGTCGTCATCCTCGACGAGCCGACCTCGGCGCTCGACCGGTCGGTCCAGGGCCAGGTGATCGAACTGCTGCGCGACCTGCAGCGTTCGCACGGGCTGTCCTACATCTTCATCAGCCACGACCTTTCGGTGGTGAAGGCGATGTCGGACTACGTGATCGTCATGAAGAACGGCAAGATCGTCGAAGAAGGCGAGACCGACGCGATCTTCGAGGCGCCGAAGCAGCCCTATACCAAGACGCTGATTGGCGCTGCCTTCAACGTCTGAGCCGGTCGCCGTGACCATTGCCGGGGACGCGAGCGATCGCGTCCCCTTTTTTGTTGCCTGCGTTTGCGCACTGCGCCCTTGCCTTTGCGACTTGCCGTATGCGCCATGATCGGAGGTCGCTTTTCATCGAAGACCCGGATCGCATCAAGGTGGAATTCGTCGCGACTGCCGACGCAGAATAGCGCGGCGGTTTCGGTGCGCGGGCGTTACCGCTCGGGGCATCGGGCCGGTGCGCCGATCCGACCGGCGAGGCGCGCCGGTCAAGGGCGTTGCGTTAGGCGCTCGACCGGGTCAATGCTCGCCGTCCGCAGAAAAGTCGGCGGCGACCAGTTTCTTGTCGAGCCCGAACTTCTGCATCTTCTCGTAGAGGGTCTTGCGCGAGATGCCGAGGGTCTCGTAGACCGGCTTCAGCGCGCCGCCATGGGCGGCGATGGCGCTGGCGATGAGACCCTTTTCATAGGCTGCCACCTTGTCGGCAAGACGGTTGCCGTTCTCCGATCGTGCGCTGTCGTCGGGGGCCGCATCGAGCCCGAGCACCAGCCGCTCGGCCGCATTGCGAAGCTCGCGCACATTGCCCGGCCAGTCGCGCTCGGCGATTTCGGCCAGCATCGACTGGGAAATTTCCACCTCATCCCGGCCGTAACGTGCAGCCGATTCCCTGACCAGTTGCAGGAAGAGCAGCGGAATGTCGGCGCGTCTTTGCGCAAGTGAGGGGACGCGGAGCGTTGCGACGTTGAGGCGATAGAGAAGGTCCGCCCGGAAGCGGCCGGCCGCCACTTCCTTCTCAAGATCGACCTTGCTGGTGGCGATGAAGCGCACGTCGAGCGGCACCTGCTCGTTCGACCCGAGCCGGGTGATGACGCGTTCCTGCAGCACGCGCAGAAACTTTGCCTGCAGGTCGAAGGGCATCGAGCCGATCTCATCGAGCAGGATCGTGCCGCCGCGACCGTGTTCGAACTTGCCGTAGCGCGGACGGATGGCGCCAGGGAAGGCGCCGGGCTCATGGCCGAAAAGTTCGCTTTCGATCAGGTTTTCCGGCAATGCGGCGCAGTTGATGGCGATGAACGGGCTGTTGGCGCGGGTGCTGAGGTCATGCAGCGTCCGGGCCAGCACCTCCTTGCCGACGCCGGTGTCGCCGATAATCAAGGTATCGGCATCGGCCGCGCCCAGTGCGCGGATACGGTAGCGCAGGTCGACCATGACCTGGCTTCGCCCGGGCAGTCGTTGCTCGATGTCGTCGCGCTTGCCGGCCACCGCCTTCAGCCGCCGGTTCTCGAGAACGAGCGCGCGCCAGTCCAGCGCCCGGCGGATCGTGCCGGCGAGCATCTGGGCTGCAAAGGGCTTCTCGACGAAATCATAGGCGCCTTCGCGCATGGCGCGAACGGCAAGCTGCACATCGCCATGGCCAGTGATGAGAATGACCGGCACTTCCGCATCGATCTCGCGGATGCGCTGCAGGAGCGTCATGCCGTCCATGCCCGGCATTCGGATATCGCTGATGACGACGCCCGGAAAACTGTAGCTGATGAATTCGAGCGCGCGTTCGGCGGCCGAAAAGGCGTCGACGCGGAAACCGGCGAGTTCCAGCGCCTGGGCGCTCGAATGGCGCACATCCTCTTCGTCGTCGACGAGCAGGATCCGGCTCTCGATCATTCAGCGGCCTCCCGGGCATTGCTGTTTTCGGCAGCGAGTTCGATGCGGAACTCGGCGCCGCCGCCCGCAGGGTTGGTGGCGATAAGGCTCCCGCCGAAATCCTTGATAATGTTATAGGAAATCGAAAGGCCAAGGCCCAGCCCCTTGCCGACGCCCTTTGTGGAAAAGAACGGATCGAAGATGCGCTCGGCAATCGCCGGGGCAATCCCCGGTCCCGGGTCGCTGACGGTCAGCACGACTTTGCCGTCTTCCTGTCGCGCACGCAGGCGGATGGTGCGGTCATCGAGCCCTTCGACAGCATCGGCGGCATTGGAAATGATGTTGACGAGCACCTGCTGCAGGCGCACCGAGCCGGCGCGAACGACGAGCGGTTCGTCTCCGAGATCGATGTCGATGCTTGCCGCCGCCGCCTTCAGTCGAACCGAGACGATTTCCATCGTATCGCGCACCACGTCCTCGACGAGAACGGGCCCGAGTTTCTCGTTCGGCTTGCGGGCGAAGTTGCGCAGGTGCTTGCTGATTGCCGCCATGCGGTCGACGAGCCCGGAGATGCGGCGGATATTGTCGGTCGCCTCGTCGGACCGGCCTCGTTCGATCAGCAGCGCGGCGCTGTCGGCATAGGTCTTGGCGGCGGCAAGCGGCTGGTTGAATTCGTGCGAGAGGGCAGCGGACATCTGCCCGAGCCCCGCCAGTTTCCCGGCCTGGATCAGATCGGCCTGCGTGCGGCGCAGCTGCTTCTCCGTCAGCCGCCGTTCGGCGATCTCTTCCTCGATCTGGGCGTTGACGCGGGCGAGGTCGGCAGTGCGTTCGTCGACCCGGCGCTCCAGCTCGGCCTGGGCTTCCGCCTGCATCGACAGGCGCTCGTTGAGGCGCGCCCGTCGCTGAAAAATGATGGCGACGCCGAGGCCGGCAAGGCAAAGCAGAAGCAGGGCGGCGATAACAGTCGTCAGCGCCTGTGTTCGCACCGACGCGGTGTCGACCAGCACGTTTACGGTCCAGTCGGCGTCGGGCATCCGCTGCGAAAGCATCAGGTATTCGCGGCTCGAGTTTCCGGCCGAAACGGTGAGGAAGTGACGATCGGAGGAGACGCGCTCCACGACGGGAAGGGCGTGCACGGTGGCGTCGGCGTAGCGCCTGGAGGCCTCGGTTCGCGCCAGCCGGTCCGATGTCAGCGGCAGGACCGACGCGTAGCGCCACTCCGGATCGCCGGACATGAAGATGATGCCTTCCGGGTCGGAGACGAAAATCTTGTACTCGCCGCCCTGCCAGGAGGCTTCGATGCGCTCGACATCGACCTTGAACACCATGACGCCGCGGATCTCGTTTCCGACCCGGATCGGGGAGCCGAAAAAGTAGCCGCGCTTCAGCGATGTCGTCCCGAGCGCATAGAACCGCGATTGCTGCCCGCGAAGCGCTTCCTGGAAATACGGCCTGTAGCTGAAATTTTGCCCGACGAAGCTCGTCGGCCCGTCATAGTTGCTGGCGGCGATGGTGTTGCCATCCGGCGTGATCACGTAGATGTCCGAGGACTGCAGCAGGCCGTTGATGTCCTTGAGATAGCTGTCGACGGCCTCCCGTAGCCGCCGGTCGCGCGGGCGGGTGACGAGTTCGCGGACGTCGTCATGATCCGCAATCAGCGCCGGCAGCGCCTGGTATCGGTTGAGGTGGCCGTCGAGTGCGGTGACGGCGAGGCGAAGCGCCGTCGTCGCCTGGGCGCTTGCCTCGCGCAAATAGCTGTCGGTCGTGACCGCATAGCCTTTCCATGCCAGCATGGCTGCAAGCAGCGGCAACAGCAGGAACGCCAGGACCAAGCGATGTTTCACAGATATACGCGCCCCTCCTCGCGTTGCCGCAGCAAATGCCGACGATCGATCTTAAGCATCGCGGCGAGGGCTCACAAGTCGCCTCCGGAATTCCTGTCTGTTGACGAGTTTCGGGTGTCGTCAATGTCGTGTTGACAATGCGTTTGGTTGCGGCCGTCTTTCGCAGAGGGGCAGATAGGCGCATCTAAGACCCAACGGAGCGCCCGGTGGCGCCGGAGAGAAAGGATCACGGCAATGCTCAATCAGATCAAGGGTCTGCATCACGTCACCTCGATGGCCGACGATGCGCGCGAGAACAACCTGTTCTTCACCAGGTCGCTCGGCCTGCGCCGGGTCAAGAAGACGGTCAACTTCGACTCGCCCGATGTCTATCACCTCTATTACGGCGACGAAGCTGGCACGCCTGGCACGGTCATGACCTATTTCCCATTCCCGCAGATGCCGCGTGGCCGCGCCGGTACCGGCGAAGTCGGAACCACCGTCTTCTCTGTACCTGAAGGCTCGCTCGGGTTCTGGAAGGAGCGGCTGGCGACGCTGGGGGTCACCGGTCTCAAGGATGAGGAAACCTTTGGTGAAAAGCGCCTGAATTTTGCCGGTCCCGACGGCGACGGCTTCGCACTCGTCGAGGTCAAGGACGACGGGCGGGCGCCCTGGACGGAAGGCGGCATTTCGGCGGACCATGCAATCCGCGGCTTCCATTCCGCAGCCCTGCGTCTGCGCGACGAAGGCGCGACGGCCGAGCTTCTGAAGTTCATGGGATACGAAGAACTCGATCGCAAGGATGGCGTCACCCGTCTGATCGTGCCCGGCGGCAACGATGCCCGCGTCATCGACCTCGAAACGATGCCGAACATCGGCCGCGCTTCGCAAGGGGCAGGCTCGGTGCATCACATCGCCTTTGCCGTCGAGAACCGCGAAAAGCAGCTCGAGGTGCGCAAGGCGCTGATGGACACGGGCTACCAGGTGACGCCGGTCATCGACCGCGATTACTTCTGGGCGATCTACTTCCGCACGCCGGGCGGCGTGCTGTTCGAGATCGCGACCAACGAGCCGGGCTTCGAGCGGGACGAGGATCTTGCCCATCTCGGCGAGGCCCTGAAACTGCCGCAGCAGCACAAGCACCTGCGTCCGATCCTCGAAAGCCACCTTGAGAAGATCGACTAGGAGACCAAGACAGAGAAGGCTCGCCGCTGCGGCGAGCCTCCGGTACCGGCACTTGCACAGAACGGTTCACAGTTTCGTCGAAACCGTGAAGCCAACGCTTTGAAATCAGGCAGGTTCGAACGCGGCATCGACCCCGTTCGGAAGCCTGCTCCAGGAGACAAAAATGGTAGATCATGGCTATGTTCACAAGCTGAAGGCCGGGAAGCCCGGCCAGCCGATATTTTTCGTGTTCCACGGGACCGGCGGTGACGAGAACCAGTTCTTCACCTTCGCATCCGAGCTTCTGCCCGAAGCGACGATCGTTTCGCCGCGTGGCGACGTTTCGGAATATGGCGCCGCACGCTTCTTCAAGCGCACCGGCGAGGGTGTCTACGACATGGCGGACCTTGCCCGCGCCACCGAGAAGATGGCGGGCTTCGTCAAGGCGCTGGCTGCGGAGCATCAGGCTTCACAGGTGATCGGCCTTGGTTATTCCAACGGCGCAAACATTCTCGCCAACGTTCTGATCGAAGGCGGTGTTTTCGACAAGGCAGTGCTGATGCATCCCTTGATCCCGTTCCGCCCGAAGGACAATGCGGCGCTGAAGGGGCGTCGCGTCCTGATTACCGCCGGCGAGCGTGACCCGATCTGCCCGGCGCCGCTGACCCAGGCACTCGCGGACTACTTCCAGGGACAGGGTGCCGCAACCGAGACCGAGTGGCATTCGGGCGGGCACGACATCCGCCAGAATGAGATTGCGGCGATCGCGCGCTTCCTGAAGGACTGATCACTCCAGCCGGCGACGGAAAAGCCAGGAGGCGGCCGAGAGGGTGACGATGGCGATCAGAAACAGCGGGATCGTCTGTCGCGCCACCTCGACCGCCGGAATGTCCTTGAGGAACACGCCCTTCACGATCACGAGGAAGTAGCGCAGCGGATTGACATAGGTGATCGGCTGCAGCCAGGACGGCATGTTCTCGATCGGCGTGGCAAACCCCGAAAGCAGCATCGCCGGCACCATGAACAGGAAGGCGCCGAGGATCGCCTGCTGCTGCGTCATCGACAGGGCCGAAATGAACAGGCCAAGACCGACGACGGAGGCGAGGTAAAACACCGCGCTGCCATAGAGCAACAGCAGCGAGCCGCGCAGCGGCACCCCGAAGATGAAGACGGCCGCCAGAATATAGATGGTGATGTGGAAGAGCCCGATCATCATCGGCGGGATCAGCTTGCCGATCAGGATCTCATGGGTTCGAAGCGGCGACACCATGAGTTGGTCGAAGGTCCCCAACTCGCGTTCGCGCGCGATCGACAGCGCGGTCACGATCAGGCCGATCAACAGCGCGATGCTGGCGACCAGGTTCGGAACCATGAACCACTGATAGGTAAGGTTCGGATTGAACCAGTTGCGGGCAACGACGGTGACCGCCCCCGATGCCAAGCGCTTGCCGGCGGGTGTCTCGGCGGCAAGCGCGCCGACGATGCGGCCGAGATAGCCGGAGACGATCTGCGACGCATTGGAGCGGCGGCCGTCGAGGATGACCTGCGCCTCCGCCGGCCGGCCGGCCTCGATATCGCGCGAGAAGGTGGGCCCGATTTCGATCGCCGCAATGACCTGCTGGGTGTCGATCGCCAGGCGCACCTCCTGCGGACTGTCGGTGAAGCGGATGCTTCGGAAGGTCGGCGAGCCGTCGATCCCCTCGATCAGATCCTGGCTCCAGTGGCCGTTGTCGCGGTTCAGCACCAGCACGTCGACATTGGTGACCTCGAGCGTCGCGGCGTAGGAAAACACCAGAAGCTGCAGGATCGGCGGCACGATCAGCACGGTGCGCCCCTTGGGGTCGCGCAGCACCGCCAGCAATTCCTTGACGATCAGGGCTTTCAGTCTGGTCCACCACATCTCAGCCGATCCTCTTGCGGGTGCTGCGAGCGGCGAGCGCAAAGAACACGCTGCCGATCAGGAGCATGGCGGCAATGGACTTGCCGAACATCGGCCAGATGTCGCCGGCCAGAAACACCGTCTGCAGGCTCGGGATCAGATAGCGCGCCGGCACGATGAAGGTGATCCACTGAATGACCGTCGGCATGGAATTGATCTCGAAGAGAAAACCCGAGAGCAGGAAGGCCGGAAGAAACGCCGAAATCAACGCGAGCTGCGAGGCGAGGAACTGGTTCTTGGTCGCCGCCGAAATCAGCAGGCCCTGGCCGAGCGCCGGCATCAGAAACGTCGCCGACAGTGCATAGAGCGCTGCGACGGAGCCGCGAAAGGGGACACCGAAGAGGAAGACGGCAAGGAGGACGCAGAGCGTCATCGAGGTGAGCCCGAGAATAAAATAGGGGAGCAGCTTGCCGGCAAGGAGCTCGGCTGCCGAAACCGGCGTTGCCATCATCGCCTCCATCGTTCCGCGCTCCCATTCGCGCGCAACGACGAGGGAGGTGAGCAGCGTTCCGACCAGCGTCATGACGATGGCGATCGAGCCCGGCACCAGGAAGTTCCGGCTGGTGAGTTCCGGATTGAACCAGAAACGCTGCTCGGCGGAAATCGCAGGCGGCCGGCCGGCGCCATCGCTCAGCCGCTGGCGCTCCCAGTTGGCAACGGTCGCCTGCGCATAGTTCTGGACGAAGTTCGCCGTATTGGGATCGGAGCCATCGACGAGCACTTGCAAGGCGGGGTGCCGTCCTGCCGTGTAGTCGGCGACGAAGCTCTTGGGGATGACGACGATGCCGCGCACCCGGCCTAGCACCAGGTCTTCCTCGAACTCGCGGCGATCCCGACCGATCGCCACCGTGAAATAACGCGAGGCCTGGAAACCGGCGGCGAGATCGCGCGTCAGCGGCGCTTCTTCCTCGACGACGAGGCCGATGCGGGTCTGCGTGGTGTCGAGCGAAACGCCGTAACCGAAAAGAAACAGAAGGATCATCGGCAGCACGAAGGCGATCAGGATACTACTCGGGTCGCGAACGATCTGATAGCTTTCCTTGCGCACCAGCGCGGCAAAGCGTCTGGCTCTCGTGGCCCGACTTTCGGTCGTTGCGGCGCGCGCGCTCATGCGGCCTCCTTCTCCTCCGAGCCCTGAACCAGGGCGATGAAGGCATCCTCCATCGTCGGGTCCGGATGCTCGGGGCTGGCGACCTGCGCCTTCAACTCGTCCGGAGAACCCAGCGCGATCGACCGGCCGCGATAAATCAGCGAAATGCGGTCGCAGTACTCGGCCTCGTCCATGAAGTGGGTGGTGACGAGGACGGTCACGCCTTTCTCGACGAGGCCGTTGATATGGGTCCAGAACTCGCGTCGGGTGATGGGATCGACCCCGGAGGTCGGTTCGTCGAGAAACAGCGCTTCCGGTTCGTGCAGCACGGCGCAGGCGAGCGCCAGCCGCTGCTTGAGGCCGAGCGGCAGATCTTTCGCCGACATGTCGAGCAGGCGGGCGAAGCCGAAGATTTCCGTCATCAACTGGATGCGCTCGCGTTTGCGCGCGCCGGATAACCCGTAGACGCCGGCAAAGAAGCTTAGGTTCTGGCCGACACTCAAATCGCCGTAGAGCGAGAATTTCTGCGCCATGTAGCCGAGCCGGTTGCGCGCCTCGGCGGCATCGCGGCGCAGATCGAAACCGGCGACGCGGCCTTCGCCGGCGGTTGGCTTCAACAGCCCGCACAGCATCTTGAAGGTCGTGGACTTGCCGGCGCCGTTCGGACCCAAGAGCCCGAAGATCTGGCCGCGTGGTATGTCGAAGGTGATTGCGTCGGCGGCAGTGAAATCGCCGAAGCGTTTCGTCAGTCCGCGCGCTTCGATGACCGGGCGCCCGTTGTCGGTCGGGAAGGGCGTCTGGGTTTCCGCGAGCTTCGAGCGGCCGCCGGGGCCGCCGCCGAGCATGTCGATGAAGGCATCCTCGAAACGTGGCGTGGTGGTCGCAACGCCCGCTGCTGCGGAATGTTCGGCCGGGGCCGGCGGTTTGGTCCCGGGCTTCATGACCAGACGGATCGCTTCGCCCTGGATGACGCCGTCGACGACATCGTCGCCGTCGAGATAGCTTGCGAGCTTCTGACGCCGCCCATGCGTAATGCCGGAAACCTTGAAGACGCGATCAGCGACCCTGGCGGTCAGTTCGGCGGGACTGCCCGTGAACAGGAGCTTGCCCTCGTTCAAGAGCAGAACGCTGTCGCAGGCCTCCGCCTCGTCCAGATAGGCCGTGGACCAGACGACGCCGATGCCTTCCTTCGTCAGGTTCTCGACCATCTTCCAGAGATCGCGGCGCGAGATCGGGTCGACGCCGACGCCCGGTTCGTCGAGCAGCAGCAGCCTCGGCTTGCGCAGCAGGGCGCAGGCAAGGCCAAGCTTCTGCTTCATGCCGCCAGAGAGCTTGCCGGCAAGGCGCGTGGTGAAGCGCTTGAGGTCGGTGAATTCGAGCAGTTCGTCGAAGGTTGCCGCACGCTCGCCAAGCGGCAGGCCGCGCAGGTCGGCGTAGAGATTGAGGTTTTCCTGAACGGAAAGGTCCTCATAGAGGCCGAAGCGCTGTGGCATGTAGCCGATGGCCGCCTGGATATCGGCGGCATTCGTCACCGTGTCGAAACCGAGAACCTCGACCTTGCCCTCGTCCGGCACCATCAGCCCGGTCATCAGTCGGATCAGCGTGGTCTTTCCGGCACCGTCAGGGCCGACGAGCCCGGTAATCCGCCCGCCGAGGATCTCGCCAGCGATATGGTCGAGCGCTGGCGGAGCATCGCCAAAACGCTTGACCACATCGGCGATGCGAACGAACGGCGCCTCGTCACTCATGGCGCCGCTCCAGCCTTTTCCGGCAGATGCACGGTCACCGGCATGCCCTGCCGCAGATCGGCCCCCGGCTTGTCGACCACGATGCGCAGGCGGTAGACGAGATCGGTGCGCAGTTCCGGTGTCTCCACCGACTTGGGCGTGAATTCGGCGACCGGCGAGATGAAGCCGACCGTCGCCTTATAGCGGTGATCCGGAGCACTGTCGGAGGTGACCTCGACGGCCATGCCGGGATGCACGCGGCCAAGGTCCGGTTCCGCCACATAGGCGCGAACCCAGACAGGCTCGTTCAGCGAAACGACGTAGACGGTGTCGGAGGGCGCGACGATGGCGCCGGCTTCACGCACCCGCGACAGGACCGTGCCGGCGCTCGGCGCAAACAGCTGGGTATCGGCAAGCGAGGTGCGGGCGCTTTCGAGCTTGGCTTCGGCGGCAAGCACCTGCGCCTGGGCCGCTTCGATATCCTCGATCCGGCTTCCCTCTTCGATGAGCGCCAGGGCCTCGCGGGCGGAGGTGGCGCGCGCAGCGGCCGCAGCCCTGTTGGCGCTCGCCTCGTCGAGATTGGCCTGGGAGATGGTGCCGTTCGGGCGCAATTGCCGGGCACGCTCATAGGCGAGATCGGCGTTTTCGAGATCGGCCAGGCGCTCCTCATGGGTGGCGCGCGCCTGGGCAATTTCGGTCGGGCGTGCGCCCGCCCTCAGTTTTGCAAGGTTGGCTCTGAGCGCGCCGAGATCGGCCTGCGCCGCGGCGACCGCCTGCTCGAACGGGACGGCGTCCAGCGTCGCCAGAACGTCTCCGGGCTTGACCGTGTCGCCCTCGTCGACGCCAAGGCTTGCGATGCGGCCGCTGACGCGGAAGCCAAGTGAAACCTGTCGGATGTCGACGTTGCCGTAGAGCACCGAGATCTGCTCCTTGCCGATCCAGCCGAGCCGCTGGGGAACGTCGAACCACCAGGCGCCGGCCGCGGCGCCGGCGATCAGGATCAGCGCTATTGCTGGCTTGTTCATGACCGGTCCTCCCGCTTGCTTTCAATGGCCGCGACCAGTTCGGCGGCATGCCGGCGCAAGAGGTCGAGCTCGTCGGGGCCGATCGCCTGCCATTTCATCTGCCGAAGAACGGCTGCGTGGGCCATGCGGAAGACGAGGATGCTACCGACGAAGGATAGGGTCTTCAGCCGGACCTGTTCCGATTGCGGTGCGTCGCCAAGGATGGTGGCAACCAGTCGGCCGGCCATGCCGATCATCGGGCCCATGACATTGGCATAGACGCGCTCGAAGGCTTCCGTCGGCTCCATCTGCTCGCGGATAATGAAGCGCGCCCAGCTTTCGGACTGACGGCTGACGAAGAGGGCGACCATGTGCTGCGCCAACTGGCTGAGCATGTCGCGGGCTTCGTGGGCTCCCAGCGGCTGGCCCTGGTTGTCGAGATGGGCAAGGCGGGCAAGAACCGCGTTTCGGAGGTCCGCGACGTGGTCGATGATGATCGAGGCAAGGTGCTCGGCAGCGGCGATATAGAGGCCTTCCTTGCCGCCGAAATAGTAGGGGATCGCCTGGAGGTTCACGCCGGCCGTTTCGGCGAGCATGCGGGTGGTGGCGCCGTCAAAGCCATAGCGGCCGAAGACGTCGATGGAACTGGTCAGCAGTTTCTCGCGGGTGGCATCTCCGCGGTCCTGCTTCGTCGGGCGGGGCGAGGTTTCTTTTTTCATGGCATGCTGAAATTACATCATTCCATTGATTAAGTCAATCGAATGATTTTTGTTGGAGACGACGACGTGCCTTGGGCCGATAGGGCAGTATTGCCGAAGACAGGTCGTGCAAAGTTCGCGCAGCCGGTTCGTGCAACCGGCCGCTGTGCTGGCGAAGGATTTCAGGCCGGCCCTGCTGCTTAAGCGACGTCGCGCTCTTCGCCCCGTTCGAGGCGGCGTTGGAAGAGGGCGGCGATGAGGTCCGATTGGGTCACAACGCCGAGCAGCCGGTTATCTGGATCGACCACCGGCATATGGTGCAGCCCCATGTCGGACATCGGCGGCACGAGTTTGGCGATCATGGTTTCCGGCAGGGCCGATTGCACCTTGCGGGTCATGATGTCGGACACGAGCCGCGGCGTTTTCGGGCCGAAACCGATGACGTTTCCGAGCCGCTGGCGGATGCCGCCCTGCGGCGTGACCATCGCGTGCTTCATGAAATCGGTTTGCGTAACGATGCCGACGAGCCCATCCTTTTCGGTCACGACCGGCAGCGCCTTGATGTGATGCTTGATCAGGGTCTGCCAGGCCTGGCGCAGGGTCGTCTCCGGCGTGGCCGTGGCGACGTCGCGCGACATGATCTCGGCGCAGGTGATTTCGCCGGAGCGGCGGTTGAAGGCGCGGATCTGCGCCTGGTGGATCAGCGCGTCGAGCTCGTCCGGGCTGACGTCGACCACTTCGCCATATTGGGCGAGGACGGCCTGCAGGTCTTCGGGAACGATGCCGAGCCTGTGCGTCGGCGCGGGGTCGCTTGTTCCATGCAGCGTCGGCGCCTGCGCGAGGTGCGGATAGCGACGGCCGGTCACGTTGTTGAACGCCAGCGCGATCAGGAGAATGACGACCGAATTGATGGCGACCGGCGAGAGGACGAACCAATAGCCGGCCTCATGGATCGCCGGGCCACCGAGCACGGCGGTCAGCGCCACAGCCCCGCTCGGCGGATGAAGGCAGCCGAGCAGCAGCATGGTCGCGATGGCAAGGCCGACGGCGACTGCGGCAGCAATGACCGGATCCGGGATCAGCAACGCCGCGGTCACGCCGATCAGGGAGGAGACGGTGTTGCCGCCGACGATCGACCAGGGCTGGGCGAGCGGGCTTGCCGGGGCGGCAAAGAGAAGCACGGCTGAGGCGCCCATCGGTGCGATCAACAGCGGCAGGCTGGCGCCGGCGCCCAGCGCATAGGTGCTGATCAAGCCGGTAAGCAGGATGCCAAGAAGCGCGCCCAAAGACGCACGCAGGCGCTCCAGATGGCTGATCGGAACGAGCGAGGGAACGAAACGCTTGATGTAGGCGCGGGCCTTCGACATGGAGCCTCTCGGGAGGGGAGGTGCAAACTTGGGCAGCCCAATAGCACATGGCACGGCGTTGGGCATGAAATCCGCATCCAAAAACCGGCGTTGGATTGAAATATATGCATCGCGCCTAAAAAATGTGCGCTGCACACGCGGGCGCGTTAGCCCGACACGGCGGCGGAAAAATCGATCGAGAACCGAGTGCCGCGGCCGGGCGTGGTATCGACAGCGACGGTTGCCTGGTGCAACTCGCTGATGCGCCTAACGATCTTCAGGCCGAGGCCGAGCTGGCCGGAACTCTTCACAAAGCCGAGGTCTTCGTTGTGTTCCGGCAGGTCGATCATCCCCTTGCCGTCATCCTCGACGGAGACGACCGGGCCGGGGCCGCAGGTCAGGACGATGCGGGTTCCCGGTGGGTTATGCTTGACGGCATTCTCGATGAGGTTGCGCAGCATGTTTTCGACCAACGCCGGGATGGCGGTGACCGTCGGCGTGCCTTCGTCTACGAACTCGAGGGACTTGTCGTGGTCGAAGACAAAAGGTGCGATGGCCTCCGCAACTGCGGCGCCGATTTGAGACAGGCTGGTGCGCTGGTAGGCGGAAGGATCGACGGCGTCGGCGCGCGCGAGCGAGGTCAACTGTTCCAGGATATGGGTAAGCGCGTCGAGATCGCGCTCCGCGTTGCGCGCCCGCGGGTCGTCGATGCGGCTCAGCTCCATCTTGGCGATCGACACCGGGGTGCGGATTTCGTGGGCGATCGACGACGAGAACAGCTTCTGCGACTGAATGAGATCGGCAACGCGGGCCAGCATCCGGTTGACGGCGGTGACGAGAGGGGCGATCTCCTGCGGCATTCGTGTCAGCGGCAGGCGCGCATTGCCGTCGCGGGGGTCGAGGGCATCGGCGGCCTGGGCGGCCATGGCGACCGGCCGCAGGGCGCTGCGGACCGACCAGATGGTCGCGCCGACCACCAGGCAGAACATCAGCGTCATAGGCACGATCATCGAATCGAACATCTCGTGCAGCAGGGCGCCGTACATGAAACCGTTCGGGTCGTTGAGGATCGCGAGTTCGACAAGGACGACCAGGCCGCCCCGTTCGAAGGTCTGACCGCCGGCAACGCTGAAGGGTTTGCCCGGCGCGATCAGGCGTTTCCAGAATTGCGGCGCGTCGACATTGAGCGGCAGGAAGTGCTGCGCACATTCGGCCGTGCAGTTCGAATGGATCATCTCTCCGGACGCGGTGCGGATGCGTAGGAAAATTGCGCCGTTATCGTCCGATTGGTCGAGATAGCGTTCGCGTGCGTCGCGAACGGGCTCGTAATGCGCCACGCCGTCGCGCACATGGACATACTCGATCAGCTTTTCGGTTTCCTGCTGCAGCATGAGCACGCTGAGTTTGTCGTCGTCGAACCAGTAGTCCGCGAAGACGACGCCGATCTGGATCGCCATGGCCAGCAGCGAGAAGGCAACGATGCGGCGGGAGACGATACCGATCAGCGAAGGGTTTCGGCGCCTCATGGGGCTTGCCTGAGGAGATAGCCGATGCCCCGGACCGTCTCGATCTGCACGCCGGTTTCGAGCGGCTGCAGACGCTTGCGCACCCTTGAAACCGCCAGTTCCAGGGCATTGGGCGTGACTTCCTGGCCATATTCAGAAAGGGCCGTTTCGAGCTTTCGCTTCGGCACGACACGGCCGACCTCGCGCATCAGGATCTCGATCAGCGACCGCTCGCGCGGCGGTAACGGCACCACCGTGCCGTCGCAGGTGAGATTGGCGGTCGCCGGGTCGTAGCGCAACGTTCCGGCTTCGAGCACCGGCTGTACGGCCTGAGGGTTGCGCCGGAGCATGGCGCGGCAGCGCGACAGCAGTTCCCGGTGGTGGAACGGCTTGACGAGATAGTCGTCGGCCCCGGCGTCGAGCCCGGCAATGCGCTCGTCGACCGAGCCCTTGGCCGTGATGATCAGCACCGGCAATCCGGGATATTCCTGGCGGACACGGCGAAGCAGCGACAGCCCGTCGCCATCGGGCAGCCCTAGGTCGAGCAGCACCAGGTCGTGCTCGCGTGCCGCGATTGCCGTTTCGGCGTCGGCGACGCTTGAAACCGCATCGAGGCGCCAGCCAGCATCCCGCATGGTTTCACCGACCAGTTCAACCAGTCGCGGACTGTCTTCGACCAGGAGCAGGCGCATTGATTCGTCTCGATATTACAGGGGCCACTACCGACCATATGGACTTTCGCCGGGGCTGCCAACTGCCTGCGCGATACCTACCAGCGCGCGCATAGGCCGGACAAAGAGCAATCTTGACGGGGTTTGGACAGCTTGTCCGTCGTATCTCAACAGCTGAGGGGGAGGCTGCAACCTAGCAGGTGGCCGCCACGCGGTCTCCATCTCGATTGAATGGCCGTGACTGCAACGTCCCTCCCAGACGCTCTTGCAGTCGCCGCAGGAGAGTACAGTTTTGAGATTTTCAGGTATTCGCCGCCCCGAAATCGGCAGTATTTCGCTGAGCGCCCTCGTCAGCGCCTATCTTCTGCTTGCCACCAACAATTCCTTCTGGAAACACACGGTCGCCTATTTCGACGATTCCGTCACGGCGCTTCTGTCCTTCAGCGCCGCTCTGTGTTTGCTGACCCTCGCAGGCCTGACACTCGCCTCCGTCAAGTATGTGATGAAGCCGGTGATGATCTTCCTGATCATGGTGTCGGCGGCCGCCTCCTACTTCATCGACACCTTCGGCGTCATCATCGACAAGGACATGATCGGCAACGCGGCGGTAACGACGCAGGCCGAAGCCAGCCATATCTTGACCGGCAGTCTGGCGACGCACCTGCTGCTTTACGGGGTGCTCCCGTCGCTGGTGGTGATCTGGTTCAAGCTGCGCTACCGGCCCTTCCTGTCCAATGCCGCGATCAACCTGGCAGTGATCATCCCCTGCCTGCTCGTCAGCGGTGGGCTGGTCTACGCGAACTTTGCAAACGTCGCCTACGTGATCCGCGAACACAAGGATCTGATGAAGCGGTTCAATCCGACGGGGCCGGTCTCGGCGGCGGTCCGCTACGCATCCTCGACCTACAAGGAACGCAACATCGTCGTGCAGCCGCTCGGCACAGACGCGCGCCAGGGTGCGCGGATTGCCGCGGCCGGCAAGCCGGTGGTGGTCGTCGTCGTGGCCGGTGAAACGGCGCGCGCGATGAACTTCTCGCTGAACGGCTACGGCCGTGAGACCAATCCGGAACTGAAAGCGCTTGGCGTCGTCAACTACACCGACACCACGAGCTGCGGCACGGCGACGGCAACGTCGCTGCCCTGCATGTTCTCCGTCTACCCGCGCGACGAGTACAGCGACTGGAAGGCGCGCTCGACGGAAAACCTCATGAACGTGCTGACGCGCGCCGGTGTTTCGACCACCTGGTGGGACAACAACACCGGCAGCAAGGGCATCGCCGACCTCATCAATTTCGCCAGCATGACCGACCAGAAGAACAGCCCGCTCTGCAAGAACGGCGAGTGCCTGGACGAGATCTTCCTCGGTGAACTCGACAAGAAGCTTTCGGCGACGAAGAAGAACAGTGTGATCGTTCTCCATCAGCTCGGCAGCCATGGACCGTCCTACTATCTGCGCTACCCTGAGAAGTTCCGGCGCTTCACGCCCGATTGCCGCACGCCCGAACTTATGAAGTGCTCGGTTGAAGAAATCACGAACGCCTATGACAACACGATCCTCTACACCGACCATGTGGTGGCGAGTGTCGCCCGGTTGCTGGAAAAGCATCAGGACCAGATCGCGGGCGCGATGATCTACATGTCCGATCACGGCGAGTCGCTCGGCGAGAACGGCATCTATCTGCACGGGGCGCCCTATTCCATCGCACCGCGCGAACAGACGCAGGTACCGTTCGTCGCCTGGTTCTCGAAGCCTTACCAGGCGGCAATGGGTGTCGACACGGCGTGCCTCGCCAAGGATACGGCGCAGCCGAAATCCCACGACAACCTGTTTCATACCGTGCTTGGCATGATGAATGTCGAGACCAAGATCTACAAACAGGGCCTCGATGCCTTTGCGAGCTGCACCAAGAAGCCGGGCGGCGGGGCGGCGTTCCAGGCCGCGGATACGACCAACGACTTGCCGGCAAGCCCCATGCGTTCCTCAAGGTTTCCAGGCGCCCTTTAGCGGCCCGTAATTTTGCCCGCGGTCGGAACAAAACCTCGCCTCGACGCTTCTTTGAAAAGACACCCGATTTTCGTTCCCGCGACGGCCGAGACCGTCAACACGGCCTCGGCCCTTCGGGACTGCCCAAGGAAGGAGAGGTTCGATGCACATCGTCGGCCTGCAGGTCACTGCCGAAAGAGCTGGTCGCTCAGGCTTCACCGTCGAATTCATAGGCGACGGCGACGAGGTGGTGACAGTGATGTGTCCCCAGGACAAGGCTGGATCCCTCAACCGGTTGAACGCGATTGCGAAGGCCAAGGAAATTCTGCAGGCCGCCATTGCTGCCGACGAAGCGGTCGCGGGTTCTAGCGGCCAAGCAGGGATGCGCCGCGGAACTTTGCCAAACGCGCGCCAAGCGCATGACCGCGATGCGATGGAAGAACAACTCGACGAGGGGCTCGAGGATACCTTCCCGGCAAGCGATCCGGTGTCGATTGCCAGTTCGACCATCGCCAAGGGCCATTCCCGACGCTGAGATCACCACGTCATTGGCGTAGCTGCCACCTCCCGGCCATCTCGCCCGAGGTTGCCGCCCTCACGATCCGCATTCCCAATTGTCGCACGCGTCCGCGTAGCGGCCGAGGCATCTTGCATCCTTTCGGCAAAAGGCATGTTATAGCGCCTTGATCTGGCGATGTTTTCGGCCTCGACACGGCCATCGCCCGCTATCGGAATTTGGAGAGTGAATGCATGGCCGTCCGGCATCTGACGTTCGCCGTCGGCGATATTCACGGCTGCCTCGATCAGTTGCGCGCGCTGCTGGATGAAATCGAAGACTATGCGCCGACGGGGCGGGTGATCTTTCTCGGCGACCTGATCGACCGGGGGCCGGACAGCCGCGCTGTCATCGAGTTGATCATGGCCGGCCCGACCAAGCCCGGCTGGACCTGGCAGACCCTCAAGGGCAATCACGAGGAAATGCTCTGGGGCGCAAGCAGCGGCGAAAGCGACGTCGACTGGTGGCTGGTCAACGGCGGCCGCGAGACGCTGATCTCCTACGACGGCACGGTTCCCGGGCGGCACCTGAAATGGATCAAGGAACTGCCCACGATCCTGGTCGAGCGCTTTCGCATCTTCGTGCATGCCGGCGTCGACGACACGCGGCCACTGGAACAGCAGGACGACGGGGTCTTTCTCTGGATCCGGCCGCCCGAAGACTATTCCGGCGAATACTGGGGCCGGCATCTTTGTCATGGCCACACGCCGAGTACGGCCAACCCGCGAACGGTCGGAAACCGCACCAATGTCGATTCCGGCGCCGTCTTCAGCGGTATCCTTTCCTGCGCCATTTTCGACGACGATCAGCCGGGCGGACCGATCGATTTCCTGACGGCGAGCAAGGCGGCCTGGCGCGTCGAGTGAGCGTTAGCATCGGTGGCGTAAATGGCATTGTGCGGTCGGCTCTGCGGTAGTAGGTGTGGCTTCTCCGCTGGGCGAAGCCTTTGCCGCCCGTCTCATCATCTCAGGGGATTGCCTTGGACGCCGCGCCTTCATCCGTTTTCACGAAGAATTTTGCTGCCCTCCTGTTCGATATGGATGGCACGTTGCTGAACTCCATGGCCGTGGTCGAGCGTGTCTGGGGCGCCTGGGCGGAGCGCAATGGTCTCGACCCGGTCGAGTTTACGAAAACCGTGCATGGCGTGCGCGCCGTCGACACGATCCGCAATCTCGAGCTGCCGAACATCGACCCGGAGAAGGAAGCCTATGACCTGGCTCTGGCCGAGATTGCCGACGTGGAAGGTATCGTCGAGATTCCCGGTGCGGTCGACTTCCTGAATTCGCTGCCGCCGGAAAGGTGGGCGATCGTGACGTCCGCGCCGCTCGATCTCGCCGTGCGCCGTCTCGCTGCTGCCGGCATTCCGACGCCGCGGCTGATGATCACCGGCGAGGATGTTTCCGTCGGCAAGCCCGATCCGCAGGGCTACCGGATGGCGGCTGAGCGGTTGGGCGTGCGTGCGGAAGACTGCCTGGTGTTTGAAGACGCGCCGGCCGGAATTCTGGCCGGGCTCGCAGCCGGTGCCGATGTCGTCGTCGTCACCGGTGCGCATGCGGCCGCCGAAGGTACGCCGCACATGACGCTTGCCCGCTACCACGACATCGCGGTGGAGCGCGCAACTGACGGCACGGTATCGTTGCGCCCGACCGCTTGAAATACCGTCGTTGAGGCCGGGAGGCCGCTTGCCGACCTCCCGTCATTTACGTCGCTGGCCTTAAGCGTTGAGCCAGCATTTCGTCAGTGCGTGCCCGCCCATCAGTTCGCCGTTCGGATCGTCGATCCAGCCGCCGACCTTGTCGTTGGTCGCGTCGATGTAGTTGTTGAACATCGGCACGATGACGCCGCCTTCGTCGCGCAGCATCATCGCCGCCTGGCGATAGAGCGCCTTGCGTTTGCCGTTGTCGAGTTCGCCACGCGCCGCAAAGATCAGCTTGTCGAAGTCTTCCCGGAGGAAGCGGGTGTCGTTCCACTCGGCCTTGGAGAGGTAGGCGATCGAATAGACCTGGTCCTGCGTCGGCCGCCCTGTCCAATAGGACATGCTGAAGGGTTGCTTGTTCCAGACGTCCGACCAGTAGCCGTCACCCGGTTCGCGCTTGAGGTCGATGGTGATCCCGCATTTGGCGGCGCTCATCTGGAAGAGCTGCGCCGCATCGACAGCGCCGGGGAAGGCGACATCGGAGGTCCGAAGCAGAACCGAGCCGCTGTGCCCGGATTTCTTGTAGTGGAACTTTGCCTTGTCCGGATCGAAGACGCGCTGTTCGATATCGTTGTCGAACAGCGGATAGCCCTTGATCATCGGCGTGTCGTTGCCGACGGTGCCGTAGCCGGCAAGCACCTTTGCCACCATCTCCTCGCGGTCGACGGCATATTTCAGCGCCAGGCGCAGGTCGTTGTTATCGAAGGGCGCCGTATTGCAATGGGCGATGAAGACATAGTGGCCCTTGCCCGGCACATTGCGGATGACGACGCCGGGAAGGCGACTGATCAGGGCGACGATCTTGGGCTCGATGCGGTTGATCATGTGGATCTGGCCGCTCTGGAGGGCCGCTGTCCGAGCGGTCGAATCGTTGATGACCGCGATTTCGATCTGATCGGCATGGCCACGCTCGGCCGAGCCCCAATAGCCCTCGTGCCGCTCGGCGATGTGTTTGACGCCCGGCTCGTTGGAAACGACCTTGTAGGGGCCGGTGCCGATGCCCGCCGTCGGGTCGTCCTTGCCGCCGTTCGGCTGGATCATCAGGTGGTAATCGCTGACGATGTAGGGAAGGTCGGCATTGGGCGCGCGCAACGTGATGACGACGCTGTCGCCATCGACCTTGATCGTCTCGAAGTCCTGAACGAAGGGCAGGGCCGCAGACTTGGAGTCCGCGTCGCCATGACGCTCGAACGTCGCCACCACGTCGGCCGGGGTCAGTTCCTTGCCGTTGTGGAAGGTCACGTCCTTGCGGATCTTGAAGCGCCAGGTCTTGGCATCCGGCGTCGCCTCGTAGGCTTCGGCAAGCCGGTACTCGATCTCGCCCGTCGGCGAGACTTCGACAAGCTGCTCACCCCAGCAGCGCCCGAGCGTATAGGGAACCTGGCTTGCCCAGGTTGCCGGGTCCAGGCTGTTCGTCGATTCCCCGCCGACGAGGCCCGCCTTGAGTGTTCCACCCTTGACTGGCCCTGCGGCGCGGGCCGCCTGGCCGAGCAGCAGGTTCGCCGAGGCGGCGGTTATCCCGAGTGCTGCGGCGCGTCCGAGAAACTCCCGCCGCGACAGCCGGCCCGCGGCAACCTGCTTGCTCATGAATTCCAGTTCAATTGGCATGCCTTACTCCCTCCCTTGCAAGACCCACCCGGCGTAACCGGTAACGTTGCAGATATTGGAGGCAGATGCCGCGACTGGTGTGTTGCCGCGCGACAGATGGTGCCGCAGATCGGCGAAAGAAAGTCGTATCCGCGACCGCTTGCGCCGGAAAACGGCGGGCGCAGCGTCAGCCCTTGCGGGCGTAGCGCTGCAGGATCGCGGAGATGTCCGGCTCGGTCTTGTCGGTGTCGAGTTCGGCGCGAAGCTCGACCGCGTCGAGGTGTTCGAGCATGATCCGCTCCGCCGTGGCGGTGTCGCGCGATTGCAGGGCACGGATGATCTGGACATGCTCGTCGACCGCGCATTCCGGCGAATGCAGCCGCGCGAAGCGGGCAAGGATCAGGGAGCAGCGCGAGACGATCTCGCGGACGAAACGCGTCAGCGCCTGGGAACCCGTGAGTTCGGCAAGCAGGATGTGGAATTCGCCGGCCAATCGGATCGAAAGCGGTCCATGGTCGGAAAGTGCAGTTTCCTCCTGCTTCACATGCTGCTGCAGCCGCTTGACGCCGGCAGCGTCGAGATCGGCGACGAGCCGCCGGATCACCTCGGCTTCGAGCATGCGCCTCAGCGCGAAGATGTCGCGGGCTTCCTCCAATGTCGGCTCGGCCACGCAGGCGCCCTTGTTGGCGCGCAAATCGACGATGCCTTCCGCGTTGAGCCGGACCAGGGCCGCCCGGACGCTGGTGCGGCTGACCTTGAAATGGTCGGCGATCGTGTCTTCGGAAAGCTTCGTTCCGGGCCTCAGAGCCTGCTCCAGAATCGCCTGGCGCAAGAGCTTGTAGACCACTTCGCTGCGGCTAGATTTCTCAGACAAGGTTGCCTCCCTCAACGGGCCGATCGGAGACCGGCCGAACATGTCCCCTGTCTTCGATAACGTCCGTCCAAATGGTCGTCAATATTGTATACAATAATGTTGATGTTTGTATTCTCTTGTCGTATGCAATTGCAGGCGCCGACAAACAACGCGGCGCCGGCCGGCTCGGGAGGAGGCGTGCGGAGAGGACCGTGCGACCTGAGGAGGCCTGAAAGGGAACAGCCAATGGGAGGGAATTCATGAACAGCAGGATTCTGCAGCTCTGTGCGACGGTTGCCGGCATTGCCGTCGGACTGGTGGCCGCGACCACTGCCAACGCTGCGACGACGCTCGAAACCGTCAAGGCCCGCGGCAAGCTGATCTGCGGCGTCTCGATGAGCACGCCGGGCTTTGCGACGGCCGATGCCAAGGGGCACATGGAGGGCTTCGACGTCGACGTCTGCCGCGCCGTGGCGGCTGCCGTATTCGGCGACCCGGAAAAGGTCGACTTCGTCCTCACCAACATCAATACGCGCTTCCAGGCGCTTCAGTCCGGCGAGATCGACATGCTGTCGCGCCAGACGACCATGACCTTCTCGCGCGAAACCTCGCTCGGGCTCGATTTCGGTCCGACCGTCTTCTACGACGGCCAGGGTCTCATGGTGCCGAAGTCGCTCGGCGTCAGCAGCGCCAAGGAACTGACCGACGCGGCGATCTGCACGCTGCCGGGCACCACGACCGCCCAGAACCTCAGCGACTTCTTCCGGTCGATCGGCGGCAAGTTCGAACTGGTCGTCTTCGAAAGCCCGGACGAAAACCGCAATGCCTTCTTCTCCGGCCGTTGCGAGGCGATCTCGTCCGACCGTTCGGACCTTGCCTCGATCCGCGCGGTTGCCAACAACCCGGATGATTACGTTGTCCTGCCGGAAACCATCTCCAAGGAACCGCTGGCGCCCGCCGTTCGCCAGAACGATTCCAACTGGCGTGACATCGTCTCCTGGTCTGCCTGGATGCTGATGGCAGCCGAAGAGCGTGGGATCACCCAAGCCAATGTCGACGAGATGACCAAGAGCGAGGATCCGGAGATCCAGCGCATGCTCGGCGTCAGCGAAGAACTCGGCAAGATGCTGAACCTCGACAACAAGTGGGGCTACAACATCATCAAGGGCGTCGGGAACTACGGCGAAGTGTTCGAGCGCAACCTCGGCACCAAGACCGCACTTGGCCTGACGCGTGGCCCGAACACGCGCTGGAGCGAAGGCGGACTGCTCTACGCACCGCCGTTCCGTTGAGAATTGACGGACCCGCGCGTTTCGCGCGGGTCCACGTCTCCACATGGTGCTCCCTAATCGGCCTGTGGAGAGTGCGCGCGGCATGCCGCCCGTACTATAAACGATGGAAATCGATCAGGTTCTGATCTTGGGTCGTGGCGGCCCGAGATCATTGTGCTCCAAGGGACGGGTGCCGATGCCCCTGTTTTATGATGCGCGCATTCGCGCCTATCTTTATCAAGTGATCGCCGTCGGCGTCGTGCTGCTCGTCGCCTGGGTGATGTTCAGCACCGCAAGCGCCAATCTTGCCAAGCAGGATATTGCGACCGGTTTCGGCTTCCTGGCCCGCCAGGCCGGATTTGTCATTACCGAATCCGCCATCACCTATGAGCCGACCGATACGATCGGTCGCGCGATCCTCGTCGGCATCGCCAACACCGTCAAGGTTTCGCTGCTCGCCGCCCTGTTCGGCACCGTTCTTGGGCTATTGGTCGGCATCGGGCGGCTGTCGCACAATCCGGTACTGTCGCGGCTGATGCTTGCCTATGTGGAAGCGCTGCGCAACGTGCCGCTGCTGCTTTACCTGCTGCTCTGGTACTCGCTGATCATTTCCGTCTTTCCGCCGGTCAAGCAGGCGATCGAGATGCTACCCGGCGTGTTTCTGTCGAACAGCGGTCTGGTCACGCCGGCGCTGCACTGGCAGAGTGGTTTCGCCGCGCTGGTCACGGCGTTTGTTGTGGGCGTCGCTGCCGCCTTCGCTACCGCGCGCGTTCTCGGTCGCCGCCGCATCGTCACCGGCAAGGAGCGGCCGATTGCTCTGTTCGCAGCGATCGCGTTTCTGCTGCCGCTCATGGCAACCGTCCTGTTCGCAGATATCTCGGTCACCTGGGACGTGCCGGAACTCGGCCGCTTCCGCCTGAGCGGCGGCTATCATTTGCGCCCCGAATTCGTGGCGCTTCTGCTCGGCCTCACACTCAGCGTGTCGGCCAATGTCGCTGAAATCGTTCGCGCCGGTATCCAGGCGGTCAGCAAGGGGCAGTGGGAGGCCGCGACGGCGCTCGGCCTTTCACGCGCGCGCACGCTGAAGCTCGTGATCCTGCCGCAGGCGCTGCGCATCATCATCCCGCCGCTCACCAACACCTATCTGACCGTGTTCAAGAACAGCTCGCTCGCGATCGCCATCGGCTATCCGGATCTGGTGATGGTCTCAAACACGATTATGAACCAGACGGGCCAGGCGATTGAAGCCATTGCCATTTTCATGGGCGTCTATCTCGGTCTGTCGATCCTGATCTCGCTGGTGATGAACTGGTACAATGCGCGGGTCGCGCTGAGGGAGCGCTGAGCCATGACACAGGTCGACACCCTCGTGAGCAGCGCGGCACTTGCGCCGAGCCGCGAAGCGCCGCCGGCGGCGCGCGGCCGCTGGTTCAGCGCGTATTTCGGCACGCCCGGCAATGCGCTGATCACCATCCTCTGCCTCGGCACGGTCTTTGCGGTCGCCAAGCTCGCGATCGGCTGGCTCTTCGTCGACGCCACCTTTGTCGGCACGCCGGCGGAGTGCAAGGCAACGAGCGGTGCCTGCTGGCCGTTCCTGTCGGCGAAGATGCGCTACATCTTCTTCGGCTTTTATCCGTTCGAAGAGCAATGGCGTCCGCTGACGGCCATGCTTCTGTTTCTCGGCGCCTGCCTCGTCTCGATGGTGCCGAAGGTCTGGGGGCGGGGACTGGTGATCGCCTGGATCGCCGTCGTCCTGCCGGTGCTCTATGTGCTGATGGCGGGTGGCTACTTCGGCCTGACGGTCGTGCCCACGACGCAATGGGGCGGGCTGCCGCTTTCCTTCATGCTCTCCTTCATCGGGCTTGCCTGCGCGCTCCCACTTGGCATTGCGCTGGCGCTCGCCCGTGCGTCGAACCTTCCGGCAATCCGCGTCCTCGGCGTCGGCTTCATCGAGATCGTCCGCGGGGTGCCGCTGATCAGCATCCTGTTCATGGCGACGGTCATGCTGCCCCTGTTCATGCCCAACGGCATCACCATCGACAAGCTCGTTCGGGCGCAGGTGGCAATCATCCTCTTTGCCGCCGCCTATATCGCCGAGATCGTGCGCGGCGGCCTGCAGGCGGTTCCCAAGGGGCAGGTCGAGGCCGGCCATTCGCTCGGCCTGCATTATTGGCAGATCATGCGCAAGATCGTGCTGCCGCAGGCGCTGAAGAAGGTCATTCCGCCCTTGGTCAGCCTGTTCATCGGCTTCTTCCAGGATACGACGCTGGTGACGATCGTCGGCCTGCTCGACTTCCTCGACACCGTCCGTACCGCCATGCGCGACCCGCAATGGCAGGGTATCGCAGTGCTCGAGGGTTATGTCTTCGCCGCTGTCGTATACTTCGTTTTCAGCGCCCTGATGGGGGCTTACAGCCGTTTCCTCGAGCAATATTTCAGGACCACGCATGACTAAAGAGATCCACGTCATCCGCAAAGCGCATACGCTCGTCGCCTTCGACCGCGAGCTTAATGGCCATGTCTATCTCAACGACGCCGACGTCGCCTATGACGACGCGGGTTTCGTGCATGTCGGCGGCCATTATGACGGTCCTTATGCCAGCGAGAGTTCCGGCCGCGACCGGATGATCATGCCGGGCTTCGTCAACGTGCATTGCCATTCCGGTGAGGAGCCGATCTCCAAGGGCATCTTCGAGGACATGGGGACGGCAGCGCTTTGGGGCAACGCGCTGTACGAATACTCCAACCTTCTGGAAATCGACGACGACGCGATCGAGGCGTCGCTGACGGTCATGGTCGGCGACCTGATGCGCAGTGGTGTCACCACGCTGCTCGATATTGCCGGTCCGCATGAAAGCTGGCTGCCGACGCTTGCCAAGAGCGGCGCACGCGCCTTCGTCGCGCCGGGTTTCCGGGAAGCGCAATGGCACGTCGAAGACAGCCATCGTCTCGACTTCCGCTGGGACAAGGCGCGGGGGCGCGAAGCCTTCGCGCGAGCGCTTGAGGTTGTCGATACGGCGAATGCACACCCCTCGGGCCGCCTTGGCGGCGTCGTCGCACCGTCGCAGATCGAAACCTGTTCGCCGGAACTGCTGCAGGATGCGGTGGCGGCAGCGCGTGAACGCGGCATGCCGATCACCATCCACGCCGCCCAGACCATGACCGAGCACGAGGAACTTTTGCGCCGGCACGGGCTGACGGCCGTGCAGTATCTCGAGAAGCTGGGTCTGCTCGGCAAGGACCTGATCCTCGGCCATTGCATCTTCGTCGACAGCCATTCCTGGACGCGGCAGCGCACGGAGATCGATCTGCGCCTGCTCGCCGATCGCCAGACGACGGTCGCCCATTGCCCGGTCACCTTCTCGCGCAGCGGCATGGCGCTGGAATCGGTCGGCCGCTATCGCCGCGCCGGCGTCAACGTCGCGCTCGGAACCGACAGCTACCCGTTCAACATACTTGAAGAAATGCGCCAGGCGATGATCTGCGCGCGGCTCTCGGGCAAGTCCGTATTCGACGTTTCGACCGGCGACATCCTCGAGGCGGCAACCACCGCCGGCGGCCGGGCGCTCGGCCGTGACGACATCGGCCGGATCGCCGTCGGCGCGAAGGCCGATTTCCTGGTGGTCGATCTCAGGCACCACGCTATGCAGCCGGTCTACGACCCCTTGCGCAATCTCCTGCACTGCGCCGCCGAGCGGGCGATCGAGCGTGTCCATGTGGACGGCGCTTGCGTCGTCAGTGATGGCCGCCCGACGTCAATCGACTATGACGGCGCTCTTGCAAAGCTCCAGGAAGCGCAGGACTACGCTTGCCGCAAAGCGGCTAAGAACGACACGAAGGGTCGGGCGATCGGGACGCTTGCGCCCCTCTCGTTGCCGCGCAGGCAGTTTTAGGCGCGATCCGTCAGGACAGGAAGCGGTGTGCGGCGAAGAGGCAGATCAGGACTGTCGCCGCCGCGCCCGCCAGTGCGCCGAGCCGTCTTTCGAGGAAGTCCCGGATCTCTTCGCCGAAACGCCGCAGCAGCCAGGCAAGCAGGAAGAAGCGCGCGCCGCGGGCAATGATGGCCGAGACGATGAACAGGCCGAGATTGATGTTGGCGGCGCCTGAGAGGATGGTCACGACCTTGATCGGCGGCAGATGCGCCAGGCCCGAGGTGACGAGCAGCAACGCCAGCATCTCGCTGTCGACCGAGGCCTTCAGGTGCTCGAACGTGTCGAGCTTTCCGTAGAATTCGAGCAGCGGTTTGGCGAGCGTGTCGAAGGCGTAATGGCCGAGATACCAGCCGGCGATGCCGCCGAGAACCGAGCAGACAGTTGCCACGAGCGCATAACGCCAGGCCCGCTCCGGGCGCGCCAGCGCCATCGGGATCAGCAGAAGATCGGCCGGAACCGGGAAGATTGAGCTTTCGACGAAGGCAATGATGCCAAGCCAGACAATGGCGGTCTCCCGTGTTGCGAGCGACATTGTCCAATCGTACAGGCGTCGGAGCATGAGGTGCGGTTCTCTGTTGGCCCAGGGTCCGTTTACAGGCCCAAAGGCTCGTCTATAGGCCCGAGAGCAGGGTGTAAATGTGGCTGGCTTCTGTATTTGAGATAATTCTCACGAAAAGCCGTGCCGGCGTTATTGGGCGGCCACGGCCAAGCGAGCGTAGCGCCCTGGCGGTTGCCCCACATGGCGGCTGAAAGCGGTGCTGAAGGTGCTTGCCGAGCTGTAGCCGACCCGTTCAGCGACAGCTGCAAGGTCCAGTTCGCGTTGCCGCAGCAGGTCCTTGGCGATCGCCATGCGCCAGACGAGCAGATATTCCATCGGTGGCAGCCCAACGGCGCGGGTGAAGCGCTCGAAGAAGACGGATCGGGACAGTGCGGCCTCGTGCGCCAGTTCCGCCACGGTCCAGTCACGGGCCGGATCAGCATGGAGCTGGCGAATGGCCGCCGCCAGCCGCGCATCTCCCAGCCCGCGCAAGAGGCCGGGTGCAGCGCTCTCCCCTTCGATGGATCGCAGCGCCTCGACGAGCATTACTTCCACAAGCCGCGCCAGAACCAGATCGCGGCCGGGACGTTCGTCGCGTGCTTCTTCGCCCACAAAGTGGACGAGTACCGAAAGCCGGTCTATCCCCCGCAGGTGCATCAATGCCGGCAGCAGCGAAACCAGCAGTCCGGCGTCGGGCGAGTCGAGAACGAAATAGCCGCCGAGCAGGCGCACGTCCGGTTCGCCGTCCTGCCTGCCATGGCGAACTTCACCGACCGGTGAAGGAACCGCCTTGGGATCGATGAAAGCCGGCTGCACCGGCTCAAAGCCCGACATGGTGAAGCCGGGCGTGCGCGGCAACAAAACGAAATCGCCTGCCTGCAGCGTCACCGGCGCCTCGCCGTCGACTGCCAGCCGGCACGATCCCTCGATGACGGTACAAAAACTCGGATGGCCGAATTCCGAGTAACGAACCGCCCAGCGGCCGGCGCCGCTGATGCCCTTGGTGAACACGGTGCGTGGGTGGAGAAGCTGAATGAGTTGCGAGAGGGGATCTGTCATATCAGGACGATAGCAAACATAATCCGGACTTCAAGTCGTAGATCATCCGAAATCGTCGCGGTATTCCGGTTCCATCGCAACCACGAAGGAAAACGTTATGAAGACCGTACTGATCACTGGCTGCTCTTCCGGCTACGGACTGGAAACTGCGCGCCGTTTCCATGCCGAAGGCTGGAACGTGATCGCGACGATGCGCTCGCCCCGACACGACATCCTGCCGCCCGCGCAGCGGCTCCGCCTGCTTGCACTCGATGTCACCGATCCCGACAGCATCTCAGCCGCCATTGCGGAAAGCGGCCCGATCGATGCGCTTGTCAACAATGCCGGCGTCGGCGTGGTGGGTGCCTTCGAGGCGACGCCGATGCCCCATATCCGCAAGATCTTCGAGACCAACACCTTCGGCACAATGGCGATGACCCAGGCCGTGATCCCGCAGTTCCGCGCCCGCCGGTCCGGCGTCGTCGTCAACGTCACCTCGAGCGTAACGCTTGCTTCCATGCCGTTGGCCGCCGCCTATACTGCAAGCAAGACCGCGATCACCGGCTTTACCGGTTCGCTTGCCCATGAGCTTGCGGCCTTCGATATCCGCGTCAAGCTTGTCGAACCGGGTTATGCGCCGACCACGCGCTTCGCCCACAACACCGCGGTACGCGTGGAGGACCTGATCCCCGAGGCCTATGCCGGTTTCGCAGCGCCAATCTTCGCCCAATTTGCAACACCGCCCCTGGTGACGACCGAGGCCGACGTCGCGGAGGCTGTCTGGCAGGCGGCAAACGATGTGTCCGCCCAACTGCATTTCCCGGCTGGCGCCGATGCGGTGGCGCTGGCACAGGCAAGCCGACGCGCCTGACCCCGGCAGCTTGCGCGTGTTCAGGCGATCGCGGGATAGCCGAGACGATGTGCGAACCGCGCGAGTTCCGCCACAGGCTCGTAATCCGCATCCGACAGGACCGCGAAGTCCTTTAGGGAAAGCAGATCGCGCGCCTCAGCCAAGGTGGGCTCCGTGATTACGCGTCCGAGTGAACCGCGCAGCAACAAAAGCGCGTCCTCCGAGGCGTCGCCGCGGGTGATGAGCGGCAGGCCCGGCGTGCTTGCGGTGGTGATCAAGACCCGCAGCCTGGACACCCGTCCCGGATCAAACCTTTGCGTGTTGCCAAAGGTCACGCAGTCGATCGCGGCCACGTCTGCATTGCCTGTTGCAACCGCATCGATGCTTGCCAGATGGCTGCCGGTTTCGACAACAGATGAGAAGAACCGGCCATTTCGGCTGAGAGGGGCGATCGTCGCGCGCAATAGGTTTGCTCCGGAATTGCTGACGGGATCGTTGATGGCAGCCCGTGTCCCCCGGAGATCTTCGAGGGAACGGACCGGGCCGCCTGCTCGCACGATGATGAAGCTGCACATGTCGGCGCCGTCGCAGCCCGGATGCCCGTAGACCGGCGTGGCGACAAGGCGAACCTTGCCGCGCTGGTGCCGGACGTAGGGATAACCGCAGGTCTGCGCGAGCAGCAGCGCCGGATGAAGCCAGGCGTCGGCATGATGGAGGGCAGCGTCCAAGCGGTCGGGCACATCCGTCAGGCCCTCGCGCCGCAGGTCGTCGCGCAGGAACGCCCAGAGCGTTGCTGTTGCTGCCGCGAGCGGCGGAGGGCTGACATACATCGCAAGACTGGCTATCCGCATGATTTCACCGCGCTCGATGAACACTCTCGTTATGGGCGTAAAATGCGTTCGGCAAAGCGTCAAGACCATGGCCGCCGCGCCAAAGCGGGTGGCATGTACGCATGCGGGTGGCGGCCGCCAGAGTGGCGGAGGTCAGGCCGTGCGGCGAAGGTGGACCGGCTCCAGGGCGCGCGTCTCCGATCGACCTCCGTCGGATGCCGTACGGAAACGCTCGACGAGATCGAACAGGCCCGACGCCTGGCTTGAAAGCCTGTGGGTCATGGCCGTGCTGTCCTCGACCATCGCATTGTTCTTTTGGGTCACAGCGTCCAGCGACAACATGGTCTGGTTGATGTGCTGCAGGTCGGTCGCCTGGTCGCGCGCGTCGCCGGCGATCTGCAGCGTCTGCTCGTTGATCGCGTGGATCTGTCCGGAGATCTCGTCGAGCGCCTCGCCGGCGGCCCGTACAAGAGACACACCCTTTGCCACTTCCTCGGCCGACGTCGTGATGATCGCCTTGATCTCCCGGGCGGCCTGCGCCGATTTCTGCGCCAGTTCGCGAACTTCATGGGCAACGACCGCAAATCCCTTGCCCGCTTCGCCGGCGCGCGCCGCCTCGACCCCCGCGTTCAGCGCCAGGAGGTTGGTCTGGAAGGCGATGTCGTTGATCGTTCCGATGATCTGCGAAATGGCGACGGATCCCTTTTCGATCTGGGCCATGGCGCCGACGGCATTCATCACCACCTGACCAGAACGGTCGGAACTCGCCTTGGCGGCGGCCGCGATCGCGGTTGCCGATGTGGCGTGCTCGGCGGTACGGCCGATGGTGGCGGTGATTGCGCCGAGCGCTGCGGTTGCCTCTTCCAGCGTCGCCGCCTGATGTTCGGTGCGCTTGGCGAGCTGGCCGATGGCGTCGCGCATCTCGCCGGTTTCGCCGTCGATCTCGGCACTTCTCGCCTTCACGTCGCCAAGCGTGATCGCGAGGCTCGCCAGCGACAGGTTGAAGTCCGAGCGCAGGCGATCGAAACCGGCGCCGAAGGGGCGGTCGATGCGGGCCGTCAGATCGCCATGGGACAAGCGTTCGAGCCCCGAAGCCAGCATTTCGACGGCGTCGTTGATCTGGCGGGACACCTCCGCCTGCGCCGTCTCGCGGCTGTGCCTTTCCTCTTCGATCATGGTTCGCGTTTCCGCGGCCTCGGTTTCGAGGCGGGCGCGGTCGCGAAGTGCGTCGCGAAAAACGAGGACGGAACGGGCCATGTCGCCGATCTCGTCCCTGCGGGTGCCCCCGACACCATCGATCGTCGTGTCGCCATCGGCAAGCCGGCTCATGTCGCTAACGAGACCGGTGATCGGGCGCGTCAGGCGGCGCGAATACCAGACCGAGACCGCCAGCGCGGCCGCCAGGACGGCGAGTGCCGTTGCAAGCGTCCAATTGCGCAGGGCGGTAACCGCGGCAAAGGCCTCCCGCGAGGTCATGACCGCAGCCATGGTCCAGCGCGTGCCGAATGCATCAAGGCTGGTTGCCGCCATCTGCGCCTCCTCGCCACGGAAATCCGCAAGACTGCTGCTGGCGATACCGTCTTCCGCTGGCTGGTCGGTCGCGATCCGGGCCTTCAGCATATCGTTGTCGGCTGTGGCGGTGCTGTCGGCGAGGAAAAGCCCGCTGGTGTCGAGCAGGATCGTCTCGCCGGTTTCGCCAAGGCCGGTGCGGTTGCCGACGATGTCGCCGATACGCCCGTCCGGCATTTCAAGGATCAGCGTGCCGATCTTGCCGTCGATCGATTCCAGGGGGATGGCGATGAACGCGGCGGGGCTGCCGCCAAGCGGCGCATAGGTCTCATAGGATGCAAAGGCGAGCTTGCTCTTGTCCGTTCCCTCGGCCGTCTCCCGGAAAACGCGGCCAAGGCCCGTATCCTTCCAGGCAGCGTTCTTGAGGTTGACGCCAAAATCGCCCTTCTTGTTGAGAGCGTAGACGACGTCACCGCTGAGATTGGCGAGCAGCACGTCGCGATAGCCGTGGGTTTCCGCAAAGCGCCGGAAGAACGGGTGATAGCGCGCATGCAGCGTATCGTAGTCGTCGATCCCTGCGGAACCGTAGAGCGCGCGCTTGTCTTCGGCGTTGGGGTTTTCCGCCAGATAGCGGCGCTGCAGTTCGCTTTCGGTCTTGTCGCCGAACTTGGCAGCCGCACCATTCAGATCGCTGAGCGCCTTGGCGACGGATTTCTGCGCCTGCAGATTGCGCAGGTCGTTTTCCACGGTGGTAAGGTAATGGCGAAGCTCGTTGCGGCGGGCATCGGCAAGCGCCTCCAGCTTCTCGACCGCCGCGCGTGACGAGAGATTGCCACTGACCGTCAGGCTGGCAAGGCTGGTGGCGGCAATGGAAAAGGCGGCCAGAGCCGCCGCAGCGAAAGGAAGCTTCGCGGACAAACGCATAACAATCACCGGACGTGCAAGGGGGAGGAGGCCATGCTGAAGGCTGGTCGCGACGCCTCATGCGTCCGGCGGAAGGGCTTCCGCGCGGAGAGTTATACGGCCTCACGTTACAGCTTGATGACAGCTGGATGACATCACCAAAGTTTGCAGTGGAGCGCAGGGCTTATCTCGGCAAGGCGCCCGTCAGGAAGATGTCGGCGCAGCTTTCGGCCCGTGCCGTGATCGCCGCCTCGTCGATCGTGCCAAGGCACCCCATCATGACGGCGCGTTGCGGCTCCATCGCCATCATGCCGCGCAGCATGCCCGCGGCCAGACGCGGGTCTGCGACCGCGAGCCGGCCCTCGGCCACCTGTGTCCTCAGCCATCGCTCCAAGGTGGCACTCGTTCGCTGGATCGCCTGTTCCCAGAAGGTGGCGGCAACTTCCGGAAAGCGCTCCGCCTCGGCGAGCACCAGGCGGATGATCGCGATCGTGTCGCGCGAGAGCACGAGATGCCCGTAGGCGGCAAGCAGGTGCACCAGGCCACCCCTCACGCCCAGATCTTCCAGGTTCTCTTCGTCGGCTTCCAGCACGAACTCGGCGATCCGGAGGGAGATGACGCGCTCGAACAGATCGGCCTTGGTCGGAAACAGCCGATAGAGCGTCTTGGTGGAAACGCCGGCGTTCTGGGCGATGATATTGATGTTCGCCGTCTCGTAGCCGAAGTCGCAGAACTGCCGTTCGGCAGACAGGACGATCACCTGGCGCGTCTCGTCGTCCGGCCGGACCTGGGGACGGCCGCGCGAGCGTGGCGTCTTTTGCTTTTCGATCATGGCAGCTTTCCAAATTCATCGAATTTCTAGGCTGACCGAGTTGCGAAAGCAATTGTTTTCCGAAATTTCTGGGCTGCGCGTCCTTGCCGTGACGGATATTGCGACCTTTGCGAACACGTTCTAGCTTTGCCGCATGGCGACGTCGAAACTCACGACCTATCGTGCGAAGCGGGACTTTTCCCGGACGCCGGAGCCTGCCGGAAAAACCGGCGGGCAGGGCAATCGTTTCGTCGTGCACAAGCACCACGCCACTGCCGACCACTATGATCTGAGATTGCAGGTGGGCGACGTGCTCAAAAGCTGGGCGGTCCCCAGGGGGCCCTCGCTCAACCCCGCCGACAAGCGGCTGGCCGTCGAGACCGAAGATCATCCGCTCGACTACATCGACTTCGAGGGCGTCATTCCCGAGGGTGAATATGGTGGCGGGCCGATGATCGTTTGGGACACCGGCGTCTGGGCGCCGATGGACGATATCGAGAAGAGCCTGAGAACGGGCGCGTTCAAGTTTCGTCTCGCCGGCGAGAAGCTCAATGGCGGCTGGATGCTGACGCGGCTGAAGCCGAAACCGGGCGACGACGACAAGCGCAACTGGCTGCTGTTCAAGGAGCATGATCCCGCCGCCGATCCCGATGTCGACATTCTGACGGCGCGTCCGGAGAGCGTGAAAAGCGGGCGGCGGATCGAAGAGTTGGTCGAGCCGCCGAAGAAACCGACGAAAGCGGCAAAGCCGGCCGTCCTCAAGCCCGGTTCACTGACGGGCGCCGTGAAAGGTCCGAAGCCGCAGCGGATCGAGCCGCAACTGGCCAGTCCGACCCCGAAGCCGCCCGAAGGACCATCGGAAAAACAGATCTGGTTGCACGAGATCAAGTTCGACGGTTATCGCACGATGGCGGATATCTCGCATGGCTCAGTGCGGCTGATCACACGCAGCGGGCTCGACTGGACGAAGCGCTACGGCGATCTGCCGGACGCATTCGGCAAGTTGCCCTGTCGGGAGGCGATGATCGATGGCGAGATCGTCGCTCTCGACGACAAGGGCATCAGCCGCTTCTCGCTGTTGCAGGAGGCTCTGTCGTCCGGGACGGATGGCAAGCTCGTTTTCTATGCCTTCGACATCCTCCATCTCGACGGCTGGAACCTTGCCGAAGCTCCGCTGGAAAAGCGCAAAGCGCTGCTGGCGCAACTGCTTCAAGGGCAGATATCGAGCCGCTCAGCCATTCAGTTCAGCGACCATGTGAAGGGCGATGGGCGCGGGCTCTACGATCAGGCGTCCGAGCTGGGGCTGGAAGGAATCGTCTCAAAACGTGCCTCCGCGCCCTATCGTAGCGGACGCACTCAGACCTGGACCAAGACGAAAGCGCTCAAAAGCGAAGACTTCGTGATTGCGGGTTACACCGTCTCGGAGGCGGCCGAAGGCCTTGCGGCACTGGCGCTTGCGGAATGGGTGGACGGAGAGCTGCACTACCGCGGCAAGGTCGGGACCGGCTTCGATGCGGCAACTGCCAAGCAGTTGCTCGCGCGGCTGGAAGCCCTGAGCGGTGGCGAAACGGCGCTCGATGGCGCGCCCAAGGAAATCCTCTGGGTGCGGCCGGTGCTATCGGCCCGCATCCACTACTCCAACCGCACGACCGACAATGTGCTGCGCCACGCGGTGTTCAAGGGGCTTCGCGATGTCGAGCTTTCGGCCCCGGCGACGGCGCCGCGCAAGCGGCTGATCACCGACGCCGACCTGGCGACGATCCAGGTGACCAATGCCGACCGCCGGGTGTTCGGAAGATCCGGACCGACCAAACTCGACATTGCCGTCTACTATGCGCTGGTCGGAGATTTCATGCTGCCGCATATCCTCGGCCGCCCGGTGTCGCTGTTCCGCTGCCCGACGGGAAAGCAGGCCGATTGCTTCTTTCAGCGCCATCCCTTCACTGGCATGCCACCTTCGATCGTCAGCTTCAACGCGACCAATTCCGAGGGCGAGAGCAAGTCCTTCCTTTCGATCGAGGGCACGAAGGGCTATCTGGCGCTCGCCCAGTTCGGGGTGATCGAGCTTCACAGCTGGGGTTCGCGGCGCGCGCGGCTGGAGAAACCCGATCGCGTCGTCTTCGATCTCGATCCCGGCGAAGGGATCTCGTGGCGCGACGTGGTCGAGGCGGCCGTCCACATACGCGGCGAGCTCGAAGCGCTCGGCCTCGTTCCCTTCGTCAAGACCTCAGGCGGCAGCGGCATCCACGTCGTGGTGCCGGTCAAACCGAAGCTGGACTGGAAGAAGACACACCAGGCGACGAGCGCGATTGCCACCCGGTTGGCGGCGACTGCACCCCAGACTTTCACCACGACCATGGGCAAGGAAAACCGCGTCAAGCGGATCTTCATTGACTTCCATCGCAATGCCCGCAGCCATACGGCGGCCGCTCCCTATTCGCTGCGCGCACGCACCAATCTGCCGGCTTCGGCGCCGCTTCAGTGGGCGGATCTGGAGACTATCGACGCTCCGGAGGATTTGAACTATTCTTCGCTGCCTGGACTTCTGGATACTTTCGGCGATCCCTGGGCGGATATCGACGACTTCGCCAAGGAACTGCCGCTTCTGTCCGAAACGAGGACGTAATGCGTTTGGCCGCGTAGGAGACATCAATGGCGCCCAGGGCAAGTTGGAAAGGTTACCTCAAACTCAGTCTCGTCAGTTGCCCCGTCAGGCTCTATCCGGCGACCAGTTCGAGCGAGCGCATCAGCTTCAACCAGCTGCACAAGGACACCCATAACCGGATCAACATGAAGCCGGTCGATCCCGAACTCGGGCTCGTCGAGCGCTCGGATCTGGTCAAGGGCTACGAATACGAGGACAAGAAGTACATCATCATCGAGGACAGCGATCTCGACAGCGTCAGGATCGAGTCCAATCACACGATGAACATCGAGGCCTTCGTCGACGAAGGTTCCGTCGATGTGATCTACCAGGATGCGCCCTACTACCTCGCCCCAGACGGCGCGATGGCTGAGGAAACCTTCGTCGTGTTGCGCGAAGCGTTGAAAAAGAGCGGCAAGGTGGCGATCGCGCGCCTCGTGCTTTCGAGCCGCGAACGGGTGGTGACCATCGGTGCGCGCGAGACCGGCATGTTCGTGTGTACGCTGAGAAACCCGAGCGAAGTGCGCGGAACGGCTGAATATTTCGGCAATGTACCCGTTGGTCACCCGGACCCGGAAATGCTGCAACTCGCCGAAGCCTTGATCCAGCAGAAGATGACGGTCTTCAATCCGAAGAACTATGAGGACCGCTACGAGATCGCGCTGATGAAGATGATCCGCGAGAAGCTCAAAGGCCACAAGCCGATCATTGCGGCAGCCCCTGAGCGTGGCAACGTCATCAACCTCATGGATGCGCTGAAGGCGAGCCTGTCGCAGTCGAAGCCGCCTGCAAAGAGCAAGCCCAAGGCCGAGCCGGCGGCCAAGCAAACCGCCAAAGCGGCGGCGCCAGCCAAGCGCACAGCGGCAAAACCCGCCGCGAAGAAGAAAGCCTGATGGCTGTAGCAGGCCAGACATTCGGTATCGTCGGGGCGCTCTCGGCCTTCCCGCGCCGGCTGGTGGCGCGCGAGGTCGAGCGCCAGCACGGCCACCTGCGTCGCGGCGTCACGCGGCAGACGACCTATCTGGTGTTCGGTCGCAGCCTGCTTGCCAAATCGAGCGAGGCGGAGATCGAAGCCCGCTTCGATGGCGAACGCGAAAGCGGGCGATGGCTTGTCAGCGAGAACGGCTTTCTTCGCCTTCTGGGGTTGATGTCGGTGCCGGTTGCCTCCGCGCTCAGTCGCCAGTCGCTGATCGATCAGGCGAGGCTCTCGCCGCGCGTCTTCGACCTGCTCTCCCTGTTCGACGCGTTCGAGCATGACAGCGAGCCTTATTCGTTCCGCGACCTCATCCTTGCCCGAAAATATGCCGAGCTGATTGCCTGCGGGGCGAGTTGGAGCGCGATCGCACGGTCCGTTCATCGATCCGGACCGGTTGCCTCGCTGACGGCGCTTTCGCTACACCATGGCGGCACCGATGCGATCTACGCCCGCAGCGCCGAGGGCCTGAGCGAGCTGAATGGGCAATTGCTCTTCGATCTCGATACACCGGACGATGGCGCCCTCGAAGATCTCTTCGATCTGGCCGAGGAGGCGGAAGCCAATGGCGACTACCTGGAGGCTGCGGCCTTCTATCAGCGCTATCTTGCCATGGACCGGACGGATTCGGTCGCGGCCTTCAACCGCGCCAATTGCCTGAAGGCGGCGGGGCGCGAGCTTGAGGCCGCCCATGATTACGCCCGTGCCATCAAGCTCGATCCTTCCTTCGTCGAGGCCTGGTTCAACCTCGCGGGGCTGATGAACGAACGCGGCCGGATCGACGCCGCGCGCCGGCATCTCAGGAAGGCGATCGAGATCGACGGCGACTATGCCGACGCCGTCTTCAATCTGGCGAAACTCGAATTCGATGCCGGCGATCTCGCGGAGGCGAAGCGCTGGTGGAGCCGCTATCTGGAACTCGATAGCGATAGCGAATGGGCGCGAACGGCGGAGCGCGGCGTGCAATATGTCGACCTGCAGGACCGCCCGAGAACAGCAGGCTGATATGGGCGACAAATTTCTCTTCGACGGACCCGACGATGCTGCGGTCACCATCCTCCTTGCCCATGGCGCCGGCGCGCCGATGGATTCGGCGTCGATGACCGCGACCGCAGGGGCGCTTGCGACGGCAGGCTTTCGCGTCGCGCGCTTCGAGTTTGGCTACATGGCGGCAAGGCGCACGGTGGAGGGGCGCAAACCACCGCCCCGCGCCGACACGCTTAATCCCGAATACCTCGCCGCCATCGACGATCTGGACGTCAAAGGCCCACTTATCATCGGCGGCAAGTCGATGGGGGGACGCGTCGCGAGCATGGTCGCCGGTCCCTTGCATGCTGCCGGCAGGATCACCGGGCTGCTCTGCCTCGGCTATCCCTTCCATCCTCCGGCCAAGCCCGAGCAGCTGCGCACCAAGCACCTGGCCGACCTCAAGACGCCAACGCTGATCTGCCAGGGAACGCGCGACGAATTCGGCACGCGCGAGGAAGTTCAGAACTACGTGCTTTCCGATGCGATCGAAGTCCTGTGGCTCGAGGACGGAGACCATGACCTCAAACCGCGCAAGAGCATTTCTGGCTTTTCGACCGCCGACCATTTGAGGACCTTGGCCGATGCGGTGGCAGCCTGGGCTGCCCGGCTGACACGCTGATCCGATCGCCGGGATGAAGATCGCCACCTTCAACATCAACGGCATCAACAGGCGGCTCGACAACCTGATCGCCTGGCTGGGCGAGGCGGAGCCGGACATCGTTTGCCTGCAGGAGTTGAAGGCGACCGATCGGCAGTTCCCACGCTCGGCGATCGAGGCGGCCGGTTATGGCGCGGTCTGGCAGGGACAATCCGCATGGAACGGTGTGGCGATCCTCGCCCGCGGCAGCGAGCCGGTGCTGACCCGTGTGGGGCTCGACGACGACCCGTCGGATGCCGAGGCGCGTTACATCGAGGCTGCCGTCAGCGGCCTCCTGGTCGCCTGCCTCTACGCGCCCAACGGCAACCCGCAGCCGGGCCCCAAGTTCGTCTACAAGCTTGGCTGGCACGAGCGTTTTGCCAAGCATGCGGCCGAGCTCTACGCGCTCAATCTGCCTGTCGTGCTTGCCGGCGACTACAACATCGTTCCAGAGCCGCGCGACATCTACCCGACAACCTCCTACGACGACAACGCGCTGGTCCAGCCCGAAAGCCGCGCCGCATTCGGCGAACTTCTCGACCAGGGCTGGCTCGATGCGCTGCGCAAGATCCACCCGAAGGACCAGCTTTTCACCTTCTGGGACTATCGCCGGAACCGTTGGCAGCGCGACGCGGGGCTTCGGCTCGATCATATGCTCCTCAGCCGCAAGCTTTCCCGCAAGCTGACCGGTGCCGGCATCGACCGGGAAGTTCGGGGCATGGAGGGCGCGAGCGATCATGCGCCGGTGTGGATCACGCTCCGCGATTAACATGACAATGCAGCGGGGAGACTGCACGTGACTGCGCGACGATGATACTGTTTCGCCTCGCAGGCTGCTATTCGCATCGCCGATCCGGGATAAACCCCGTCCGGCCTAGCGGATGAATGCGGCAACCGCGACATTCAGCCTAGCCAACACGAAGGAGAACCGCATGAAAATCAGCGCACGCAACCGCCTCAAGGGCAAGATCGTCGAAGTCGTCAAGGGCGCGACCACCGCCCACGTCCGGATCGACGTCGGCGGCTCGATCGTGACGGCTGCGATCACCAACGAGTCGGTCGACGAACTCGGCCTGAAGGTTGGCGGCGAAGCCTACGCGGTCATCAAGGCCTCGGACGTCATGGTCGGCATCGACTGATACGCTTGCGGCAAGGGCGCGCGAACCGACCGTCGCGCCCTGCCAAACCGCGGCCGGATCACGCCTTCTGGCAGTAATGCGCGTTGCCGTCGCCGGTCTCAAAGTCGCCGCGCTGTGGCGGCGCAATTGGCTTGAACAGCGTCCGGTCGGGCTTGAGATCGATGAGCGGCGTGCCGTCGAGGCAGTCGAGACCGCGAACGAGAAGGCTCGAGCCTTCCACGGCTTCGAGCTTGACGATAGAGGTGCCGATCGGGTTTGGCCGAACCGGCGAGCGTAGCGAGAATGTTCCGTGCACTTCGCCGTTGCTGGCGGGGCTCTGCAGCACCAGGTCGCGCCGCGAGCGGTCGAGCCAGTAGAGGATTTCCAGCCGTTCGAACGCCTCCACGCCTTTCAGAGCGAGAACCCAGGGTTCGAAGATTTCGATGCGGCAGACCGGGCCGTCATGCCGCCCCTGGCGTGGGGTTTCCATGCGCGACGTCCAGGGCGTGGAAATGCGGCCAATAAAGACGAGACCGGCGTCGGTTGGCGCGGGCGGCGCCACGGCCACCTCGTTCTCACGGATTTCGTTCTGGCGAACCATGATCTGTTCCTTTCCTTGCAGAGGGGGCGGTGAGGCGCGGAGCACAGAGGCGGGCCTCGCTGCCGTCGATCGAGCCGATCACCACATCGATGTCGTAGAGTTGTTTGAGGGCGGTGGGCGTCAACACGTCCTTGGGCAAGCCGAGCGCGATAAGCTTTGCGGCATGGAGAAGGGCGACGCGGTCCGCAACGAGGAAGGCGTGATCCGGATTGTGCGTCGAAAGCACGACCGAAAGCCCCTGTTCCGCCAGCGCCCGGACATGCGAAAGCACCCGCATCTGGTTGCCGTAGTCGAGATTGGCGGTCGGCTCGTCCATGACGAGGATGGCGGGTTCCTGCGTCAGCGCGCGAGCGATCAACGCCATCTGGCGCTCGCCACCGCTGATCTCTGTATAGGCGCGCAGGGCAAGGTGGGACATGCCAAGGCCGGCAAGCGCTTCCATGGCGATCCGGCGATCGCGGGTGCCAGGCGAGGAGAACGGCGCGAGGTGAGGGGCTCGCCCCATCAAGACAACCTCCAGCACCGTAAAGGGGAAGAGTGCGGCATGCGCTTGCGGCACATAGGCGATCTGCCTGGCGCGCTCACGCCGTGGCCAGGCGGAAAGCGGTCGCCCGTCCAGGAGAATGTCTCCAGCCTTGACTGGCAGGAGACCGAGGACGGTCTTGAACAGCGTCGTCTTGCCGGCGCCGTTGGGGCCGAGCAGGGCCAGAACCTCGCCGGATGCAAGCGACAGGGAGACATTCTCGCCCACCGAGCGTTGGCCATAGCCGAAGGCGAGATTTCTGATCTCCAACGTCATTGCCAGGCCCTCCGGCCGGAGGCGAGCAGCCAGAGGAAGAAGGGCGCGCCAACGGCCGCCGTCAGAATGCCGAGCGGCACTTCGACGAGCGCTATGCTGCGCGCCAGCATGTCGACAACAAGCAGATAGGCAGCGCCGGCGATCATGGACGCCGGCAGCAGGCGGCGGAAGTCCGGGCCGACCAGCATGCGCGCGATGTGCGGGATGACGAGGCCGATCCAGCCGATGACGCCGCTGACGGAGACGGCCGCCGCCGTGATCAGCGTAGCTGCCGCGATCAGCAATGCGCGGGTCGTACGCGTGTCGACGCCCAGGGTCTGGGCTTCCTCGTCGCCGAGTGTCATGAGGTTCATACGCCAACGAAAAAGCACCAGCGGCACCAGCCCGATCAAAAGCGCCGGCAGGATCGAGATGACGTCGAGACGGCTGATCGCCGTCAGGCTGCCGAGCAGCCAATAGGTGATCGCCGGCAACTGGTCATAGGGATCGGCAAGGATCTTGATGAGCGATATGCCAGCACCCACAAGGGCGCCGATGGCAATCCCCGCCAGGACCAAGGTCAGGGCCGGATCGCGTCCTCGGATCGCCAAGCCAACGGCATAGACCGCGGCGACCGCAAGCAACCCGCCGGCAAAGCTGATCGCCTGGATTGCGAGGACCGGCAGCGACAGAAAGATGCCGATGACGGCGCCGAGACTGGCGCCGCCGGAAACGCCGAGAATATCCGGCGAAACGAGCGGATTTCGGAAAAGCCCCTGATAGGTGGCGCCGGCTGCGGCAAGTGCCGCGCCGATCAGCATCGCGCCTGCAACGCGTGGCAGCCGCACATTCCAGAGCACGGTCGAAAGAACGGGATCGCTCGGCTGTCCCGACAGGGCCGCGCGCAGCGCCTCGGCGATTTCCGCAGGGCCGGCATATTTGCCGACCGACATCGACGCCAGGGCCAGCAGCAGGAGGGGGCCGACGAGGAGCCAGAGATTGCCCTTGCGCCCGTCGGCCGTCATTTCCGATGTTTCCTGTCTCCGGTTCATTTCGAAGCCGGCACCGCCCCCTTCAGGAGCGTGGCCACTTGTTCGTCCGTCAGGTCGACCTGGTAGAACAGCTTGTAGAAGTCGCGGGTCTCAGCCTTCAGATCGCCCTTGACGCTATCGGGATAGAACAGCTTCTGCAGCCATGCGACGCCGATCAGACGGTTGATCGCAGGCGGCGAGTCGAACCAGCCGTAGGGCAGGGACGGCGCAGTGAACACCCGGCCGGTGGTGATTGCCTTCACGTCGGCCCAGAGCGGATCCTTCTTGGCCGAGGCCGCAAATTTGCCGCTTGCGGCGATGATGACGTCCGGATTCCAGGAGAGGATCTGTTCGAGCGACACCTGGGTCAGGCTGCCCTTGCCGGCCGCCGCCGCAACATTCTCTGCGCCGACGGCCTCGAGGATCTCGACATTGATCGAGCCGGAAAGCCCTGTTTCCAGCCCTTCCGGGCCGCGTCCATAATAGACGCGCGGCCGCTGATCGGCCGGTATCTTGGCAAGGTTGTCGTTCAGGTCCTTGATCCGCTTGTCGGCATAGGTTGCCAGCGTTTCGGCGCGTTCGGTCACGCCAAGCAGCGCGCCGACGTCGCGCAGCGTCTTGCCGCTGTCGGTGAAGCGGCCGTCGATCAGCACGTAGGGAATGCCGCTCTGCGCCTGCACCTTGTCGGCCAGTGAGCGGTAGGTGTCGTTGACGGTGCCGACGTCGAGAATGATGTCCGGTTTGGCGGCAAGCGCCGCCTCGACATTGGCGCTGCCGCCCTTGCCCGTGAGCTGGCCGTAGGTCGGCAGGTCCCGGACCGACGGCATCAGATATGCCTTTTGCTCCTCCGTCGGCTCCCGTACCCAGCCGGCGAGCTTGTCCGGCGCCAGCACGTAGGTGAGTACCGAGGCCGGCGGGCCGGCAGCAAGCACGCGGGTGATGGTATCGGGAACCTCAACCGTCCGCCCTGCGGCATCGGTGATCGTACGCGCCTCGGCTGCGCCTGAGGCAAGGCCGAGCATGGCGGAAAAGATTATCGCAAGAGATTTCAACATGGAGGCCACGATAGCGAGAGGGATCGGTCGGGCCGCACTATGGCATGCCGTTATATCTCATGGAATATATTGATTGCGCGAATTGCGATGGTGAGCTGCACTCTGATGCATTGAGATACAAATCCGCTCCTGTCGGAAACATCCGCGATACGTCGCGATGGTCCTCTGCCGCACGTGACAAGCGATCTGTGCCTCGGGCATCGATCCCATGCGGAGAGACGATGATGATCCTCTTTGTTGTAGCCTATCTTGCCGGCGTGCTGACGATCGTCAGCCCCTGCATCCTGCCGGTGCTGCCATTCGTGTTTGCCCGCACCGGCCAGCCCTTTTCCACCAGCATTCTTCCGATGCTGCTCGCCAAGATCGTGACCTTTGCGGGTATCGCTTCGCTTGCAGCCCTTGGCGGCAACTGGGCTGTGCAGGCAGACGCCTACGGCCGCTACGCAGCGATCGCGATGCTCGCCGTCTTCGGCGTGACACTGCTCTCGACGCGGGCTGCCGCCCTCGTGACCGGTCCGCTCGTGGAACTCGGCAACCGGCTGTCGCGGAAGGCCGCGACCGGGGAGAAGGGTAGCATCGGCGGCTCGATCCTCCTTGGCGTTGCGACCGGATTGCTCTGGGCGCCGTGCGCCGGGCCGGTGCTCGGCCTGGTGCTAACAGGGGCGGCGCTGAATGGCGCGAATGCGCAGACGACGCTGTTGCTTGTCGCCTATGCGGCCGGTGCAGCGACCTCGCTGGCGCTTGCCGTTCTGGCCGGTGCTCGAGTGTTCGCGGCGATGAAGCGCTTTCTCGGCCTTGGCGACCGCATCCGCCAGGGTCTCGGCGTCGCAGTGCTTGCTGGCGTTGGCGCGATCGCGCTGGGGCTCGACACCGGTCTTTTGGCGCAGCTTTCTTATGCGAGTACGCCGGGCTTAGAACAGTCGATCCTCGATCGCCTGCGCAGCGGTGCATCGCCCGTGAACGTCGCAAGCACGCGCATGACCTTTGCCGCAAAGGATACGCGACAGGCGGCCTATCGCAGCGACCTTCCGGTCGAAGGACAGTTCCCGTCGCTTGACGGTGCAGTTCAGTGGTTGAATTCGAAGCCGCTGACGCCGGCCGAGCTTCGCGGCAAGGTCGTGCTTGTCGATTTCTGGACCTATTCCTGCATCAACTGCATCCGCACCATCCCTTACGTTCGGGCCTGGGCTGAGAAGTATCGGGACCAGGGCCTTGTCGTCATCGGCGTGCACGCTCCGGAATTCGCTTTCGAAAAGCAGATCGGCAATGTCGAGAAGGCGGTACGCGATTTCAAGATCACCTATCCGGTGGCGATCGACAACGATTTCGCCATCTGGCGCGCCTTCTCCAACAGCTACTGGCCCGCCCACTACTTCATCGATGCCGAGGGGCAGATCCGCTACACCCATTTCGGCGAAGGCGACTACGAGGGGTCCGAGCGGGTGATCCAGGACCTGCTGGCGGAAGCAGCCGGCAAGAAAAAGGCCGAAGGCGGTCTGGTCAAGCCGGATGCGAAGGGCGCCGAGGCCTCGCCGGACTTGGCACGCCTCGGCTCAGGCGAGACCTATGTCGGCTATGCGCGCGCGGCACACTTCGTCTCGCCCGAGGGCGTCTCGGCCAATGCAGCGGTACGGTACACAGTCGGCAAACCGGGGCTCAATGAATGGGGGCTGACCGGCAATTGGACGGTTGGCGCCGAAGAGGCGCGGCTCAACGACGCCGGCGGCGGCATCACCTACCGGTTCCGCGCGCGGGACCTGCACCTGGTCCTCGGCCCCGGCGCCGGCGGTAAGCCGGTCCCGTTTCAGATAACCGTCGATGGCGTGGCGCCCGGTGCGGACCATGGCGCGGATATCGATGCGGCCGGCAAAGGTACTGTCACGGAGACCCGCCTTTACCAACTCGTCCGCCAGTCCGGCGAAGCCCGGGAGCGGACCTTCGAAATCCGCTTCCTCGCACCCGGCGCAGAAGCTTTCGTCTTCACCTTTGGATGAGAGCGTGCCGTGGGCGACAGAGACGAACTGCCAGCGCGCAACTGGTTACACCCGCGATACGTCCAAGAAGATCTCTGGCCGCGAGCACGAGCCCTTGGTGACGAAACGCCGCTGCCGACATCAATAACGGAAGGAGCCACCATGCGTATCTTCGCAACAATTTTCGCCATCGCCGTGCTCGCGGCCGCCCCATGCGCCTGGGATAGCGACCCGAGAGAGCCCTCGCTTCTTGCCGCACTCGTCTCGGGTGCCAGACCCGCTACGGTTGCCGAGCAGATAGCAGGATTGGTGCAAGAGGCGCCGCACGAAGAACTTGCCGATCCGTTCCTCAACTGATGATAGTATCGCCGTGACGAGCGGCCTGAACCTTTGACACCAATCAACCTGGAGGAAAGTGACATGCTGGAGAAAACGAGAGAGCGCCAGACGGCCGGGGCTCGGACGGTATTCGTCAACGAATTGACCAACGGGATCCTCGATCCGGCCGAGCCGATGCTGGGGCCGGTTGCGGATGGCGGTGTCATCATCGCCAACACGGCGCCGGGATGTTGGGGGCCGATGATCACGCCGGAGATCCGCGGCGGACATGAGGTGACGCGCCCTGTGGCGGTCGCAGGTGCCGAGATCGGCGATGCCATTGCCATTCGAATCCGTTCGCTGATCGTTACGTCCGCGGCGACTGCCTCGGGCAACGACGAGGTGGTGGCTGGTCGCTTCAACGGTGACCCCTTCTGCGCGGCCGTTTGCCCGGGCTGTGGCACGGAATGGCCGCGCACGCGGGTGGAAGGCATCGGCCAGACGGCGATCCGCTGCGAGAAGTGCGGCGCGGACGCGACGCCCTTCATCTTCACCAACGGCTACACGATCGCTTTCGACGATGAGCGCCAGGTGGGCCTGACCGTCGGCAAGGCGACCGCCGAAACCTTCGCCACGGATGCGGAACGGCTGCTGGCCCTGCCGGACGGCTCGATCCAGCATCCGATCCTGACCTTCGCGCCGGCGGACCTCGTCGGTGTCGCCACAAGGCTTCGGCCATTCCTCGGCCAACTGGGCACGACGCCTTCGAAGCCGATGCCGGACTCGCACAATGCCGGCGACTTCGGCCAGTTTCTGACCGACGCGCCACATGCCTATTCCCTGACCGCGGACGAGCTCGTTCGGCATAAGACCGACGGCCACATGGACGTGAACACCGTTCGGGAGGGCGCGATCCTGATCTGCCCGGTCAAGGTCCCGGGGGGCGGTATCTATATGGGGGACATGCATGCCCTTCAGGGCGACGGCGAAATTGCCGGCCATACCTGCGACGTCGCCGGCACGGTGACGCTGGAGGTCCATGTCATCAAGGGGCTCAAGATCGACGGGCCGATCCTCCTGCCGGTGCTGGATGATGTACCGTTCCTTGCGCGTCCGCTGAACGCGGCGGAACGCACGCGGGTGGCGGCACTTGCTCGCAAGCACGGTGTCCGAGAGGTCGAGGCCGACGCTCCGGTCACCTTCATCGGCACAGGCGCGAACCTCAATGATGCGACCACGAACGGGCTGGAACGGGCGGCAGACCTGCTCGGCCTCAGCGTTCCCGAAGTGATGAACCGGGCGACGATCGCAGGTGCAATCGAGATCGGCCGCCATCCAGGCGTCGCGCGGGTGACGTTCCGCGCGCCCCTCAGCCTGCTCGACGGAAAGGGCATCGGCGCGTTCGCGCGCAGTCTCTACAATCTCTGAGCCTCCTGTATTTTCAGGGAGTTGCTTGCAGACGAATGCGGGGCCGGCGTCATGTCGACCCCGTTTTCGTTTCTGACGCTATGGCGCAGCGGCAGAAAGCCCAAGGGTATTTCGTATCGGTATGCCGCCATCCGCGGCCGTTCAAACATTGCGATACACAGACGCCGCTTCCGAACACATCGCGGATACACCGCATAAGCATGGTCACGGCGAAGTTGGTTCGCGTCCGTCCAGACGGCAAGCCGCTTGTGGCCTGAAAAGACGGAATTACGACATTTGAGACGCGGTCTCTCGGCCGTACCATCGAGGCTCCAACCCAAGGATAGGAGCTTGAAATGAACAACTCAAAAGGCACTGCACTGATCACCGGTGCTTCGTCCGGTATCGGCGCGATCTATGCTGACCGCCTGGCGCATCGCGGATATGACCTCATTCTCGTCGCGCGCAACCGCGGGCGCCTTGACGAACTCGCCCGGCGGCTGGCGGACGAAACCGGCCGCTCCGTCGAAGTCGTCGCCGCGGACCTCGGCAACAAGGATGATGTCAGGCGGGTCGAGAAGATCCTTCAGGACGATGCGAGCATCACGGTGCTGATCAACAATGCCGGGGTCGGCGCGACCGCGCCGCTGCTTGCCTCCGATGTCGACAAGATGGACGAGATGATTACGCTCAACGTCAGCGCGCTGACGCGGCTGACCTATGCGGCGGCGCCCGGATTTGCCGCGCGCGGTGCCGGCACGATCATCAACATCGCCTCGATCGTCGGCGTGGCGCCGGAAGTTCTGAACGGTGTCTATGGCGGCACCAAGGCCTTCGTGCTGGCCTTCACCCTGTCGCTTCAAAAAGAACTTGCCGACAGGAATATCCGCATCCAGGCCGTGTTGCCGGGTGCGACCGCCACAGATTTCTGGGGCATCGCCGGCACCCCGATCGAACACGTGCCGAGCGAGATCGTCATGCGCGCCGAAGACATGGTGGACGCGGCACTTGCCGGCCTCGACCAGGGCGAAGTGATCACTATCCCGGCGCTGCCGGATGCCGCTGACTGGGCAGCCTATGAGGCTGCCCGCCAGAAGCTGTTGCCGAACCTTTCCAGGAAAACTCCGGCCGCTCGCTACCGTATCGGCAGCTAGCGCCCGCTCACCTTCCGGGAACCTCCCAACCCGGACTTTCGAGGCGGTTCCTCGCCTCGCCAATCGAACCAGGAGAATGATGATGTTCAGACATTCTATGCCCATTGTCCAAAACCGCCGCCTGGCCGCCTTGGCATTGTCGGGTGCGATCGCGATCCTGCTTCCTCCGCTCGCCGCTAAAGCGGCGGGCGTGTCCGCCGGCGGCGACGTCCAAATCACCTCGGCTGCCAAACCGGTTGCGGACGAATCCATCCGGCCCTTCCAGTTCCATGCCAGCGATGCCGCGCTTGCCGACCTCAAGCAGCGCATCGCGGCGACCAAGTGGCCGGATCGCGAACTGGTGGCGGACGGCACCCAGGGCGTGCAGCTTGCCACCATGCAGAAGCTCGCCGACTATTGGGCAACAAACTACGATTGGCGCCGGGTGGAGAAGACACTCAACGATCTGCCGCAATTCGTGACCAACATCGACGGCGTCGACATCCACTTCATTCACGTGCGCTCCAAGCATAAGAATGCGATGCCGCTCGTCGTCACCCACGGCTGGCCGGGCTCGATTATCGAGCAGTTGAAGATCATCGACCCCCTGACCAATCCGACCGCCCACGGTGGCACGGAAGCCGATGCTTTCGACATCGTCATCCCCTCGCTCCCCGGCTACGGCTTCTCCGGCAAGCCGACGGAGCGCGGATGGGATCCGGTCCGGATCGCGCGCGCCTGGGCGGTGCTGATGCAGCGTCTCGGCTATTCACATTACGTCGCGCAGGGCGGCGACTGGGGCGATGCCGTTACAGAGCAGATGGCCCTGCAGCAGCCGGCGGGCTTGCTCGGGATCCACACCAACATGCCGGCGACCGTGCCAGCCGAAATCCAGAAGGGCCTGGATGCCGGCCAGCCGGCACCGGCGAGCCTTTCGGCCGACGAGCGCCGTGCCTATGAGCAGCTCGACTTCTTCTACCGCAACGGGCTTTCCTATGCGCAGGAGATGAGCAAACGGCCGCAAACACTTTATGCGATTGAGGATTCGCCGATCGGGCTCGCGAGCTGGATGCTCGACCATGACGCCCGCAGCTACGAGCTGATCGCCCGCGTCTTCGATGGCAAGCCGGAAGGGCTGACGCGCGATGACGTGCTCGACAATGTCACGCTCTACTGGCTGACCAATACGGCCGTGTCGTCGGCGCGGCTCTATTGGGAAAACAAACTTGCCTTCTTCCAGCCGAAGGGCATCCAGATTCCGGTGGCCGTCACCGCGTTCCCGGACGAGCTTTATCAGGCGCCGAAGTCCTGGGCAGAAAAGGCATTCCCCAAGCTCATCCATTACAATCGCCTGGCCAAGGGCGGACACTTTGCAGCCTGGGAACAGCCGGCGGCCCTGGTCGATGAGTTGAGGGCTTCGTTCAAGTCACTGCGTCAACCGAGTTGACAGTAGGAGGCGCGCGAACGCGCGCCTTTCCACCATAACCCCTGTTTCGCTTATTGGAGACGTGTCATGGCAAATGCAGACAATCAGAGCAGGGCGCCTTCGGTCGACCTGAAGTTCGAGGTCGCGGTCATCCCGGTATCGGACGTCGATCGCGCCAAGAGTTTCTACGGTCGCCTCGGCTGGCGGCTGGATGCGGACTTCCCCGTTGGCGATGCGTTTCGTGTCGTGCAGTTCACGCCCCCGGGCTCGCCGGCATCGATCCACTTCGGCACCGGGCTGACCTCGGCTACGCCCGGTTCGACGAGCGGCCTCTATCTTATCGTCTCGGATATCGAAGCCGCGCGTGCAGAACTCGTCGAACGCGGCGCCGAGGTCAGCGAGATCTTCCATCGCGAAGGCCCCGGAAAGCCGCCGATCAGCGGGCGCGATCCCGCGGGCCGCAGCTACCGTTCCTATGCCACCTTCAGCGACCCCGACGGCAACGGTTGGCTGTTGCAGGAGGTGACCGAACGTCTGCCCGGGCGCGTGGATGGCGACGTTGCGGACTTTGCCTCCGTCGGAGACCTTGCGGCGGCCCTGCGCCGCGCGGCTGCCGCCCATGGCGAACACGAGAAGCGCAATGGCGGCGAGCACGACCACAACTGGCCCGATTGGTATGCGGCCTACATGGCGGCCGAACATGCGGGCAAGCCGCTTCCCGAATGAGCCCCGGCCATGACCGTCGCCTTCCCTCTATGGCGCAAATCTGCTATAAGCGGCCATTCCGGACAAGGTCGGACAGAGGTGGTGTGAGATGCACAGGATCGGCTACGTGGTCTTTCCGGGATTTCAGCTGATGGGTTTCGCGGCGGTCACCGCCTTTGAGATCGCCAACCTGACGCTTGGCGAACCGGCCTATGCGATCGAATTGTTGTCGGAGGCGGGCGGCGAGGTCAAGGCGTCCGCTGGCTTCGGCGTGCTCACGAAGGCTTTCGACGATGCGGTCTATGACACCGTCATGTTCGGCGCGGGCACCGTGATCGAGCCGGTAACGCCGGGGCTTGCCGCCTTCGCGCGCCATGCCCTGGAGGTCTCGCGACGGGTGGCCGCCCCTTGCACAGGCGCCTTCATCCTCGCCGAGTCCGGACTGCTCGACGGTCGTCGCGCCACCACCCATTGGGTGTTCGCCCGCCAGTTGCGCGAGCGCTTTCCCGAGGTCAAGGTAGAGGAGGATCGCATCTTTATCGTCGATGGCAGCGTGTGGACCTCGGCCGGGATGACGGCCAGCATCGATCTGGCGCTGGCGATGATCGAGAAGGACCATGGCGAGGATGTCGCCCGTCAGGTGGCGCGCAAGCTCGTCGTCTATCACCGGCGCGCTGGCGGCCAGTCGCAGTTTTCCGCCTTGCTGGAACTCGATCCGAAGTCGGACCGCATTCAAAAGTCGGTCAATTACGCCAAAGCCAACCTGCGAAACGTCCTCTCGGTCGACGAACTCGCTGACGCCGCAGGCTTGAGCGCGCGCCAGTTCAGTCGTGCCTTCCGTTCCGAAACCGGCCAGTCGCCGGCAAAAGCGGTCGAGCATCTGCGGGTGGAAGCCGCGCGCCTGTTGATGGAGCAGGGCCGCCACTCCATGGACGTGATTGCCGAGCAGACCGGTTTTGCCGATAGCGACCGCATGCGCCGGGCCTTCCTGCGCACGCTCGGGCAACCGCCCCAGACGATCCGCCGCAATGCACGCGAGGGCGTTGCCTGACGGCAGCGACCTGCCTCGAAAAGCGATTGTATCGCCGTGTATCCGGTCCCCCCATTTCTACACGTGCTTTCAATAGGGCGCCGCCAGGCACACGCTCCGGATACACCAGCACTTCATTCCTGATGCCAGTTCAGTTCACTGGAGGGTAGTCAATGTCGGACGAAATCAACCACCCGCGCCGCCGTTTCATCGGCGCAATCGCACTCTCGCTGGCGGCAACGCAGTTCGTTTCGGCTGGCGCGGTCAGAGCGCAAGCGGGAGCCGCTGAGGCGCCGCGCCTGCCGGTCGTCGCTCCGGGCACGAACAAGTCCTTCCCGGCCCTCAAGCAGATCGATGCCGGCGTGCTCAATGTCGGCTATGCCGAACTTGGTGCGAGCGACGCTCCGGTCGTCATTCTGCTGCACGGCTGGCCCTATGACATCCATACCTATGTGGATGTAGCGCCGGTGCTCGCCAATGCCGGCTATCGTGTTATCGTTCCCTATCTGCGCGGCTACGGTACGACCCGGTTCCTCTCTGCCGACACTCCGAGGAAGGGCCAGCAGGCTGTGATCGCGACGGATATCATTGCCCTGATGGACGCGCTCAAGATCGAAAAGGCGGTCATCGGCGGCTGCGACTGGGGCGCGCGAACCGCCAATATCATCGCGGCCCTGTGGCCCGAGCGCTGCAAGGCGCTGGTCTCCGTCAGCGGCTATCTCATCGGCAGCCAGGAGGTGAACAGGAAGCCGCTTTCGCCGCAGGGCGAGCTTGCCTGGTGGTACCAGTTCTATTTCGCCACCGAGCGAGGCTATGAGGGCTACAAGCAGAACCGCAAGGAGTTCGCCCGGCTGATCTGGACGCTTGCCTCGCCGAAGTGGAATTTCGACGACGCGACTTTCGACAGGAGCGCCGAGGCGCTTGAAAACCCCGATCATGTCGACATCTCGATCCACAACTACCGTTGGCGGCTCAGCCTGGCCGAGGGGGAAGCACAGTACGACGACCTCGAAAAGCGGCTGGCGCAGTTCCCCACCATTGCCGTCCCGACCATCACGCTCGAGGGCGACGCCAATGGCGCGCCGCATCCCGATCCCGCCGCCTACGCCAAGCGGTTCTCGGGCCGATACGAGCATCGGCTGATTACCGGCGGCATCGGCCATAACCTGCCGCAGGAGGCGCCACTCGCTTTTGCCGAGGCAATTGTCGCTGTCGATCGTTTCTAGTTTTTCTCCCGCAGATTGCGTGGAGGCGCGGGGCTCGGTTCGCCGGCCCCGCGTTTTTTTGTGCGCGGTGATCGTGTCGCGACCCGCCGGATGCCACGGGCGACACGCCCGCTTCGTATCAGCGTGTATCCGCGCCGGCCTCTGGGTAGGTTTCCATACATTTCCGGGCCGCCGGTGAAACATCCGATACACCTTGAAAGCGCCAGATGCGTCTCGACAGCCGCAGGGCAATCGGGCCCGGACGGCAAACCTGTCGAAAGGAAAAGACCATGAGCGCAGCTGAAAAGGTACTCTACACCGGCAAGACCCACACGACCGGCGGACGCGACTGCGCCGCCCGCAGCGACGACGGACGCCTGGACACCAAGCTTTCCAGCCCCGGCAGTTCGCGGCCGGGGACGAACCCGGAGCAACTCTTTGCCGCCGGGTGGTCTGCGTGTTTCATCGGCGCGATCGGTCTGGCGGCCGGCCAGTCGAAGATAGCACTTCCCGCCGACGTGGCTGTCGATGCCGAAGTGGATCTGCTGAACCGCGACGGCGGTTACTTCCTGAAGGCGCGGCTGAATGTCAGCCTGCCGGGGATCGACGCCGACGTTGCGCGACGTCTCGTCGATGCCGCTCACCAGACCTGCCCTTATTCCAAGGCGACGCGCGGGAACATCGACGTGACGATCAACCTTGTCTGATCCGCACCTGCAATCCATCTGGTATACGAGCGGCGGCCATCATGGCCGCCGCTCTTTGCGGCAGGCTTGGATACGGTCAAGTCCCCGTGAACAGCCGGCTTAAGCTCAGTAATCACGTTAAAGAACGTCATTATATTATTGGTTTTTAATATGCTGCAGGGCGGCGCCCCTGGCGCTCAGCTCTACTGAGGACGGATCACCAGCTCGCCCAAAAGGCCGCCGCCGTCGCGATTGCGCAAGGTCAGCGACGCGTTGATGGAGGCTGCCAACTGCTGGGCGATGGCGAGCCCAAGCCCAGTGCCGCCGGTTTCACGATTGCGGGAATCCTCCAACCGGACGAAGGGTTTCAGCACGGCGCCCAGTTGATCTTCCGGGATGCCCGGCCCGTGGTCGAGCACGCTGATGATCACCGTATCGTCGGCAAGCCGCTGCGCCTCGATTTCGGCGCTGCCTGCGAATTTGAGCGCGTTGTCGACGAGGTTGGTGAGAATGCGCCTGAGCGCCTGCGGCCGGGTCGTGATCGTGCCGCCATCGACGTCGCTGGCGCTGACGGACTTGCCGGTGTCCTGATAGTCGTAGACGAGGCTTTCAATGAACGAGGCGAGATCCACGCGCGTCGATTTCTCGACATTGCCGTGGGCGCTACGGGCATAGGCGACGCCCTCCTTCACCAGGCTCTCGATCTGGCCGAGGTCCTGAATCAGCTTCTCGCGATCGGCGAAATCTTCGGCCATTTCCGCGCGCAGCTTCATGCGGGTGATCGGCGTCTGCAGGTCGTGGGATATGGCGGCCAGTATCTGGACGCGCTCTTCGAGGTACTGGGCGATGCGGTCGCGCATGGCGTTGAATGCGGTTGCCGCATAGGCGACTTCCGTCGGACCGGTTTCGCTGAGCCGCGGCGTGTTGCGGTTCGGGTCGAGCGTGTCGGCCGCTGCGGCAAGGTTGACGAGTGGGCGGACCGCCTGGCGCATGGCAAACCAGCTGCAGAAGAGCAGGAGCGCGAGCTGCGCCAGCAGCACGTAAGGCAGCCAGTCGGCGAGCGGCATGACGCCCTTGGGATAGACGTCGATCGTCAGCGGCGAGCCGTCGCTCAATGTCAGATGCGCCTGCACGTGGCGGCGATCGCCGGGGATCGTCTCGACTGTGACCGGATATTTCGGGCCGGTCGCGCGCTGGATGTTGGCGGAGAGCTCCGCTGTGGCCGATTCGACCGAGGGGTTGCCGGGCACGCCCGGTCCGAGAATGAAGCTGTAGTTGTCGCGGCTGAGGCGATTGAGCCAGGAGGCACGCTCGTCCGCGGGCAGGCGGTCGAGGATCGCGATCGAGGTCGCTATGTCGTTTTCCAGCGTGTTGAACATGACGGACTTGGCCGCCATGTAGCGCTCGAAGAACAGAACGGTGAACGACATCACATGTGCGATGGCGAGGCCGGCCAGCAGGATAACAAAGAGCCGCGCCCTGAGCGTGCGCGGCCATAGTCGAAAGCCCCTATCAGCAGCGTTCGCGGTCATTCGCGCGCCTCCACGATCTCGATCGGTACCGAGAAGACATAGCCTTCGCTGCGCACCGTCTTGATGTAGGCCGGCTCGCGGGCGTCGTCGCCGAGCCGCTGGCGGACCCGGCTGACGAGCAGGTCGATCGAGCGATCGAAGAGATCGGCCTCGCGGCCCTGCGTGAGATTGAGCAGCTGGTCGCGGTTGAGCACGCGCTGGGGGTGGTCGATGAACACCTTCAGCAGCCGATATTCGGCGCCGCTCAGCGCGATCACGGTGCCATCGGCGTCGATCAGGTGCCGCGCCGTCGTGTCGAGCTTCCACCGGCCGAAGCGCAGCAACTGCCCGGCCTCCGAAATCTGCAGGTTGGGCGGCAGCATGCGCGCGCGCCGAAGCACGGCCTTGATGCGGGCCAGCAGTTCGCGTGCGGAAAATGGCTTGGAGAGATAGTCGTCCGCACCCATTTCGAGCCCGAGAATGCGGTCCATCTCGTCCGAGCGGGCGGTGAGCATGATGATCGGGATCGCTTTATGTTTGCCGGCGCGCAGTTCGCGGCTGAGCACCAACCCGTCGTCGCCCGGCATCATCACGTCGAGCACGATCAGATCCACGGTGTCGCCCTCGAGGAAGCTGCGCATCTGCCGCCCGTCGGCGACCGTGGTCGTGCGCAGGCCGTTTTTCTTGAGGTAACTCGACACGAGTTCCCGGATCTCACGGTCGTCGTCGACGATCAGCACATGGTCGATATGCTCCATCGAGCAAACTCCTCAAGTCGGTTGGCGGGCGCGCAGCGGCACTTGCTCCGTCCGGTTGACGCTCCGGATATGTCGTCGGTGTGTTCGCAACATCCAGACTTGCATGCGATTGTAATGCAAGCGCCCGCGGATACATTTCGACACAATTTCACAAAGGAAACCCGCCGCTTGGTGTTAAGCGGCGGGTCGCGGGAACTGTGGCTGACGGCGTCAGGCTTTAGCTTTTGCAGCAAGCTGTGCGCGATACTGGGCGGTGGGCAGGCCGCCCCAGCCCCAATTGTCGAGGTCGACTTCCTCGATGACCACATAGGTGGATTCCAGCGGCTTGTTGAGCACGTCGAGTAGCACCTGGCTGACGCCCTTGATGATCTCCGCCTTTTCCTCCGCCGTTACCGCTTGGCGCTCCGGCGTGGTGCCCTCGCGGGTCACCTGAACTGTTACGATCGGCATTGCCGTCTCCTTTCTGGAGCTTGATGGCACCCAAGGTGCCGCGTTTGTTGGGAGAGTTGCGATCCTACCAGCGTCCGGCGTTCTGGCCGCCGTCCACATGCAGGATCTCGCCGGTCACGAAGCCGGCACCCTCCAGGTAAAGAACGGCGTCGACGATATCGCGGATCTCGCCCATGCGGCCGACGGGGTGAAGCGTCGAGAGCGCCGCATGCGTTTCCGGCGCGTGCATCGGCGTCTTGATGATGCCGGGCGAAACCGCGTTGACGCGAACGCCTGACGTTGCGAATTCGATGGCGAGCGCCTGTGTTACCGAATTGAGGCCGCCCTTGGTGATGGAGGCGAGCGCGGCCGGCACGCCGGCGATCGGCTGGTTGACGAGGCTGGTGGTGATGCTGGCGATATGGCCGGAGCCCTGCTTCAGCATCTCGCGGGCGACGCGCTGGGTAATGTGGAAGAATCCGGCGACGTTGACGTTCAAGTTCAGGTCATAGTCTTCCTGGGTGAAATCGGTGAACGGCTTGGCGGTGAAGACGCCGGCATTGTTGACCAGGGTGTCGATACGGCCGAACCGTTCGAGGCCCTGGCGCACGACGCGCTCGGCGGTCTCGGGATCGCCGATGTCGCCTGCAACAGCGAGGATGCCCGCATCCGCGCTCTGCGGAATCGAGCGCGAGGTGGCGACGACGCGGTAGTTGCGATCGCGGTAGGCCTGCACCAGGGCGGCGCCGATACCCTGCGACGCACCGGTGATAATGGCGACCTTCTGTTCGTTGCTCATGGATGTGATCCTTCTTCGATTGCAACGGGCGTTTCGTTCAGCCCGTCCTTCGCCCTCGGCGTTGGTGCAATCAGATTTAGACCCATCCGATGTGTGGGAGAATTGGCGCCATTCGGCACTCAATCAACCGAAATTCGGCATAATCAGCTAAGCGTGCCAGCTTCCTTTGCCATGCGTGCGAACTCGGTCCTGAGACGCGGCAAGGCGAAATCCGCGAAGGCTCGGACCTTCGGAACCGCCATGCGGCCCTGCGGTGCCAGAAGATGAACCGGCATCGGCGGATGCTCGGCATCGGCCAGTACGATCTTGAGCTGCCCGCCATGGACATGGCGCGCGACATGGTAGGAATAGAGCCGGGTAAGCCCGGTGCCCGCAGCGGCGGAATCGACAGCCGCGCGCACGCTGTTGACGATATAGCGTGGCGTGAACTGCACCGTGCGCGGGATCAGCGAGCCCTCGGCCGGCGTGAAGGCCCAGGAATCGAGGCCGAAGTTGGTAAAGGCGACGATCCGGTGCTTGGCGAGGTCGGCGGGCTCGTCGATGCGCGGATGGCTGGCGAGATAGCGGGGAGAGGCGACAACGACGCGCCTTATATCCCCGCCGATGCGTGTCGAGATCAGCGAAGAATCCGCGAGATGGCCGATGCGCAACGCGATATCGACGCCTTCGTCGACAAGGTTCACGAAGCGGTCGAGCAGCAGCAGCCGGGCCGAAACCGCCGGGTAGAGATTGAGGAAGTCGTCGAGGATCGGGCGCAGGATCTCTTCGCCGAGGATCGGCGGGGCGGAGATCGTCAGTGTACCGCGCGGCGCTGCACGCTCGCCGCCCGCGAGTATGTCGGCCTCTTCAAGATCGATCAACACCCGCCGGCAGGCCGCTGCATAGCGCTGGCCGGCTTCGCTGAGTTTCAGCGAGCGGGTCGTCCGGTGTAGCAGTTCGACACCGACATGGGCTTCGAGCAGGTTCAGGGCGCGACTGACGGCGGTCGGAGATCGCTTGAGCCGCCGGGCTGCCGCCGCGAGACTGCCTTCGTCGACCGCGGTCACGAAGACCTTCATCGCATCGATACGATCCATTCTGCCGACTTTCGCAAGAGATGCCGCCAATCAGCAAGAATTCGCCTGCAACGTGGCGGAAGTAAAGGGGCGATGGCGCGCACCGGCACCTTCAGCGCTACGCCGGAAAGAGGCGGGCGATCAAATCGGATGCGGAGCCCTGCCAAAGCTCGCCCTTGCCGGTTCCCGACCACAAGGAGAGAAAGTCTGGTGACCCCTTCGCCGTGGACGCAGCCCTGATGTCACGCGTGAACTTGTTCTGCGCCGGGAAGGGCATCACGGCGGCGGCATCCACCTCGTTCATGAAACGGTTTTCGACGCCGCGCGCAAACCGACCGGAGAAGGCGCGCGTCGTTCGCGTCTTCCGCTCCGCGCCCTCTAGCGCCGTGCGATAGGGCGCCGACGTCCCGGCTTCGGCGGTCGCGAGGAAGGCCGTACCCATCTGTACGGCGCTGGCGCCTTTCGCGAGAACGGCTTGGATATCGGAACCCGTCATGATCCCGCCCGCGGCGATGAGTGGTACCTTGATCCTTCCGAGGCTCCGGGCGAGCAGGTCTTCAAGGCCGGTTTCGCTGTCTTCGGCGGACGGATCGAAGATGCCACGATGCCCACCGGCCTCATATCCCTGCAGCGTAATGGCATCGACGCCGCTCTCTTCGAGCGCCAGGGCTTCCTCGGGCGTCGTTGCCGTGCCGATGATCAACATTCCGGCGTCACGAGCAGCGCGCATGTGCTCGCCAGGCAGGACGCCGAAGACGAAGCTCAGCGCCGCAGGCTTTGCCCGCAGCACCGCCTCGAACTGATGGTCGAAATCCTCTTCGTAGGGCGCTGCAAATTCCGGCGTCGGCAGGCCGAGTTCGGCGCGGTACCCCGCCGTTGCGCGCACGGCGCGCTCGAGCGCCGCGGCGTCGACCTTCGGCTGCGGATGCTGGATGAAGAGGTTGATGGCGAAGGGACGATCCGTGCGGGCGCGCACGGTCTGGACGAACTCTGCGATTGCCGCCGGGCTCGAATAGGCCGCACCCACCGAGCCAAGGGCGCCGGCGGCCGAAGAGGCTGCCACCAGCGCAGGCGACGAAGGGCCTCCGGCCATCGGCGCGACGATCAGGGGATGTCTCAGGCCGAGTTTCGAAAGGGTGCCCTGCATAGTCGTGTCCTCGCTGCGTGTTGCGTGCCATCTGGCAGCGCTGCAGAGGTAGGGTGAGCGGTTACGGACGCAAGGGGAGTTCACCCGAATATCTTGTGGGTCGCTCGCGGCAGTTATGCGGAGGCAACGCCCCCCCGGGACTGCCGATCGCTCGGCAATTGTTGCAACACAGTCGGTTGACTGGCACTGTGGCTCGGTGGCGAGAGACCTTTCCGAGGAGCCCGCGATGTCGCGACAGACGGACAAGCAAGAGACACTTCCGAGCCTTGTCGAACACTACCGGCCCGTGCAGCTGAAGGCCGTGCTTGCGGCTCGCGCGATAAAGCACCGCGAGCCTCCGCCGCCATTGCCGGAGGAGCGCCACTACGGAGCGCAATTGCCGGAGGGGTTTCACCTGCCGCAATCGGTCTACGACGACTGACGCCGCTCCGCCCTCAGCTCGTTGCCAGCGTCCAGGCCATGCCGGCGAGCGCGCAGGCAAGCAGCGTCGTTATCACCGACACATTGAAGCGGCAGATCGCCACGCCGGCCGCAAGCGTCAGCAGCAGCGACGGCAGCACCAGCGACCCTAGAACTGGAACATCGAGCGCCAATGGCCCGAGCGTCCAGGGGGCGACTTCGGCAAACAGCGTGTGCAGGCCGAACCAGACCGCAAGATTGAGGATGACCCCGACGACGGCGGCGGTGATCGCCGACATGGCGCCGGTCAGCGCGACGTTGTTGCGCAGCCGCTCGATGAAGGGCGCGCCGAGAAAGATCCAGAGGAAGCAGGGAACGAAGGTAACCCAGGTCGTCAGCATCGCTCCGAGGGTCGCGGCCGCCATGGGGGACAGCGTGCCGGGATCGCGATAGGCGCCCATGAAGCCGACGAACTGCACCACCATGATCAGCGGCCCGGGCGTCGTCTCGGCCATGCCAAGCCCGTCGAGCATCTCGCCGGGCTTCAGCCAACCGTAGTGCTGCACCGCTTCCTGCGCCACATAGGCAAGTACGGCATAGGCGCCGCCGAAGGTCACCACCGCCATCTGGCTGAAGAAGAGGCCGATCTGGCTGAAGACGTTGCCCGTGCCGAGGATCGCGACCAGCAGCGCCAGCGGCACCAGCCACAGGGCAAGCAGGATCGCCGAGATCCGCAGCGACCAGGCGAGGTTCGGGCGCGCATGCGCGGGAATTTCGTCGCCGAGCACGGAGTCTTCGTCCTTGAGCACCGGACCCGTGCCGGCCTTGTAACCCCCGCCGATGCGAAAGAACTGCGAGCCGGAACGGGCGCCGACATAGCCGAGGACGCCGGCTGCAAGGATGATGAGCGGGAAGGGGACCCGGAAAACGAAGATGGCGATGAAGGCGGCTGCGGCAATGCCGATCATCACCTGGTTCTTCAACGCCCGCCCGCCGATGCGGAAGACGGCCTGAACGACGACCGCGAGCACGGCCGCCTTCAGCCCGAAGAAGAGGCCCTCGACGACGGTGACGCTGCCGAAGGCGGCGTAGATGTAGCTCAAGCCGAGGATCGCGAGAAACCCCGGGAGCACGAAGAGGATGCCGGCAACGAGGCCGCCGGCGGTGCGATGCAGGAGCCAGCCGATATAAACGGCAAGCTGTTGCGCCTCGGGTCCCGGCAAAAGCATGCAGTAGTTGAGCGCGTGCAGGAAACGGTGTTCGCCGATCCAGCGCTTTTCATCGACGAGGATGCGGTGCATGACGGCGATCTGTCCGGCCGGCCCGCCGAAGCTCAGTGCCGCAATGCGCGCCCAAACCCGCACCGCTTCGCCAAAGGAGATGCCGTGGCTTTCCCGTTGCCGTGCCGGTCCCGGCGCGGCCTTGTCTGCGATGTCGGTCATCTTAGGCGTCCTTCTTGGCCGAAGGCCAGTTGTGGGTCTCGTTGGTAGCATCGCGGCACCAGCGATAGAAGGCGTCGTAGAGCAGCATGCCGGCATCCAGCTGTTCCAGATCGTCCGCATACATGCGCGAGAGGCCGAGCGAAGCGGCAAGCAGGCCCGATGCCTCCGGCGCAAGTTCGAGGCGGGCGGTATCGGCTGCACGCACGATCGTGGCGAGTCGCAACAGCGGGGCGGTGGCAAGCCCGAATTCCTCGACCATGACGTCGAAGGTGCAGAGTTCGCCGCGATGGCTCCAACGGATCGGGGCATCGATGTCGAACGGTGTCGCCCGGAAGCGGTCGCCGACCAATTCGACCTCCGACGGTGCCACGTAGAGGAAAACGGCATTCGGGTCGACGAAGCGCCGGATCAGCCAGGGGCAGGCGATGCGGTCGATCTTCGGCCTCGCCCGGGTGACCCAGACGGTTTGCCCATGGGCGTTCCGTTCCGGTAGTGCCGAAGACGGCACGGCGGGGTTGCCGCCTGCGACCCACGCCTCGAACCCGCCTTCGAGCACATCGGCGGAGATGCCGGCATTGCGCAGCCAGGCGGCAACGCCGTGGCTGAGCTTCTTGCCCTGCTGGCAGATGATGATCGCCGACGCTTTATCGACGTCCGGCGTCCAGTCCTGCACGCTTCGATAGTCGCGCCGGACGGATCCGGGGACGAGACGTGGATCGGCGTCGAAGTCCTCGTCGACGCGAACGTCGATCAGCGCGGGACAGTTCGGCGTGCCGATAAGGCGAGCGAGTTTTTCCGATGAGATTTCGAGATATGACGACATGACGCGTCCTCCGGATGAGCGGTTCTGTGGACGCGATGCTTCGGCTGGCGCCTCATGGGGTGATCGCAACCCCATGAGCGAAGTTTGCAGCCGTTGGCCGCAAGCTGTCAAGCTGGGCTTCGGCAGCGACTTAAGGGTATGGCGAGAACGCTTCGCGCTGAGGTGTGATCCCAGGCAAGCTACCGAAGTATTGTTACAGGTCTTTGGCGGCAGATGTCGGTTACCGTCAAGGGAGGCGACCTGAGTGCCGAGGGTTACATTCAGGTCGCGAAGGGCGGCGTTAGGACTATTTGGCGGCCTCCTCGGCTGCGGCCTCGATGACACCGGCAACCTTTTCCGGTTGCGAGGCAAAGACAGCGTGGCTCGCCTTGATTTCGGTCACCTCACTGCCGGCGCGCTTGGCCATGCTTCTCTCCAGGTCCGGGTTGATGGCGCGGTCATCGGTCGCGATGATCGACCAGCTTTTCTTGGTGCGCCAGGCGGGGTCGCCGACTTTGGCGGCAAAGACCTCCTTGGCGGCAAGGACTTGCGATCGCGCCGCAAAGGCCGCCTCCGCCGCAGGCAAATCGGCGGCGAAGTCGGCCGGAAACGCCTTTGGGTCGAGATAGAGATACTTGCCGTCGGTGGTTTCCCGCACGCTCATGGCGGCCGCAGGGTTCGATCCGGCGAGCGTTGCAAGGTTTTCGCCCTTGTCGGGCTGAAAGGCGGCGACATACACCAGCCCTACGACCTTGCCATGGTGTCCGGCCTCGGTGATGACCATGCCGCCATAGCTGTGGCCGACGAGCAGGGTGGGGCCGTCCTGCAGATCGAGGATGCGGTTCGTCGCCTCGATGTCCGCGCCGAGCGACGTCAGCGGCTCCTGGACGACGGTCACGTTGAAGCCGCGGCGCCCGAGGATTTCGGAGGCTTCTCTCCAGCCGGAACCGTCGGCGAAAGCGCCGTGAACGATGACGATGTTCTTGATCTCGGCTGCTTGCGCTGCGAAGGCGACGACGCTTGTCGCCAAGGCAAGCGCGATGGTCGGGAGGATGCGGTGGCTCATGTGATCGTTCCTTCGTCTGTTCGTGAGGCAACGATCGCAATCTGTTCAGGCGAGGTATCCCGGATGTGTCGGTCTTCGCCGCAATATGTATCGCATTGTGACGGCTCAAACTCGCCGGCATGGCGAAGGCCGAAGCGCGGTCTTTCGCCATGCGTGGCGCAGCAGGCGCCGCGCGAAGGGGCGCTACGATTCGACCAGGATCACGAGCGACGACGGTACAACCCCGTCATGGGCCATGGCGTCCGCCGCGGCCTGGCTTTGCATCGCCTGTGAGAGGGCGCCGATATCGGGAACATCCATCATGACGGCCACGCGCGTCGGATCCTTCGGGTCGACGAAGGTCCGGATATTGGTGATGCCGAGCGTGCCGAAGAGTTCCTTGCGTCTTGGCGATTTCAGCCAGTGATCGGCGCCTTTGGTGATGTTGTGATGGGCGATGATGGTCGGCATCGGATCCTCCCTTTTTGTGACGCGAGCACCGAGGTTGTTGCAACTTTCCCGGCGCATCCGCGTTCTCTCAACGGAACGGCCTGAAGGGTCGGCTGTCAATTAGCCCGTCAGAGCTAGGCGCGTTTCTTCTCTGGCGACTTGAAGGAAGAGGTTCATGCCGAAATTCATTACCATCGGATACGGCGATCGCGCCGGCTACGATCGCACGGCGGAAGCGGTGCGCGATGCGGCGCATGCGCATGACGCGCGACTTCAGGCCGATGGCGTGTTGATGGGGATTGCGGGCGTGCCGGTGCAGGTGCGCAATGCGGATGCGGTCCGGGTCGAAACCAAGGAGGGGCCGTTCCTGTCATCCCCGTTGCCGGTGGCCGGTTTTGCGGTGATCGAAGCGGCCGATCTCGACGAAGCCATCGCCCTGGTGTCGCAGACGCCCTGCGCCGTTGCGCACGGCGTGGTCGAAGTCTGGCCGCTTGAGCTTCCTTAAGGGGCCGCCCAGGAGACCTGCGCAGCGAGCATGGATTCTGCCTCGTCCGCCGTCTGGCGCTGGGGTTCCGTAGCCCCGGCAGGTGCGACCTTCGTTTCCGGTCGGCCCTCCCTGAACAGTTTCCACTTTGTCGGTCGGAAGGCGATGCGGCTGTGGTCGCCGGCGGCGGCGCGTTCGGGGGAGAGCTCGATCTCGACATGCGGATGGTTGCGGCCAAGGTCGAGTTCGAGATGGCGGGTTCCGGCAACGCGGCGGCTGGCGGCGACCAGACCGGCCAGACAACCGCCGCAACCGTCGATCAGCTCGATGTCGTGCGGGCGGAAGTGCAGCTTGGCCGGACCGTCGGCTTCGGACGGCGCGCGCAAGCCGATCGGCCGGTCCTCGAACCAGATCTCGCCGTTCTGGAGCGTGACCGACAGGCAGTTCGACTGGCCGATGAAGCCGTAGACGAAGGGCGAGACCGGGTGGTCGTAGATTTCGTCGGGCGTGCCGACCTGCTCGATCACGCCCTTGCTCATGACGACGACGCGGTCGGCGAGCTCCAGCGCCTCGTCCTGGTCATGGGTGACGAAGATGGTGGTGTGGCCGGTGCGGTCGTGGATGTCCCTGAGCCACTTGCGCAGTTCTTTCCGGACCTGCGCGTCGAGCGCGCCGAAGGGTTCGTCGAGCAGAAGCACGTTCGGTTCGACCGCCATGGCGCGGGCAAGCGCCACGCGCTGGCGCTGGCCGCCCGACAGCTGCGCCGGATAGCGCTTGTCGAGACCGGAGAGCTGCACCAGGTCGAGCAGATCGAGGGCGCGCTTGCGGATCTCGGCCGAAGGCGGTCTGCGGTTGGACGGGCGGACCTTGAGGCCGAAGGCGACGTTGTCGAGCACGGTCATGTGGCGGAACAGGGCATAGTGCTGGAAGACGAAGCCGATGTTGCGCTCCTGCACGGTCTTTTGCGAGGCATCGTCGTCGCCGAAGAAGATCGTGCCTTCGGTCGGGCTTTCGAGACCGGCGACGAGCCTGAGCAGCGTCGTCTTGCCGGAGCCCGAGGGGCCGAGCAGCGCGATCAGCTCGCCGGAGCGGATGTCGAGCGAGACGTCGTCGAGCGCCGGGAAGCGACCGAATTCCTTGCGGATGTTGTGAACGCGCACGTCCATGGCGATACCTTTCGAATGCTGGTCAGTGTCTGCGGCTGGCGGCGATCTCGGCGCTGTAGCGGATCTCCAGCGCCGTCTTCAAAATCAGGGTGATCAGCGCCAGCAGCGCCAGCAACGCCGCCACCGCGAACGCGGCGACGAAGTTGTATTCATTATAGAGGATTTCCACCTGCAACGGCATGGTGTTGGTCTCGCCGCGGATATGGCCCGACACCACCGACACGGCGCCGAACTCGCCCATGGCGCGGGCGTTGCACAAAAGCACGCCGTAAAGCAGCCCCCATTTGATGTTGGGCAGCGTCACATGCCAGAAGGTCTGCCAGCCGGATGCTCCCAAGGAAAGTGCCGCCTCCTCGTCGCTCGATCCCTGTTCCTGCATCAACGGGATCAGCTCGCGGGCGACGAAGGGGAAGGTGACGAAGACGGTGGCCAGCACCAGGCCGGGCACGGCAAACAGGATCTGGATGCCGTGGCTCTGCAGCCAGGGGCCAAGCAGACTGTGCGAGCCGAACAGAAGCACGAAGACGAGGCCGGAGATCACGGGCGAGACCGAGAACGGCAGGTCGATCAGCGTCGTCAGAAACGCCTTGCCCTTGAACTCGAACTTGGCGATCGCCCAGGCGGCAGCAACGCCGAAGACGAGGTTGAGCGGCACGGCGATGGCGGCAACGATGAGCGTCAGGCGGATGGCGGAAAAAGTCTCGGCATCGCCGAGCGCCAGCACGAATTCGGTCACGCCCTTGCGCAGCGCCTCGGTAAAGACGGCGGCAAGCGGCAGAAGCAGGAACAGGGCGACGAAGGCAAGGGCTGCGATCGTCAGCGTCAGCCGGGCAAAGCGGCTTTCGGAGGTGGCGGCGACCAGTTCCGGCAGCGCCGGCTTCGGGCCGGAGGCCGGACCGAGACCGGGACTGGGTGCCGAAGCGGCGGTCAGGTCATGCGACATAGACATATCTCCGCCGGCTCCAGGCCTGGATCGAGTTGATGAGGAGCAGCATGGCGAACGAGATCGCCAGCATGACAGCGGCAATGGCAGTCGCCGCCGCATAGTTGAACTCTTCGAGCCTGATGACGATCAGGAGGGGCGCGATCTCGGAGACGTAAGGCAGGTTGCCGGC
>NZ_JBNDIG010000009.1:0-334693 GCF_050434285.1 Ensifer sp. KUDG1
CGCACGATCAGGATGTCGAGACCTTCGACCAGTTCGGGCTTCAGCGACGAGGCGGCAGCCAGCGCCGGATAGCAGATTGCCGGGCGCAGGTTGGCAAACAGCTGCAGATCCTTGCGCAGGCGCAGCAGGCCCGCTTCCGGGCGAACCTCGTAAGGCACCGCATCCCACTTCGGACCGCCGACCGCGCCAAACAGAACCGCGTCGGCGGCGAGCGCCTTTGCCATGTCCTCTTCCGAGATCGCCTGGCCGTGGGCGTCATAGGCCGAACCGCCGACCAGACCCTCGTCCGTCACGAAGCCGGCTGAAAGCTCGGCATTCATGTAGGCGATGATTTTGCGGACTTCCGCCATGGCTTCCGGGCCGATGCCGTCGCCGGGCAGAAGGAAGAGGTTGCGCACAGTCATGGATAGTCCTTCTCGCGGGGGAAAACTCGGCCGCGTTCTAGCGCAACTTCGTATCGAGGGAAATCGGCGAAACGAAAGATTTGTGCGCGGCCGCGAGCGACATGTTCCCGACGGAACAACTGATCAGCCGGGGGGCTGCGATGATTTTTTCAGAAACCGCGTGCCTGTCCGGCCATCGATCCCTCGAGGAGAAAAAAACATGCGCAACTTCCTCCACGCCGTCGCCGCCCATATCCGCGCCACGACCAAGAACCTGACCTTTGCTGGCCGTCCGTCCATCCGGCGCTCACCGGCCTCGTCCTATAGCTGGCTTAGCTTTCCTCTTGACTGAATCGGTGCCTCCGGATCGAATGCGGGCAACACAACTGGGAACCCGCCATGTCCGAGACGCTGCTGATCGGAGCCTTTCTCGCCGCCCTCTCCTATGTCCTTATTCCCGGGCCGGCGTTTCTGGCGCTGCTCGGTATCGGTGCGGGCCAGGGGCGCAAGGCAGGCGCCCTGTTCATGGGTGGGCATCTTGCCGGTGACGTTCTCTGGTCGACCCTGGCGCTGGTCGCAATCGTCGGCGCCCGCTCCGTCGGAACGACGATCTTCGATATCCTCGGTCTCTTCTGCGGCGCCTATCTCGGCTGGATCGGCTGGACGGCACTGCGCGCACGCCCCGCCGGCGAAAACCGTGCGCTTGTGACAGTCGAGCGCCCTCTAAGGCGCGGACTGATTTTTGGACTCACCAATCCCAAGGGTTATCCGGTGGCGCTCGCAACCTTCACCGCGCTGCTTGCCAGTTCGGCCAACGCGCTCGAGTTCGATGCGCTGCCGGCGCTGCTCGGCGTCTCGCTGATCGGATTTCTCGTTGCCGACCTGATCCTGATCGTCATCATCGGAACGTCCGTTGTGCGGCGTTTCTACCGGCGCCACGAACTCGCGATCGTCCGGCTTTCCGGGCTTCTGTTCATCGGCTTTGCCGTTCAGGCGGTCTGGCACGCAGCCCCCGGACTTCTCGGTTTGCGCAGGCCTTGACGGCAAGCCACTGCGCGACCACCTCCATTGCCTCCGCGCCTTGATGTCATAGATCAGTGGCGCCCCTCCCCGGCCCCGCGTCGGACCGCATGCGAAAGGACTTCTGATGACCACCAGCACCCCGCTCAATCCCGCGCTCACCGCCTGGACCGGCCACGAGGGCCTGCCGCGTTTCGATCTGGTGAAGGACGAGGATTTTGCCCCGGCGTTCGACGCAGTTTTCCGGGAGCATGAGGCGGAGATCGACGCGATTGCCGAAAACCCGGCGGCGCCGACCTTCGAAAACACGATCATTGCGTTGGAGATTGCCGGCGACGGACTTTCGCGCGTATCCTCGATCTTCTGGAACAAGGCCGGCGCCGACACCAACGAGGCGATCCAGGCGCTGGAGCGCGATATCGCCCCGAAGATGTCGCGGCACTATTCGAAGATCGGCATGAATGCGGCGCTGTTCAAGCGCATCGACACGCTCTGGGAAGGGCGCGCGGCGCTCGGCCTCGATCTCGAAGCGACGCGCGTGCTCGAACGGCACTGGAAGGGCTTCGTCAAGTCCGGCGCCAAGCTCGCAAAGCCCGAGCAGGAGCGGCTGGCAGCGATCAACGAAAAGCTCGCCGGTCTCGGCGCCAAGTTCGGGCAGAACGTGCTCGCCGACGAGAAGAGCTGGGTTCTGTTCCTGGAGAGCGAGGAGCAACTCGCCGGGCTACCGGACTTCCTGCGTGACGCCATGGCAGCGGTTGCCGACGACCGCGGCCAGAAGGGGAAATACGCCGTCACCCTGTCGCGTTCGATCATCGAACCGTTCCTGACCTTCTCCGACAATCGCGAGCTGCGTGAGCAGGCCTTTCGCGCCTGGATTGCGCGCGGTGAAAACGGCGGCGAGACCGACAATCGCGGGCTGATCGCCGAGACGCTGGCGCTACGGGCGGAAAAGGCAAAGCTGCTCGGCTATGAAAACTTCGCGTCGTTGAAGCTCGACGACACCATGGCGAAGACGCCTGATGCGGTGAACGGCCTCTTGATGCAGGTATGGGAAAAGGCGGTTGCCCGTGCGCGCGAGGAAGAGGCTGAGCTTGCCCGGCTGGTTGCCGACGAGGGCCGCAATCACGACGTCATGCCCTGGGACTGGCGCCATTACGCCGAGAAGCTTAGGGCCGAGAAGTTCAATTTCTCCGAGGGCGAACTCAAGCCTTATTTGCAGCTCGAAAAGATCATCGAGGCCTGCTTCGACGTCGCCACGCGCCTGTTCGGCATTACCGCGACCGAGAAGAAGGGCATTGCCGCCTACCATCCCGACGTGCGCGTCTTCGAGATCAAGGATGCAGCCGGCAAGCTGGTGGCGCTGTTCCTCGGCGACTACTTCGCCCGGTCCTCGAAGCGTTCCGGTGCCTGGATGAGCTCGTTCCAGTCGCAGCACAAGCTCAAGCTGAAGAACGGCGCCGAGGGCGAGCTGCCGATCATCTACAACGTCTGCAATTTCGCCAAGCCCGCCGAGGGCAAGCCGGCGCTGCTGTCGCTCGACGACGCCCGCACGCTCTTCCACGAGTTCGGACACGCCTTGCATGGCATGCTATCGAACGTCACCTACCCTTCGGTGTCGGGCACGGGTGTGTCGCGCGACTTCGTCGAGCTCCCGTCGCAGCTCTACGAGCATTGGCTGACGGTGCCGGAGATCCTGAAGCGCTACGCGGTGCACTACCAGACCGGAGAGCCGATGCCGCAGGCGTTGCTCGACAAGGTGCTGGCGGCGCGAACCTTCAACTCCGGTTTTGCAACGGTCGAGTTCACCTCCTCCGCGCTGGTCGACATGGCCTACCACACGGCCGCGGTGACGGCGGAACCGATGGCGCTCGAAGCCAAGAAGCTCGACGAGATCGGCATGCCGAAATCGATCGTCATGCGCCACCGCAGCCCGCATTTCCTGCACGTCTTCTCGGGCGACGGCTACTCGGCCGGCTACTATTCCTACATGTGGTCGGAAGTGCTCGACGCGGACGCGTTCGCTGCCTTCGAGGAAACCGGCAACGCCTTCGATCCGGCGATGGCCGCCCGTCTCAAGGACAACATCTATTCGGTCGGCGGTTCGATCGATCCGGAGGACGCCTACAAGGCCTTCCGCGGCAAGCTGCCGAGCCCGGATGCGATGCTGGCGAAAAAGGGCCTGGCCGCCTGAGCCACGCCTATCTCCGATCACGCCATCCGGCGTGATCGGTTGTTCCAAAGTCCCCGCGCCGTCTCGCAAGCAGCCTCGTAGTCGTCGTGATTGCGCAGGCTGAGAAGGGCGGCAGCAGCCGTCGTGACGATGGTGGTTTCCGCGCGTTGGTCGCGGGCAGCACCGGTCCAGACGGCTTGCCAGTATTCGCGGCTGCTCAAGCCGGTGCGCGCTTCGGCTGGCGGCGCGATTTTCGCGGGAATGATGAGGTCCGATGGTTCGCCCCCGACAAGACGGAAAAGCGGCGTCTGGCGGTAGGGCGTGAACTCGGCGTGGTCGCGGGTGTTGCCGAGGATCGTCAGTTCTCTCGTTTCGAGTAATAGAGCGATGTCGCGGCTGAGCGTACGGCTCGAAGGATTGGCGACGCCGAGCAGGCTTGCCCGCCCGCCCATCGGATTGATGAGGTGAATGGCGGCGTTCAGCGGCATGCGCATCTCCATCAGCCGATAGAGCCCCAGCAGACGATAGACCTGCGGCGCAAAGGCCGAGAGCGGCAGGTAGGCGATGCCCGCCGACCCAAGTGCAGCCTTCGCCGCTGCGATCGACGTGCAGACCGGGATGCCGGCTGTGGAAGCGGCCACCTCCAGCTTGTGCCGCTCCTGACCCTCTTCACCGCAGCTTCCATGCAGTACGACGCGATGGCCGGCGTCGGCGACGAGCCGTGCCGCGTGCAGGAACCAGGGCGCAGTCTTCAATTTCGGCGAGAGGTAGCAGGGCCAGTCGAGGTCGGCAAAGCCGCCTGCCGGCTCGATTGCGCCGATATGGCGGCGAATGGCGCGCACGAAGCCGGCCACCTCCACCGCCGTCGGCCCGCGATAGTGCAGCACCGTCATCAGCGCGCCGATCTGCACCGGATCAGCCTCCCCGCCAAGGATGATCGCCAGCGCGTCCTCTGCCTCCTCTTCGCTCAAGGGCCGGCTGCGGCCGGCGCCTGTGCCGACAGTCGCGATGCAGCGGGCCAATCGTCGTTCAGGGGCGGCGTCGTCACCGATTTCGGCCAGCTTTGCGGCGAACTGTTCCGGCGCCGGCTCCCCCTCAAGCAGGCGGCTTGGCCGGACCGCCAGCGGCGGTGCGTCGGTCAAGGCCTGCCCTCCCCAACCGGCGTGACCCGTCGCTGTGGGGGCGGAGGCATTGGAGCGTGCGTCAAGCAGGGCTTCGGTCTCTGCGGCAAGTGCGCGCACGCGTAGCCGCAGAGACTCGGCTAGCGGGGTCGGGCGCAGCCCATGACCGGTGCGCAGAAACAGCGGATCGGCATAGTCCTCACGCAATTGACCGAGCAGGCGGCTCATCGCCGAGGGCTGCAGGCCGACGCTTGAGGCGGCACGGCTGACGCTGTTTTCGCGCAGCAGCGCGTCGAGCGCCACCAGTAGGCGCAGCTTGCTCAGATCCGTCTGACGTTCGTTCGAGACCGGCTTTCCAATTGCCTCGCCCGTTTGTTCTTCCGCCATGGTTCGTCCTGCCTTCCTGTCTCATCCGGCATATTCGCGGGCGCTGTTTTGCGTCGTTTCGTATTTGGAACCGTTCCAAAACAGCGTCGTTGACCGTCTCCCTCGCCAATAACTAAGTGGAGTTCATTACTCAAGATATATGCGGGGCGAAGATGATGAAGCGGATGGGGCTTGCGACCGAAACCGAGGGGCGGCGGCAAGGGGCCCGCCGGAACCGGTGCGGTCCGGCCGGATGGTCACGTCGTTTCGTCTGCGCCTGCCTTGCCGGCACGGCGTTGACAGTGCCGACGGACGCCTTGGCGCAGAAGGCCAAGGAAGAGGACAAGGAGAAAGCGACCGAGCTTGAGCAGATCGTGGTGACGGCGACCGGGTTCGAGCAGAACGTCAAGGATGCGCCGGCGAGCATCACGGTGGTCACGGGCGAAGACCTGCAGAAGCGGTCGTTCCGCGATCTCACCGATGCGCTGCGCGACGCGCAAGGGGTGGCGGTGACCGGTGTCGCAAACGAGCGCGACATCTTCATCCGCGGCCTGCCCGGCTCCTACACACTGATCCTCGTCGACGGAAAACGCCAGAGCACGCGCGACGCGCGCACCAACGGCAATTCCGGTTTCGAGCAGAGCTTCATCCCGCCCGCCGCCGCCATCGAGCGCATCGAGATCGTGCGCGGCCCGATGTCGTCGCTCTACGGTTCCGATGCCATGGGTGGCGTCATCAACATCATCACCCGCAAGGTCGCCGATAGCTGGACCGGTTCGTTCACGACAGACGGCACGATGCAGCAGCATAGGCAGTTCGGCAATTCTGGCCAGATGTCGTTCTACACCAGCGGCCCGATCCTGAAAGATACGCTCGGCGTGCAGATCTGGGGCCGCGGCCTGAAGCGCAGTGAGGACAAGTTCCTGTCCGGCATCACCGGCGCGAAGGAGCACGATCTGACGGCGCGGCTTTCCTATACGCCAAACGAGGATCACGACTTCTTCCTGGAAGGCGGCACGGCGAGGCTGAAGCGCGACGCCAATGTCGGTAACACCATTGCCCCCGGGCCGCGCGCCGTCAGTACCTACAACGAAAACGACCGCGATCATTGGTCGTTTTCCCATACCGGGCGCTGGGGACCTACGACGTCCGACTTCTCGATCCTGCAGGAATGGGCGGAGCGGCGGAACTACAATTACAGCCAGGCGGATGGCCGTTTCATCAAGCAGCCACGCGCACCCGAAGTCCGCAACACCGTCATCGACGGCAAGTTCACCACCCCTTTCGATCTCGGCGGCAGCCACACGCTGGTGACCGGCGGGCAATATTTCGAGGCGCGGCTGTCCGACCAGAATCCGGGTCGACGCACGGGCAAAAACGAAACTTTCTCGGCCACCCAATGGGCGCTGTTTGCCGAGGACGAATGGCGCATGGTCGATGACTTCGCGCTGACCACCGGCCTGCGTCTCGATCACCATGAAGAATATGGCTACCACCTGAGCCCGCGCATCTATGGCGTCTGGAACGCGACCGACATGCTGACGGTGAAGGGCGGCGTGTCCACCGGCTTCCGCGCGCCCGATATCCGCAGCATCGCCCCGGGCTATGCCTACACCACCGGCGGCGGCGGTTGCACCTACGGGCCGACCGGCACCTGCGGCGTCATCATCGCGGACCCGAACCTGAAGGCCGAATCGAGCACCAGCTATGAAATCGGCGCGGTCTGGGACAATGGCGATGTCATCCTCGGCGGAACCTATTTCTACACGGACTTCCGGGACAAGATCGCCAACATGCCGGTGTTGGATGCCTCGGGTAATCCGGTCCGTTGGAGCGAGGATCCGAACTACCGCCTCTGGTACAACTACAACATCGACGACGCGATTATCCAGGGTGTGGAACTGACGGCGACCTGGAACGCGACCCCGGATCTGACACTTCGCGCCAGCTATACCTATACGCAGTCGGAACAGCAGACCGGAGATTTTGCCGGCTTCCCGCTGGCGCGCACACCGGAGCACATGGCCAATCTGAGAGCTGACTGGTTCACGCCGGTCGAAGGGCTCGAGGCCTGGGCCTCGGTCAACTATCACGGCGAAGAAATCTCCGCCGGCCCGCGTGTCTCGACCACCAGCGGCAAGCCTGTGAAGATCAACGGCAAAACGGGTTACAAGTATGATGCCTACACCACCGTCGATATCGGCACGAAATATGATGTCGGCGAAGGCCTGACGCTGAACGCAGCCGTCTACAACCTTTTCGACAAGGAAGTGGAGCCGACCGATTTCAATGCCGTCGGGGAAGGTCGCCGGTTCTGGCTGAGCCTGACGGCGACATTCTGATTATCCGGCCGGTCCCTGCCCGGCTTCAGATCGAGAACAGACGGCGCCTTCCGGGCGCCGTCTGGCTTTTCTCAGGCGCCCGTCTTTCTCAAGCGTTTTGGTCGACGCCAAAAGTCGATAGCAGGCTTTTCATCCGCTGCGCCGCCAGTTCCGGCCGGTCGAGTACATTTGCGCGGTCGGCGAGGCGGAAGATATCGGCATAGTGCAGCGCCCCGCGGGCGGACTGCATGCCGGCCGGCATGGTGAAGTGGCGCTGGTGCCCGTTCAGCCAGGCGAGGAGAACGACGCCGGCCTTGTAGTATTGCGTTGGCGCTTCGAAGATCTTGCGGGACAGCGGCACGGTCGGCTCGATCACGCCGCGGAAGGTCGCTAGATCGCCTTTCGCGAGTGCCGCCAAGGCCTTGGAGGCAGAGGGCGCCACCGCATCGAAGATGCCGAGCAGCGCGTGGCTATACTTCGTGCCGTCGCCTTCGATCAGTTCGGCATAGTTGAAGTCGTCGCCGGTGAAGCAGAGCACGCCTTCGGGCAGGCGATTGCGCAGTGCCACTTCCTTGGTGTTATCGAGCAGCGAGATCTTGATGCCCTCGACCTTGTCGCGGTTGGCCTCGATGATCGACAGCACCGTATCGAGCGCCTTGTCGAAATCCTCCGAACCCCAGTAGCCCCGAAGCTGCGGATCGAACATGTCGCCGAGCCAGTGCAGCACCACCTTGTGCCTGGCCTGGCCGAGGATGCGGCCATAGACGTGGCGATAGTCGTCGGCGGAACGGGCGACGCGGGCAAGCGCCCGGCTTGCCATCATGATCGCCCTGCCCCCCTCGCCTTCTACGAAGCCGACCTGTTCCTCATAGGCCGCAATCACGTCGTCCAGGGACCGCGCGTCTGCCGGGGCGAGATGATCGGTGCCGGCGCCGCAGGCAAGATCAGCGCCCGGCACCTGCCGAGCATCGCTCAGCGCGCGGCGGATCAGTTCCTGCGCGCCCGGCCAGGCAAGGCCCATGCCGCGCTGGGCCGTGTCCATCGCCTCGGCGATCTTGAAGCCCAGGCTCCAGAGGTGATGGCGAAACGCCATGGTCGCGTCCCAGTCGATCGCCGGATTGCCCCAGGGATCGAGGTCGCCAAGCGGATCCGAAACCACGTGGGCAGCCGCATAGGCGATGCGGTTGAAGATCGGCGGCGTGCTGGGCCGTTCGATCGGCGTTCCGGTCAGACGATACTGTTCAAGCGAACCGTCTTTGCACGGCAGCGTCAGGCTTGTCATTGGGGTTGGTCTCCTCCGCGGACGTTTGTCTTGGAATACTTTGGATCGTTCCAAATGGCAAGCGACAATGTTTTTCAGGCGAGGCGCCTCTCCTCCGAGTGAATGCATATTTTCGATATTATTATTGAAATTCAATCAAATAATCTGTCTATCGCGCGAATCTTAACGTCTCTCTGGACGTCTTGTCTCTGCGCCGGGCGCGGCCGGACCGGAAAAAAGTGATCAGCTAACTCTTGACGAAATTGGAACGTTCCAATTATGAAAGAGAAAAGCAGGCAGAAGAATTCGGGAGGATGCTGTGGTCAAGGAGAGGGTAACGGTCATCGATATTGCGCGCGCCGCCGGCGTGTCGAAGTCGACCGTGTCGCTCGTTCTTCAAGGCAGCTCGCTCGTCAACGAGACGACGCGCGCCAAGGTGAATGCCGCCATCCGCGATCTTGGTTACGTCTATAACCGTAGCGCCGCCAACCTTCGCCAGGCGAAGTCCAAGATCATTGGCATCGTCGTCAACGATCTCACCAACAGCTTCTTTGCCGAGCTCGCCGTCGGCGTCGATGCGGTCGTGCAGTCTGCGGGCTTCGTGCAGTTCCTCGCCAACACCGGTGAGAAGATCGAGCGCCAGCGCGAAGTTGTGGCGTCCATGCGTGAGCACGGCGTTTCCGGCCTGATCGTCTCCCCGGCGCGCGGCACGGAAGCGGCCGATCTCGCGCCGCTGGTCGAGAGCGGCATTCCGGTCGTGCTCGTCGTTCGCGACATCGCGGGTGCCGAGGTGTCATCGCTGATCTCCGACAATCATGCCGGCGCCATGGCTGCCGTGCGTCACCTGATCGAGCGCGGCCACCAGCGCATCGCCTTCCTCGGCGGTTTTCCGGATACGGCCGTTTTCGAGGCGCGCATGCGCGGCTACCGTGATGCTCTTGTGGAGGCTGGCATGCCGGTTTCCGACGCGCTTATCATCGGTTCGGCGCCGTCGCGCGCCGGTGGGGTGACCGCGGTGGAGCAGGCGATGATGCTCGCCGACCGGCCGACGGCCGCACTCTGCTTCAACGATGCGGTCGCCTTCGGCGTTTGCGATGGTCTCCGGGCCCGGCGGCTTGAACCGGGCGCAGACTTCGCCGTCATCGGTTTCGACGACGTGATCGAGGCGAAGACGGCGGTGCCGGCGCTGACGACGGTGTCCGTCGATCCGCAAGGCATGGGTCAGCGGGCCGCCGAGCTGCTGTTGAAGCAGATCAAGGCCGGCAAGGCGGAGCCGGAAACGATCGTCGGTTCGGTTCGTCTCGTGGTTCGCCAGAGCTGCGGCGCCGCGGTGGAAAGAAAAAGGGAGGCACTGGCATGACGCGTTGGGGTCTGATCGGCGCAAGCACGATTGCGCGTGAATGGGTGATCGGCGCGATCCGCGCCGCCGGAGGCGAGGTCGTTTCGGTCATGAGCACCAGCGCCGAACGTGGTGCGGCCTATGCCGAAGAGAACGGGATTCCGAAGTCGGTGACATCTGTCGCGGACCTGGTCGGCGATCCCGATGTCGATGCCGTCTATGTCTCCACCACCAATGAACTGCATCGCGAGCAGACGCTGGCGGCGATCGCTGCCGGCAAACACGTGCTCTGCGAAAAGCCGCTGGCGATGACGCTGGAGGATGCGCGCGACATGGTGGGCGCAGCGCAGGAAGCGGGTGTCGTTCTTGCTACCAACCACCACCTGCGCAATGCCGCGAGCCACCGCGCAATGCGCGATGCGATCGCCGAGGGCAGGATAGGCCGGCCGATTGCAGCCCGCGTCTTCCACGCCGTCTATCTGCCGCCGCATCTCCAGGGCTGGCGACTGGAGAGGCCGGATGCCGGCGGCGGCGTCATTCTCGACATCACTGTGCATGACGCCGATACGCTACGCTTCATCCTCAACGACGATCCGATCGAGGCCGTTGCCATCAGCCACAGTGCCGGCATGGGCAAGGAAGGCCTGGAGGATGGTGTCATGGGTGTCATCCACTTCCGCTCCGGCGTCATCGCTCAGTTCCACGATGCCTTCACCACCAAATACGCCGAGACCGGTCTTGAGGTGCATGGCACCGAAGGATCGCTGATCGGCCGCAACGTGATGACGCAGAAGCCGACAGGCACGGTGACGCTGCGCAACGCCGATGGCGAGAGCGAGCTGACGCTCGACCATGCCAATCTCTACGAAACCGCACTTTCCGCCTTCCATGCTGCCGTCAGGGGCGAAGGCCGTGCTTCGGCGACAGGCGAAGACGGCGTCTGGTCGCTGGCAACGGGCCTTGCCGTCGTCAAGGCGGCGGCCACCGGCCAGGCGGTAGCGATCGAAACGGGACTTTGAACGGATGTCGACGAACAAGCATATCTCGCCGGCCGAAGCGGCCGCTTTGATCCCGGATGGCGCGGTGGTTTCCGTCTCGTCGTCCAGCGGACTCGGTTGCCCGGACCTGATGCTCAAGGCCATCGGGGAGCGTTTCGAGACGACCGGCCATCCGCGCGACCTGACGACACTGCACCCGATTGCCGCCGGCGACATGAGCGGCATCAAGGGTGTCGATTACATCGCCAAGAAAGGTCTGCTGAAGAAAATCATCGGCGGCTCCTATCCCTCCGGCCCGTCGAGCGCGGAACCGCCGCTGATCTGGCAGATGATCGGCGCCAATGAAGTGGCCGCCTACAACGTCCCCTCCGGCATCCTCTTCGACATGCACCGCGAGGCGGCGGCCAAGCGGCCGGGCGTGATGACCAAGGTCGGTCTCGACACCTTCGTCGACCCGTCGCGCGAAGGCTGCGCCATGAACGCTTCTGCTGCGGCCGAGCCGGTGGTGAAGAAGGTCTCGTTCGAAGGCGAGGACTGGCTCTATTTCAAGGCGATCGCGCCGCAGGTGGCAATCATCCGCGCGACGACGGCCGACGAGCGCGGCAACCTCACCTATGAACACGAGGGCGCCTATCTCGGCGGTCTCGACCAGGCGCTCGCCGCCCGCAACAGCGGCGGTATCGTCATTGCCCAGGTCAAACGCATCACCAAGGAAGGCTCGCTGAAGCCGCACGACGTGCGGGTTCCCGGCGTGCTTGTCGACTACATCGTCGTCGATCCCGACCAGAAGCAGACGACGCAGACGCTCTACGATCCGGCGATCTCCGGCGAGATCTTCCGGCCGCTCGACAGCTTCCGGGTGCCGGAATTCAATATCCAGAAGGTGATTGCCCGCCGCGTGGCGCAGGAGCTGCAAGCCGGCAGCGCCGTCAATCTGGGCTTCGGCATTTCGGCCAATGTGCCGCGCATCCTGCTCGAAGAAGGGCTGCATGGTGCGGTCACCTGGGTGATCGAGCAGGGTGCGGTCGGCGGCGTGCCGCTTCTCGACTTTGCCTTCGGCTGCGCTTCTAATGCCGATGCCTTCATGCCCTCGCCCTACCAGTTCACCTACTTCCAGGGTGCGGGCTTCGATGCCTCGCTGCTTTCCTTCCTCGAGATCGACCGCCACGGCTCGGTCAACGTCTCGAAACTCTCCTTCCGCCCGCATGTGACGGCCGGTGCCGGCGGTTTCGTCGACATCACCGCGCGGGCGAAGAAGATCGTCTTCTCCGGCATGTTCAATGCCGGCGCCAAGCTTTCGGTCGCCGACGGCAGGCTGGTGATCGAGAAGGAAGGCAAGCTCAAGAAGCTGGTCAACGAAGTCGAGCACGTCACCTTCTCCGGCCGCCGCGGTATCGAGCAGGGCCAGGACATCACCTATGTGACCGAACGCTGCGTAATGAAGCTGACGCCCGAGGGCGTGATGCTGACCGAGATCGCGCCTGGCGTTGATCTGCAGACGCATATTCTCGACCAGTCGGAATTCCCGCTGATCGTTTCCGACAGGCTGAAGACCATGGACGCAGCGCTGTTCCAGGAAGCGTTGATCGGATTGGAGCTGCCGAAAAAGCCGGCGCGCCGGCTTCAGGGAGGCGGTCGTGGCTGAGGGTCGTATTCGCATCGAGGTTGATGGGCCGATCGCGACCATGACGGTCGCCCGTCCAGACAAGCTCAACGCCTTCGACATCGACATGCTGAAGGCGCTCGCAGCCGCCTGCGATACGGTCGAGGCTGACCGCAACGTACGCGTCGTCATCCTGACCGGCGAGGGCAAGGCGTTTTCCGCCGGTGGCGACATCAAGGCCTGGGGCGGCATGGATGCGCCTGAATTCGGGCATGACTGGGTGCGCTTCGGCCATCGCGTGTTCGAGCGGCTGGCGACCCTGCGCATGCCTGTCATTGCGGCCCTCAACGGCCACGCGCTCGGCGGCGGGCTGGAGCTTGCGGGGGCCGCCGATATCCGGCTGGCCGAGGCGCAGATCAAGATCGGCCTGCCGGAGACGAGCCTCGGCATGGTGCCGGGATGGTCGGGCACGCAGCGCCTGGTCTCGCGTTTTGGTGCCCAGATTGTCAGGCGCATGGTGCTTGGCGGCGAGATGTTCTCGGCCGAGACTGCCCTCAAGGAAGGCCTGGTCGATGCAGTCGTCGAGACCGGGACGGTACTTACCGCCGCCCGTGATTATGCGGCGCGGGTCGCCAAGCGTGGCCCTGCGGCGCTCGAAATTTCGAAACTGATGCTCGCTTCGGCGAATGGCGAAGACAACGGATCTGCGGTCGAGGCACTCGGCTCGATCCTCGTCGCCAAGACCGGCGACCTCAAAGAAGGCGTCGCCGCCTTCACCGAGAAGCGTGAAGCCCAATTCAAGGGAGAATGGTAATGACCGTGCTCGTGAAACCCAAGCCGATCGAAGGCCACAAGGTTCGCGCCTTCCAGATGCTGATCGACGGCAAGTGGGTGGACAGCGCCGAAGGGCGCACGATCGAGCGTGTGGCGCCGGGCCATGGCGTCGTTGTCAGCCGCTATCAGGCCGGCACCAAGGCCGACGCTGAAAAAGCGATTGCCACCGCCCGCCGTGCCTTCGACGAAGGTAGCTGGCCGCGCATGACCGCTTCACAGCGTTCGCTGGTGCTTTTGCGTGCCGCCGACATCATTGCCGAGCGCGCCGATGAGCTTGCCTATCTCGATGCGATCGAGTCCGGCAAGCCGATCAGCCAGGCCAAGGGCGAACTTGGCGGTGCCGCCGATATCTGGCGCTACGCCGCGGCTCTCGCCCGCGATCTGCATGGTGAAAGCTACAACACGCTCGGTGACGGTACACTTGGTGTCGTGCTGCGCGAGGCGATCGGTGTCGTCTCGATCATCACGCCCTGGAATTTCCCGTTCCTTATCGTCAGCCAGAAGCTGCCCTTTGCGCTGGCCGCCGGCTGCACCACGGTGGTCAAGCCGTCGGAACTGACCTCGGCCTCGACGCTGCTGCTCGGCGAGATCCTCGAAGCCGCCGGTGTTCCCGCCGGCGTCGTCAACATCATCACCGGCACGGGGCCGGAGGTCGGCGCGCCGATGACGACGCATCCGGATGTCGACATGGTGTCCTTCACCGGCTCGACCGGCGTCGGCCGCCTGACCATGGCCAATGCTGCACAGACGCTGAAGAAGGTCTCGCTGGAGCTCGGCGGCAAAAACCCGCAGATCGTCTTTCCGGACGCCAATCTCGATGAGTTCATCGATGCCGCAGTGTTCGGCGCTTACTTCAATGCCGGCGAATGCTGCAATGCCGGTTCGCGCCTGATCCTGCATCGCGATATCGCCGACGAGGTGACGCGCCGCATCGCCGAACTTTCTGCCAAGGTCAAGGTCGGCGATCCGCTTGATCCGGAAACCCAGGTGGGCGCCATCATCACGCCGCAGCATCTGGAAAAGATTGCCGGCTATGTTTCTGCCGCTTCCAGGGACGGTGCAGCGGTCGCTCATGGCGGCACGGCGCTCGATCTCGGCATGGGCCAGTTCATGGCGCCGACGATCCTTTCTTCCGTGCGGCCGGACATGGCAGTGGCGCGGGAAGAAGTGTTCGGGCCGGTTCTTTCCGTTTTGACCTTCGAGACGACCGAGGAGGCGATCCGCATTGCCAATGCGATCGACTACGGCCTTTCGGCCGGCGTCTGGAGCCGTGACTTCGACACCTGCCTGACGATTGGCCGCCGCGTGCGCGCGGGCACCATCTGGATGAACACCTTCATGGACGGTGCGTCGGAACTGCCCTTTGGCGGCTACCGCCAGTCCGGCCTCGGCCGCGAACTCGGCCGGCATTCGGTCGAGGATTATACCGAGACCAAGACGCTCAACATGCATATGGGACCGCGCACCGGCTGGTGGATGCCGCGCTAAGGCTGGATCAGAGGGAGAGACGACATGCGGACGACGGGGAGAACATTGGGGCAGGAGGCAGCGTCACGCGACGCCGTCCTGCACGCCGTGTTCGCCCGCTCAGCCGGCCGTGCCGAAGCTCGATGGGATCTGCGGACAGAGCAGCAGCTGGAGCTTGCTGATGTCGCTCTCGCCGCCGATCTTCTGCAGGAGCACCCGGCCCATGTCCTCGCCGGTCGCTGTCAGGTCTTCGTAGATGGTTTCGACCTGCGGCTGGATGGCGCTCAAGAGGTGCGAGGTCTGCTTGGCGACGATGTCGTATTCGCGTCCGAGCGTGAGGCCGCAATCGCTCATGCCGGTGATGGTCGCCAGCGCACAGACCTCGCCGCCGCACATGAAGCTATCCGGCGGATCGGGCTCGGCATAGCGCTGGCGCACACGGTCGCGGATCGCGCCGGCGGGGCTGTCGAGGTCGATGCCCGAGAGGATCTCGTAGGCGCAGCCGGCCTCGCGCACGGCGGTCATGAAGCCGTGTTGCAGATGGCCCGCAAAGGTGAAATCGGCGGGACCGCTGATCAGCGCGGGCTTGCGCCTGCCCTTGGCGATCAGGCGCTTCGTCGCCTGGTAGGAGAAGGTGAAGTTGTCGTAGTCGACATAGGGATGCGGGGTGGAAAGCTCCGTGCGCCCATGGGTGACGAAGGGAAAGCCGAGATCGGACAGCAATCGGACGCGGGGATCGAGCGGTTCCGTGCGCGAGAAGATCAGGCCGTCGGCCATCGCGTTGCGGGTGATGTAGTTGACCGCTTCGACATTTGTCGAGTTGAGGAAGTTCGGCATGACGATCAGGTGAAAGGCGGTGCCCTGCAGCGCCTTGGCGATGCCGCTCATGATCGAGGTGCCGTAGCCGAGAATTTCCTCATGTGGATCGAGCAGCACGCCGATGACATTGGTGCGGCCAGTCTTCAGGCGCTGGGCGGCACGGTCGGGCGAATAGCCGATCTCGTCGGCGACCTCGCGCACCCGCTTGCGGGTTTCGATGGAGATCTGCGGCGCATCGGACAGCGCGCGCGAGACGGTGGTGACCGCAAGGCCGGTGATTTCCGCGATCGTGCGAAGGGTCGGCTTGCCGCGCTTGACGGTGGCACCGCTGTCTTCGTGGTGGGCGGGCTTGGAGGGATCGGCCAATGCTAGTCATCCTGAGAGCGGGCAAGAGCGGGTTTTGTAACGTGGTGCGAACGCTTAGGCAATCGAATCATGAAAACGTTTTAAATCTCGCATCGCGGCATGGATTGCTGCGCTGCAATAGCTAATGTGAGCTATATAATTCAGTAAATTCAAACGGTTCCGAAGGTGCTAAAGTACAAAATGGCGGAATGCTTGACTTGCTGAATTTATAACGTTTTAAATGGCCAGCCGCTGGCTGAAGCGGCGCGAATTCCGGGGTGGAGGAGGTTCCGCCTCGTTAACTTGCAAACGGGAGGAAAACGATGCGCAAGTTGATGACGACGACGGCCGTTGTGGCGCTGATGATGGCGGCCACCGCCGCACGCGCAGCCGAAAATGTGGAAGTTCTGCACTGGTGGACATCCGGTGGCGAAGCCGCCGCACTCGACGTTCTGAAGAAGGATCTGGAAAGCAAGGGCATCACCTGGACCGACATGCCGGTTGCCGGTGGTGGCGGTACGGAAGCCATGACGGTGCTGCGCGCGCGCGTCACCGCGGGCAACGCTCCGACCGCCGTGCAGATGCTCGGCTTCGACATTCTCGACTGGGCCAAGGAAGGCGCACTCGGCAACCTCGACGAGACGGCTTCCAAGGAAGGCTGGGACAAGGTGATCCCGACCGCCCTGCAGCAGTTCTCGAAGTATGACGGCCACTGGATCGCAGCACCGGTCAACGTGCATTCGACCAACTGGGTCTGGATCAACAAGGCCGCCCTCGACAAGGCTGGCGGCAAGGAGCCGACCAACTGGGACGAACTGGTTGCCCTGCTCGACAACTTCAAGGCTCAGGGCATCACGCCGATCGCCCATGGCGGCCAGCCCTGGCAGGATGCGACGATCTTCGACGCCGTCGTGCTTTCGCTCGGCACCGACTTCTACAAGCAGGCTTTCATCGACCTCGACCCGGCAGCGCTCGGCGGCGACAAGATGAAGGAAGCCTTCGACCGCATGACGAAGCTGCGCTCCTATGTCGACGACAACTTCTCCGGCCGTGACTGGAACCTCGCTTCCGCTATGGTCATCGAGAACAAGGCCGGCCTGCAGTTCATGGGCGACTGGGCCAAAGGCGAGTTCCTGAAGGCGAAGAAGGTGCCGGGCACCGATTTCGTCTGCATGCGCTTCCCGGGTACGCAAGGGTCCGTGACCTTCAACTCCGACCAGTTCGCGATGTTCAAGGTTGCCGACGACAAGGTTCCCGCACAGCTCGCCATGGCTTCGGCGATCGAAAGCCCGACCTTCCAGTCGGCCTTCAACGTCGTTAAGGGCTCGGTCCCGGCCCGCACCGACGTTCCGGACACGGCCTTCGACGATTGCGGCAAGAAGGGCATCAAGGACCTGGCGGAAGCCAACACCAACGGCAAGCTCTTCGGCTCCATGGCCCATGGCCATGCCAATCCGGCTGCCGTCAAGAACGCGATCTACGACGTCGTGACGCGTGAGTTCAACGGCGAACTGACGTCCGAAGAGGCCGTCAAGGAACTGGTCTCGGCCGTCGAGGCCGCGAAGTAACGGGCTCGCTCCGGGGCGCGTACTGCATAATTCCTTAGATCCGCATGGATTTAAGGACAAAATTATGCAGCAACTTAGGTGTTGCAGCGACCTTAGCGTGTCTTGCGAGACACGCGGCGCTGCTAGGCGCCCCGGACACCCCATTCCGACATGCAGGCGCCGTCGAACCACCGTGGCCAACAGGACGCGGGGAGGGGCGCTTTGATACCCAGAACCTCGCGCGGATGCCGATATCAGGGTTGTGCCCGACGGCCGCGCCAGAAGTGGTGAACGTTCATGGATAGCCGCAGTCGCCTGCAGGACCTGATACCGAAGCTGGTGCTTGCCCCGAGCTTCCTCATCGTCCTGATCTTTGTCTATGGTTTCATCGCCTATACCGGCTTTCTGTCGATGACGGACAGCAAGATGCTGCCGTCCTACAATTTCGTCGGTTTGAGCAACTATACGAAGCTGTGGGCGCTGCCGCACTGGTGGCGGGCGGTGAGCAACCTGGCGATCTTCGCCGCACTTTATATCGCCATCTGCTCGGTGCTTGGCCTCGGGCTGGCGATCCTGCTCGACCAGAAGATCCGCGCTGAAGGGTTCCTGCGGCCGATCTATCTCTATCCGATGGCGCTTTCCTTCATCGTGACCGGTACGGCCTGGAAGTGGTTCCTCGATCCCGGCATCGGCCTTGAGAACACCATGCACCTCTGGGGCTGGGAGAGCTTCTCGTTCAACTGGATCAAGGACCGCAACTACGCGATCTACTGCGTCGTCATCGCGGCGGTCTGGCAGTCGACCGGCTTCATCATGGCGATGTTCCTGGCCGGCCTTCGCGGCGTCGACAACGAGATCATCAAGGCGGCCCAGATCGACGGCGCCAAGACCTCGACGATCTATCGCCGGATCATCATTCCCTTGATGCGGCCGGTGTTTCTCTCGGCTTTCGTCGTGCTCGCGCATCTGGCGATCAAGGCCTACGACCTGATCATCGCGCTCACCGGTGGCGGCCCCGGCCAGGCGACCGAGCTGCCGGCGACCTTCATGTATTCCTACACCTTCACCCGCAACCAGATGGGCATCGGCGCGTCCTCGGCGATCATCATGCTGGTGATGATCTTCTCGATCATCGTTCCCTATCTCTATTCCGAAATCCGGGGAGCAAAACGCTGATGAGCGCTCCGAGCCCAGACAACATCATCTCGCACAACCGCCTCACCCGCGCGTTGATCTACACCGCGCTGATCCTCTTTGCGCTCTATTCGCTGCTGCCGCTCTATGTGATGCTGGTGAACTCGGTGAAGCCGCTCGACGAGATCCGCCAGGGCGGCATGCTCAACCTGCCGCAGACCTTTACGCTGGAGCCCTGGCTTCAGGCCTGGTCGACGGCACAGATCGGCGTGCAGCCCACCGGCCTGAAACCCTTCTTCATCAACTCGATCCTGATGGTCGTTCCGGCCGTGGCGATCTCGACGATCATCGGTGCGCTGAACGGCTACGTGCTGACGAAGTGGCGCTTTCCCGGTGCCAACATCTTCTTCGCCATGCTGCTTCTGTCCTGCTTCATCCCGTTCCAGATCGTGCTGATCCCGATGGCGCGCATCCTTGGCATCCTGGGGCTCGCCGGTTCGATCTGGGGCCTGATTTTCGTCCACGTGATTTACGGCCTCGGCTTCACGACGCTCTATTTCCGCAACTACTACGAGGCCTTCCCGACCGAGCTGGTGCGCGCAGCGCAGATCGACGGCGCCAGCTTCTTCCAGATCTTCTGGCGCATCCTGCTGCCGTCGTCCGGTCCGATCATCGTCGTTTCGGTCATCTGGCAGTTCACCAACATCTGGAACGACTTCCTGTTCGGCGCGTCCTTCTCCGGCCCCTATTCGACGCCGATGACGGTCGCGCTCAACAACCTCGTTTCGTCCTCGACAGGCGTCAAGGAATACAACGTCCACTTCGCGGGCGCGATCCTCGCCGCCTTGCCAACGCTCATCGTCTACATCGTGTCCGGCCGCTACTTCGTTCGCGGCCTGATGTCGGGCGCCGTGAAAGGATAAGCTCATGTCTTTCTTGAAAATCAGCAACCTGCGCAAATCCTATGGCTCGCTCGAGATCCTGAAGGACATCAACCTGGAGATCGAAAAGGGCGGCTTCCTCGTTCTCGTAGGCCCGTCCGGTTGCGGCAAGTCCACGCTGCTGAACACGATAGCCGGTCTCGAGCCGATCACGTCTGGCGAGATCGCCATCAACGGCCGCTCGGTTGCCGACCTGCACCCGTCGAAGCGTGACATCGCCATGGTGTTCCAGTCCTACGCGCTCTACCCGAACATGACGGTCGCCGGAAACATTGCCTTCGGCATGGAAATCCGCGGTGTGCCGAAGGACGAGCGCGAGAAGGCGATCAAGCAGGTGGCGGACATGCTGCAGATCGGCCATCTGCTCGACCGCAAGCCGAGCCAGCTCTCCGGCGGCCAGCGCCAGCGCGTCGCCATGGGCCGGGCGCTGGTGCGCAATCCGCAGGTCTTCCTGTTCGACGAGCCGCTCTCCAACCTCGATGCCAAGCTGCGCGTCGACATGCGCACCGAGATCAAGCGGCTGCACAACCGCATGAAGACGACGATCGTCTACGTCACCCACGACCAGATCGAGGCGATGACGCTGGCGACCAAGATCGCCGTTCTGAAGGACGGCGTGCTGCAGCAGTTCGGAACACCTGCCGAGATCTACAACAACCCGGCCAACATGTTTGTCGCTGACTTCATGGGTTCGCCGGCGATGAACCTTTTGACCGCGCGCATCGAAAAGAGCGGTTCCGATATCGCCGTGGCGCTGGCGCGTCCGAATGCCGAGCCGCTGAAACTCGCGGTGCCGCAGGCCAACGGCGCGCTGTCGGCCTATGCCGGCAAGGACGTGGTCTTCGGCATTCGTCCGGAAGCGCTGACCGACCCAGATGGCGCCGACCGCAATGCGAAGGTGGTCGCCGAGGGCGAATGCCTGATCGAGGTGGTCGAGCCGGCCGGTTCCGACACGTTCGCGGTCACCCGTCTCGGCGGCAAGGAGATCGTTGCCCGGCTTCGCGCCGATGCCCGCATTGCTGCCGGTCAGACCTCGCGGCTCGCCTTCAACCTCGACAAGGCGGTGTTCTTCGACCCGCAGAGCCAGCAGCGGATCGCGTAATCGATCATGCAGGAGCAGCCGGACATCGTCATCATCGGGTCGGGGATCGGCGGCTCCACGCTTGCGGCGGGGCTTGCCGGCTCCGGCGCCCGCATCTGCATCCTCGAGCGCGGCGAGCGCCTGCCCGATACGCCGGAGACGCGCAGCTACAGCTCGATTTTCGTCAAGGGTCATTTCCGCCCGAGGGAGATGTGGCGTGAGCCAGACGGGACCGAGTTCAATCCGGGAAACTTCTATTTCGTCGGCGGCAATTCCAAGCTCTTCGGTGCGGTGCTTCTGCGCTACCGGGCCGAGGATTTCACCGAGATGCAGCATCTTGGCGGCGTTTCGCCGGCATGGCCCTTCCCCTACGAGGAATTGGAGCCGTGGTACGGCAAGGCCGAGCAACTGTTCGAGGTGCGCGGCGAACTCGGCGACGACCCGACGGAGCCGTTCCACAGTTCCCCTTATGCCTTCGGCCCGGTGCCGGACGAGCCGGCCATCGCCCGCGCTCGTGCGGAGTTGAAGGCGCAGGGCTTGCATCCGGCGACCTTGCCGCTCGGCGTCGACATCGACACCTGGCTTGCCGGCGGGCGCACGCCCTGGGACGGGTTCCCGAACACCGGCAACGGCAAGAAGGATGCCGAAACCGCGCCGCTCGCCGTCGCGCTGAAGGATCCGAACATCGAGCTGATCACGTCGGCGCATGTCGACACGCTGGAGGCAGGCCCGGGCGGACGGATCGAGGCGGTCCACTACACCTACAGGGGCGAGAAGAAGACGCTGTCGCCGAAGCTGGTGATCCTGTCGGCCGGCGCGATCAATTCCGCTGCCATCCTCTTGCGCTCCGGCGACGGCAAGGGGCTCGCCAATGCATCTGATCAGGTCGGCCGCAACTTCATGAACCACAATTGCAGCGCCATGCTCGCGATCAACCCGTTCAAGCGCAATGACAGCGTCTACCAGAAGACGCTGATGCTGAACGACTATTACCTGACCGGCGGCAGGGACGGCCTGCCGCTCGGCAATGTCCAGCTTCTCGGTAAGATCAACGCCGACATCCTGAAGGCCAACGCGCCCGTCTGGGCGCCCCGGTTTGCCTTCGATTTCATGGCCGGTCATGCGATCGACTGGTACATGATGACCGAGGACCTGCCGAACCCGGAAAGCCGCATCATGGTCGATGGCAAGGGCATCATCATGCGGTGGCGGCGCTCGAACATGGAGGCGCTTTCCAGTCTCGAAGCGAAGATGCGCGGCCATTTCAAGGCGGCCGGCTATCCGATCGTGCTCTCTCAGCCCTTCGACAAGCGCACGCCGTCGCATCAGTGCGGGACGGTGCGGATGGGCCAGGACCCAAAGGACGCGCCGCTCGACGTCTATTGCCGCGCCTTCGATCATCCCAATCTCTTTGTCGTTGACGCCGGCTGCCTGCCGACCTCAGCCGCCGTCAACCCGGCGCTGACGATTGCCGCCCAGGCGCTCAGGGTTGCCGACCATATCATTGCGAAGGAGTTCCGGTCATGACGTCATCGACGCGCCCCGTCGCCATCGTCACCGGCGGCCGCCGCGGCATCGGTCTCGGCGTTGCCCGCGCGCTCGCCCGCGAGGGCTTCGACATTGCGCTTACCGGCCTGGGTGCGGCAGATGCGACGACCACCCAGACGCTATCGGAACTCTCCGGTGAGCATGGCCGCGCGATCTACATCGAGGCGAACCTTGCCGATGTCGGGGGGCACGCAGCGACCGTCGAGCGCGTCCGGGCCGAACTCGGCCCGATCCGCTGCCTTGTCAACAATGCCGGCATCGCCTCGGTGGTGCGGGGTGATTTCCTGGATATGCTGCCGGAAAATTTCGACACGATCGTCGCCACCAACCTGCGTGGCACCGTGTTCTTCACCCAGGCCGTTCTGGTGTCGATGCTGACCGATCCAGCGGGTGTAACACCGCGTTCGATTATCAACATCACCTCGGTTTCGGCGACGATGACGTCGCCGGAGCGGCTCGACTACTGCATGACCAAGGCCGGGCTTGCCGCCTTCAGCCAGGGGCTGGCGCTGCGGCTTGCCAATACCGGCATCTCGGTTTTCGAGATCCGTCCGGGCATCATTCGCTCCGACATGACCGCCGGCGTCTCGGTGAAATACGATGGCTTGATCGATGGCGGATTGGTGCCGATGCGGCGCTGGGGCGAGCCCGACGATATCGGCAATATCGCGGCCGGGCTTGCTGGCGGCAAATTCGCCTTTGCTACCGGCTCGGTCATCCAGGCGGATGGCGGGCTGTCGATCGGCCGTCTCTAGGAACAGGCAGGACTTTTGAGGCTCGCAAGCGGGCAGGGTTTGAGTTGAACACGTCGAAAATTTGGAACGTTCCAAATTGATGGCGGCGGAGGGAAGACAGGGAATGAGCTACGACTACATCATCACCGGCGCCGGCCCGGCCGGCTGCGTTCTCGCCAATCGCCTCTCCGAGGACCCATCGGTTCGCGTGCTGCTGCTCGAAGCCGGCGGCGGAGACTGGAATCCGCTGTTTCACATGCCGGCAGGCTTTGCCAAGATGACCAAGGGCGTTGCCAGCTGGGGCTGGGAGACGGTGCCGCAGAAGCACATGAAGGGCAGGGTGCTGCGCTACACCCAGGCCAAGGTGATCGGAGGCGGCTCGTCGATCAATGCCCAGCTCTATACCCGCGGCAACGCTGCCGACTACGACCTCTGGGCCTCCGAGGATGGCTGCGCCGGCTGGGACTATCGCAGTGTGCTTCCCTATTTCAAACGCTCGGAAGACAACCAGCGCTTTGCCGACGACTACCACGCCTATGGCGGGCCGCTCGGCGTCTCGATGCCCACGGCGGCGCTGCCGATCTGCGACGCCTATATCCGCGCCGGACAGGAACTCGGCATACCCTACAACCACGACTTCAACGGCCGCCAGCAGGCGGGCGTCGGCTTCTACCAATTGACCCAGCGCAACCGCCGCCGGTCGAGCGCATCGCTTGCCTATCTCTCGCCGATCAAGGATCGCCGGAACTTGGAGGTGCGCACCGGCGCGCGTGTCGCGCGGATCGTGCTTGAGGGCACCCGCGCCGTGGGCGTGGAAGTCGTTACGGCCAAGGGCAGCGAGACAATCCGCGCGGATCGCGAGGTGCTGGTTACCTCGGGTGCCATTGGCTCGCCGAAGCTGCTTTTGCAGTCCGGCATCGGGCCGGCCGATTATTTGAAATCGGTGGGCGTCTCGGTGAAACACGACCTGCCCGGCGTCGGCGGCAATCTGCAGGATCACCTCGATCTCTTCGTGATCTCGGAATGCACCGGCGACCACACCTATGACGGTGTGGCGAAACTCCATCGTACGCTATGGGCTGGGTTGCAGTATGTACTGTTCCGTTCCGGCCCGGTCGCATCGTCGCTATTTGAGACCGGCGGCTTCTGGTATGCGGATCCGAACGCCCGTTCGCCGGATATCCAGTTCCATCTCGGTCTCGGCTCCGGCATCGAGGCGGGCGTCGAGAAGCTGAAGAATGCCGGCGTGACGCTGAATTCCGCCTATCTGCATCCCCGCTCGCGCGGCACGGTGCGGCTCTCGTCCTCCGATCCGGCGGCAGCACCGCTGATCGATCCGAATTACTGGGAGGATCCGCACGACCGCAAGATGTCGATCGAGGGCTTGAAGATCGCCCGCGAGATCCTGCAGCAGGCGGCACTGAAGCCCTTCGTGCTGGCGGAGCGCCTGCCGGGTAACTCGGTCATGAGCGATGAGCAGTTCTTCGAATACGGCTGCGCCAATGCCAAGACCGACCATCATCCGGTCGGTACCTGCAAGATGGGGACGGATGCCTCGGCCGTGGTCGGGCTGGACCTGAAGGTGCGCGGACTTGAAGGCCTTCGCGTCTGCGACAGCTCGGTGATGCCGCGCGTTCCCTCTTGCAACACCAATGGGCCGACGATCATGATGGGGGAAAAGGGCGCCGATATCATCCGCGAGCGCCAGCCCCTGCCGCCGGCGATCTTCGCCCACGAACGCAACGACAGCCGCCCGCGCGCCCGCGCCGATATCCGTTGAGGTTCCCCATGATCCGCCATTGCGTCTTCATCCGCTTCCGCCCCGAAGTCTCCAGCGAGGAGAAGGCGGTAATCTTCGGGGAGATTGCCGCGCTGAAGTCCCGGCTGCCGGGATTCCTTGCCGCCCATATCGGCGCCAATGTCAGCCCGGAAGTGGGCATGGACAAGGGGTTTGCCGAAGGCTTCATCGTCGACTTCACCGACGCGGCGGCGCGCGACGCCTATCTGGAGGACGAGGAGCATCGCAAGACTGGCGCCAAGATCGTCGCGGCAGCCGAAGGCGGCATCGCTGGCATTTTCGTCTACGACATCGAAATCGCTGACTGAGTGGCAGTGATGATCGACGCGCGCCCTTTCCTGACAGAGCTTTTCGCGGCGGCCGTTCGAGCCGCCGATCCCTATGAGGCGATCACGGCGCATCTGCCCGAGCCGCCGAAAGGGCGGACCGTGGTCGTCGGTGCCGGCAAGGCGGCAAGCCAGATGGCCGCCGCTTTCGAGAAACTCTGGAAGCATCCCTTCAGCGGCACGGTCGTGGCGCGCCATGGACCGATCGAACATTGCGAGACAATCACGGTGCTGCAGTCGGCCCATCCGGTGCCGGATGAGGCGGGGCTCGCCGCATCGGATGCGTTGCTGAAGGCGGTCGCAGGTCTGACCGCGGACGACCTCGTCATTGCCCTGATCTCCGGTGGCGGCTCGGCCCTGCTGCCGGCGCCGCCTGAAGGCTTGACGCTCGCTGACGAGGTCGCCGTCAACCGGGCGCTGCTTGCCTCCGGCGCGCCGATCTCGGTGATGAACGTCGTGCGCAAGCACGTGTCGCGCATCAAGGGCGGTCGGCTCGCTGCCGCCGCCTTCCCGGCTCGTGTCGTCAGTCTCGTCGTTTCGGACGTACCCGGCGATAACCCGGCCTTCGTCGCCTCGGGGCCGACGGTTCCGGATCGGAGTACGGCGGCGGAGGCGCTCGAGATTGTTGATCGCTACCGCATGGAATTGCCGGATGGCGTCATCGCCCATCTGCGCTCGGAAGCGGCTGCGGCACCCGATCCCGATGATCCGCGGTTTTCCCGGCACGAATGCCACGTCATTGCCTCGGCTGCCGTATCGCTGGAAGCGGCGGCCGCCAAGGCGCGCGAGCTCGGCATCGAGGCGCACATCCTCTCCGATGCGATCGAGGGAGAAGCCCGCGACATCGGCCGCATGCATGCGGCCCTTGCCCGCGAGGTGGCGCTTAGGAACCGTCCCTTCGCCAAGCCGGTCGTGCTTTTATCCGGCGGTGAGACGACCGTTACAATCTCCGGCAAGGACTATGGCAGGGGCGGGCGCAACAGCGAGTTTCTGCTGTCGCTGGCGCTCGACATCGATGGTGTTGCGGGCATCGATGCACTTGCCGCCGATACGGATGGCATCGACGGTTCGGAAGACAATGCCGGTGCCTTTGCGGACGGGCAGAGCATTGCCCGCATGCGGGCAGCGAATATCGATCCACGCCTGGGTCTTGCCCACCACGACGCCTGGTCGGCCTTTTCGGCGAGCGGCGATCTGTTCGTACCGGGCCCGACCGGAACGAACGTCAACGATTTCCGGGCGCTGTTGATTCGCTAGGGTGCGGCTCTTCTGTGGAGACGTTAGCCGGATTCAACACTGTACCCGAAATGACAACGCCGCCGCCGAGATCTTCGGCGGCGGCGTTGTCTTGATTTGCGGCGTTTCGCCTTACTTGGCGCGCTTCAGCGCATCGCCGAGGATCGAGACGATCTCGCCAAAGTGTTTCTCTTCGGCGATCAGTGGCGGTGAGAAGGCGATGATGTCGCCGGTGACGCGGATCAGCAGGCCCTTCTCGAAGCAATCAACGAAGACGTCGTAGGCGCGGGCACCGATAGCGCCGTCGCGCGACTGCAGCTCGATGCCGGCGATCAGGCCGATCGTGCGGATGTCGATGACGTTGGGCAGGCCCTTCAGCGAATGCATGGCGTCGTGCCAGGCGTCCTGCAGCTCGACGGCGCGGGTCATCAGACCCTCGTCGCGGTAGATGTCGAGCGTGGCGATACCGGCGGCGCAGGCGGCCGGGTGGCCGGAATAGGTGTAGCCGTGGAAGAGCTCGATCGCGTTTTCGGGCCCATGCATCAGCGCGTCATGCACCTTGCGGCTGGCAAAGACCGCGCCCATCGGGATCGCACCGTTGGTGAGACCCTTGGCCGCCGTCACCATATCAGGGGTGACGCCGAAGAAGTCGGTGGCGAAAGCCGCGCCGAGGCGACCGAAGCCGGTGATGACTTCGTCGAAGATCAGGAGGATGCCGTGCTTGTCGCAGATGGCGCGCAGGCGCTCGAGATAGCCCTTCGGCGGGATGAGCACGCCGGTCGAGCCGGCGACCGGCTCCACGATGCAGGCGGCGATGGTCTCGGCACCATGCAGCGCCACCAGACGCTCAAGATCGTCGGCAAGCTCGGCGCCATGTTCCGGCTGGCCTTTGACGAAGGCGTTCCGGGCGGGGTCATGCGTATGGCGCAGGTGGTCGGAGCCGGGAAGCTGCGGGAAGACGCGGCGGTTGTTGAGGATGCCGCCGACCGAGATGCCGCCGAAGCCGACGCCGTGATAGCCGCGCTCGCGGCCGATCAGGCGGGTGCGGGTGCCCTGGCCGATGGCGCGCTGGTAGGCGATCGCGATCTTCAGCGCCGTGTCGACCGATTCCGAACCGGAGCCGGTGAAGAAGACGCGATCGAGCTTCTGGCCTTCAGGACCCGGCGCGATCTCGGCGAGATGCTCGGCAAAGTCGAAGGCGATCGGGTGGCCCATCTGGAAGGAGGGGGCGAAATCCATCGTCGACAGCTGGCGCTCGACGGCAGCGGCAATCTGGCGGCGGCCATGGCCGGCATTGACGCACCAGAGCCCGGCGGTACCGTCGAGGATCGTGCGGCCATCGGTGCTGGTGTAGTGCATGCCCTCGGCCGAGGCGAGCAGGCGCGGGGCCTGCTTGAACTGCCGGTTGGCGGTAAACGGCATCCAATAGCTGTCGAGAACGGGGGCGTTGGGCTTGGTGTGCTGGTACATGGCATCCTCCTGAGGTCGGCGATTGACGCCATGATTTGATTTGCCAAACAAGTCCTTTTCTGCTGTCAGTTAAGTCATTGAAATACATCATGCTGTTTCAGCGTGTTTGCGATATTTCGAACAACCTGAACACCAAGGTTCGGATCCCATGACCGTCGATATCGGAAACCGGCTTCGGCATCTCAGACTGATGCACAATCTGTCGCAGCGCGAACTCGCCAAGCGCGCCGGCGTTACCAACTCGACGATCTCGCTGATCGAATCGAATGCCTCCAACCCGTCCGTCGGCGCGCTGAAGCGCATTCTCGATGGCATACCGATCGGGCTGGCGGAATTCTTCTCCTTCGAACCGGAAAAGCCGCGCAAGGCCTTTTATGCGGCCGAAGAACTGGTGGAGATCGGCAAGGGGCCGATTTCCTATCGCCAGATCGGCGAAAACCTCTTCGGTCGCAGCCTGCAGATCCTGAAGGAGGTTTACCAGCCGGGCGCCGACACCGGGAAGGTGCCGCTGGTGCACGATGGCGAGGAAGGGGGCATCGTGCTGTCGGGCCGCATCGAGGTCACCGTCGACGACGAGCGGCGGATTCTCGGGCCAGGGGATGCCTATTACTTCGAAAGCCGGCGACCGCACCGCTTTCGCTGCGTCGGGCCTGTCCCTTGCGAGGTGATCAGCGCCTGCACGCCGCCGACGTTTTGAGAGAGAGGGACGTCTTAATCGCAGTGCCGGAGTGCGCGAATGCCCCTCATCTCGCTGCCGCGACCTTCTCCCCGTTTTGACGGGGAGAAGGGATATGCCGCTCGCGCTCGATCCGTCTCAAGGCCTGTGACGGTACCAAGGAGCTCGGTTCACAAGGGGAGAGGGGCCAGAAGATTGGTCAAATGGAAAAGGGTCGGCGCGTCGATCTCGACGCTGTCCCCTCTCCCCGCAGGCGGGGAGAGGGCTAGGGTGAGGGGCGCCTCCGAACTCAGAGCGCCCGCCGATGACCCAACTACGAAAGCCGCGCGCAGGCGTCGGCGATGCGCTTCAGCGCTTCCTTCAGTTCCGCTTCCGAGGTCGCATAGGAGATGCGGAAGAACGGCGAGAGACCGAAGGCCGAGCCCGGCACGACGGCGACATGGGCGTCGTCGAGCAGGTAGGCGCAGAAGTCCGTATCCGTTGCGATCGTCTTGCCCGAAGGCGTGACCTTGCCGAGCATGCCGGCGCAGCCGGAGAAGGTGTAGAAAGCACCTTCCGGGACGCGGCAGTCGAGACCGTCGATGGCGTTGAGGCCATTGACGACGAGATCGCGGCGGCGCTGGAAGCTGGCGGTGCGTTCCTTCAGGAATTCCTGCGGACCGGTCAGCGCTGCAACCGAGGCGGCCTGGCTGACGGAGGAGGGGCAGGAGGTCGCCTGGCTCTGGACCACAGCCATCGCCTTGATCAGGTCGCGCGGGCCACCGGCATAGCCGATGCGCCAGCCGGTCATGGCATAGGCCTTGGAGACGCCGTTGACCGTGAGCGTGCGATCCTTGAGCCGGGGCTCGAGCTGGGCCGGGGTGACGAAGCGGAAGCCGTCATAGACGATGTGCTCGTACATGTCGTCGACCAGCAGCCACACATGCGGATGCTTGAGGAGCACGTCGAGCAGCGGCCGGTAGTCGGCAGCGCTATAGGCGGCACCCGATGGGTTCGACGGCGAATTGAGCAACACCCAGCGCGTCTTCGGCGTAACCGCCGCTTCGAGCTTGTCGGCGGTCAGCCGGAAGCCGGTGGACGCGTCGCAGGGGATCAGAACCGGTTTGCCTTCGCAGATCTGGACGATATCCGAATAGGAGGTCCAGTAGGGCGTCGGAATGACCACTTCGTCACCGGGGTTGATCGACGCCATCATGGCGTTGAACAGGATCTGTTTGGCGCCGGTCGAAACCGTGATTTCGTCCTGCTCGTAGGCAAGGCCGTTTTCGCGCTGGAACTTTTCGCGAATTGCCTTCTTCAACTCCGGCGTGCCGTCGAGTGCGGTGTACTTTGTGTCGCCGCGCTTGATCGCCTCGCAGGCGGCGTCCTTGACGAAGTCGGGCGTGTCGAAATCCGGCTCGCCCGCACCGAGGATGATCACCGGCTTGCCTTCGCGCTTCATGGCTTGCGCGCGGGCGCCGATCTTCAGGATTTCGGACACTCCGATCGAGGAGATCCGCGAGGCGGGCTGAAAGCCCGCCTCCTTGACCGTTGCGTTGATGGTCATGGTCTCTACCTAACTGGGTGCGCCGATTATTCGATGTCGAACGACACGCCCTGCGCCAGCGGCAGAGCCTTCGAATAGTTCACCGTGTTGGTGGCGCGGCGCATATAGGCCTTCCACGAGTCCGAACCGGATTCGCGACCGCCGCCGGTTTCTTTTTCACCGCCGAAGGCGCCGCCGATTTCGGCACCCGATGTGCCGATGTTGACGTTGGCGATACCGCAATCCGAGCCGTCGACGGCCAGGAACCGTTCGGATTCCTGCACGTCGCGGGTGAAGATCGAGGACGACAGGCCGGCTGCGACCGCATTGTGATCGGCAACGACGGCGTCGAAGTCGCTGTACTTCATGACGTAGAGAATCGGCGCGAAGGTTTCTTCGAGAACCGGGCCAGCCTGGACAGGCATTTCGACCAGAGCGGGCTTGGCGTAGTAGCCGTTGTCGTAGCCGAGTTCGACGCGCTCGCCGCCGGTGACGGTGCCGCCATGCGACTTCGCCTCAGCGATCGCCTTCTGCATGCCGTCGAAGGCCGCCTTGTCGACGAGCGGGCCGACGAGGGCTGTCGTTTCCAGCGGGTTGCCGACCGAGACCGAACCGTAGGCCTTCTTCAGGCGCGGAACGAGCTGATCGTAGACGCTTTCATGCACGAACAGGCGGCGCATGGTGGTGCAACGCTGGCCGGCGGTGCCCATGGCGCCGAAGGCGATGGCGCGCAGCGCCATGTCGAGATCAGCCGACGGGCAGACGATGCCGGCATTGTTGCCGCCGAGTTCGAGGATGGCGCGGGCAAAGCGCTTGGCAAGGCGCGGACCGACGTCGCGGCCCATGCGGGTCGAGCCGGTTGCCGAAACGAGCGGTACCTTCGGGTTGTCGACGAGAACTTCGCCGACGGTGCGGTCGCCGATCAGGACCTGCGACAGGCCTTCCGGCGCATCGCCGAAGCGGGCAAGCGCGCGCTCGAAGATCGCCTGCGAGGCGAGCGCCGTAAGCGGCGTCTTTTCAGACGGCTTCCAGACGACCGAGTTGCCGCAGACGATGGCAAGGGCGGCGTTCCACGACCAGACGGCGACCGGGAAGTTGAAGGCAGAGATGACGCCAACGACGCCGAGCGGGTGCCAGGTTTCCATCATGCGGTGGCCGGGACGTTCGGTGGCGATCGTCAGGCCGTAGAGCTGGCGGGAAAGGCCGACTGCGAAATCGCAGATGTCGATCATTTCCTGGACTTCGCCGAGGCCTTCCGAGGTGATCTTGCCGGCTTCGATCGAAACCAGGCGGCCAAGGTCGGCCTTGAAGGCGCGCAGTTCTTCGCCGAGCAGGCGGATCAGTTCGCCGCGCTTCGGTGCCGGAACCAGGCGCCAGGCCTTGAAGGCTTCGTGGGCCTTTTCGATCTTGGCGGCAGCTTCAGCAGCCGAAACCGTCTTGAGGTTGCCGATCTTTTCGCCGGTGACCGGGCTGAAGGACGGCATGTCGCCGCCGGTGTAGAGTTCCTTGGCGACGCCCATCTTTTCGAGAAGCGCTGCGGCTTCCTTGGTCACGTCGACTTTCTTGGTTGCGATGTTCATGGTCTGACTCCCGTCTTATTGGTTTAGATCATTCGATGGAGCGGTATGGGGCGGAAAACCGCACACAGTATTTCGCTCTGGCCTATCCGAAACGCACGCTGCCGAGCTTTCCCGGCGAGGTCAGCGTCTTCAGGCCCGCGGCCATGTCCTTGAGTTTGTCTGGTGTATAAAAGTCGTAATAGGCCTGATTGCGGCGGCCGATCGCATGTTCCGCGCTGAAGCTGCCGTGATACTCCTCGACGGCGACAGCGAAAACCCACTCGCGCAGCCGCGGTTCGAAAGTCTCGTCCTTGAGCAGGGCGCTGTCCTTCGGCACGACGAGGTTGAAGTGCACGCCGCCGTCGCCGATATGGCCGAAATCGCAGACGGTTACGTCGGGGAATTTCGAGGGCATTTCGGCCTTCATATGGTCGCAGAAGGCCATGATGTCACCCCTTCGGAAGGAGACGTCAAAGGCGATCAGCTTGCCGAGATGCTTGACGCCCTCGGAAAGCGCGTGGCGCAGCGCCCAGATTTCGTGCGGCGGGCCGACGAAGGCATCGGCGAGCGGCGCCTCCTCCATCTCCCAGATTTCGGCCAGCGCCGTCTCCAGTACGGCGTCGAGCGACTGTTCGCCCTCGCGCGGTGCCCAGGTGCGGCTGATCTCGGCGAGGATGACGTAGTCAGGGACGTTACCGCCCTGGAACGGGTTCTTCAGCGACGGTACATGGGCAAAGGCGGCCGTTACGGCGTTCTTCGACATGCCTTCGAAGGCCGAAAGATAAGCGCCGAGGCGTTCTTCCATGGCGCGCAGCAGCGGCAGCACATGGGCGCCGCTTGCCGGAACCAGCAGTGCGGTTGCCGTCTGTTGCGGCAGGCGCTCGAGGTTCAAGACGCATTCGGTGACGATGCCGAAGGCGCCCGAGGTGCCGACGAAGATCTGTTTCCAGTCGACGCCGGTGTTGTTCTTGCGCAGGTCGCATTGCAGGTCGAGCACGGTGCCGTCCGCGTCGCCGAGCACGACCTTGAGGCCGAGCGTGTTGCGGCGCACGTCGCCGTATTTGAGGAACCGCGAACCGCCGGTATTGGTGGCGATCATGCCGCCGATGCGCGGGTCGGCGCCGAGGTCGATCGGGAAGAACAGGCCGTGCTCTTCCAGCCGCCGGTTGAGATCAGACAGCCGGAAGCCGGCGTCGAGCCGCACCGTTCGGTTATCGAGGTCGAGTTCGAACCGCTTTGCCAGCCGGTCGAGGCTGAGGATGGCTTCGTCGCCCGACTGATCCGGGGTCGAGCCGGAGACAAGCCCGGTGTTGCCGGATTGCGGGATCAGCGCGATGCCGTTCGCAACGCAGTAGGCAACGGCAGCAGAGACCTCTTCGGTCGTTGCCGGCCGCAGAACGAGCGAGGTCCGGCCGCGATCGTAGCGCGCGCCGGTCTCATAGGCTTCCAGGTCTTCAGGACGCGTCACGACACCCTTGTCTCCAAGGATGCCAGTGAGTGCGTCGATGTGCAGTTGATCGATCATAGGATCAATATCATTCCGCAGCGATGGCGCCGGTCAAGACCCGGAGGCAGCTTTCGATCGAAGCCTGCTCGATGCCGGCATAATGATCGAACTCGTTGAGCACGGTCGCGCCGAGATCGCTCTCGAAGCGCTTCTGGTTCGGGCTGGCAACAAAGTCCTGCTGGGCGCCGTCACCGAGGTTCGACTGGAAGATACCCGCGGCGCTGACCGGCAGGAAGTCTTCGTAGACGATCGCATCGAACTGAACGAGGCCGGCGACGATCAGCGCTTCGATGTCGCGTGCAGCAGAGATGCCAGCCTTGCGGCCTTTTTCCGTCAGCGAATAGCTGAAATAGCCGAGTCCGGCTTCGCGGATGCCTGCCCAGGTGTCCGGGAAGGGCTCGAAAGCCCCTGCAAGCGCCGCTTCGTATTCGCGGGCGTTGGAGCCGTCAGCCGCCGGGCGAACGATCTTGCGCGAGGCGTCGAGCAACTCGTCATAGAGGGCGCGGCCCTTCGGGGTCAGCGCGATGCCGCGCTGTTCGATCTCGCCGAAGCGGGCGGTGTGCGAACCTTCCTTCCAGGTGCCGTCGGCGTCCATGAAGGAGACCGCCTCTTCGAGCGCCTTGAACGAGGTCTGGCGCAGGAGGATCGGGCACTTGCGGGTCGGCGGACCCTCGACGACGGCCTTCGGGGCAATCGCGTATTCCGGCATCAGCGCCTGCACCTTGTCGATGTCGAGCGTGCGCGGGGTGAGATGATTGATGTGCGGGCCCTTGAAGGAGACGACGTCGGCGATCAGGCGATGGGCGTCATGCAGGCGCTTGTACATGTCGGGGCTGACATTGGCCTTGTCGTGCCAACGGAAGGTTTCGAGCACTTCCGAAACGAAGCGCTCGGCATCCGCCTTGTCGAGACCACCGTCGCGCTCGGCCTTTTCCGTGAGTTCGACAGCGCCCGTCGTGAATATCTGGCGTGCGGCCAGGATGACGTCGGCTTCGGCGCGCAGCGCTTCGTCGGCGATGAGGTCGAGACGCAGCAGCGAGGTGAAGACGCGGAACGGGTTGCGCTTGAGCGCCGCGTCGCCGACCGGGCGGAAGGCGGTGGAGTGAACCGGAACGCCGGCGGTCGACAGGTCGTAGTAGCCGACCGGGTACATGCCCATGACGGCAAAGACGCGGCGCATCATCGCAAGTTCGGCAGGTGTGCCGAGCCGGATCGCACCGTGGCGCTCCTCTGAGATGCGGTCGAGCGTATCCGTCGCGTCGAGGCGCTCCTTCAGCTTGGGGTCGGCGGCGAGCGTATCGTCGTTGACCTTGGCGACCAGCTCCATCAGCGTGCCGTAAGCCGGCACCTCTTCGCGGTACATGACCGACATGGCTGCGGAAAAGGCCGAGCGGATGTCGTCGGCGGATACGAAACTATTCTCTTTCACTGGGGCTCGCCTCGCGCTATGGGTGAAGGACAAGGTCATTCTCATTTCGGATCATATCCGATCGAACTGGCCATTGATCGCGTTGCTTCTGACTATGTTGATGCGAGGGCGGAATGAAGTTGAGCCGTAGACTGGTTCCCGACGTGACGACGCTGCAGGCGTTCGAATGCGCGGCGCGACACGGCAGCTTCACGCAGGCCGCCGCCGAGCTGAACCTTACCCAGAGCGCCGTCAGCCGCCAGATCAAGGATCTCGAAAACCAGCTTGGCGTGCTCCTGTTCGAGCGCGTGCGCCAGCGGGTGATCCTGTCGGATGCCGGCCAGAAGTTTCTGCCGGAGGTGCGCCGTCTGCTCAACCAGACCGAGGAGCTGATGGTGCGGGCGATGGCGTCTGCCCGGGCGGATTCGACGCTCTCGATCGCGTCGTTGCCGACCTTCGGCAGCCGCTGGCTGGTGCCGCGCCTGCCCGATTTCCTCAAACGTCATCCGGACACGGTGATCAACATCGCGTCACGCTCGGCGCCGTTCGATTTCGAAGAGCAGAATTTCGATCTCGCCATTCATTATGGCCAGCCGGTCTGGGCACGCGCCACCTGCAGCTACCTCTGCAGCGAGATCATCGTGCCGGCCGCAAGCCCTGCCCTGCTGGCGGACCATCCGATCGCAACCCCGGAAGACCTGGTCGCCGGTCCGCTCCTGCATCTGGCCACCCGGCCCAAGCTCTGGGCGCAATGGTTCGAGGCCAACGACATGGACGGGCGAGGGGCCTATCGCGGCAACCGCTTCGACCAGTTCTCCATGGTGATCGAGGCGGCGACCGCCGGCCTCGGTTTTGCGCTTCTGCCGCGCTATCTGATCGAGCAGGAGATTGCCGCCGGCACGCTGCGGATCGTGCTCGACCGGCCGATGCAGACGGAAAACAGCTATTATCTCGCGGTGCCCGAGGGCAAGCTCGAAAACCCGATCAGCCTGGCGTTTCGCGAGTGGATTACCGAGCAGGTGGGCTGACCGACCGACGTTTTGTCGAAAATTCGTGGGAACCTTCCTCGCCCCCATCACGTTTCGCCTCGTCTGCCACCCGCATGAAGCTTGAAAGAGGGCGTTTGAGAGAGCTGTATCCTAGTGCCATTGGGGGCGCATCCAGCGGCCTGTTCCGGCCTGTTTCGTCTGTGCGCAAATCGACCAATCTTGTATGAGCAATCCTTGCAAGCTGTTGGCACCACGGCTAAAAAATGCCATTTTCATGCATCACGCGGCCTTGAAAACCAATGCGCCGCCGGCTTTGCGATCTCCGATGCCCAGTCGTGGGCGGTGCCTGTTACCGCCAGGTCCCGGTTTCCCGGGAAATGACGGTGGATGGGAGGACACATGACCGTGTCTAGCAACGCGCCGGCTCAGCCTGATTTCTCAGGTCCGCAGCCAACCCGGCACCCCGACGAGGGCCGGGCCGATCAACCCCGGTTGGATTCAGAACCCGTACCCATGCAGCTCCAAACTACGCCGCCCACCTCTCCGCGCGAACCGGAAGCGAAGCAGATCGATTACAACGATTCGATCCGCGCCACCTTCTTCTCGATGGAGGACCTCCGCCAATGCGGCGAGGATCTCGCGGCCAAGGGTGTCTCCTCGCTGCCGGGCTTCTTCCCGTTCGAGTTCCGTCCGCGGCATCGCGAGAACGAGAACGAGATCCTGCGCGTCTACCGGGCGACGGCCGCGGACGTCGAGGCCGGCGCAACGATCACGCCGGCTGCCGAATGGCTGCTCGACAACCATCACGTCGTCGAAGAGGCGATACAGGAAGTGCGGCGCGATTTCCCGCGCCGGTTCTATCGCCAGCTCCCGACGCTTTCGGTTTCGGGCACGGTGATCCCGCGCACCATGGCGCTTGCCTGGCTCTATGCTGCCCATACCCATAGCACGGTGACGCGCGAAAGCATCACGGCGATGGTCGAGGGCTTCCAGAAGCACGAGACCTTCAAGATCGGCGAACTCTGGGCCTTGCCTTCGATCCTGCGCTTCGTGCTGATCGAGAACCTGCGCCGGATTGCCATCCGTGTCGAACGCTCGCGCGGCATGCGGCGCAAGGCCAACGACGTCGCCGACCAGATCATTCGCCTCAGCGATCCGGAAAAGTCGCGCACGCTGCTTGCGGAATCGGAGGCACTGGCGGCCGACAACACCTTCGTCGCGCAGCTGCTTTACCGCATGCGTGATGGTTCGCAGACCTCGGGCGCCGTCATCGGCTGGATCGAGGAACAGCTCGAAAAGCGCGGCAGCGACGTCGAAAGCGCGCTGGTCGCCGAGCAGAATCGCCTGTCGTCCGGCAACGCGACGATGAGCAACATCATCCGCAGCCTGCGCGAGATCGACGACACCGACTGGGCCGTCTGGTTCGAAAGCGTCAGCAAGATCGACGCGGCACTGCGTGAAGGTTCCGACTACGCGGCACTCGATTTCGGCTCGCGCAACAAGTACCGCGACACAATCGAAAAGCTGGCGCGCCGCTCGGGGCACAGCGAATTCGAAGTGACGCAGATCGCCATCCAGATGGTTCGCGAGGCGGAAGTCGCGGCGGAGACGGAAGCGCCGCTGCAGCAGCCGAATGTCGGATCGTTCCTCGTCGGCAAGCAGCGCAAGCTTCTGGAAAAGAAGATCAGCTACCGGCCGTCTGTGCTGCAGAGCATCATTCGCCTCAGCCGCAAGCTCGACTGGTTTGCGATCGCCGGGCCGAACATCCTTCTGACCATCCTGGCGATGATCGCCGTCTATTCCTTCGTCAGCCCGATGGAGATCCCGAACGGCGCGAAGCTGATCATGCTGCTGCTCTTTGCCCTGCCGGCTTCAGAAGGTGCGATGGGCCTGTTCAACACGCTGGTGACGCTGTTCGTCAAACCGTCGCGGCTGGTCGGCTACGAGTTCCTCGACGGGATCCCTCAGGACGCCCGCACGCTTGTTGCGGTGCCGTGCCTGATTTCCAAGCGCGATCACGTCGACGAACTGGTGCGCAATCTCGAGGTCCATTACCTCGCCAACCCGCGCGGCGAGATCTACTTTGCGCTGGTCAGCGACTGGGCCGATAGCAAGGACGAGGAATCGAGCGCCGACGCCGACGTGCTCGACTATGCCAAGCGCGAGATCGCCCAGCTTTCGGCGCGTTATGCCTATGACGGCAAGACCCGCTTCTACCTGCTGCATCGCCGCCGCCTGTGTAACGAGCAGGAAGGCGTGTGGATGGGCTGGGAGCGCAAGCGCGGCAAGCTGCATGAGTTGAACATGCTGCTCCGCGGCGACCGTGACACCTCGTTCCTGCAGGGCGCCAACACGGTGCCGGACAACGTGCAATACGTCATGACGCTCGATTCCGACACGCGCCTGATGCGCGATGCGGTGACGAAGCTCGTCGGCAAGATGTACCATCCGATCAACCGTCCGGTGGTCGATCCGAAGACCCAGGACGTGATCGCCGGCTACAGCCTGTTGCAGCCGCGCGTGACGCCGTCGCTGACGACCGGCAGCGAAGCCTCCGCCTTCCAGCGCATCTTCTCTTCCAACCGCGGTATCGACCCCTATGTCTTCACCGTGTCCGACGTCTACCAGGACATCGCCGGAGAAGGCAGCTTCACCGGCAAGGGCCTCTACCATGTCGACGCCTTCGAGGCGGCGCTGAAGGGACGCATCCAGGAAAACGCGGTTCTCAGCCACGACCTGCTCGAAGGGTCCTATGTGCGCTGCGCGCTTGTCACCGACGTCGAACTCGTCGAGGACTTCCCCACCCGCTACGAGGTCGAGATGTCGCGCCAGCATCGCTGGGCGCGGGGCGACTGGCAACTCTTGCCCTACATCTTCAATTTCTCGAACGGGCTGTCGATGCTCGGGCGCTGGAAGATGTACGACAACCTGCGCCGTTCGCTGATCCCGCTCGCCTGGCTCGTCGCCTCGGTCATGGGCTGGTATTACATGGAGCCGACCGAAGCGCTGATCTGGCAGATCGTGCTGATCTTCAGCCTGTTCGTCGCCCCCACCCTGTCGCTGATCAACGGCCTCCTGCCGCGCCGCAACGACATCGTCGCACGCGCACACCTGCATGCGGTCCTGACCGAAGTCCGTGCCGCCAACGCGCAAGTTGCTCTTCGCATCGTCTTCATCGCCCACAATGCGGCGATGATGGGCGACGCCATCGTGCGTTCGCTCTACCGCACCTTCGTCAGCGGCAAGCTGATGCTCGAATGGCGCACGGCCGCGCAGGTTCAGAGCGCCGGCCACGGCACCATCGGCGATTATTATCGCGCCATGTGGATCGCGCCGGCACTGTCGGCGATCTCCTTGGCGCTAGCTGCGATTTCCGACACCGGCCTGCCCTTCATCGGCATTCCCTTCGCGCTGCTCTGGGCGCTGTCGCCCGCCGTTGCCTGGTTCGTCAGCCAGTCGGCTGAAACAGAAGACCAGCTCGTCGTTTCCGACGAGGCGATCGACGAGATGCGCCTGATCGCGCGCCGCACCTGGCGCTACTTCGAGACCTTCGTCACCGCCGAGCAGCACTTCCTGCCGCCGGACAACTTCCAGGAAACGCCGCAGCCGGTTCTCGCCGAGCGGACGTCGCCGACCAATATCGGCGTCTATCTGCTCTCCGTCATGTCGGCGCGCGACTTCGGCTGGATCGGCTTCGAGGAGACGATCAACCGGCTGGAGCAGACGATCGCCACCATCGACCGGATGCCGAAATATCGCGGCCATCTGTTCAACTGGTACCGGACGAACACGCTCGAAACCATGGAGCCGCGCTACATTTCGTCGGTCGATAGCGGCAATCTGGCCGGTCACCTGATCGCCGTGTCGTCCATGTGTCGCGACTGGGCGGAAGCGCCGTCGGCGCATGTCCAGGGCAGCCTGATCGGTATCGGCGACGTCGCTGCGATCCTTCAGGAAGTGCTGCGCGACCTGCCCGACGACCGCAAGACGGTGCGTCCGTTGCGCCGCCTGATCGAGGAGCGCATCGTCGGCTTCCAGAATGCGCTCGCCGCGATCATGCGCGAACACGAGTTCGCCTCGATCCGGGTGATCAATCTGGCCGTTCTGGCGCGCGACATGCACAAGCTCACGGTCAATCTCGACCATGAGGTGCGCACACCGCAAAGCAGCGAAGTGACGAAGTGGGCCAACTCGCTCGTCACCACCTGCGAAGCTCATATCGCCGATGGCGTCTTCGATCTCGGCGCAATCGAATCGCTGCGCCAGCGCCTGCTGGTGCTGAAGGACCGGGCACGCGACATCGCCTTCTCGATGGATTTCGGCTTCCTCTTCCGTCCGGAGCGGCGCCTGCTGTCGATCGGCTTCCGCGTCAATGCCAACGAGCTCGACGAGGCCTGCTACGACCTTCTGGCGTCGGAAGCGCGTCTCACCAGCCTGTTTGCCATCGCCAAGGGCGATCTGCCGACCGAGCACTGGTACAAGCTCGGCCGACCGATCGTGCCGATCGGCGCGCGCGGCGCGCTGATCTCCTGGTCCGGCTCGATGTTCGAATACCTGATGCCGCCGCTGGTCATGCAGGAGCGTCAGGGCGGTATCCTCAACCAGACCAACAATCTGGTCGTGAAGGAACAGATCAACCACGGCCGTCGCCTCGGCACGCCGTGGGGCATCTCGGAAGCGGCGTTCAACGCGCGCGACCACGAACTGACCTACCAGTACACCAACTTCGGTGTGCCGACGCTCGGCCTCAAGCGTGGTCTCGGCCAGAACGCGGTCATCGCGCCCTACGCCTCGATCCTCGCCTGCATGTACGATCCGAAGTCGGCGCTCGCCAACCTCGGGCGTCTTCGCGAGGTCGGTGCGCTCGGCGCCTACGGCTACCACGACGCCGTCGATTTCACGCCGACGCGCGTGCCCGAGGGGCAGAAGTGCGCGGTCGTTCGCAACTACTATGCGCACCACCATGGCATGTCGATCGCGGCTGTCGCCAACGTCGTCTTCAATGGCCGCCTGCGCGAGTGGTTCCACGCCGATCCGGTGATCGAGGCTGCCGAACTGCTGCTGCAGGAAAAGGCGCCGCGCGACATTCCGATCATGAATGCCAAGCGCGAGCCGGAATCGGTCGGCAAGGGCCAGGACGATCTCCTGCGCCCTGAGGTCCGCATCATCGAGAACCCGCTTTCGCAGGACCGCGAGACCGTGTTTCTCTCCAACGGCCACTACTCGGTGATGCTGACGGCCAACGGCGCGGGTTATGCGCGCTGGAACGGCCAGTCCGTCACCCGCTGGAAGCCGGATCCGGTCGAGGACCGTACCGGCACCTTCATCTTCCTGCGCGATACGACGACCGGCGACTGGTGGTCGGCGACCGCGGAGCCGCGGCGTGCGGCCGGTGAGAAGATGCTGACCCGCTTCGGCGACGACAAGGCGGAATTCGTCAAGACCGTCGGCGACCTCACCAGCGAGGTCGAGTGCATCGTCGCCACCGAGCACGATGCCGAGGGCCGTCGTGTCATGCTGCTCAACACCGGCACCCAGGACCGCTTCATCGAAGTGACCTCCTATGCCGAGCCGGTGCTTTCGACCGACGAGGCCGATAGCGCCCATCCGGCGTTTTCGAAGATGTTCCTGCGCACGGAAATCAGCCGCCGCGGCGACGTCATTCGCGTCAGCCGCAACAAGCGCAGCTCCGGCGATCCGGACATGGAAGTGGCGCATCTCGTCACCGACAATGCCGGCAGCGACCGCCATACGGAAGCCGAGACCGACCGTCGCCGCTTCATCGGCCCGGGCCGCACCCTTGCGGAAGCCGCCGCCTTCGATACGGATGCGGCGCTTTCGGGCACGGACGGCTTCACGCTCGATCCGATCATGTCGCTGCGCCGGGTCGTGCGCGTACCCGCCGGCAAGAAGGTCAGCGTCGTCTTCTGGACGATCGCTGCCCCAAGCCGCGAGGAGGTCGATCGCGCGATCGACCGCTACCGCCATCCGGAGACCTTCAACCAGGAGCTCATCCACGCCTGGACCCGCAGCCAGGTGCAGATGCGCCATGTCGGCGTGACCTCGCAGGAAGCGGCAAGCTTCCAGATGCTTGGCCGCTACCTCGTCTATCCGGACATGCATCTGCGTGCCGATTCGGCGACGGTTCAGGCCGGCCTCGATTCCCAGTCGAAGCTCTGGCCGCTGGCGATTTCGGGCGACTACCCGATCTTCTGCCTGCGCATCAACGACGACGGCGATCTTGGCATCGCCCGCGAGGCGCTGCGCGCCCAGGAATACCTGCGCGCCCGCGGCATCACCGCCGATCTCGTCATCATCAACGAGCGCGCCTCGTCCTATGCCCAGGACATGCAGCACGCGCTCGATTCCATGTGCGAGAACCTGAGGCTTCGCGGCCTCTCGGACGGTCCGCGCCAGCACATCTTCTCGGTGCGCCGCGACCTGATGGAAGCCGAGACGTGGTCGACGCTGCTGTCGGCCTCGCGCGCCGTCTTCCATGCACGCAACGGCACGATCTCCGACCAGATCGCCCGCGCCAACTCGCTCTATTCGCCGGCGCCGGTAAAGGGCGCCGAAAAGAGCAGCGAGTTCGTCGGTCCGCTCCTGGCGGCGCCGCAGGAAGCGGCAGATGTCGCACTGGCGGAGATCAAGGGCGACGATCTCTCCTTCTGGAATGGCTTCGGCGGCTTTGCCGAAGGCGGACGCGAATACGTCGTGCGCCTGCGCGGCGGCGAAGCGACGCCGCAGCCCTGGATCAATGTCATCTCCAACGAGCAGTTCGGCTTCCATGTTTCGGCCGAAGGCGCTGCCTTCTCCTGGAGCCGCAATTCGCGCGACTACCAGCTGACGCCTTGGACCAACGACACCGTCATCAACCGTCCGGGCGAAGCGATCTTCATCCGCGATATGGCGAGCGGCTCGGTGTCGACGCCCTATGCGGCGCTGTCGCGTCGTCGTTCGGTCGTGTTCGAGACGGTTCACGGGCTCGGCTACTCGCGCTTCCGCAGCAGCCAGGACGATCTCGACATCGAGGCGACCCACACGGTTCATCGCAGCCTGCCGGCCAAGCTCGTTCGTCTCACGGTGCGCAACCGTGCGGCGACGGCGCGGCAGCTGCGGCTTTACGGCTACGCCGAATGGGTACTCGGCAACAACCGCGCGCGCTCGGCGCCCTTCATTCTCTCGAAGTGGGACGAAGAGACGTCGGCCCTGGTCGCGACCAACCCCTACAGCATAGACTTCGGCGGACGTTCCGCCTTCTTCACCGTCGATGGTGGCGAAGCGGCCGGCTACACATCCAGCCGACGGGAGTTCCTCGGCTCGCTCGGGGGTATCCTCGTGCCGCAGGCCGTGCTTTCGGGGGCGGATCTCTCGGGCTCCGTCGATGTCGACGGCGATCCTTGCGCGGTCGTCGCGACCGATCTGACGATCGAACCCGGCGCCGAGCGGCAGGTCACCTTCATTCTCGGCGATGCCGACAATGAAGAGCAGCTTCGCGCCGTCGTCGGCGAACTGCGTCAAACCGCCTTCGATACGGTGCTTGATGCGGCAAAGTCGTTCTGGCGCGATTTCACCGACATCGTGAAGGTCGAAACGCCGGATCCGGCCTTCGACGCCATGATCAACAACTGGCTGCCCTATCAGAGCCTCGGGTGCCGCATCATGGCGCGCTCGGCCTTCTACCAGGCGAGCGGAGCCTTCGGCTTCCGCGACCAGTTGCAGGACACGCTGGCGTTCCTGATCCATCGGCCGGAGCTTGCCCGGGCGCAGATCCTCAACGCCGCGGCGCGCCAGTTCGTCGAAGGCGACGTACAGCACTGGTGGCTGCCGGGAACCGGCGCGGGCGTGCGCACGATGATCTCCGATGACGTGGTCTGGCTCGCCCATGCCGTCACCCACTATTGCACGGTGACCGGCACCTCCGACATCCTGGCGGAACGGCTCGCCTTCATCACCGGCCCGGCGCTGGAAGAGGGACAGCACGACGCCTTCTACAAGCCGGAGATCTCTGAAGAGATTGGCGACGTTTACGAGCATTGCGCCCGTGCCCTCGATCTTGCGATCAAGCGGACCGGCGAAAACGGCCTGCCGCTGTTCCTCGGCGGCGATTGGAACGACGGCATGAACCGGGTGGGCCAGGCCGGCAAGGGCACAAGCACCTGGCTCGGCTGGTTCCTCGCAGGAACGCTGCGCGGCTTCCTGCCCTATGCGCGCGAGCGCAAGGACGAGGCCCGCGTCACCCGTTGGCAAGCCCATCTCGAAGCGCTCAAGACAGCGCTCAACGCGGCGGGCTGGGACGGCGACTACTATCGCCGTGGCTACTACGACGACGGCACGCCGCTCGGCACCAGCGAAGCGCTCGAATGCCGGATCGATTCCATCGGCCAGTCCTGGAGCGTGCTCTCGGGCGAAGGCGACGAGCAGCGCTCGCTGAAGGCGATGGATGCGGTCATGGCCGAACTCGTCGATCCGGACCAGCACATCGTGCGGCTGTTCACGCCGCCGCTCGAGCGCACGGCGCAGGATCCGGGCTACATCAAGGCCTATCCGCCCGGCGTGCGCGAGAACGGTGGGCAGTATACCCATGCGGCCACCTGGGTGGCGCTCGCCTTTGCCGAACAGGGCAGGGCGGAAGAGGCCTGGCGCGTGTTCAACATGCTGAATCCGGTTTCCCATGCGGGAAGCCGCGAAGCGGCGGAACACTACCGCGTCGAGCCCTATGTGGTTGCCGCCGATATCTATGGCGAGGGCGACCTTGCGGGACGCGGCGGCTGGACTTGGTACACCGGTTCTGCCGGCTGGCTCTACCGCGTCGGTGTCGAAGGCATCCTCGGCATTCGCAGGCAGGGTGACAGGCTGGTTATCCGGCCGGTGCTGCCGGCGGCCTGGAATGGCTACTCGGCCGAAGTGACGCTCAATGGCGCGCGGCACAAGATTTCGGTTGAGCGCGACAAGAAAAGTGGCGAGCCGATCGTCAGCGTCAACAATAGTGTCACAAAAAACGCGCATGAAGGCATTTTGCTGTAACGGCCGGCATTGAAGACAGGATGAAACCGGCTTTGTTCCCGCAAGGGCAAGGCCGGTTTTTTCTTTGCGGAGATGCGGGGCGGCACGACCTCGACGGCCGGGCGTCGTGCTCTAAATCTCGTGAGCGGGGTGTGGGCGGGAAACCGCGAGCACATTGACATCCCGCTCTCTTTCATGGTGCCGGGCATCGCGCGAAAGGCGGGACGTCGGTGCCCGTTTCAACAGGGATGGGGCAGGGGCGCCAAATCCTGGAAAACGGACCGCATGCTGCAAAAGACTTTTCCGGGTGGCGTCGAGCCGATGTCCGCCCGTTTGGTTCCGAAGGAGCGCGACACACGCCTTGATGTATTCAGGGCGCTGTGTCTCCTGACGATCTTCGTCAATCACGTTCCCGGACAATATCTCGAATACCTGACGCACAAGAACTTCGGTTTTTCCGATTCCGCCGAAGCCTTCGTCCTGATCTCCGGCCTCTCGGTCGGGATCGCCTATGGCGGCAAGTTCGTCTCCGGCGCACGGCTGGCCATGACGCTGAAAATCTGGCGCCGGGCCCTGGCGCTCTACATTGCTCACATCATGACCAGCATCGTGACGCTGGCGATCTTTGCCGGCGGCGCACTCTATTTCGGGCGGCAGGACCTGATCGGCGAGATCAACATCCGCCCGATGGTGGAGCAGACGGAGCAGGGCATCGTCGCCATGGTGCTCTTGGGGCATCAGCTCGGCTACAACAACATCCTGTCGATGTATGCGGCGCTGTTCCTGATGCTGCCGGGCATCCTCTGGCTGAATGGCGTCAGCAAGAAACTGCTGCTTCTGCTCTCGGCCGCCCTCTGGCTCGTTGCGGGCATCTTCAAGTTCGTGCCGTCGAACTTCCTCGACGAGGGCTACTGGTTTCTCAATCCCTGGTCCTGGCAGTTCCTGTTCGTCATCGGCGTCGTCATGATGACCTATGTGCGCAACGGCGGATCGCTGCCGCGCTGGCCCTGGCTGATCGCGCTTTCCGGGCTCTATCTCGCGGTTTCCGCCGTCTGGGTGCTCTTCTCGTTCTGGAGCATCGATTTTTCCTTCGGTCTTCCGGCCGTTCTGACGGGCTTCGACAAGACCTTTCTGTCCACGCCGCGACTGCTGCATGTGCTGGCGCTCGGCTACCTCATCGCGGTGACGCCGCGGATCAGCAACCTTGCCAAACTCGACAGCGATCATCCGCTGGCGGTGGTCGGCCGGCATTCCCTGCCGATCTTCATTTTTGGCACGATCCTGGCGATGTCCGGCCAGGTGCTGCTGTTCGTGACGGGGAAAAACCCTGTTGTCGGCAGCCTCTTCGTCGTCGCCGGCATAGGGCTGCACTTCGTCTATGCCTATTATCTCGAATGGCTGCGCGGCATCGCTGTGGCTAAGCCGCTAAGGGCGGCGTGAGAAACGCCGCCCGTCACAGGGCTTCAGTGTCAGGTTCGAGAACCTAGGGCCAGGCGGCAGGCAAGGGCGGTGAACACGCCGGCGAGAAGGTATTGCGGCAGCTTGGGGAAACGCCGGAAGCCGGACAGCCGCGCGCGCAGATGGCTGCCGACGAGGATGACCGAACCGTTCACCAGCAGGCCTATCCCGTTCAGGATGGTCGCAAGCAGCAGCATCTGCAGGACCATCGATCCGCCGTTCGGATCGACGAATTGCGGAAACAGGGCCAGCACAAAGAGCGCCATTTTCGGATTGAGCAGGTTCGTCATCAGCCCCTCGCCGAAAACCCGGCGGGCCGATAGCCGCTTGAGGGTTGCAATCGGGGAGGCGCCCATTGAATCCAAGCGGATGGTCTTCCAGGCGAGATAGAGCAGATAGGCGCAGCCGGCCCAGCGGACGATCTCATAGGCGATCGGAACGGTGACAAAGAGCTGCGACAGACCGAGTGCGGCGGCGAGCGCGTGGCAATAGGTGCCGAGCGCGATGCCAGCATAGGTAAGAAACCCGACCGCGCGTCCCTGGCTGACGCTGCGAGAGGCAATCAGCAGCATGTCGGGCCCGGGCGTGGCGGTGAGCACGAGGCTTGCTGCGGCGAAAACTGCGATCGTGGAAATGTCCGGCATTGGTGGTTCCCTTGGAATTGAAGCCGGAATTCCGGAATACCAACATTCCCCAGAATGGCAAGTCCGCTCCATGCAAGTGGCGCCGAAACGAAAAAACCACCCGCAGTTGGCTGCGGGTGGCTTGAAGCTTGTTCGCTTGCTTGGAGCGTGTCTTAGGCTGCCGTGTGGCTCATGCGGACATCGTCGTCCGTCAGGATGCCGCTGGCGCGGAGCAGGGCGGCAAAGCGGCCGTTACTCTGGCTGAGCTCGTTGAAGCCACCCATCTCGACGATCCGGCCCTGGTCCATGAAGATCACCAGGTCGGCCTCGCGCACCGTCGACAGGCGGTGGGCGATGATGAAAGTGGTGCGGTTCTTGCGCAGCGCGTCAATCGCATCCTTCACGCGGTTCTCGGTTTCGACGTCGAGCGCGCTGGTCGCCTCGTCGAGCACAAGGATCGGCGCGTTCTTCAGGATGGCGCGGGCGATGGCCACGCGCTGGCGTTCCCCGCCCGACAGGCGGTTGCCGCGCTCGCCGACCACCGTATCGTAACCGGTCGTGCGGCCCTCGATGAAGTCGCAGGCAGCAGCCGCTTCGGCGGCAGCCATGATTTCTTCGATTGTCGCATCGTCACGGCCGAGGCGGATGTTGTCCGAGATCGAGCGGTTCATCAGGCCCGCATCCTGGAAAACGGTGGCGATCGAACGGCGCAGCGACTTGCGTGTCACCTTCGAGATGTCGTTGCCGTCAATCAGGATCTGACCGTCACGCGGGTCGTGGACGCGCTGCAACAGGTTGACGAGCGTCGTCTTGCCGGCGCCGGTCGGGCCGACGATGGCGATCGTCTGGCCGGCCTTGGCCGTGAACGAGACGTTGTGCACGCCCTGGTTCGTGTTCGCAAAGTCGAAGGAGACGTTGCGGAACTCGACCTCGCCGACAACCGCCGGCAGTTCGGTCGCACCGGCCGGCTCGTCGCGTTCGCGGACGGCATCTTCGAGGGTGAAGAAGTCCTCAAGCTTGGCACGGGCCTCGAAGATCTGCGTGACGAAGGCCTTCATCTGGTCGAGACGGCCGATCAGCAGGTTGGCAAAGCCGATGAAGGCGATGACTTCGCCGACGCCGAGTTCGCCGCGCTGCACCAGCACGGTACCGATGACGAGGATCGCCATCATCGAGATGGTCGAGGCGACGCGGTTCAGCCCGCTTGCCAGCGCCCACCAGTCGAGAACCGGGAACTGGGCGGAGATCAGCCGCTCGGTGAACTTCTTCAGCTCGCGGGTTTCAGCCTCGATGCGGTTGTAGCTGTGCACGACCGAAACGTTGCTGATCGCGTCGGAAACGTGGGAGAAAACCGTGTGGTAGTGGTTCTCGACCGAAGCCTGGCCTTCCTTGGTGCGGCTCATCACCACCTTGCTGATCACCACATAGAGCGCGCCGAGAACGACAAGCACGAGCGACAGGCGCACGTCCATGGCAAAGGCGGTCGGAACGAGCAGAATAAGCGCGACAGCGGTCGCGAGGTGCTGGCGCATGAATTCGAGCCAGAGACCGAAGAGGGTTTCGCAGGCGCGAAGCAGCGTGTGCAGGGCGTTGGAGGTGCCGCGCTGGCTATGCCAGGCGAGCGGCATGGAAACGATGCGGCCGAAGGCTTCCGTCAAAAGCGTGGCGCGGCGGCCATGGGCCAGCCGGTCGGCCTCGCGGGCGACGAGCACGAAAGCGACGGTGTTGAAGACGCCGAGGCCTGCCCACATCAGCAGCATCGGCGTGACTTCGCCCTTCGACGAGATGGCGTCGATGATGCGTCCGAACAGGATCGGTTCGGCAATGGTGATGGCTGCCAGAACGACGTTGGCGAGAACGATCGCTGAGACGCGAAACTTGTGAACCGCAAGATACTGGAGCGCTCTTGCATACACCTGGAACAATGACACTGTCTCACCCCTTCCGGGTACCGGATTTGACGCGCCGCAGACCTTCTGCGGCGGATGCACCCGCGTCCTCGAGGTTCCCCATGGCGGGCATTGAAGCTTCGCGCCGTTAGAACACTCGGGGCCGCGCTGAGACGGTCTTTGGCGGCAATGGGAAGCCGTAGCCGGACGCAGGACAGCTATTCCTTTTCCCGTTTCGCTCGTCTGCGAGCTTGGCGAGAATATTCATAGTCTGCTATCTGTCGTGCCAACTCCGATTTCTTGCATATTTCGCATAAGACCGGGCGTGGTATGACGGATTATCGCGGGTGCAACATGAATGGTCGCTGAACGGTGCCTTTATGTCCGGATTCGGAAATGCGACCATATGCATCGACCCTGGAAGGTGATCCATGAACATTACGCTGCTCGTACAGTTTCTCGCGCTTCTGGAGGAGATGAAGACTCGCGAGGAAATCATCCCTGAATTCGAGCGTCTGCTCGATCGCTGCGGCTTCGACTTCTACGGCGTCGTGCGCCAGCCCAAGCCGCATGACAACCCGCTGAGGCTGCTGCTTGCCGGTCGCTGGCCCGAGGGCTGGCCGCAGATCTACATCCGAAAGAAGTTCGTGGTGATCGACCCGACCATCCGCTATCTCGGCCATGCCCAGCGCGGTTTCCGCTGGCGCGATACGCTCTTTGCCTTCCGCTCCGATCCGCATCGCAAGCGCATGGAAAGCATGATGATCGAGGCCCGCAACCACGGCCTCTACGACGGCTACATCTTCCCGGTGCACGGCCGGCGCGGCCTGCTCGGCAACCTGACGGTCGGCGGGCGTGTCGTCGATCTGAGCCCGGTCGAGATCAGCCTGTTCGACTCGATCGCCAAGCGGCTGTTCTGGAAGCTCCTGGACCTGACCGACCCGGAGGTTTCGGCCGAACTCGGCTCGCGCGTCGAGGTGCAAATGACGCGGCGCGAAATGGAAGCGCTCAACTACCTGGCCGACGGCCTGACCTCCAACGATATCGGCAAGGTACTCGATATTTCGAGCCACGCGGTCGATTGGTACATGAACGGAATCCAGGAAAAGCTGAAGGCCAAGAACCGCCACCACGTCGTGGCGATCGCCTTCCGTCTCGGCCTGATTTCCTAAAGTCGAAAGGCATTCGGTTTCCTGTCGCATCTGAAATTGCGCTCTGCCCGGTGACCCGCTAATACTTTATTTCGCGGGTGCAGCATTTCCCGCAATATCAAGTCATTGAGGAGACCGACTTGCCTATCTCGAAGATCCTTGTTGCCAACCGTTCTGAAATTGCCATCCGCGTTTTTCGCGCTGCAAACGAACTCGGTCTGAAAACGGTCGCGATATGGGCGGAAGAGGACAAACTCGCGCTGCACCGCTTTAAAGCGGACGAAAGCTACCAGATCGGCCGCGGTCCGCACCTTGCCCGCGACCTCGGCCCGATCGAGAGCTACCTGTCGATCGAGGAGGTGATCCGCGTCGCCAAGCTCTCGGGTGCCGACGCCATTCACCCGGGCTACGGCCTGCTGTCGGAGAGCCCTGAGTTCGTCGATGCCTGTGACGCCGCCGGCGTCATCTTCATCGGTCCGCGGCCGGCGACGATGCGCCAGCTCGGCAACAAGGTGGCGGCCCGCAATCTCGCCATATCCGTCGGCGTGCCTGTCGTGCCGGCCACCGATCCTCTGCCGGAAGACGAAAAGGAAATCCATCGCCTTGCCGCCGAGATCGGCTACCCCGTCATGCTCAAGGCCTCTTGGGGCGGTGGCGGGCGCGGCATGCGCGCCATTCGCGACCCGAAGGACCTGATCCGCGAGGTGACGGAAGCCAAGCGCGAGGCCAAGGCCGCCTTCGGCAAGGACGAGGTCTACCTCGAAAAGCTGGTCGAGCGCGCCCGCCACGTCGAAAGCCAGATCCTCGGCGATACCCACGGCAATGTCGTGCACCTGTTCGAGCGCGACTGCTCCATCCAGCGCCGCAACCAGAAGGTCGTCGAGCGTGCGCCGGCTCCGTACCTTTCCGATGCGCAGCGCCAGGAACTGGCCAACTATTCGCTGAAGATCGCCGAGGCGACCAGCTATGTCGGCGCCGGCACGGTCGAATACCTGATGGATGCCGACACCGGCAAATTCTACTTCATCGAAGTGAACCCGCGCATTCAGGTCGAGCACACCGTCACCGAAGTGGTGACCGGCATCGACATCGTCAAGGCGCAGATCCATATCCTCGACGGCGAGGCGATCGGCACGCCGGCCTCGGGCGTTCCCAAGCAGGAAGACATCCGGCTTAACGGCCACGCGCTGCAGTGCCGCATCACGACGGAAGATCCGGAACAGAACTTCATTCCCGACTATGGCCGCATCACCGGCTATCGCTCGGCGGCCGGCTTCGGCATCCGTCTCGACGGCGGCACGGCCTATACCGGCGCCTATATCACGCGCTACTACGATCCGCTGCTGGTGAAAGTGACGGCCTCGGGCAGCACGCCCCAGGAAGCGATCAGCCGTATGGACCGGGCGCTGCGCGAATTCCGTATCCGCGGCGTGGCGACCAACCTCACCTTCCTCGAGGCGATCATCGGCCACGAGCAGTTCCGCAACAACACCTACACCACCCGCTTCATCGACACGACGCCGGAGCTGTTCCAGCAGGTGCGGCGCCAGGACCGTGCGACGAAGCTCTTGACCTATCTCGCCGACGTCACCGTCAACGGCCATCCTGAGGCCAAGGGCCGCCCGCGGCCGCCGGCAGACGCGGCCAAGCCCGTCGTGCCGTTCATCCAGGGCGAGATCCCTGCGGGTACCAAGCAGAAGCTCGACGAACTCGGCCCGAAGAAGTTTGCCGAGTGGGTGCGCGGCGAAAAGCAGGTATTCCTCACCGACACCACCATGCGCGACGGCCACCAGTCGCTTCTTGCCACGCGCATGCGCACGCACGACATCGCCCGTGTCGCCGGCACCTATGCCCGTGCCCTGCCGCAGCTCTTCTCGCTCGAATGCTGGGGTGGCGCGACCTTCGACGTCTCCATGCGCTTCCTCACCGAAGACCCGTGGGATCGCCTTGCCCGCATCCGCGAGGATGCGCCGAACCTGCTGCTGCAGATGCTTTTGCGCGGCGCCAACGGCGTCGGCTACAAGAACTACCCGGACAACGTCGTGAAGTACTTCGTCCGCCAGGCGGCCAAGGGCGGCATCGACGTCTTCCGCGTCTTCGACTGCCTCAACTGGGTCGACAACATGCGCGTCTCGATGGAGGCCGTTGCCGAGGAGAACCGCATCTGCGAGGCGGCGATCTGCTACACCGGCGACATCCTGAATTCGGCCCGCCCGAAGTACGATCTCAAGTACTACACGGCGCTGGCGGCCGAGCTCGAAAAGGCCGGCGCGCACATGATCGCCGTCAAGGACATGGCGGGCCTCTTGAAGCCGGCGGCCGCACGGGTGCTCTTCAAGGCGCTGCGCGAGGCGACGGACCTGCCGATCCATTTCCACACGCACGACACCTCGGGCATTGCGGCTGCAACGGTGCTTGCCGCCGTCGATAGCGGCGTCGACGTGGTCGATGCGGCGATGGACGCGCTCTCCGGCAACACCTCGCAGCCCTGCCTCGGCTCGATCGTCGAGGCGCTGCGCGGCTCGGAACGTGATCCCGGCCTCGATCCCGAATGGATCCGCCGCATTTCCTTCTATTGGGAAGCAGTGCGCTACCAGTACGCCGCCTTCGAAAGCGACCTCAAGGGACCGGCGTCCGAAGTCTACCTGCACGAAATGCCGGGCGGCCAGTTCACCAACCTCAAGGAACAGGCCCGTTCGCTCGGGCTGGAAACCAAGTGGCACCGCGTTGCCCAGGCCTATGCCGACGCCAACCAGATGTTTGGCGATATCGTCAAGGTGACGCCGTCCTCCAAGGTGGTCGGCGACATGGCGCTGATGATGGTCTCGCAGGACCTCACCGTCGCCGACGTCGAGAACCCGGCAAAGGACATCGCCTTCCCGGATTCGGTCGTCTCGATGCTGAAGGGCGATCTTGGTCAGCCCCCGGGCGGCTGGCCGGAAGCGCTGCAGAAGAAGGCGCTGAAGGGCGAGAAGGCCTACACCGCCGTTCCCGGCTCGCTGCTGCCGCCGGCCGATCTCGATGCGGAGCGTAAAGCCATCGAGGAGAAGCTTGAGCGTAAGGTCGACGACTTCGAGTTCGCCTCCTACCTGATGTATCCGAAGGTCTTCACCGACTATGCGATCGCGGCCGACACCTATGGTCCGGTCAGCGTGTTGCCGACGCCGGCCTATTTCTATGGGCTGGCACCGGGCGAGGAGCTGCAGCCGGAGATCGAGCGGGGCAAGTCGCTCGTCATCCTGCACCAGGCCAAGAGCGAGCCGGACGAGAAGGGCATGGTCAAGGTGTTCTTCGAACTCAACGGCCAGCCGCGCCTGATCAAGGTTCCGGACCGCAACCGCAGTGCAACGAGCGCGGTACGCCGCAAGGCCGAGGGCGGCAATGCCGCCCAGCTCGGCGCGCCGATGCCAGGCGTCATCTCGACCGTTGCCGTTGCCGCCGGCCAGGCGGTCAAGGCCGGCGACGTGCTGCTTTCGATCGAAGCGATGAAGATGGAGACGGCTCTGCACGCCGAGAAGGACGGCACGGTTTCCGAGGTGCTCGTGCGCGCCGGCGACCAGATCGACGCCAAGGACCTGCTGATCGTGTTCGACGCGTAAGCGTTCGCCACCACGGACAAACGGAAACGGCCGGATGCAAATCCGGCCGTTTTTGTTTTGCGAGAGGCGCAAAGGGCCACTGTAGCGGGCGTACTTCTCCGCCGTCATCCTCGGGTCAAGCCCGAGGATGACAACTGTTGCGGGGAGGCGAGGATAATGGAGACGCCTGTCGCCTGCTGCTCCTTATCCATCGTAACCGGTCGTAATGCTTCCCTTCAGATCTCGTAGTCGTGCGGGGCGCTGAGCGAGGCGATGAACTTCTTGGTGCGCTCGCGCTCCGGCGCGGAGAAGATTGTCTTCGGCGCGCCGCTTTCGACGACGAGGCCGCCATCGAGGAAGATCACCTTGTCGGCGACGCGCGAGGCAAGCCGGAGGTCATGGGTCGCGATCACCATGGTCGTTCCCTCCCGCGCAAGCCGGCTCAACACTTCGACCACTTCCTCGGCCAGTTCCGGATCGAGGGCAGACGTGGGCTCGTCGCAGAGCAGGACGCGCGGCGACGGGGCCAGCGCCCGGGCGATCGCCACGCGCTGTTGCTGCCCGCCGGAGAGTGTCGCCGGCCAGGCGTCCGCCTTGTGGGCCATGCCGACCTTTTCCAAGAGTTCCATGGCGCGCGCCCGGGCCTTGTCGGCCGGCCATTTCAGCACGGTGACGAGACCCTCCATGACGTTGCCGAGTGCTGTCTGGTGCGGAAAGAGCTGGAAGTTCTGGAACACCATGCCGGTCTGCCGGCGTAGCCGCTGGATGGTTGCCCAGCCAACCCGGCTTCCAGGCCAGAACTGGACCTGTTCGCTACCGAGCTTGATCGATCCGGAGGTGGGTATCTCCAGAAGGTTGATGCAGCGCAGCAGCGTGCTCTTGCCGCCTCCGGAGGGGCCGACAAGCGCCGTCACGCTGCCCTCGGGCAGGCTGACGGAGATGTCCTTCAGCACGAGATTGTCGCCGAAGCGCTTTTCGATGTGAGAAAGCTCGATCATGTGCGCGCCTCCAGGAAACCACCATAGCGGGCGAAGCGCCGTTCCAGCCTGACCTGCAGGGCTGATAGAACCGAACTCATGGCAAGGTAGATCAGCGCCGCGAGGATGTAGAGGATCAGCGGTTCATAGGTGGTGGCGACGATACGCTGCGCTGTCTGGAACATCTCCGGCACGGTGATGGCGGCGGCAAGCGAGGTGTCCTTCACCAGCGAGATGAAGGTATTCGACAGCGGCGGCACGGCGACGCGGGTCGCCTGTGGCAGGATGGTGCGGCGCATCGCCTGGCTCCAGCTCATGCCGATCGAGTAGGCCGCTTCCCATTGCCCGCGCGGCACCGAGGAGATGACCGCGCGGATGATCTCGGAGGTATAGGCGCCGACGTTGAGAGAGAAGCCGATGAGGGCCGCGGTAAAGGCGTCGAGCAGGATATTGGCGCTCGGCAGGCCATAGAAGATCACGAACAGCTGTACGAGCAGCGGCGTGCCGCGGATCACCCAGACGTAGAACCTGGCGATTGCGACGACCGGCGTCGGCCCGAACAGGCGGGCCACGGCGGTTGCGAGTCCGAGGATCAGGCCGAAGATGAAGGAAAGCAGCGTCAGCGGGATGGTGAAGGTGAGGCCGGCCCAAAGGAGGGACGGCGCCGAATCCAGCATGAGTTGGAGCCAGGTGGGCAAGGGGCGGGCCTTTCAAAAAGCGCGATCCGCTCCGGGGTCCGGAACGGATCGCTTTTCATAGCCGAGAAAGTCAGTCGGAGAAACCGACCACGCTGCCGACAGAGTTACTTCGAGACGTCGGCGCCGAAGTACTTCTGCGAGATCTTGTCGTAGGTGCCGTCGGCCTTGATGTCGACGAGCGCCTTGTTGATCGCTTCCAGCAGTTCCGGCTCGCCCTTGCGGATGATGATGCCGGAGAAGTCGGCATCGGCCTGCTCGGCGGCAATCTTGACCGGTGCGTCGGGCTTCTTCTTCTTGAAGTCGAGGAAGGAGAGGCTGTCGTTGATCGTCGCGTCGGCGCGGCCGGTGAGAACCAGCTGGATCGACTGGTCGAAGCCGTCGGTGCCGACGAGCTCGGCGCCGGATGCGGTTGCGATCTTGCCGAAGTTGCTGGTCAGCGACTGGGCCGACTTCTTGCCCTTGAGATCGGCAAAGCCTTTGATCTCTTCGTTGTCGGACTTGACGATCAGCACCGCCTTGGAGGCGATGTAGGGCTCGGAGAAGTCGTACTTCTTCTTGCGCTCTTCGGTGATGCCGACCTGGTTGATGACCGTGTCGTAGCGGTTGGCGTCGAGGCCGGCGATCAGGCCATCCCACTTGCCCTCGAGGAATTCCGCCTTGACGCCCAGCTTCTCGGCGACCGCCTGGCCGATCTCGACGTCGAAGCCGACGAGGGCGCCGGAGGTGTCATGATAGGTGAAGGGCGCATAGGTGCCCTCGGTGCCGATCTTCAGGACGCCGGCGGATTTGACCGCATTGAGGTTCTCGCCGGCTTGAGCGGAGGCGAGCGCGGCGACCTGCATCAGAGCGGCGGCAAACAGCGTGGGGAGGAGTTTCATCGTGATTTTCCATCTTTTTTCTGGCCCGGCCCGTCGTCCGGATTGAGCGGACAATCGCATAAAAAATCGGCGATCTGAGCGTATAAAACACCAATTCCTGAGCGTTTTGATGAAGAATTTTCCTCGAAATGGCACCGGCCGGGCGCAAAAGCCACGGTTTGTCGGAAATCGCGCGCGGCCCCGATTTGGTCGCTGCATCGACTTGAAAACGGTTTCAAAAGTTGATATGCACATTTATAGCGATTCATGCACGTTTATGCACGGTTGATGGCAATGTCCGGTGAACTCCTTCTTCGTGAGCGAAAGACGCTGATTCAGGAACGGCTAAAGGCCAACGGCCGGGTGCTTGCAGCCGACCTTGCGGCTGAGCTTAGCGTTTCCGAGGATACGATCCGCCGCGACCTCAGGGAGATGGCAGCGGCGGGACTGTGCGAGCGCGTCTATGGCGGTGCGCTTCCGGTTGCGCCGGCAGCGCACAGCACCTTGCGGGAGCGGGTGGCGATGGCGCCGGAACGCAAGGCGGCGCTGGCGCGCGCGGCCATCGGCCTGATCAAGCCTGATATGACCGTGTTTCTCGATGCCGGCTCCACCAATCTCGCCATCGCGCACCTGATCGAGCCGGACCTGCCGGTCACTGTCGTCACCAATACGCCGCTGATTGCCGTCGCGCTCATGGAGAAACCGGGCGTCGATCTCATCCTGCTCGGTGGTCCGCTCAACCGCGCCGTCGGCGCTGCGATCAGCGCCCGGGCGCAGCGCGATGCGGAACTGCTCCGGCCCGATCTTTGCTTCCTCGGCACCTGTGGCGCCGACGCCGTCGCGGGCCTGACGGCGATCTATTTCGAGGATGCGGAATTCAAGCGGCTCGTTGCCCAGCGCAGCCGGCGTCTTGTCGTCGCAGTCACCAGCGACAAGCTCGGTACGGCGGCCGCGCACGGTGTCGTCGATATCAATGACAAGGTCACGCTTCTGCTCGAGGCGGATGCGTCTGCGGAGCATCGGGCGGCCTTCGAGGCGGCAGGGGCAGAGGTCCTGATGGCGGGAGAGACGGGATGACGACGATCACGCATGTGGCGCTCTGGACGCGGGACCTCGAGGCGATCGCCCGGTTCTGGTCGTCCTTCTTCGGCGCCGAAGTCGGCGAGATCTATGAAAGCCGGCGGCGGCCCGGCTTTCGTTCGCGGTTCCTAAGGCTTGGCGACGGGCCGGCATTCGAGATCATGGAAGGCCCCTGGGTTGGGCCTGCCGATCCCGCCGAAGAACGGACCGGCCTTGCCCATGTGGCGCTGTCGCTCGGCAGCGAGCAGGCAGTCGAGGCTATGGCGGCGCGCGCCGAAGCCGAGGGCATTCTGGTCGCAAAACCGCGCTGGACCGGCGACGGCTTCTACGAGGCCGTTGTTCGCGACCCCGATGGAAATCTGATCGAAATCACAATTTGAGCCGGGCGATCCGGCACAGAGGCAAGACCATGGACCAACGTTCTCCCACCGCGACCGCCCGCCAGGGCTACATGACCCGCAACCGGCTGGCGGTATCGCTGCTGTTCCTATTGAATGGCTTCGTCATTGGCAGCTGGGCGCCGAAGATCCCCGAATTCAAGGACCGGCTCGGCATCAGCGAAAGCGTGCTCGGCCTGTTGATCCTGATGTTCGGCATCGGCTCGCTGGTGCTCATGCCGATTGCCGGCGGCTTTATCGCCCGCGTCGGCTCGCAGAAGGTGGTCAAGGTCACCGCCATCATCCTGTCGCCCTTGCTTCTGCTTCTGACGCTTGTCCCTGACGTCTGGACGGCGGCTGTCGCCATGTTCCTGCTTGGCGGTTTTGCCGGCGCAATGGACGTCGCGATGAACGCCAATGCGGTCGAGGTCGAAAAATCCATGCGCCGGGCGATCATGTCGTCCTGCCATGCCTATTGGAGCCTCGGCGGCCTGATCGGTGCCGGTATTGGCGGCTTCCTCATGGCTCGCTTCGGTGTGCTGCCGCACGTCCTCGTCGTCACTGCGATCTGCTTGGTCCTAATCGCCGCCGCCTGGCCGATGATCCTGGCCGACAAGCCGCATCCGGGTGCCGCCAAGGAAAAGCTTCGCCTGCCGATGACGCCGCTTCCCTGGCTGATCGGCATCATGGCGCTGTTCTCGATGGTGCCGGAGGGCACGGTGCTCGACTGGGGTGCGCTTTACCTGCGCAACGAGCTTGGCGCCTCCGTCGAGCTTTCCGGCTTCGGCTTTGCGGCCTTCTCCGCCACCATGGCGACCATGCGTTTTGCCGGTGATTTCGTCCGGGATCGCTTCGGCGCCAAACGGACTCTGCGCATCTGCACCGTCACGGCACTCGTCGGCATGATTATCGCGGGCACGGCGCCCAATGCCTATATCGCCATCCTCGGCTTTGCGATCGCCGGCATCGGCATCTCCAACATGGTGCCGATCGCGTTTTCGGCGGCCGGCAACATGCCGGGCCTGCAGCCTGGCATCGGCTTGTCGGTCGCGACCTTCATGGGCTATTCCGGGATGCTGTTCGCACCATCGCTGATCGGCTTCGTCGCCGAGCATACGGGCTTTGCCATCATCTTCGCCTCGGTGCCGCTGCTCTTCATCGTCGTGCTTCTCTTGTCGCACCATGCCGATCATGCGGATGGCGCCAAGGGGCACTGAGGCGCAGCGCCGCCATCAAATCGCCGTCAGGGCATGATGTCGCCGTTGACAATCAGACTTTCCTCATCCACCTGATGGGCCAATGGCCAGGGCGAGTTGAGGAAAGTCCATGTGGGTTCTGCCCGCATCCTCGCCCGGCTCAGTGACCCACGAAGAGGCCTTCATGTCTTCCGCCTTCGATTTCGATCCGCAGCCCCGCCGCGCCTCCGTCGCCGTCGATGTCGGCGGCGTCATCGTCGGGGGTGGCGCACCGGTCGTGGTCCAGTCGATGACCAACACCGATACGGCCGATATCGATGGCACCGTGGCCCAGGTGGCCGCGCTGCACAAGGCTGGCTCGGAACTGGTGCGCATTACCGTCGACCGCGACGAGAGTGCGGCGGCGGTGCCGAAGATCCGCGAGCGCCTTGAACGTCTCGGTCTCGACGTGCCGCTCGTCGGCGACTTCCACTATATCGGCCACAAGCTGCTTGCCGATCATCCGGCCTGCGCCGAGGCGCTGGCGAAATACCGTATCAATCCGGGCAATGTCGGCTTCAAGGACAAGAAGGACAAGCAGTTCGCCGAAATCGTCGAGATGGCGATCCGCTACGACAAACCGGTGCGCATCGGCGTCAACTGGGGCTCGCTCGACCAGGAGCTGCTGACGCGGCTGATGGACGAGAACAAGGCGAACGGCTTTCCGCTCACGGCCCAGGAAGTGACACGCGAGACGATCGTGCAGTCGGCGCTGCTCTCGGCGGAACTTGCCGAAGAGATCGGCCTGCCGCGCAACCGCATCATCCTGTCGGCCAAGGTTTCCGGCGTGCAGGACCTGATCGCCGTCTACGCCATGCTGTCGGCCCGTTCCGACCATGCGCTGCATCTCGGCCTCACCGAGGCCGGCATGGGCACCAAGGGCATCGTCGCCTCGTCGGCCTCGCTCGGCATCCTGATGCAGCAGGGCATCGGCGATACGATCCGCATTTCGTTGACGCCGGAGCCCGGCGGCGACCGCACCCGCGAGGTGCAGGTGGCCCAGGAACTGCTGCAGGTCATGGGCTTCCGCCAGTTCATTCCGGTCGTTGCCGCCTGTCCCGGCTGCGGACGCACCACGTCGACCGTGTTCCAGGAGCTCGCCCAGAAGATCCAAGACGATATCCGCCGCAACATGCCGGTCTGGCGCGAGAAATATCCCGGCGTCGAGGGCCTGAAGGTCGCGGTCATGGGCTGCATCGTCAACGGCCCCGGCGAAAGCAAACATGCCGATATCGGCATCTCGCTACCGGGCACCGGCGAAATGCCGGCCGCTCCGGTGTTCATCGACGGCGAGAAGGCAATGACGCTGCGCGGCCCCAACATCGCCGGTGACTTCGAGACGCTGGTTTCCGACTATATCGAGAAGCGCTACGGCCGCGGCCAGGCGGCTGCCGAGTAAGTAGCCTGCGCTTGGTCTGAGTGCGATGGTCTCAGAGCCGTGACGTCAGCAGCTTGAAGCCGGCAAAGGCGAAGAAGCCGGCCATCAGGCTCTCGATCAGCCGCTTGGACTTCAGATAAGCACGGTGGACCGGCGACAGTGAGAAGACGATCGCAAAGCCGCAGAAGGTCATCAGGCCGAGCACCATGCAGCCGCCGATGAATGTGGCGGTGACGCCGACGGGCGCACCCTCGGGCATCCCCAGCGAAACCAGCATGATCCAGGAGAAGATCGCCTTCGGGTTGGTCAGGTGAATGCCAAGCCCCTTGAGATAGAGCCGCTTCAGCGACGTCTGCGCCTTCGCCATCGGCACGATCGCGCTTTTGTCGCTGCGCATGGCGGCGCGCAGTGCGTTGTAGGCGAGCCAGAAGAGATAGCAGGCGCCGGCGATCTTCAGGACGATGATCGCGTGGCCGTAGGCGCGGATCAGCGCCGATAGACCGGAGGCCGTCAGCATCGCCCAGGTGTAACTTCCCGTGAGAACGCTGAGGGCAAGCGCCAGTCCGGCCTTGCGTCCCTGACTGACCGAGGTGGTGATGATCGCGAGGATCGCAGGCCCCGGTGAAGCGGTCGCGATCAGATAGGCGGTCCAGGCGATGAGCAACTGTGGCAGATAGGGCGTCAGGTCGAACATGTCAGACAAAGCTCCGGCGAGGTCGCCGGAGGCTAGATCAGTTCGTCGCTGGTTTGAAACGGCGAAATGTCACCGAGACAAGATGTCAGACGATCTCGTCGAGCGCCTCGATCAGACGGGCGCATTCCTGATCGGTGCCGATGGTGATGCGCAGGAAATCGCCGATGCGCGGCTTGGCGAAATGGCGCACCAGCACGGCGCGTTCACGCAGCGCCTTCATCAGCGTTTCGCCGCTATGGCCGGGATGGCGGGCAAAAACGAAGTTTGCCGATGACGGCAACACCTCGAAGCCGCGCGCGGTCAGTTCGGCTGCAAGGCGCTCGCGCGATGCGATGATCCTGGCGCGGGTTTCCTCGAACCAGGCTTCGTCCTCGATTGCGGCAATGGCGCCAGCCTGGGCCGGACGGCCGAGCGGATAGGAATTGAAGCTGTCCTTCACCCGCTCCAGCGCCTCGATCAGCGGTCGCTGGCCGATGGCAAAGCCGACGCGCAGGCCGGCAAGCGCACGCGACTTGGAGAAGGTCTGGACGACCAGCAGGTTCTCGTATTTCGAAACCAGCGTTGCGGCGGACTCTCCGCCGAAGTCGACATAGGCCTCGTCGATGACGACGGGCTGGTCCGGATGGCTTGCGACCAGCCGTTCGATGTCGACGAGCGGCAAGGCTATGCCGGTCGGGGCGTTGGGGTTCGGCAGGATGATCGCGCCTGAGGGCCGGTCATAGTCGACGAGATCGATCTCGAAGCGATCGTTGAGCGGCACCTCGACCGTGTCGATCTCGAAGAGGCGCGCATAGGTCGAATAGAAGCTGTAGGAAATATCCGGATACAGCAGCGGCGCGTCATGTTTCAACAGCCCGGCGAAGATATGCGCCAGCACCTCGTCGGAGCCGTTGCCGACGAACACTTCTTCGGCGGTCACGCCATAGCGCGTGGCAATCGCCTGGCGCAGCTTCAGCGCCAGCGGGTCGGGGTAGAGGCGAAGATCGCTGCTCGCTGCCGCGGCGATCGCGTCGAGCACCTTCTCCGACGGGCCGTAGGGGCATTCGTTGGTGTTGAGCTTCACCAGGTTTTCGATGCGCGGCTGTTCGCCGGGCACGTAGGGTTTCAGCTTGGAGACGATCGGCGACCAGTATTTGCTCATGGATCTAGCTCCTGCGGTTGGCGATGAAACGGGCGGCTTCGACGAGAATGGGGGAGCGCTCGCCATAGGGCGCAAGCAGCGCTTCGGCTTCTGCGACCAGTTGCTCCAGCCGCTCTTCCGCCCAGGCCTGGCCATGGAGCGCCAGCAGCGTGCCCTTGCCGCGGGCGGCGTCCTTGCCGGTTGCCTTGCCCATGGTCTCCGCATCGGCGGTGAGGTCGAGCAGGTCGTCGGCAAGCTGGAAGGCGAGGCCGATCTTTTCGCCAAAGGCGCGAAGGCGCGCGCGATCGTCCCTGGAGGCGCCGGCGACGATGGCTCCAGCCTCGCAGGCAAAGCGGATGAGGGCCCCCGTCTTCATCGCCTGCAGCGTGACGATCCCGGCCTCGTCCGGCGGCAATTTTTCCGCGGCCAGGTCGAGCGCCTGTCCGCCGGCCATGCCGCCGTGGCCGGCGGCGCGACCGAGGGCCAGAACCAGTGCCACCTTCTGCGCATCCGAAAGCGCTGTTTCGGGGGCTGCGATGATATCGAAGGCGAAGGTCAGCAGACTGTCGCCGGCAAGGATCGCCGTTGCCTCGTCGAAGGCCTTGTGCACGGTCGGCTGGCCGCGGCGCATGTCGTCGTCGTCCATCGCCGGCAGGTCGTCATGGACGAGCGAGTAGCAATGCACGCATTCGAGTGCCGCGCCGACGCGCAGGGCCGCGTCGCGATTGCCGCCGAGCAGATCGGCGCATTCGATCACCAGGAAGGGGCGCAGGCGCTTGCCGCCGTTCAGCACGCCGTGGCGCATGGCAGCCAACAGGTCTGCCGGCCGGGCGATTTCGTCGGCTTCCGTCGTCTGGCCGAGCAGACGTTCCAGCAGCGCCTCGACGGCGCGGGCATTGGTGGCGAGGCGACGGGTAAAAGGCGATGGTTCCTGGCTCATGCGCGCTCTTTGACATGGGCGAAGAGGGCTTTCAACGGGGATTCGTGTCGCAGCCGCGCGCTTTCCCTGGGACAGCCGCCTGCACGCCTTGCCTTTTGCCAGAAAGCCCGTTCAACTCTGCCTGCGCATGCACTAAGAGAAGCGGATGGACAGCGAGGTGAACAGTCAGGCCGCGAACGTCGTTCCGGAAGCGCGCGAGGAGGGCGAAGTGCCTTCCAGTCGCTGGTCTTCGCTTCGCCGGACGTTGCGCACGCGCCGCCGCCAGATCGTGCTCGCCGTGCTTGGCCTGCTCGTCCTTCCTTACGCACTGATCGTTCTCTATCTGGTGGAGTTCATCCATCCCGTCTCGACGCTGATGCTGCGTGATCTCGTGCTGCTGCGCGGCTACGATCGGCAATGGGTCGAGTTCGACGATATCGCCCCGGTTCTCGTGCAGTCGGTAATGATGTCGGAAGACGGCCAGTTCTGCGCCCATGACGGCGTCGATTGGGGCCAGATGCGGGGCGTGGTCGAGGATGCGCTCGAAGGGGAATCCACCCGTGGCGCCAGCACCATTCCGATGCAGACGGTGAAGAACCTCTACCTCTGGAACGGCCGCTCCTTCCTGCGCAAGGGCATGGAACTGCCGCTGGCGGTTGCCGCCGACTTCGTCTGGAGCAAGCGGCGGATGATGGAGATCTATCTCAATATCGCCGAATGGGGCGACGGGATCTATGGTATCGAGGCGGCCGCCCGCCATCATTTCGGGGTTTCGGCGTCGAAGCTCTCGCGCCGGCAGGCGGCGCTGCTTGCGGTCTCGCTGCCCAATCCGAAGGAGCGCAACGCCGGCAAGCCGGGCCGCGGGCTGAAGCGCCTGGCGAACCTGATCGAGCGCCGCGCCAGCCGCTCCGGCGGTTACATCACTTGCCTTTATAACTAGGATCAGACCTTTTCATTGGATGGGCTCACTGGGCGATGTCATGCTCACGTTGTAGAGTTCTGCCATCTGGGCCTCTCTCCCTTTGAAAGGCCCGATCGCTCCATGACCTTGATTTCCCCCTCGCTTCTCGCCTTTGGCCGCAACGCCAACCATGCCCCGCCGAGACATCTCGGAACGCGCTACGACCCCGAAGGTCGCTTCCTTTCTGAACCGGGCAACACGGTCGTCTCTCACGTCACTGCCGGGTCGCCGTCCGAGGCCGCCGTGCTTGGCGTGCGCGACCGGTTGATGGCGATGCCCGAGGCGCGGCAGTTCGCCTTTACCGCGCCCTCCAGCCTGCACATGACCATCTTCCAGGGCATCATCGAACATCGCCGGAAGCTTCCTTACTGGCCGGCTGACATGTCGCTCGATACGCCGATCGAGGTGATGACCGCGCATTACCGCGAACAGCTCGCGAATTTTGTGCCGCTGGAGCCGTTCCGCGCCCGCGTGACCGAGATCACCCCGACGGGCCTTGCGCTCGAAGGCGACAGTGCCACCGATCGCGCCTGTCTCAAAGCCTGGCGCGACGCCTTCGCAGACGCCTTCGGCTACCGCCATCCTGATCATGACGATTACGAATTCCACATCACCTATGCCTACCCCGTCGATTGGCTCGACGATTCTGCGCTACCGCGCTGGCAGATGATGCTGGACGAACAGCTCGCTTTTCTGCGCGAGCAGGTGCCGGTGATCGCGCTCGATCCACCCGCCTTCTGCTCGTTCGAGGACATGAACCATTTCGAGGAACTGATCGTTTTCTCGGAGAGACCAGCAACCAAGGAACGGAAATGACCGGACTTACGCTTTTTGTCGGCAACAAGAACTATTCGTCCTGGTCGATGCGGCCATGGATCGCGATGACGGCGGCCGGTATCGCCTTCGACGAGGTGGTCATCCCCTTCGACTTCGCCGCGGGAAACCCGGACATTCGCGCGGTCTCGCCGACGGGTAAGGTGCCGCTGCTTAGGCATGGCGATTTCCTTGTCTGGGAATCGCTGGCGATCATCGACTACGTCGCCGAGCTTTTTCCCGATGCAGGGCTGTGGCCGGCCGACCGTCAGTCGCGCGCCCGGGCGCGCAGCTATTCGATGGAAATGCTCTCCGGTTTCAGGGCGTTGCGCGGCGCCTGCCCGATGAATGTTCGCCGGGCGAAGAAGGCGCTGGACGTTGCCGAGGACGTCCGTTCGGATGTCGCCCGCATCGAGACGATCTGGCGGCAGGCGCTCGCCCAATCCGGCGGTCCGTTCCTCTTTGGCGCCTTCACCGCGGCCGATGCGATGTACGCACCTGTGGTCAACCGCTTCGACGTCTATGATCTCGTTGCGGATCCAGAAACGCTCGGCTACATGAACCGCGTAAAGGCACATCCGGCGTTCCTGAAATGGGAAGAAGCCGCCCGCGCAGAGCCTTGGGTCGTCATCGAAGACGAGGTCTGAAAAGGTCGAGTCGAAAAATTGCCCGTGGGGACTGGTCAAACAGCAGCTGGCCATGTATAAGCGCGCCAAATTTCCGTGATTAACATCTGTTTTACACGGCCATTTCGGCTGCTGAACAGTGTTTGCCCGATAAGTGGAGAATGAAATGGCTGTACCTAAAAGAAAAACGAGCCCGTCCAAGCGTGGCATGCGCCGTTCGGCTGACGCTCTGAAGACCCCGACCTACGTCGAAGACAAGAACTCCGGCGAACTGCGTCGCCCGCACCACATCGACCTGAAGACCGGCATGTACCGTGGCCGTCAGGTTCTGACCCCGAAGGAAAGCGCATAAGCGTTTCCGTTCGCGGATTAGGTTCAAAGGGCTGGCTCTGCCGGCCCTTTTGTTTTGCATCTGACATGATCTTGCTGGGACGCCGTGGTATCGCTGGCGCCTTGCGTGACGACGCCGCACGAACATGGTCCCCCATAAACGCGGTCAAGGAGTTCTGATGCTTGCTGCCATACCGCTGCTGATCCTGCCTTTTGCAATCTACAATCTCGCGATGATCGGTATGTTCGGCGGCCTCGCCGGCCTGAATGCCGACATGGTGTCGCTCTCCATGCTTTCAGGTGCGACCTGGACGATGCGCTTCGGCGACCTCCTGATCGTCGGCGCCCTACTGCTGCTCTTCGTCGAGCTGCTGAAGGCGACGCGCACGAGCAGCCGCGCACTGATGGATCATCTGCTGTCGATGATCCTGTTCATCGTCTTCTTGATCGAATTTCTGCTGCTCGCACCGGCGGCAACGCAGCTCTTCTTCATCCTGATGACCATCAGCTTCATCGATGTCATCGCCGGCTTTGCCGTGTCGATGCGCTCGGCCGGCCGGGATGTGTCGATCGGCCTCTAGGCCTGACGGTTCGGGGCGACGCCGCCCCGATTTCCGCGATCGCTGTTGCAGGTGAAGTGAAGGCAGGAAGCGTTTTCCCTGCCTGGTCGTCCTTCAGCCGAGATTGTCGAGCTTGGTCTGGAGCGCGCGCAGCTGCTCCTTCAGTTCGTCGATATCCTTGGCTTCGGCCTTCTTCGTTTCCTTCACCGGCGGCGCGGTGATGAAGGGCGAAAACATCTGCATGGCCTGATGGAACATCTCGGTGTTGCGACGCACCTGTTCTTCGACAAGTTGCAGCGGAACCTGCAGGTTCTTGCTGAGCGGCGTGTCGCCGAAGGCCTTGTTGATCTGCTCGCGCATCTGCGACTGCTGCTCGGTGAAAGCCTGCATCGAATGTTCGAGATAGCTCGGCACCACCATCTGCATCTGGTCGCCGTAGAACGAGATCAGCTGGCGCAGGAAGGAGATCGGCAGCAGCGTGTTGCCGGTCTTGGACTCCTGCTCGAAGATGATCTGCGTCAGCACGGAATGGGTGATGTCCTCGCCGGATTTTGCATCCTGAACGATGAAGTCCTCACCCTTCTTCACCATCACAGCCAGGTCGTCGAGCGTGACATAGGTGCTGGTCCCGGTGTTGTAGAGCCGCCGGTTCGCATATTTTTTGATAACGATCTGGCCTTCGTGCTTCGCCATCAGGGTCTCCTCTCCCCCATCATCCCGTCTTTATTGCGTTTTTCAGAGTATCCGCAAAAGCGCGCCGCTGACAATGTCTTTGTGCGTTGCGGCGACGCAAGTGCAAAATCTTGCGGTTGCGTTTTAGGTGACGCTTTTATGGCACTGCATCAAGGCGTTTGACTTGCGTCGCGCGCTTTGCCAGTCTGCCCGTATTAGGCCAGAAGATCTGAGGAAACGTCCCATGAGCAATCCCTCCATCGTGATCGCCAGCGCCGGCCGCACCGCGGTCGGATCCTTCAACGGCGCCTTCGGCAACACGCCGGCGCACGAGCTTGGCGCCGCCGTCATCAAGGGCGTGCTCGAGCGCGCAGGCGTCGAAGCCGGTGAGGTCGACGAGGTTATCCTCGGCCAGGTGCTGCAGGCCGGCGAAGGCCAGAACCCTGCGCGCCAGGCTGCGATGAAGGCGGGCGTTCCGCAGGAAAAGACCGCCTGGGGCATGAACCAGCTCTGCGGCTCGGGGCTTCGTGCCGTGGCTCTCGGCATGCAGCAGATTGCAACCGGTGATGCTGAGATCATCGTCGCCGGCGGCATGGAATCCATGTCGATGGCGCCGCACTGCTCGCATCTTCGCGGCGGCGTGAAGATGGGCGACTTCAAGATGATCGATACGATGATCAAGGACGGCCTGACCGACGCCTTCTACGGTTATCACATGGGCATTACCGCCGAGAACGTCGCTCGCCAGTGGCAGCTCAGCCGCGAGGAGCAGGATGCGTTCGCGCTCGCCTCGCAGAACAAGGCCGAAGCCGCCCAGAAGGCCGGGCGCTTTGTGGACGAGATCATTCCCTTCATCGTCAAGGGCCGCAAGGGCGACGTGACCGTCGACCAGGACGAATATATCCGCCACGGTGCAACGCTCGACCAGATGACGAAGCTGCGCCCCGCCTTCGACAAGGAAGGTACGGTCACCGCCGGCAACGCCTCGGGCCTCAATGACGGCGCTGCAGCCACGCTACTGATGACCGAGGCGCAGGCCTCCAAGCGCGGCATCCAGCCGCTTGCCCGCATCGTTTCCTGGGCAACCGCCGGCGTCGATCCGCAGGTCATGGGCACCGGCCCGATCCCGGCCTCGCGCAAGGCGCTGGCAAGGGCCGGCTGGGCGATCGGCGATGTCGAACTGGTGGAGGCCAACGAAGCCTTCGCGGCCCAGGCCTGCGCGGTCAACAAGGATCTCGGCTGGGATCCGTCGATCGTCAACGTCAATGGCGGCGCGATCGCCATCGGTCACCCGATCGGCGCTTCCGGCGCCCGCGTGCTCAACACGCTGCTGTTTGAAATGAAGCGCCGCGGCGTTTCGAAGGGGCTTGCAACGCTCTGCATCGGCGGCGGCATGGGCGTCGCCATGTGCGTCGAGCGGCTCTGATCGGTCTGGCGGCATGAACAGCGCCAGGTGGGTTGCATTTTCCCTGCTTCTGGCCGGTTCGCCGATCGTTTCTGCACATGCCAATCCCGCGCCTCTCGACGAGGCGCGGCTGATACAGTGCATGCTGAAACACACGACTTCCGACGAGGAGAGCGTTTTCAAGGACGTGATGGTCGCGGCCTTGAACGATGACAGCGGCGCGCTGAAGGTGTCGCTGGCGCAGCTCTCCGAGGTGATGATGGGTCTCGCGCTGGAAAAGTGCGAGGTGGCTCTGTCCGCGCTGGCTACGCCGCAGTTTCAAGCGGCCGCCGGGCTCTACGGGCAACAGGTCGGCGAAAAGCTGATGAAGAAGGCATTCGAAAAACTGAACTGATCAAGTGGGAGGCGCATATGAGCAGGGTAGCATTGGTCACGGGTGGGTCGCGCGGCATTGGTGCGGCAATTTCCATCGCACTCAAGAATGCCGGCTACAAGGTGGCTGCCAACTATGCCGGCAATGACGAGAAGGCCCAGGCCTTCAAGCAGGAAACCGGCATCCCGGTCTACAAGTGGGACGTCTCCAACTATCAGGCCTGCGCCGAAGGCATCGCCAAGGTCGAGGCCGACCTCGGTCCGGTGGACGTGCTGGTCAACAATGCCGGCATCACCCGCGACGCCATGTTTCACAAGATGACGCCGGAGCAATGGGGCGAGGTGATCGGTACCAACTTGACCGGTCTCTTCAACATGACGCATCCGCTCTGGTCGGCCATGCGCGACCGCGGCTTCGGTCGCGTCATCAACATCTCGTCGATCAATGGCCAGAAGGGCCAGATGGGTCAGGCCAACTATTCGGCGGCCAAGGCCGGCGATCTCGGCTTCACCAAGGCGCTCGCCCAGGAAGGGGCCGCCAAGGGCATTACCGTGAACGCGATCTGCCCCGGCTATATCGGTACGGAGATGGTGCTGGCGGTGCCGGAGAAGGTGCTCAACGAGCGCATCATCCCGCAGATCCCGGTCGGGCGCCTCGGCGAACCGGAAGAAATCGCCCGCTGCGTGGTGTTCCTTGCCTCCGACGATGCCGGCTTCATCACCGGTTCGACGATTTCGGCGAACGGCGGGCAGTTTTTCGTCTGAGCAACAGGCAAGCTGAACACCAGCGAACGGCGCCTTTCGAGGCGCCGTTTCCATGTGGTGGCGGCGCATGAGAATCCTGCTCGAAATCCTGAAGTTGTGCCGGCAGTTCCGTTGCCGGAGTGGGGCGTAGACACTATATCTTGTGGAGAACAAAGGTGGAATGACGCGCGGTCTGCGAGTCGCTGCCGAATGTTCCCGCACTGATCGCGACTCCGAACTGCGATTCTCATTCTCTCGCTTGGGTGAATCCCTGACGAATTTCGTGAAAAATTTTCCAGGCTTTCCAGAGTCTTGGATTCGGAATCCTTGGACGTGTCAGGCAACGGGAGAGCCGGGATTGTTGTGCGCCAAAGCGCCTGATGGGCGGAATCATTGCCAGATTCAGCATGTGGTGCAACGTTCGGTGTTGAAATCTATATGTAGTCGTGAACATACAGTGAATCACAATGAGTCGTCGATTCGTCGCCGATTCGTTCCACGGCTGTTCCAATTGCCGATTGCGCCGACCACAACAGGTGGTGCAATGGGCTGAGAGATGCCAAGCGATGGTTTTAGTTGTCTGCGCCCCTTGCGTTTGGCTCGGTGCGTGGGCATGTGTTTGCCGCCAGCGTGAAAAGACGCTGCCGTAATTTCTGAATGCCCGGGATCGATGACGTGTCCGTTCACCCCATGATCCTGAGCGGCCGCGGCGTCACCGCGGTGCTCGGGCCCACCAATACCGGCAAGACGCATTACGCGATCGAGCGCATGATTGCGCACGACAGCGGCGTCATCGGCCTGCCGCTGCGCCTCTTGGCGCGCGAGGTTTATACGCGCCTGGTCGAAAGGGTCGGCCATCACAACGTCGCGCTGATCACCGGCGAGGAAAAGATCACGCCGCACCGGGCGCGCTATTCGGTCTGCACCGTCGAAGCGATGCCGCGCGAGACGACGGCCTCCTTCGTGGCAATCGATGAAGTGCAGCTTGCCGGAGATCTCGAGCGCGGCCACATCTTCACCGACCGGATCCTGCACCTGCGCGGCCGCGGCGAGACGCTGCTGCTCGGTGCCGGAACGATGCGGCCGATCCTCGAGCAATTGCTGCCCGGCATCACCGTGGTCGAGCGGCCACGCATGTCGCAGCTGCTCTATGCCGGTTCGAAGAAGATCACCCGACTGCCGCATCGCACGGCAATCGTCGCCTTCTCGGCCGACGAGGTCTATGCGATCGCCGAGCTGATCCGCCGCCAGCGCGGCGGTGCCGCCGTCGTTCTCGGCGCGCTGTCGCCGCGCACGCGCAATGCCCAGGTGGCGCTCTACCAGGAAGGCGACGTCGAATACCTGGTCGCGACCGACGCGATCGGCATGGGGCTCAATCTCGACGTCGACCATGTCGCCTTTGCGCAGGACCGGAAGTTCGACGGCTATCAGTTCCGCAATCTCAATCCGGCGGAGCTTGCGCAGATCGCCGGCCGCGCCGGCCGGCATTTGCGCGACGGTACGTTCGGTGTGACCGGCCGTGTCGATCCCTTCGACAACGAACTCGTCCATCGCATCGAAGCGCATGAGTTCGATCCGGTGAAGGTGCTGCAGTGGCGCTCGAAGGCTTTCGACTACGCTTCGATCGCCGCTCTGAAGAAGAGTCTTGAGGCCGCGCCGACGGTTCCCGGCCTTGCCCGGGCGCTACCTGCGGTAGACCAGCAGGCGTTCGAGCATTTGGCCCGGTATCCCGAGGTCGTCGACATCACGACCAATGCCGAGCGGGTGGAAAAACTGTGGGAAGCCTGCGCGCTGCCGGACTATCGGCGCATTACACCGGCTCAACATGCCGACTTGATCTCGACGATCTACGCGGATCTTGTCCGCCGCGGTACCGTAAACGAAGATTTCATGGCCGAGCAGGTCAGGCGTGCCGATCATACGGACGGTGAGATCGACACACTTTCGGCGCGAATCGCGCAGATCAGGACATGGACTTATGTGTCGAACCGGCCCGGATGGCTGGCCGATCCGACACACTGGCAAGAAAAGACGCGGGAAATTGAAGATCGATTATCCGACGCACTACATGAACGGTTGACGAAACGCTTTGTTGATCGCAGGACATCTGTGCTCATGAAGCGCCTGAGAGAGAATGCTATGCTGGAAGCTGAAATCAGTGTGAATGGTGATGTCTTCGTCGAAGGACACCACGTAGGACAACTAACCGGTTTCCGGTTTACGCTGGCGACCGGCGGCGATGGCCCGGATGCCAAGGCTGTGCAGGGTGCTGCCCAGAAGGCGCTGGCGCTCGAGTTCGAAGCACGCGCCGCGCGGCTGCATGCTTCCGGCAACAACGACCTGGCGCTTTCGTCGGATGGTCTGGTGCGCTGGCTCGGCGATCCCGTCGCCCGTCTGACGGCAAGCGACCACGTCATGCGCCCGCGCGTCATCCTTCTGGCTGACGATCAGCTGCAGGCGAACGCCCGCGAGCATGTTCTGGCGCGCATCGAGCGTTTCGTGAACCATCACATCGGCACGGTCTTGAAGCCGCTCGACGATATCTCGCGTGCAGAGGATCTCGAAGGTCTCGCCAAGGGCCTCGCTTTCCAGCTCGTCGAGAACCTCGGCGTGCTCTTCCGCCGCGATGTCGCCGACGACGTGAAGTCGCTCGACCAGGACGGCCGCGCTTCGATCCGCAAATACGGCGTTCGCTTCGGCGCCTACCACATCTTCCTGCCGGCGCTGCTGAAGCCGGCTCCGGCCGAACTCATCACGCTTCTCTGGGCGCTGAAGAACGACGGCCTCGACAAGCCCGGCTATGGCGACCTCATCCCGATGCTCGCTGCCGGTCGTACGTCTGTCGTTACCGATCCGTCCTTCGAGCGGACCTTCTACAAGCTGGCCGGCTTCCGTTTCCTCGGAAAGCGCGCGGTGCGCATCGATATCCTCGAGCGCCTCGCTGACCTCATCCGGCCGCTCCTGCAGTGGAAGCCGGGCACGCAGCCGCGTCCGGAAGGCGCCTATGACGGCCGTCGCTTTACCGCGACGACGTCGATGCTCTCGATCCTCGGCGCGACGCCCGACGACATGGAAGAGATCCTGAAGGGCCTCGGCTACCGTGCAGACAGCGTCAAGGCCGAGGAGGCCCAGGCCTTCCTCGCTGGCCAGGATGGCGGTGCTGCCGTTGCTGCCGTTGCTTCCGAGCCGGCTTCTGCCGTTGATGATGCCGATGCCGGCGACAGTGCGGCTGAAGCCGAGACTGCCGTCGTCGAGGCGCCTGCCGCAGAAGGCGAGAAGCCCGAAGCTGACGTTGTCGTCGAAGCCCAGCCTGCTGAGGCCCAGGCGACGGAGAGCCAAGTTACGGACACCGGTGAGCCGGTCGAAGCCAAGCCCGTTCTGCTCTGGCGTCCCGGCACCCGCCAGGACAACCAGCGCCAGGGCGGTGGCCGCCACGAGGGTGAACAGCGTCGCGGCGGTCAGCGCCACGGGCGTGGTCAAGGCCAGGGCCAGGGCGAAGGTCGTGAAGGCGGCCGCAAGGGTGGTCAGCAGACGCGCGGTAAGCGTCATGACGGTGGCAAGCCGGAAGGCGGGCCGCGTCAGGAACGCGGCGATCGTCATGATCGTCACGACCGCGGCGGCAAGCCGGGCCAGGGCAAGTTCGAGTCGCGTCCGCCGCGTCGCGAGAAGCCGGTGGATCCGGATTCGCCCTTCGCCAAGCTTGCTGCTCTCAAGGAGCAGATGAAGAAGTAAGGTAGACCATGGAAAAACAGCCTGCGTCCAACCCGGCCTCGCGCCAGCGTCTCGACAAGTGGCTGTTTTTCACGCGGCTGATCAAATCCCGATCGCTTGCGCAAAAGGCGATCGAGGATGGCCGCGTCGCCGTCAACGACGAGCGCGTGACGCAGTCTTCGTTTCAATTGAAGACGGGCGATATGCTCGAACTCGCGCTCGACCGGCGCAGCCTGATCGTCCGGGTCCTTGGCCCGGGCGAGCGGCGCGGTCCCTATGAGGAAGCGCGCCTGCTCTACGACGATCTGACGCCGGAGCAGCCGAAGGAGAAATTGTCGGCCTACGAGCTTGCCACGCGTGAACGTGGCGCAGGCCGGCCGACGAAGAAGGAGCGGCGGGAAACCGACCGGCTGAAGCCCGATTTCGATCCCCGCGACGACTGAAGGGCGTCTCGTTCCCTACCGGCCCCTGGCTGCAAAACACTAAGCGCTTTTGCACGACAGCCTTTAGAAAACTCTGCCTTTGCCGTGGCGTTTCGCGCATTGAATATTCTTGCAAAGGGTCCATAAAGCCTTTACCTGACAGACCCACGTTGGGTGCATCGGGTTTGCTTCGGCAGCTATGCGCGCCGGACATTCCTAGCATGCGCGGACGACGAGCATCACCATTGATTGCCGTCTGCCATCAAACGTGAGCATCGGCTGGAGTACCTCATGACGTATGTCGTGACCGACAATTGCATTCGCTGCAAGTATACCGACTGTGTCGAAGTCTGCCCCGTGGATTGCTTCTACGAGGGTGAGAATTTCCTCGTCATTCATCCTGACGAGTGCATCGACTGTGGCGTTTGCGAACCGGAATGTCCTGCCGAGGCGATCAAGCCGGATACCGAGCCGGGCCTTGATATGTGGCTGAAACTGAACGCGGATTTCGCTTCGAAGTGGCCGAACATCACCGTCAAGCGCGATCCGATGCCGGAAGCGAAGGAAATGGACGGCGTCGAAGGCAAGTACGAGAAGTTCTTCTCGACCGAGCCGGGCCAGGGCGACTGAGACGAAGCGGTCGCCACCGTTCGCCGAGCCTGACGAAGCAGAACTGCTCCCGGGCGCAAAGCTGGGGAAAACACGAGCCGCGCTCGCAGTTGCGAGAATGGTGGCTTGATGGCTGCCATGCAGCAAATTATTGATTTCGGCACTTTTTTGTGATAGGTTCCTTCTACTGATCCACAGAGGGTGTTTTTGCGCGCCCGAAAACCATCACGAAAGCAAACGATCTCCAAAACGCGGTTTCTCCCTAGTACGCAACATGGCGTTGCTCTGTTGTGACCGCATTTTATGAGGCTGTTCGCATTCCTTGGACGGACCAGGATGTACCCACCCGGCGGTATCCCCGTCTATCCCGGGCCTCACTGACCCGGCCCCGGCCAGAATGGCCGGCGCGAAACAGGGAGTTTTTGAAACGAATGACGACCCAGCAGAAAAAATCTTCGACACGCCAGGGCTTCAAGACCGGTGAATCGATCGTCTATCCGGCCCACGGTGTTGGCCAGATCGTGGCGATCGAAGAGCAGGAAGTCGCCGGCATGAAGCTTGAGCTTTTTGTCATCGATTTCGAGAAGGACAAGATGCGCCTGAAAGTGCCGGTGGCCAAGGCCGTCAGCATCGGTATGCGCAAGCTCTCCGAAACCGATTTCGTCGACCGCGCGTTGAAGGTTGTGCAGGGCAAGGCTCGCGTGAAGCGCACCATGTGGTCGCGCCGCGCGCAGGAATACGATGCCAAGATCAATTCCGGCGACCTGATTTCCATCGCGGAAGTCGTGCGCGATCTCTACCGCGCCGAAAACCAGCCGGAACAGTCCTATTCCGAACGCCAGCTCTATGAAGCTGCCCTCGACCGCATGGCGCGCGAAATCGCTGCCGTCAACAAGATGTCGGAAACCGAAGCTGTTCGCCTCGTCGAGGCCAATCTCAGCAAGGGTCCGAAGCGCGGCAAGGCGATCGACGAAGACGACGCTCAGGACGAAGCTGCATAAGCTGTCCGACTGCACTGAGACTACCAAAAAGCCCGGCCATCGCGCCGGGCTTTTTCTTTGATCGCGTGGAACTTTTGCCGCCTGCGCGCATTTATAAAAGCCGGCAGAAACGCGCCGCTTGCGCGCCGGGCGATCTTGGTTCTGTGCTTCGTCACCGTTCAGGTTCGTGACTTGGAAGTTAGGGCGCCGCGTCGTTTCTTCAAGTTTCGACATCGCGGCGCGAGACGCCCCTGCTGCCGGACATCTTCTCCGTCCGGCCTTTTGGACTTCACACGCAATGGCGCCCGGCGCCAGTCACGGAGTGATCGATGAAGACTCTCACTGCAGACCGGCGGATGATCAAGATCGCAATGGAGGCGCCCTATCTCGAGCGCGACGAGGAGCATAAGCTGGCGCAAGCCTGGCGAAACGACAACGATCAGGAAGCCCGCAACAAGATCGCCATGTCGCATATGCGCCTGGTGATCTCGATGGCCGCGAAGTTCCGCAATTTCGGCCTGCCGATGGGTGACCTCGTCCAGGAGGGCCATATCGGTCTCTTGGAGGCGGCAGCCCGTTTCGAGCCGAGCCGCGAGGTCCGCTTCTCGACCTATGCCACCTGGTGGATCCGGGCGTCGATGCAGGATTATGTCCTGCGCAACTGGTCGATCGTCCGCGGTGGAACCAGTTCTGCGCAGAAGGCCCTGTTCTTCAACCTTCGGCGCCTTCGTGCCCGGCTTGCCCAGGGTGACAGGCAGCTTACATCGCAGGCTATGCATGAGGAGATTGCCGCCGCCCTCGGTGTCAGCATCGCTGATGTGCAGACGATGGATGCCCGGCTTTCCGGAAGCGACACCTCGCTGCAGGCGCCGGTCGGCGGCAGCGATTCCGATGGCGGTGAACGGCTCGATTTCCTCGCCAGCGACGCGCCGTTGCCGGACGAGCAGGTGAGCGAGATGATCGACGGCGAACGGGCCCGCGTCTGGCTGCGCGATGCGCTGGGAGCGCTGACGGAGCGCGAGATGCGCATCATCCGCGCCCGGCGGCTGACGGAAGAAGGGGCGACGCTCGAAGAGCTCGGCATCGATCTCGGCATTTCCAAGGAACGCGTGCGGCAGATCGAAACCCGGGCCCTGGAAAAGCTCCGGGCGGCCCTGGCGACGAGAGCGCCGGCGCTGACCGCGGGAATTCATTGACCGTCTGACGCCGCCATGCCGGCTGTGCTCGGCGACCCGGCACTGAGCCGGGCTGCCCGTTGATGGTTTGGCAATGAGACGATTGGTGCTGGGCTTTTTGGGCAATCGTAGAGGTACCCAGCGACGCGCTTGCCTTACAGACGGCAGGCAATCACGCGCGCACCAACGCGCTGCAACCGCGCCCACCTCACGCTATTCGGAAACGATCTTCACCTTGTCGCCCGGCTTTATCGTCGAGCTGACCTGCATCGCATTGATCACCCGGAAGAGGTCGAGCTTGCGGTCGGTTCCCATCATGCGGGCCGACAACGTGGTGATCGTATCGCCGGGCCGGACGGTCACGACCCGGATCCGCAGCGGCTTCAGCGACTGTGTCTCGGCGGCCGTCATGCGGCGGAACGAGGTGCGCAACTGGTTTGCGGTCGGCTCGAGCGCGTTCGATCCCTTGGGCACGGCGGTCAGGAAGCGGTAGATCCGCGTATCGATACGAATGACCGTCACGTCGAAATCCCAACGGTCGGCGGAGGCTCGCGCGGTCGCGGCTTCCAGGCCGTTGACGCTGATCTGCCGGATCGTATCGGGCTTCAGGCCCGTCACCCAACCGCTGGCGATATAGTCGGTCAGGCTTCGGCCACCCGTGTCGGCGACGCCGTCGAAGCGCACGGCGATGTCGCCGGCGCCGGTCGCGAGAACCGCCTCGGCCTTGTTGTCGATCTGGAATCCGGCGGGCACGTCGAAGCGGATGCCGAGTTGGCCGTGCAGGAAGGTCTGCCCGCGCACATAGCCTTCTTGCGGGCTGTCGCCATAGAGCAGGCCGTCGATGCCGGCGAGATAGTAGTCGCGCCCGCGGTCGCCGCTGGTGCCTTCGGGGCCGAAGGCACGGGCATGCCGGCGCGCGAGATCGACGCGCTGGGGCGCGTTCGGGTGGCTCGACAGGAAGTCGAGGCTCTGGTCGGATTCCGGATCGACCGCCGTGAAGCGGCTATAGGCGGCCATCGAGTCGAGGAAGCGCGCGGCGGCATAGGGGTCGTAGCCGGCTTCGCCGAGCATGCGCACACCGATCACGTCGGCCTGGAGTTCCTGGTTGCGCGAGAAGGCCGCGAGCCGGAGCTTGCCGCGGGCGAGTGCCTGCTTGCCGGCGATATCGGAGGACAGCACCTCGGAGACCACCCGGCTGGCGATCACTTCCGCTTCCTCGCGCTGCTGCCTCTCGATGCCATGATTGGCGGTGACGTGGGCCATTTCGTGCGACAGCACGGCTGCGACCTCGGAGGCGTCATTGGCAAGCGCCAGCAGGCCGCGGGTGACGTAGAGATAGCCGCCAGGCAGTGCGAAGGCGTTGATCGCCGGCGAATTCAGGATGGTGATGCGATAGGACTGTTGCGGATTCTCGGAGACCGCCGTCAGCGCGCCGGTGATGCGCGCCACCAGGCGCTCGGTCTTGGCGTCCTTGTACTCGCCGCCGTAGCTTGCGACGATGCGCGGATGTTCGCGCGCGCCCAGCTGTGCCCGCGGATCGTTCTTCTGGACTTCCTCGACGATCTGCGGATTGGAGGAAGGCGAAACCGTCGGCTGATAAGTCTGCTCGATCACGGATTGGCATGCGGAAAGGAGCGTGGTCGCAAGCAATGCAACCACGGCGCGTCCACGCAGCCGTCCGCCCGTCGGCGGGATCCGGTCGTGTGTGACTGTATGCCTCTCCATGCCTCAGCCCGTTTCCGTCCGTCGCTCCGCCCGCATCCTGCGGAAACGTGGAACGACAGCGTTGAAAGTCCTACTTTTTCAGCCCGGCAGCGTTGCTCTGCCGCGACCTTTCAGTCCTGGTCTTGCTGTATCTGATTTCAGCGCCACCTGCCTAGTTTGTCTCGGTAGAAATAGTTGCCCCGTGGTATCACGGCAACGGATGCGGGAATATTCGCGCCTTGCCGGATATTTCGCGCGTCGCATGGCGCCGCGGTCAAATTGTGGCAACCGGCCAAGGGCGCGGTGAATCCGATCCGTCCTTCAAGTATTGCCGAGAAAGCGGTCGATCGCCGCATTATCCCGCCGCTCCAGGAAACGGTCGAGGGTATCGTTTGCGATGATACGCCCCTGGTCGAGAAAAAGCACGCTGTCGGCCAGGGCTTTCACGTCTTCGGGATGGTGTGTGATCATCAGGATCGTGTTGGCCTCCTCCGCGTGCAGTTCCCGCAGGAGTGTGCGCATGCCGGCGCGCATGCCGGGATCAAGCGCTGCGAAGGGCTCGTCGAGCAGCAGCAGCGGGCGCTTTCGCACAAGCGCCCGGGCAAGAGCGACACGCTGGCGTTCGCCGCCGGAAAGCGTTGGCGGCAGCCTTTTCCCAAAGCCTTCGAGCCCGACGCGGCGGAGCGCGTATTCGATCTTGTCGCGGTCGGTCGCGGTCAATCGAAGCGCCGGGTCGATGCCGAGGCCGATATTGGTCGCGACGTCGAGATGGGCGAAAAGGTTGTTGTCCTGGAAGATCATCGAGACCGGCCGTTCCGACGGCGCCCGATCGGCCACGTTCTCGCCGAGAATGCGGACCTCGCCGCGATCGGGGTCCTCGAACCCGGCAATAAGGTGGAGCAGCGTCGACTTGCCGGAGCCAGACGCACCGGCGACGGCGACGATGCCACCGGTGGCAATCGCGCAATCGAAGGTGAGCGCGGCCGTTTCGAAACGGACCTCGACATCGCGCAGCTCTATCGCGGGGACGGGGTGGGTCATGCTTTGCGTCTTTCCGGCCGGCTGTCATTCGCCGTGCCGAGGATGGTGAAGATCAGGCACAGAAGCCCGAGGAAAAGGGCGAGACCGGCGGCGTCGGCGGTGCGGTAGCTGCCCATGCGGCTGTAGAGCAGCCAGGGCAGCGTGACCATGTCTTGGCTGCCGAAGAGGGCGACGGCGCCGAGATCGCCGAGCGACAGCGCCATGGCGAAGGAAAGTGCCATCAGCAGCGGCTTGCGCAGCGCCGGAAAGTCGATCCATCGCAGGCGATCAAAACCACGGATGCCAAGGCTTGCCGTCAGCCGTTCCGACCGCGCCGCATGGGTCGCCATTGCCGGCGCGAGGATGCGATGGACGAAGGGAAGCGCCATCAGCGCATTGATCGCCACGACGATAACGGGCGCAAAACGCGCGACATCGCCGAAGGGACGCAGCAGAAGGAACCAGCCGGCGCCAAGCACCACGGGCGGCACCAGCAGGATCAGCGAGGTGCTGGCGCCGATGGCGCCGGCGAAACCGCGGGCGAGCGACGTCGCGTGACGCGGCGCGGTGACGGTCGCGGCTGCGCGGATCATCACGGCCGCCATGGTGACGGAGGCGAGGGCCGAGGCGAGCGCGATTGCCGCGCTGGTCAGCAGCGCCCGGTGCACGGCCGGATCGCGGGCGAGCTTCAGCAGATCGGCTTCGAGACCGGAGATGAGGACGGCGACCAGCGGTGCGCCAAGAAACAGAAAGGCAAGGGCGATCCAGGCGGCATCGGTCAGGCGCGCGATCCTGGATGCGCCATCGAAGCGGCGCACGGTGCGGCCACCGGTCATGCCCTCTTCCGGCCCGGTCGCCAGATGACGAAGCAGGAACAGCAGCAGGCCGGTCATGGCGATCTGCAGGGCCGATAGCGCGATCGCGCGGGGCGGATCGAAATCGAAGCGCAGCGCCTGGTAGATTGCCACTTCGATTGTGCTGGCCGCAGGCCCGCCGCCGAGCGTCAACACGAGGGTGAAGCTGGTGGCGCAGAGCATGAAGACAAGGCCGGCGGCACCTGGAAGGAGGCCGCGCAGGACGGGCCATTCGATGAAGCGGAAGAGTGCGCGCGACGGCATGCCGAGATTGGCGGCGCTGCGCCAGTATTCGGCGGGGATGCGCTCGAGCCCGGCCAGGAACAGGCGTGCCGCAAGCGGCATGTTGAAGAAGACGTGGGCGAGCAGGATGCCGAACAGGCCGTAGATGCTGACGGGCTGCGCGAGGCCGAGCCAGCGCAGGCCGGAATTGAGGAATCCCTGGCGCCCCCAGATCTCGATCAGCCCGAGTGCGCCGACGAGAACGGGCAGGCCGAGCGGCAGCGCCATCAGGCGCAAGAGCCAGATGCGGCCGGGAAACTGCGGCCGCCGCGCCAGCGCCTGGGCGACGGGGATGGCAAAGAGCACCGACAGCAGCGTCGAGAGTGTCGCCTGCAGCAGGGTGAAGCGGGTGACGCGCCAGATATAGGCGTCGAACAGCGCGTCATCGCTGGCGCCGCCCGTCTGGCTCAGCAAGGCGACGATCGCCAGGCCGACGAAAAGGACGAAGGCGCCGAGGCAGGCTGCCCCGGCGACCACTGTCATGCGATTTTCGCGCAGTGCGAACAATCCGGCCTCAGTTCTTGCTCATGGCGGCGAGCCATTCGTCGATCCAGGCCTTGCGGTTCTTGGCGACCTCCTCCGAGGGCAGGAGGAAGGTGTTATCCGGCTTGACCAGCTTGTTGAAGGCGTCCGGCAGCGGCTCCTTGGTTGCTGCGACCGGCATCATCCAGTTGGTCGTCGGGATGATCGACTGGAACTCCGGACCGGTCATGAAGGCGAGGAACTGCTTTGCCAGTTCCGGCTCCTTGGCGTTCTTGGTCATGCCGGCGACTTCGATCTGGATGTAGTGCCCTTCGGAAAAGGCAGCCGCCTGATAGCGCTCGGTATTTTCCGCGACCATGTGGTAGGCCGGCGACGTGGTGTAGGACAGCACCATCGGCGCCTCACCCTTGGTGAAGAGGCCATAGGCTTCCGACCAGCCGGGGGTGACGGTCAGAACGCGGTCCTTCAGCTTCGCCCAGGCGGCACCCGCCTCATCGCCATAGACGGCCTTGACCCAGAGGAGCAGACCGAGGCCCGGCGTCGACGTGCGCGGATCCTCGATGACGATCTTCTGCGACGGGTCGCCTTCGACCAGTTCCTTCAGGCTTTTCGGCGGCGTCTTCAGCGTCTCGGTGTCGTAGACGACGGCGAAGTGGCCGTAGTCATAGGGCAGGAACGTGTCGTCGGAGAAGTTGCCGGGCACGGTGACGCCGGTTGCCTCGATGCCGTGCGGCGCGAAGAAGCCCGTTTCCTTGGCTTCCGCAACCAGATTGGTATCGAGGCCGAGCACGATGTCGGCCTTGGAAGCCTCGCCTTCGAGCTTCAGGCGGGTGAGAAGCTCGACGCCGTCGGCGACGCCGACATAGTTGACCTTGCACTCGCAGGTCTTCTCGAACGCTTCCGCAACCTTGGCGCCTGGTCCCCATTCGGTGATGAAGCTCTCATAGGTATAGACCGTCAGCGTCTTGTCGGCGGCGATCGCGACGCCGGAAAAAACGAGGCTTGCGGTGGCCGCAAGGGCTAGCCGGCTAAAGAGTTTGAGTTGCGATGAATTGGACATGGCGAGGACCTCTCTCCCAAAGTTCGTTGTTACATGGGAAAAGGGCGTATCGATCCGATCGCGTCTAATCCCTCCGCCGGTATGAGCCGGATCAGGTTCCGCGGGTTGGCGTTTTGACGCCTCTCAGCCTCCGGCCGCTGTGCGGTCGGGAGGCACCCCGTTAGAGCGGCAAGAGATTTACCGCTGCCAAGGCCCCAAGGCAAGCGATGTTTGCGGGGAAGCAAAGGCGCCTGGCCGGCACGACGGCGCGTGTTTGCGTAAGCCGCCAACTGCGCTACACAACGGCAGCGAGGAGGAAATGTCATGCCCGATATGCTCGTTCGACTTTATGCCCTGCCGGCTGAGCCTCAGTCGAAGCTTGGTCCTGGCGTCAGCATTCGCCGCGCCATGGCGCCGGAGCGCCGCCTTGTCGTGTCCTGGATCGAAAAGACCTTTGGCGCCGGATGGGCGGGCGAGGCGGAAGCCGCCTTTTCCTCGACCCCGACGCGTATGCATGTCGCAGTCCATGAGGAAAAGATTGTCGGCTTTTCCTGCCACGACGTGACGGCGCTCGGCTTCTTTGGTCCGACCGGTGTCGACGAAAGCATGCGCGGGCAGGGCATCGGCGAGGCGCTGCTGCTTGCAAGCCTGACGGCCATGCGCGAGGCCGGCTACGGCTACGCGATTATCGGCGGTGTCGGGCCGGCGAAGTTCTACGAGCGGGTGGCCGGGGCCGTCGAGATCCCGGATTCGACCCCCGGCATTTATGCCGGCATGCTGTTCCCCGATCCGGTGCCCGAGGGGCATTGACGGTCTGACCAAAATCTTAAGAACCGGTCGCCCGACGGTTTTCTTCGTTTTCCTTCGGCGGTCCTTTGCGCTATGGGCTTTGCCATGGCTCGATCGACCTTCACCATTCTGCTTGGCGGCGCCCTTTCGCTGACCGACCGGTTGGCTCACCAGCTGGCCGCAAGTCGCTTCATCGCGGCTGATGGCGGCATGCGCCATGCGCGGCTGCTCGGCATCGTGCCCGATGTCTGGGTCGGTGATTTCGACTCGACCGAGGAAGCCCTTCTTGCGGACTACGCCTCCGTCCCGCGCGAGCCCTATCCGGCGGCAAAGGCCGCGACGGACGGTGAGATCGCGGTCGAGGCGGCGCTGTCGCGTGGCGCCGATCGCCTGATCTTCGCCGGCGCGCTCGGCGGCACCCGCAGTGATCATGCGTTCATGCATCTGCTTCATGCCGTCGCCCTTGCCGAGCGCGGGCTTTCGGTGTTGATGACGTCGGGCGAGGAGGAGGCCTATCCGCTGCTGGCCGGCTCGCTCGAAGTCGACCTGCCCAAGGGCTGCCTCTTCTCGGTCCTCGGGTTGACCGAGCTGACCGGTCTTTCGATCGTCAATGCGCGTTATCCGCTCGACGATTTCACCCTGCCGTTCGGCTCGTCCCGAACCGTTTCCAACGTTGCGGAGGGTCACCTTCGCTTCACTCTCAAGAGCGGCCGCGCCCTCGTGCTTGCCCGCCCCTATGACCTTTCCGGAGCCTGAGCCTTGGCGCCTCCCATTCTGAAACTCGACGATATCTTCCTCACCTTTGGCGGCACGCCGCTGCTTGCCGGCGCCAATTTTCAAGTGGAGCCGGGCGACAAGATCTGCCTGGTCGGCCGCAACGGCTCGGGCAAATCGACGCTGATGAAGATCGCCGCGGGCCTTGCAGAGGCGCAGTCGGGCGAAGTGTTCCGCCATCCCTCGGCAACCATCCGCTATCTGCATCAGGCGCCGGATTTCGACGGCTACGACACGGTGCAGGCCTATGCCGAGGCGGGTCTCGGCCCGAGCGACGATCCCTATCGCGTCGCCTATCTGCTGCAGCATCTGGGTCTGACCGGCGAAGAGGATCCCAAGCGCCTTTCTGGCGGCGAAGCGCGTCGCGCAGCACTCGCGCGCGTCATGGCGCCGGAGCCGGACATCCTTTTGCTCGACGAGCCGACCAACCATCTCGACCTGCCGACGATCGAATGGCTGGAAGACGAACTGATCCGCAGCCGCTCGGCGCTGGTGCTGATCTCGCACGACCGGCGCTTCCTGGAAAAGGTCTCGACCGCCACCGTCTGGCTCGACCGTGGTCAGTCCCGTCGCCTCGACCGTGGCTTTGCCCATTTCGAGGCCTGGCGCGACGAGGTGCTGGAGGCCGAGGAGCTGGAGCAGCACAAGCTCGGCAAGGCGATCGAGCGCGAGGAACATTGGCTGCGTTACGGTGTGACCGCGCGGCGCAAGCGCAACATGCGCCGCCTCGGCGAGCTGCAGACCATGCGGGCGACCTATCGCGGCCACAAGGGGCCGCAGGGCACCGTGCAGGCGACGGCCGCCGACGCCAAGGAATCCGGCAAGCTGGTGATCGAGGCCGAGAAGATCACCAAGGCCTATGGCGAGCGCACCATCGTCGCGCCGTTCTCGATCCGCGTGCACCGCGGCGACCGCATCGGTCTCGTCGGCCCGAACGGCGCCGGCAAGACGACGCTCCTGAAGATCCTGACCGGGCAGATCGAGCCGGACACAGGCACGGTCAAGCTCGGCACCAATCTGGAAATCGCGACGCTCGACCAGAAGCGCGAAGACCTCAATCTCGACGATACGCTGGCGCACTACCTGACGGACGGGCGCGGCGACAACCTGCTGGTCAATGGCGAGCAGCGCCACGTTACCGGCTACATGAAGGACTTCCTGTTCCAGCCGGAGCAGGCGCGCACCCCGATCCGTGAGTTGTCGGGCGGCGAGCGCGCAAGGCTAATGCTGGCGCGCATTCTGGCGCGGGCGACGAACCTTCTCATTCTCGACGAACCGACCAACGATCTCGACATCGAGACGCTCGACCTGCTGCAGGAGATCGTCGCCGGTTTTGCCGGAACCGTGATCCTCGTCAGCCACGACCGCGACTTCCTCGACCGCACCGTCACCTCGACGATTGCGCCAGCCAATCCGGAGGCGCCGGATGGGCGCTGGATCGAGTATGCCGGCGGCTATTCCGACATGATGGCGCAGCGCAAGGGCGCGATCGAGGAGAAGCGCAAAGCCGAGAAGGCGGAAAAGGCCAAGGCCGATGCCGCCGTGCCTGCCGCCGAAGCGCCGAAGGCTGCCAAGGGCAAGCTTTCCTACAAGCAGAAATTCGCGCTCGAAAACCTGCCGAAGGAGATCGCCAAGGCGGAGGCCGAGGCTGCCAAGCGCGAAGAAAAGATGGCGGATCCCAAGCTCTTCACAAAAGATCCAAATGCTTTTGCGAAACTGGCACAGGAACTGGAAAAGCTGCGTGCCGACCTCGCTCGCATGGAAGAGGAATGGCTGGAGCTCGAGATGCTGCGCGAGGAGCTCGAGGGCTGAGGCGCAACCACGACGGCTCCATGCGTGAATGCGAAGGTAATACGTTGAATCCTTGCGGGTTTTACCGTTAAACTGGTAAGGGAAAGATGGCTTGCCGCGTTGAACGTTATCAGATGCTATGATAAGTAAAACTTATTATATCACCTGTGAACGATCATGATGCCCTTCAAGCTAGAATCCGAAACCATTGGAATGCTTTTGACCGATGTCTCGCGCCTCTTGCGCGGGGCCTTCGACCGCAAGGTCAATGCCATGGACCTGGGCATCACGCCCGGCGAGGCGCGCACGCTGATCCAGGCGGCGCTTACCGAGGGCATCAAACAGGCCGAAATCGCAACGCGCATGGGCATTGAGCCGATGACGCTGTCGGCCTATCTCGACCGGCTGGAGACGAACGGGCTCGTCGCCCGTGTTCCCGATCCGGCGGATCGTCGCGCCAAGAATGTCATCATCACCGAAAAGGCGGGTCCGCTGCTCAACGAGCTGATGACCGGGCTTCGCGAAATGATGGATGCCTATACCGAGGGGCTGGATGCGGAAGCGCGCGCGCTTCTCTGTTCCAACCTGCGCATCCTGCGTGACAATCTGCGTCAGCTCGATCCGTGCCTTGCGGGCAAGGATACAGCGGAGAAGGCCGAGGTTCGGGTCGGAGCCTCGCAATGACGCGTCGCATGAGCGAGCGGCGCACAAGCATCATCGGCGCCTTCCTGGTGGCGCTCGGCCCCGTTTCCATGGCGCTCTATACGCCGGCGATGCCCGAACTGGTGCGTGCCTTCTCCTCAAGCGAAGCGGCGATCAAGATGACGCTGTCGCTCTATTTCGCCGGTTTTGCCTTTGCCCAGCTTGTCTCCGGCACGCTTTCCGACGTCATCGGCCGCCGGCGCGCGACGCTGATCTTCATGGCCATCTACCTCGTCGGCAGCCTGATGGCGGCCTTCGCGCCTTCCGTCGCGGTGCTTTTGGCCGGCCGCCTGGTGCAAGGCATCGGCGCCTCCGTCGGGATGACCGTGGCGCGTGCGATCGTGCGCGACCAGTTCACCGGGACTGAAGCCGCACGCATCATGAACATGATTGGCATGATGCTGGCCCTCGGACCCGCCGTGTCACCGACGCTTGGCGGCCTGGCGCTCGGTCTCTTCGGGTGGCAGTCGATCTTCTTCCTGATGGTCGGCTTTGCCGCCATGGCCTGTCTCACCGTGCAGTTTTTCATGGCCGAGACCGCGACCCCGGATCCGGCCAAGGGCCACCTGAAGCCCATCCTTGCGGCCTATCGGCGGTTGGTGAGCGACAGCCGCTTCATCTCCTCGACACTTGTGATCGGCGGAGCGGTCGGCGCACTTTATGCCTGGGCGACCATGCTGCCTTTTGTGCTGATCAACGAAGTCGGCCTGACGCCCACCGAATTCGGCGTTGGGATGCTGATGCAGTCGGGCCTGTTCTTTTCGGGAACTGTGGTGGTGCGGCTCTTGATGCGGCGCTTCACGCCGCAGGCGCTGGTGCCCGCCGGCCTCGTCTTCATCGGGGCTGCCAGCCTGGCGCTTGCCTATACCATGCACGCGCTTCCACCGAGCTTCCTGTCCGTCATGCTGCCCATAGGCATCTATGCGTTCGGTATCGCCTTCGTCATGCCCTACATGATGACCGCCGCAATGGCGCCTTTTCCCGATATCGCTGGTACGGCATCGGCTGTCATGGGCTTCGTGCAGATGGGCTCAGGCCTGCTCGGCGGTGCGATTGCCGCTGCCGTCGGCGTGCCGGTGCTGGCGCTCGGCGCGATCATCCCCAGCTTCGGCCTCGTCTGTATCCTCAGCTATGTCTGGTATCGCCGGACGGTGCGGTTACGGCCGCTGGCTGCTGCGGCGGGTGCGTCGCTTTCCGAGCCGGCGGAGTAGCACGCTAGCCGGGTGCCGGGCGGTAACTCTCCTCCCCACCATTCACGCACAAAAAAGCCGCGGCAGAGCGCTCCGCCGCGGCTCTGTTTCAACAGTCAGGGCTTAGCGGTTGCGCGCGGCTAGCGTGCGCAGGCGCAGCGCGTTGAGCTTGATGAAGCCGGCGGCGTCCTTTTGGTCGTAGGCGCCCTGGTCGTCCTCGAAGGTGACCAGCTTGTCGGAGTAGAGCGACTTGTCGCTCTCGCGGCCGATGACCATGACGTTGCCCTTGTAGAGCTTGAGCGTCACTTCGCCTTCAACATGCTCCTGGCTCTTGTCGATCGCCGCCTGCAGCATCTCGCGCTCCGGCGAGAACCAGAAGCCGTAATAGATCAGCTCGGCGTAGCGCGGCATCAGCTCGTCCTTGAGGTGGGCAGCGCCGCGGTCGAGCGTGATGCTCTCGATCGCGCGGTGCGCCGAGAGCAGGATGGTGCCGCCGGGGGTCTCGTAGACACCGCGCGACTTCATGCCGACGAAGCGGTTCTCGACGAGATCGAGGCGGCCGATGCCGTTGTCGCGGCCGTATTCGTTGAGCTTGGCAAGCAGGGTGGCCGGGGACAGGCGCACGCCGTTGATCGAGACGGCGTCACCACGCTCGAAGCCGATCTTGATGACGGTGGCCTGATCCGGAGCGGCTTCCGGCGAGATCGTGCGCATGTGCACGTATTCAGGGGCTTCCAGTGCCGGGTCTTCGAGAACCTTGCCCTCGGACGAGGAGTGCAGCAGGTTGGCGTCGACGGAGAACGGCGCTTCGCCCTTCTTGTCCTTGGCAACCGGGATCTGATGCTTCTCGGCGAATTCGAGCAGGTCGGTGCGGCTCTTGAACGACCAGTCGCGCCACGGCGCGATGATCTTGATGTCCGGGTTCAGCGCATAGGCCGAAAGCTCGAAGCGAACCTGGTCGTTGCCCTTGCCGGTCGCGCCATGGGCGATCGCGTCGGCGCCGGTCTTCTTGGCGATGTCGATCAGGTGCTTGGAGATCAGCGGGCGGGCAATCGAAGTGCCGAGCAGGTAGACGCCTTCATAGACGGCATTGGCGCGGAACATCGGGAAGACGAAATCCTTGACGAACTCCTCGCGGACGTCCTCGATGTAGATCTCCTTGATGCCGAGCATCTCGGCCTTCTTGCGGGCCGGCTCGAGCTCTTCGCCCTGGCCGAGGTCGGCGGTGAAGGTGACGACTTCCGCGCCGAGTTCGGTCTGCAGCCACTTCAGGATGATCGAGGTGTCGAGACCGCCCGAATAGGCGAGAACGACCTTTTTCACGTCTTTATGCGATGCCATGGTTTCCGTCCGTCTGGTCTTGGGGAGGGCGGCGATGCCGCGTGCAAATCTGCGGCACTTTAGCCAGAACCTGCGGCGATACAAGCGCTAGAACGCCTGACGATGCGAATCCGCTGGCAAAAGCGCAGGCGCATGATTACTGGAGGCGACCCCCGCGCCGAGGAAACGACGATGGACTTCATTCCCAGCCTTGCGACCCTTCTGACCTTTGCGGCCGCGACACTGCTCCTGGCGGCCACGCCGGGCCCCGACATGACGCTTTCGATCAGCCGGGCGCTCGCCCAGGGCAAGAAGGCAGCCCTTTTCGTCGTGCTCGGTACCAGCTTCGGCATCGTCGTGCATACGCTGCTCGTCGCCTTCGGCATCTCGGCGCTGATCACCGCTTCGCCGACCGCCTTTGCCATCCTCAAGACCGGCGGTGCCGCCTATCTGCTGTGGCTTGCCATCCAGGCGATCCGCTTCGGCTCCAGCATTTCGGTGCAGAAGGTCGAGCCGACGGAAGGCAAGGCGCTTGCCAACATCTCGGCCGGATTCTGGGTGAACCTCTTGAACCCCAAGGTCATCATCTTCTTCATGACCTTCCTGCCGCAGTTCGTCAGCGCCGACGATCCCTCGGTCACCGGCAAGCTTCTGTTCCTCGGCGCGTTCTTCATCACCATCGGCATGCCGGTGAACATGCTGGTCGTCTTCACTGCCGACTGGCTTGCCTCATGGCTGCAGCGCAACAGGGGCGTAATGCGGGCACTGGACTTCAGCTTCGCCGGCGTCTTTTCGGTGTTCGCGGTGAAGATTTTCATGACGACGGCGCGGTAAACAAAAAGCCCGGACATCGTGGATGTCCGGGCCTCGTTCTGAAGTCGTCTTCCGTACTCAGCCGATGAGCAGCGCGTCGTCGTCGAGCGTCTGGCCGCGGATGCGGCGGAACATGGCGATGAGGTCTTCGACCTGCAGTTCCTTGCGGCTGTCGCCGGCGACGTCGAGCACGATCTCGCCGCCGTGCAGCATGATGGTGCGGTGGCCGTAGTCGAGCGCCTGGCGCATCGAGTGGGTCACCATCATCGTCGTCAGCTTTCGCTCGGAAACGATCTTCTGCGTCAGGTTCATCACGAATTCGGCCATGCCAGGGTCGAGCGCTGCCGTGTGTTCGTCGAGCAGCAGCACTTCGGAGCCGGCAAGCGTCGCCATGACCAGCGAGACCGCCTGACGTTGGCCGCCGGACAGAAGATCCATGCGGTCGCCCATGCGGTTTTCAAGGCCGAGGTTGAGCTCGGCGATACGCTCGCGGAAATGCTCGCGGCGCTTCGGGCCGAGGGCGGCCGCGAGGCCGCGTGCCTCGCCACGCTTGGCGGCGAGCGCCAGGTTTTCCTCGATCGAGAGCGCGCCGCAGCTTCCGGTCAGCGGATCCTGGAAGACGCGGGCGACGAGGCCGGCGCGGGCGGCGGTGCCCTTGCGGCTGACGTCGGTCTTGCCGATCATCACCTGGCCGGCACTCGGCAGCACGTCGCCGGCGAGCACGCCGAGGAGCGTCGACTTGCCGGCACCGTTGGAGCCGATGACGGTGACGAACGAGCCCTGCTCGATCGTCAGGCTGACGCCGTTCAGCGCCTGCTTTTGCAGCGGCGTGCCCTTGCCGAAGATGACCTGAATGTTGTTGACGCTGATCATGCCGCACCTCCACGACGCAGACGGGGAAGGACGAGGGCGAAGGTGACGAGTGCCGCAGTCACGAAGTTGAGGTCGGAGGCCTGTAGCCCGAGCATGTCGGTCGACAGCGCCAGCTGGATCGCGATACGGTAGAGGATCGAGCCGAGCACGCAGCCGATGAGCGCAATCAGGATGCCGCGGGCGCCGAGCAGCGTCTCGCCGATGATAACGGCTGCGAGGCCGACGACGATCGTGCCGACGCCCGAGGTGACGTCTGCGAAACCGTTGGTCTGGGCAAACAGCGCGCCGCCGAAGGCGACGAGCGCGTTGGAGATCGCCATGCCGAGATAGATCTGGCGGTTGGTATCGACGCCTTGAGCGCGGGCCATGCGGGCATTGGCGCCGGTGGCGCGCATCGCAAGGCCGGCATCGCTCTCAAGGAAGCGCCAGACGATGATGACGGCGACGACGACGAGCACGCCGATGAACAGCGGCCGGACGTAGAAATCGCGCAAGCCCAGGCCGTAGAAGGGCGATAGCATCGTGTCGGCATTGATCAGCGCGACGTTCGGCTTGCCCATGACGCGCAGGTTCACCGAGAACAGCGCGATCATCGTCAGGATCGAGGCGAGCAGGTTGAGGATCTTGAAGCGCACGTTGAGCATCGCCGTGACGATACCGGCGGCGGCACCCGCCACCATGGCGACAGAGGCCGCAAGCCACGGGTTGACGCCGGCGATGATCAGCACGGCGGTGACGGCTGCCCCCAGCGGAAAGGACCCGTCTACGGTCAGGTCGGGGAAATCGAGCACCCGGAATGCGAGAAAGACGCCAAGGGCGACGAAGGCGTAGACCAGCCCCAGTTCCACGGCTCCCCAGAAAGCGATTAGACTCAACCCCAGACCCTCTTTTTACGTGTCGCGCGTGGTTGTCGTTATGGGCGCGACGCTCCCGCTTGGCACATGGGGCCCAAGGCCGGCGCATGTGCGGCTCAGAACTTTCGGAGCGGCCCCGCGATCCAAAGGATCAGGCCCCTCATAGCGAACCGCCCCCGTATGGAACGGAGGCGGGCAAAACGCAACAAACTTGAACCTGAAAAGGTCGAACGCGTTATTCAACGACGCGGGTTGCGCGCTTTACGACACTTTCCGGAAGGGTGACGCCCATTTTCTCGGCGGCCTTCTTGTTGATCACCAGGTCGGAACCGGCAGCAACCTTGACGCCGATATCACCCGGGTTTTCGCCCTTGAGGATGCGAACGACGATTTCGCCGGTCTGCTTGCCGACGTCGTAATAGTTGAAGCCGAGGGCTGCGAGCGAGCCGCGAGCAACGGAATCCGTGTCGGCAGTGAAGAGCGGCAGCTTGGCTTCCTCGGCGACGGCGACAGCACCTTCGAGCGCGGAGATGATCGTGTTGTCGGTCGGCACGTAGATCGCATCGGCGCGGCCGACGAGAGCGCGGGCAGCACCCTGGACTTCAGCCGACTTGGTCGCGGCGGACTCGACGACGGTCAGGCCGGCCTTTTCGGCTTCGGTCTTCAGCACCGCGAGCAGCGAAACGGAGTTGGCTTCTCCGGAATTGTAGAGGTAACCGATCGACTTGGCGTTCGGCAGGATTTCCTTGATCAGGGCGACGTGCTCGGCAACCGGTGACATGTCGGAGAGGCCGGTGACGTTGCCGCCGGGCTTGTCCATGTCCTTGACCAGCTGCGCGCCGACCGGGTCGGAAACGGCAGTGAAGACAACCGGGATATCACGGGTCGAGGAGACGACCGCCTGTGCCGAAGGCGTGGAGATCGGGACGATCACGTTCGGGGCTTCGCCTGCGAACTGACGGGCGATCTGGGCGGCGGTCGCCGGGTTGCCCTGGGCCGACTCGTAGAGGAACTTGAGGTTCTCGCCTTCCTTGTAGCCGGCGGCGGCCAGCGCATCCTTCACGCCGTCGCGGGCGGCATCGAGCGCCGGATGCTCGACGATCGCGGTCACGGCGACGGTCACCTCATCGGCACGGGCGGGCAGAGTGAATGCCACCGTGGCGGCAAGGGCGATGAGAAGTGAGCGCATGGGTTGTCCTCCTGAATTGATTTCCCGCTTTCTTAGGAAACCGGGGACATGAAATCAATCGATAGGATCTGCATCACCCATCAAAGTTCTTCATCGATGGGTGATGGCAGAGCGGAGGAACCGCAAGCAGGCGCTGCGCCTCAGTCTTCGCCGTGGTTGGCGATCATCATCGCCTCGAAGGCGAGGCGGTCGACCTTGCGCATGCGTTCCGATTCCGACTTCAGCTGGCCGCAGGCGGCGAGAATGTCGCGGCCGCGGGGCGTGCGGATCGGCGAGGCGTAGCCGGCCTGGTTGATGAAGTCGGCAAACTTCTCGATGTGCTCCCAGTCGGAACACTGGTAGTTGGTGCCCGGCCAGGGGTTGAAGGGGATGAGGTTGATCTTCGCCGGCACGCCCTTCAGCAGCTTCACCAGTTGCTTGGCGTCTTCCAGGCTGTCGTTGACGTCCTTGAGCATCACATATTCGAAGGTGATGCGGCGGGCGTTCGAAAGCCCCGGATAGGCGCGGCAGGCGTCCATCAGTTCCTTCAGCGGGTACTTCTTGTTGATCGGCACCAGCATGTCGCGCAGGTCGTCGCGAACCGCATGCAGCGAAATCGCCAGCATGACGCCGATTTCTTCGCCGGTGCGGTAGATCTCCGGCACGATGCCGGAGGTCGAAAGGGTGATGCGGCGCTTGGAAAGCGACAGGCCTTCGCCGTCGGACGCAATCAGGAGCGCGGTCTTCACCTGCTCGAAATTGTAGAGCGGTTCGCCCATGCCCATCATCACGATGTTGGTAATCTTGCGGCCTTCGGCCGGCACGATTGCACCCTGCGGCGTATCGCGCTCGGGGAAATCGCCGAGCCGGTCGCGGGCAAGCAGCAGCTGGGCGAGTATTTCCTCGGCCGTCAGGTTGCGCACCAGCTTCTGTGTGCCGGTGTGACAGAACGAGCAGGTAAGGGTGCAGCCGACCTGGCTCGAAATGCAGAGCGTGCCGCGGCCTTCCTCGGGAATGTAGACGGTCTCGATCTCGACCGGGCGGCCGGCGCCACGCGCCGGGAAGCGCAGCAGCCACTTGCGGGTGCCGTCACCGGAAATCTGCTCTTCGACGATCTCCGGGCGTGCTATGGTGAAATGCTGCTTCAGCATCTCGCGCATGTCCTTGGATACGTTCGTCATATGGTCGAAGTCGGAGACGCCGCGCACATAGAGCCAATGCCAGAGCTGGCTGACGCGCATCTTGACCTGGCGCTCCGGCACGCCCTTTTCGACCAGCGCCTTGGCCATGTCCTCGCGCAGAAGACCGATCAGCGACGGCTTTTCCGCCTCTACGGCTGCGCGCACTTGGGGCGCCTTGGCGATTTCCACCCGGTTCAGAATTTCAGTGGCTGCCATGCTCATGATGTCCTGTCATACGGCGTGAGGCCGTCCGGAGAGCGGGTCCGGAAATCGTCCTGATGCGCGAATTGAAATCGGTCGAGCCATCGAAAGCGGCCAATCGGGGCGCGGAGGCTCTCAAGTTGGGCCGGGCTTTAGCATTGTTTTGGCCCGGAGTCACGCGGCAGGGTCCGTGAACGCAAAAGGCCGGCTCTGCAGCCGGCCCTTTGCGCGTGACGTGTCGTCCCGTGATTACTTGCAGGCCTCGATCTGCTTCAGCGCAGCGGAGATGCCCGAGAGCGAGTAAGAGTAGGAGGTTGCCGTGCCCTTGCGCGACTTGGCGTTGACCGACATGGCCTTGCCGTTCTTCATCGCGGCGACGAGGGCCGGTTCTTCGGCAGCGTTTTCGACCCAGGCGGAGTTACCCTTGGTGAACATCACGAAGGTGCGGCCGTCGATGACGACGTTGACCTTGGAGTTCTCCTGGAGGGGGTAGCCCATCATCGCCTGCGGCTCGTAGCTGATGTTCTGGCCGGGGCGCTGGGAAACGAGGAAGAAGATGTCGCCGTGGTCGACGCCGGCCGGGCTCTTGTCCTTGGGAACCGAGAGGACGTAGCAGACCTTGCCGCCGCCGGCGTTGTAGGAATAGGCGCCCCAGGCGTTGAACTGCTGGATGCGCGTCGGAGACTGGGCGGCAGCCATGCTGGCGGTCGCCAGAACGAGTGCGATTGCGGTTGCGATCTTTCTTACAAACATGAGGTCCTGCCGCTTTTCTTGCTCTTCGATCACCCGAAACAGGTTAGACGGGCGACGCGTAGTCATCATTTGAATTTGTTTTGACTTAATTCAGGTTACCAAACCGTCAACGATGGCCGAAAACCTCGGCTTTTAGCCCCGAAACGGAGCGGTTTGCCCCGTTGCGCACTGCTTTCCGACCGCCGCTTCGCATCTTCGCCGAACCGGGTCCGATACCGGATGCGCCTTGCCTCGGAATGCCGTTCCGGAAGGTTTCCTGCCCCAAGCCAATCTTTGACGTCAGCCACGCCAAATCGCGCGGCCGGCGTCATTTGCATGTGTATGCCACAAAGAATTGGGCAAGAGTTTGACTTTTGGGCGGGAATGGGGCGCCACAACCGGACAGCCGTGCGTCCGACGTCAGCTCTCCGGCGTGTCGGCCAGCGTCTCGTCGGCCTTGGTATAGTGCGTTTCCTTGATCTGCCCGCTGATCGCAGCAAAGGCCGCGGTCAAGACGGCCACGTCGTCGGAGAAGCCGACGACGGCCAGCACGTCGGGGATGATATCGATCGGCAGCACGAAGTAGGCGAGGGCGGCAAGCAGGATGCCGCGGGTGCGCGTCGGCGTCTTCGGATCGATCGCGCAATAGTAGGCGGCGACCAGGTCGCGGCTGAAGGGGATCTGCCGGGCAGCCCTTCGAAAGGTGGGCCAGAAGCGGCGCTTCACGCGCTTTTCCCGCCGCTCCTGCTCGGATTCTTCGCCCGGCAAGAGAATTTCACCGATCTTGATGTCGTCCATCGTCCCGCTTCCGCTGTTGCAGCGCTTCACAATATGGGGATTGGCTGTTCTATTTCAAATGATCGGGCATGCGGCCGGCCGCTGCCTTGTCCATGCGCGCCGCCAGCTTGAAGTCGAGTTCGCTCAATCCGCCGGCGTCATGGGTCGTGAGCGTCACGTCGACGCGATTGTAGACGTTGAACCATTCCGGGTGATGGTTGAGTTTCTCGGCGACGATTGCGCATTCGGTCATGAAGCCGAAGGCCTCGACGAAGTTCTTGAAGCGGAACGCCTTCCAGATCGAGTTGCCGTCTTCGGCCCGCACCCAACCTTCCATCTTGTGCAGGTTGTCGGCAATCGCCGCCTCGTCCAGTTTCTCCGCTGCCATCGCTTGTCTCCTCCCATCCGCCTGTTCGAAGGCCGAGCTGTCGCGTATAAGCGTCCACTGTCTCCAGCCTTCGAATCTGAATAGCATGAAACCGGTCAGAGTTCTTTTCGTTTGTCTCGGCAACATCTGCCGGTCGCCGCTTGCCGAGGGCGTGCTGCGCGCCTTGGCGGAGCAAAAGGGATTGGCCGTCGCGCTGGAGATCGATTCGGCGGGAACCGGCGCCTGGCATATCGGCGATCCGCCGGACCGGCGATCAATCCAGGCGGCGCGGCGGCATGGCATCGATATTTCTGCGCTGCGCGGCCGCCAGGTGGCGGCGGCAGATTTCGACGATTTCGACATCATCCTCGGCATGGACGAGAACAATGTCCGCACACTGAAAAGGCTCGCGCCTGCGGGCACGGCACAGAAGGTGCATCTCTTTCTCGACTATGCGTCAGGCAAGAGCCGGGACGTGCCGGATCCCTACTATGACGGGCCGGAAGCCTTCGAGGCGCTTTACCAGATGCTTGAGGCCGGATGTTCGTCGTTGCTCGAAAGGTTCGGCGAACGCACCTCATGAAGCGGGAAGACCTCTTCCGTCAGGTAGGGTCCGCCGCCGACCGAATCGCGCGACGAGAGCAGCACGAAGCGGGAAACGTTGAAGAGCGAGGTCATGAAGTTGCCGCGCCCGGAGAGGTACTCGACCACGTCTTCGACACGGCTGGAGCGCAGCCGGGCGAGCGTCACGTGCGGGGTGAACTTGCGCGGGTCCGGCCCCAGTCCGAGCCGCTGGCAGATGCGCTCGATTTCGGCCTGCAGCGCATACATTTCCGGATGATTGGTGACGCCGGCCCAGACCGAATGCGGCTTCTTCGAGCCGAAGGCGCCGGTGCCGGTCAGTTGCAGCTGGAATTCGGGACGTTCGATGCGATCGAGCTTGTCGATGATCTCGTCGGCGGTGCGCCAGTCGACGTCACCGATGAAGCGCAGGGTGATGTGGTAGTTCTCCACATCGATCCAGCGAGCTCCGGGAAGACCTCCGCGCAGCAATGAAAGACTCATTGCAGCATTGCGCGGAATTTCGAGGGCGGTGAATAGTCTCGGCATGGCGAGCTCCCCGAATCTCTTGCAGATGTCTTAGCGAATCACGCATCGCATCTGCACGCAACTGGTATTTGACGCTTCAGAATATTAACGTTGTCTTAACTGTGGACGATGTCATCACTCCGTCTTATTCAGCGTTGCCAGAAACCGTTCGACGACGGGCAGGGCCTTCTCGACCATGACGCCGACGCCGTCGCCATTGGGATGCATGCCGTCCTCAAGCTTGAGCTTGGCCTCGGTCACCACGCCATCGAGAAAGAACGGATAGAGTTCCAGCCCGTATTTTTCGGCGAGTTCCGGATAGATCGGGTTGAAGCGGGCGGCGTAGTCTGCGCCCATGTTCGGCGGCGCCATCATGCCGGCCAGCAGCACGGCGATGCCGCGGTCCTTCAATCGGGTAATCATCGCCTCGATGTTCTTGCGGGTCTCTTCAGGCGCAATGCCGCGCAGCGCGTCATTGGCGCCGAGCTCGAGGATCACGCCCTTGGTGCCATCCGGCACCGACCAGTCGATGCGGGCAAGACCGCCGGAACTCGTGTCGCCGGAAACGCCAGCGTTCGCGATCGTCACGTCGAAGCCCTTTTCCTTCAGCGCCTTTTCCAGCCGGGCCGGGAAGGCGTCCTCCGGCGGGAGCTGATAACCCGCCATCAGGCTGTCGCCGAAGCCGATGAGGCTGATCGTCTCGGCGCGTGCCGTGCATGATAACGCAAATGTCATCATCAGTGCCAAGAAAACCCGTTGAAATCCTTTTAATGCCATGGGCCTGTTCCTAAATCCCGAATGCCGTTTCTGTTCCCCACTTCGTTTCATATAGGGTTGTTTCGCTTGGCCAGCACCATCATCGAACTTAAAAACGCGGATCTGACGCTGGGCGAGGCGGCCGCCTCGGTGCATGTGCTGAAGGGTATGAGCCTGACGATCGATGCCGGAGAATCCGTCGGCATCGTCGGCCCGTCCGGTTCGGGCAAGTCGACATTGCTGATGGTGCTTGCCGGGCTCGAGCGGCTGGATCGCGGCGAGATCGTTATCGACGGCACGCCGCTGCACCGGCTCGACGAGGACCGGGTCGCGGACTTTCGCGGACGCAATATCGGCATCGTTTTCCAGTCCTTCCACCTCATTCCCAACATGACGGCGCTCGAAAACGTCGCCGTGCCGCTTGAGCTTGCCAATGTCCCCGGCGCCTTCGAGATTGCGCGCAAGGAGCTTGTCGCCGTCGGCCTGGGCGAGCGGCTCAGCCACTATCCCGGCCAGCTCTCGGGCGGCGAGCAGCAGCGCGTTGCGATCGCACGGGCGCTTGCGCCCTCGCCGAAGCTTCTGATCGCCGACGAACCGACCGGTAACCTCGACGCCGAAACCGGACGGCAGATCGCCGACCTGCTTTTCGCCGAACAGCGTGACCGTGGCATGACACTCGTGCTCGTGACTCATGATGCCGCCCTTGCGGACCGTTGCGCGCGGCAGGTACGGGTGCGCTCGGGCGAGATCGTTGCCGGCGGTGCGGCGGACCCCGTGGCGGTGGCGCCGGTTCAGCAGGCGGCCTCCGCATGATCGGCGCGCCTTCGGTACGGCTGCGGCCGCTGCTTGCCCTCAGGCTGGCGCTGCGTGAAATGCGCGGCGGGCTCAAGGGCTTCTACATCTTCCTCGCCTGCATTGCGCTCGGGACCGCGGCGATTGCCGGCGTCAACTCGCTGTCGCAATCGATCACCGCGACGATCGCCTCGCAAGGGCAGGAACTGCTCGCAGGCGATATCCGCTTCGAGCTCAATAATCGTGTCGCAACGGCCGAAGAGCGCGCCTATCTCGATGGCCTTGGAACCGTTGCGGTTTCCGCTGGCCTCAGATCGATGGCGCGGTTGCCCGATGGTTCCAACCAGGCCCTGGTGGAACTGAAGGCCGTCGATGCGGCCTATCCGCTCTACGGCACGCTGGAAAGCGAACCCGACCGGCCGTTGCACGACCTCATCGCCCGTGACGGCGACGTCTTCGGTGCGGTCGTGGCGCCTCTGCTGCTCGACCGCCTCGACGTCAAGGTCGGAGACGAAATCCTTCTCGGCAACGCCCGTGTCCGGATCGCCGGCACGATCACACGCGAGCCGGACGCGCTTTCCGACGGCTTCGGCTTCGCGCCGCGCCTGATGATCTCGGAAGAAGCCCTGGCGGCGACGGGACTGGTGCAGACCGGAAGCCTCGTCGAGCACACATACAAGGTGAAGCTTGCCGACCCGGCAGGGGTCGCCGCCATTCGCACCGAGGCGGAGAAAAGCCAGCCGGCCGCCGGCTGGTCGATCCGCACCAGCGGCAACGCGGCACCGGCGCTGACGGCCAACATCACCCGCTTCTCGCAGTTCCTGACGCTTGTCGGCCTGACGGCGCTGATCGTTGGCGGCGTCGGCGTCGCCAATGCGGTGCGCGCCTATCTCGATGCCAAACGCAGCGTGATCGCGACCTTCAAATGTCTGGGCGCGCCTGCCGCCTTGGTGGCGATGATCTATCTCGCGCAGATCCTGATGATCGCCCTGATCGGCATCGTCATCGGGCTTGTGCTCGGGGCACTGATCCCCTTTGTCGCGGCGCAATTCCTGGCCGACCTGCTGCCGATTTCGACCGCTTTCCATCTCTATCCGGGGGCACTCGGGCTTGCCGCGCTGTTCGGTGTGCTGACGGCGCTGACCTTCGCCATCCTGCCGCTCGGCCGGGCGCGCGCCATTCCGGCGACGGCGCTCTTCCGCCAGCAGGGCTTCGACCCCTCGGGCTTTCCGGCATGGCCCTATCTGCTCGGTGCCGTTGCGTGCCTTGCCGCGCTCGCAGGGCTGGCGATCTTTACGGCCTACGACCGCTACATTTCGCTCGTCTTCCTCGGCGCGATCGCCTTCGCCTTCATCGTGCTTCGGGCCGTTGCGCTGGCGATCGCCTGGCTCGCGCGCCGCAGCCCGCGGGTCAATTCGCCGGCTCTCAGGCTGGCGATCGGCAACATTCACCGTCCGGGTGCGCTGACCTCCTCGGTGGTGCTGTCGCTCGGCCTCGGGCTTGCGCTGCTCGTGACGCTGGCTTTGATCGACGGCAACCTGCGCCGCGAACTCACCGGCAGCATGGCGGAGCGCGCGCCGAACTTCTTCTTCGTCGATATCCAGGGCAGCGAGATCGAAGGTTTCCGTTCGGTGCTGAACCAGGCGATCCCGAAGGGCAAGGTCATCGAGGTGCCGATGCTGCGCGGCCGCATCACCGCCTTCAACGGCGAGGACGTGAACAGCCGCAACGTGCCGCCCGCAGGACAATGGGTGCTGCGCGGCGACCGCGGCATCACCTACGCCAAGAACAAGCCGGAGAACTCGACCTTGTCCGAGGGCACCTGGTGGCCGGCCGACTACAGCGGCGAACCCCTGGTTTCCTTCTCGTCCGAGGAGGCCGGCGAACTCGGCCTGAAGATCGGCGATACGGTCACCGTCAACGTGCTCGGCCGCAACATCACCGCCAAGATCGCCAATTTCCGCAATGTCGAGTGGGAATCGCTGTCGATCAACTTCGTCATGGTGTTCTCGCCGAATACCTTTGCCGGCGCGCCGCATGCCTGGCTGGCGACGGTGATCGATCCGTCGGCGACGCCGGAAGAGGAGGCGGCGGTCCTGAAGGCCGTCACCAATGCCTATCCGACGATCACCAGCGTGCGGGTGAAGGACGCTCTCGACATTGTGAATGGTCTGCTCGGACAGCTGGCAACGGCGATCCGGGCGGCGGCGGCCGTGGCGCTGGTCGCTTCCGTGCTGGTGCTGGCCGGCGCGCTTGCTGCCGGCAACCGGGCGCGCGTCCATGACGCGGTCGTCCTGAAGACGCTGGGGGCAACGCGGGTGACGCTCATCAAGGCCTTCAGCTACGAATACGCAATCCTCGGTCTTGCAACCGCCGTTTTTGCGCTGTTTGCCGGCGGTATCGCCGCCTGGTTCGTCGTCAACCGCATCATGACGCTACCCTCGAGCTTCCTGCCCGACGTGGCGATCGTGACGGTTGTAGCGGCGCTGGTGATGACGGTCGGCATCGGACTTGCCGGTACATGGCGCATTCTCGGGCAGAAGGCGGCGCCCGTCCTGCGCGAACTTTGACCGGGCCGAGTTAACCGTAAATCCCTATTGCACCGGACTGAATCGGTCCGGTGCAACGGAATCCGGGAGTGCCGGGTCTTGTGTGCAGCGGGTTTCGGCATCATATTTGTCCACAGGCATGCTGGAGCTCCGCAGCGGCGCCTGGGCGTGGAAGCTCATCTTCCAGGGCGATACTCGCCGCCCGACACCGTAACATCCACCGGAGCTTGAATGAGGAAACAATGGCTGATCTGAGAAATTACCAAACCCGAATGTCGCCCGCCGGCGCTCAGGCGGGTGCCGTGATTGACGAAGGCCTTCGCGCATACATGCTGAAGGTCTACAACCTGATGGCGCTTGGTCTGGCGATCACTGGCGTCGCGGCCTACCTGGCCTTCCAGATGGCGTTTTCGGATGGCCAGCTGACTGCCTTCGGTGCTGCGATCTACACGAGCCCGCTGAAGTGGGTGGTGATGCTGGCGCCGCTGGGACTCGTGTTCTTCATGAGCTTCCGCATCAATAGCATGAGCGTTTCTGCCGCGCAGACGACGTTCTGGATCTATGCCGCCCTGATGGGCCTGTCGCTGTCGTCGATCTTCGTGATCTACACCGGCCAGAGCATCGTTCAGACGTTCTTCGTGACCGCAGCTTCGTTCGGAGCCCTGTCGCTTTACGGCTACACCACGAAGAAGGACCTGTCCGGCATGGGCTCGTTCCTGATCATGGGTCTGTTCGGCGTCATCATCGCGTCGATCGTCAACATCTTCCTTGGCTCTTCGGCGCTCGCCTTCGCGATCAACGTGATCGGCGTGCTGATCTTCGCAGGCCTCACCGCCTACGACACGCAGAAGATCAAGGAAATGTACTTTGAAGCCGATGACAGCACCGTTGCCGGCCGCAAGGCGATCATGGGCGCGCTGACGCTCTACCTCGACTTCATCAACCTGTTCATGTTCCTGCTCCAGTTCATGGGCAACCGGAACAACTAAGTCTGAACAGCAGACGGAAAAGGCGGCTTCGGCCGCCTTTTTTGTTTCTTGAAGCAGCTTGAAAGCGTCCGGGCTCCGTGGGAGTGAAAGGACGACGAAACCTTGGGATCAAGTCTAAAGCCATGTCCCTGACCCTGCGCGACGCCACCCTGGCCGATCTTCCCGTCATCACCGAGATCTATCGCGAATCCGTGTTGCACGGCGTCGCGACCTACGAGATCAACCCGCCATCCGAAAAGGAGATGCGGGCCAGGTTCGAAACGATCATCGGCAACGGCTACCCTTACATGGTCGCGGTAGACGAGGGCGGGACGATCATCGGCTATGCCTACGCATCCGGTTTCCGGACGCGCACAGCCTATCGCTTCCTGGTCGAGGATTCCATCTACCTGGCGCCGGAAGCCCGCGGCAAGGGCGCCGGCAAGGCGCTGCTGGTCGAACTCGTGCGGCGTTGCACGGAGCTCGGCTTCCGCCAGATGGTCGCGGTGATCGGGGGTGCCCATCCGGCCTCGATCGCCGTACACCGGTCGCTTGGCTTCGAACTCCAGGGCACGATGAAAGCGACCGGCTTCAAGCACGGCCGCTGGCTCGACACGACGATCATGCAGCTCGCGCTTGGCGAGGGCCAGGCGACCGACCCGCCGGAAGACGTCTATCCGGACACGCTCTACCAGTGATCGTCGCTTGCTGAAGGGTCTCGGTCGGCGAAGCGCGCTCGCAGCCCGCATAGGCAAATCGTGCCGTTGCCGCCTGTGACGTCGGCGTGCGCCCTGATCGCACCCTTTCCCGGGTGGTCAGGTTTCCACCAGCCTCAGCACCTTGTCGAATACCTTGAGCACCTGGGCGAGCTCGTGGCCGCGTTTCAGGATCGTGCCGTGAATGTTCAGCACGCTATAGGCGCCCTGTTTCGCGGCCAGTTTCGGGTTCTTCTCGATCCGGTAGAGCGGCATTTCGCCCGAACGCTTGAACACCGAGAAGACCGCGCGGTCCCTCAGGTGGTCGATGGCGTAGTCCCGCCACTCGCCTTCGCCGACCATGCGGCCGTAAACCCACAGGATCTGATCCAATTCGCGGCGATGGAAAGTGATGGGGGGAGCGTTCTTGGCGTTCTTGTATTCGTGAAGATCGACGACCACTTCCGAGGTGGTCTCGCGCTGATGGCGCGCCTCGCCTTGCGGCAAATCCGGCTCATCGGTCATCGGCAATCCGGCCTTCTGTTGTGACAGAACGATAACAGTGTGCCTGACACGAGCCGAAAAGCAAGCCGGAAGCCATGGGACAGTGAGGTCATTTCTTGCCTCTGCCCCATTTCAGTCAAACCGGCGCCCCAATTCATCGCAAAACTCGCGGGCGCTGACGGACAGAGTCGTTGCCACCGTATGTCCGGTCAGATCGTCATGCTGCGGGAGTTCACCGAACGCAGTTATGGCCGGTTCGGTCCGGTAACTTCGAACCCTCAGCCCCAGCCCCTCGATGCTGCCGGGCCGAACCAACCCCTTGCGCTTCGCCGTCCCTACAATTTGCCCTGAGGGCCGGCGAGCACGGCCGCAGCGCCGATGATGGCGCCCGGCGTTTCCTTGTCCTTCATCGATTGCAGCAGGATCGCGCAGCCGCTGTTTCCGGGGCGCTCGGTCAGCACCGTTGCCGGCAGCGTAAAGGTCGCAGGCTGGCCGTCCCACATGCCGATCGTCTGAATGTCACGCACCGCATGCCAATAGGGGACTTCCTTGCCGCTGTTTTCCCCCTTCTCCATCTTCACGATCTTGGCGCGATCGAAATAGACGACGACGACATTGGCCTTGCCGATGCCGCTGCCGACGGTGATCTGGATTTCTTCACCGAGGATCTTGGCGTCGACGGGAACAGCAAGCCCCTTGCCTTCCGCCTTCATCGTTTCCAGCCGTGTCTTGATTGCCTGCAGGTTGCCGCCGTTCAAATGGTCGCGGCCATTCAGGATCGCCTGCGGCGTGTAGACGCCGTTGCGACCGAGCATGCGCGCATAGGCATATTGCCGCTCGGTGTTTTCCTTCGATGCCAGCGTGTCGGCCCATCCGAGATAGTTCCAGTAGTCGACGTGATAGGCGAGCGCCACCACATCGCCTTCGTCGACCAGCGACTTCAGCGCCGCATCCGCCGGCGGACAGGACGAACAGCCTTGGCTGGTGAACAGCTCGACAACGCCCTTGACCGCCTGTTTCTCCTGCGCCCCGACGGGGGTACTGGCAGCTGCGAGCAGCCCGAGAGCCAGTGCAACAGGACGAATGAAAGAACGGTCTGCGGATGTCATGGCGTCACTTCGTTACCGGCCGTCGGCCTACTCCTTGTGGGGGAGTTCACTACATACGACGCCCCTGCATCAACGGGAAGTCACGTTGGAGTGAGGTGGCAAGTGAGTGCGATCCAGCAGCCGGATCGCGGCAGTTGCACCTCAAAGAAAGAGCCGGAGCGCCTTTCGGCGTCCCGGCTCAAGAGTCTTGTCTGCGCTCGCGCGATTAAGCGGCGAGGTCGCGCAGAACCGTCTGCAGGATGCCGCCGTTGTTGACGTAGGTCACTTCATCGAGCGTATCGATACGGCAGACCAGCGGCACGTCCTTCACGCTGCCGTCGCCATAGGTGACCTTGGCAACGCGCTTTTCGCGCGGCTGGACGTTGGCGAGGTTTTCGATCGTGACGATCTCATCGCCCTTGAGGCCCAGCGATTCCCAGGTCGTGCCTTCTTCGAAGACGAAGGGAATGACGCCCATGCCGACGAGGTTCGAGCGGTGGATACGCTCGAAGGACTGCGCGATGACGGCCTTGACGCCGAGCAGATTGGTGCCCTTGGCAGCCCAGTCGCGCGACGAGCCGTTGCCGTATTCGACGCCGGCGAAGATGACGAGCGGAACGCCCTCTTCCTTGTACTGCATGGCGGCGTCGTAGATCGACATCTCTTCCTTCGACGGATAGTGGATGGTGTAGCCACCTTCCTTGCCGTTCGGGCCGAGCATGTGGTTGCGGATGCGGATGTTGGCAAACGTGCCGCGCATCATCACCTCATGGTTGCCACGACGCGTGCCGTACTGGTTGAAGTCGGCAACGCCGACGCCATGACCGATGAGGTAGGCACCAGCCGGCGAGGCAGCCTTGATCGAACCGGCGGGCGAGATGTGGTCGGTGGTGATCTTGTCGCCGAAGAGACCAAGCACGCGGGCGCCCTTGATGTCGGAGATGCCCGAACCGGACTTGCCCATGCCGACGAAGTAGGGCGGGTTCTGCACGTAGGTCGAACCGTCGTCCCAGGCGTAGGTCTGGCCCGGAGGAACCTGAACGGCCTGCCAGTTTTCGTCGCCCTTGAACACGTCGGCGTACTTGGTCGCGTAGAGTTCGCGGGTGACGTACTTGAAGATGAACTCCTGGATTTCCTTGGAGGTCGGCCAGATGTCCTTGAGGAAGACCGGCTTGCCGTCCTTGTCTTCGCCGAGCGGCTCGCTGGTGAGGTCCTTCTGGACGGAACCTGCAAGCGCGTAGGCGACGACGAGCGGCGGCGAAGCGAGGTAGTTCGCCTGGACGTCCGGCGAGATACGGCCTTCGAAGTTGCGGTTGCCCGAGAGAACGCCGGCGGCGATCAGGCCCTTGTCGTTGATCGTCTTCGAGATCGGCGCCGGCAGCGGGCCGGAGTTGCCGATGCAGGTCGTGCAGCCGAAGCCGACGAGGTTGAAGCCGAGCGCGTCGAGGTCCTTCTGCAGGCCGGACTTGGCGAGGTATTCGCCGACGACCTGCGATCCCGGTGCGAGCGAGGTCTTGACCCAGGGCTTGGACTTCAGGCCCTTGGCGACCGCGTTGCGGGCGAGAAGGCCGGCAGCGATCAGGACCGACGGGTTGGAGGTGTTGGTGCACGACGTGATCGCGGCGATGGCAACGTCGCCGTGGCCGAGATCGAAATCGGTGCCTTCGACGGCGTAGCGGTTCGAAAGCTGGCCCGGCTTCTTGTAGTCGCCTTCAAGTGCAGTTGCGAAGCCCGAGGCGATGTTTTCGAGCGGGATGCGGCCTTCCGGACGCTTCGGACCAGCCATGGCCGGAACGACGTCGCCGAGGTCGAGTGCGAGCGTGTCGGTGAAGACGAGCTCGGAGCCGTCACCGTCGCGCCACATGCCTTGCGCCTTCGAATAGGCTTCGACGAGAGCGATGCGGCTCTCTTCGCGGCCGGACATGGTGAGGTAGTTGATGGTTTCGCTGTCGACCGGGAAGAAGCCGCAGGTCGCGCCGTATTCCGGGCCCATGTTGCCGATGGTGGCGCGGTCGGCGAGCGTCATGTTGTCGAGGCCCGGGCCGAAGAATTCGACGAACTTCGAGACAACGCCCTTCTTGCGCAGCATCTGGACGACCATGAGCACGAGGTCGGTCGCGGTAACGCCTTCCTTGAGCTTGCCGGTCAGCTTGAAGCCGATGACCTCGGGCAGGAGCATGGAGACCGGCTGGCCGAGCATCGCGGCTTCCGCCTCGATACCGCCGACGCCCCAGCCGAGAACGCCGAGACCGTTGATCATGGTGGTGTGGCTGTCGGTGCCGACGCAGGTATCCGGGTAGGCGGTGATTTCGCCATCTTCTTCACGGGTCCAGACGGTCTGGCCCAGATACTCCAGATTGACCTGGTGACAGATGCCGGTGCCCGGAGGCACGACGCGGAAGTTCTTGAATGCCTGCTGGCCCCACTTCAGGAAGCGGTAGCGCTCGCCGTTGCGCTCGTATTCGAGTTCGACGTTGCGGGCGAAGGCGTTCGGCGTGCCGAATTCGTCGACGATGACGGAGTGGTCGATGACGAGGTCGACGGGAACGAGCGGGTTGATCTTCTCCGGGTCGCCGCCGAGCGAGACCATGGCGTCGCGCATCGCTGCGAGGTCGACGACGGCCGGAACGCCGGTGAAGTCCTGCATCAGCACGCGGGCCGGGCGGTAGGCGATTTCGTTTTCAGCCGTGCCCTTGTCGTTGAGCCAGGCGGCAATGTTCTCGATGTCCTTCTTGGTGACGGAGCGGCCATCTTCGTTGCGCAGCAGGTTCTCGAGCAGAACCTTCATCGAGTAGGGAAGCTTGGATACGCCGGCGAGACCGTTCGCCTCAGCCTTGGGCAGGCTGTAATAGACGTAGTCCACACCGTTGACGGTGAGCGTGGAGCGACAATTGAAGCTATCTAGGGACTTGGACACTGGATAATACCCCGTTCCGTCTGATCGCCAAAAACTGACGTACGAACGCCCGAGCGCCTGTGAAGCGCGAATTGGGATGCGGGTGCGGCCATTTCCGCTGTCCGTACGTGGAAATTCTTTCCATGTTCGGCGCTTGGATGAAATTCACGCCGACCGCTGGCGTGTTGGCCGCCTTATAGATAATTTCTCCAAAACGTGCCAGAGCAACGAAGGTCGAAAGGGGACTTTTTTTGCCCTGCGACAAAGAGAGTGAAGGGAAGCTGATAGTTCATGCGCCTCATGGCTGAAGGGTTGAGCGCGAAGCGCGGTGAGGATCTGATTTTTAACGATATTTCCTTTGTTCTCGACGCCTCGGAAGCCCTTGTCGTGACAGGCCCGAACGGGTCGGGAAAGTCGACTTTGCTGCGGGTTCTGGCGGGGTTGTTGAGGCCCGAAAGCGGGCATCTGAAACTTGAGAATGGCCCCCCGGAAATAGCCCATCCATCCGAGCTCAGCCACTATCTCGGACACCGCAACGCGATGAAGCGCGAACTGACCGTCGCGGAAAATCTCTCCTTCTGGCGGGACTTCATGGGTGATTCACCAGAGGGGAAGGGCGCGACGCTCACCGAGGCCGTCGAAGCGGTCGGCTTGCCGGATATCGCTCATCTGCCCTTCGGCTATCTCTCGGCCGGACAGCAGCGGCGCATGGCGATGGCGAAGCTGCTCATTGCCTATCGGCCGATCTGGATCCTCGACGAGCCGACAGCAGCCCTTGACGCCGGCGCCGACCGGCTGTTTGCCGACCTGGTGAAGGCACATCTTGGCAAGGGCGGCATCGTCATTGCGGCGACCCACCAGCCGCTCGGGCTCGACCGCAAGAAGGAACTGCACATGACGGGGTTCGAGCATCTGGCGGGAGACCACTGGCATGATGCATAGGGACGCGATGCCTGGACGCCCATTGCCGGAAAACGCGCCCGTGCCCAACCGGACACTGCCGCTATGATCGCGCTCTTCTTCCGCGATCTCAAATTGTCGATCCGCGCCGGCGGCGGGGCGATGATCGGCGTGCTCTTTTTCATGACGGTGGTGGCTGTCATTCCCTTCGGCGTCGGTCCGGACCTGAACCTGCTTTCGCGCATCGGACCCGCCATTCTCTGGATTGGGGCGCTGCTCGCCTCGCTGCTCGGTCTCGATCGGCTGTTCCAGGCCGAGCGCGACGATGGCTCGCTCGACCTGATGCTGATGCAGGAAACGCCGCTGCTTGCCACCGTCTTCGTCAAATGCGCGGCTCATTGGGCGGCGACCGGCCTGCCGCTGGTGATCGCCTCGCCACTGCTCGGGCTCTTCATGAACATGAGCGAGATCGCCATCGGCGCCACCATGCTGACGCTTCTGATCGGCACGCCGGCGATCACCTTCATCGGTGCAGTGGGTGCGGCCGTTGCCGTGTCTTTGCCGCGTGGGGGGCTGCTGGTATCGATCCTGGTGCTGCCGCTGGCGATCCCGGTGCTGATCTTCGGCGTCAGCGCCGTCTATGCGGCGATCGAAGATCCGGCGCCGTTCCTGCCGCCTTTGATGATCCTTGCGGCGATCACCCTGTTCTTTGCCGTCATCGGCCCGGTCGCCGCCGCTGCCGCCCTTCGGCACGCGTCCGATTGACGCAATCGCGCCAGAACGGGCGAAAGTGTTTGCGGCGTTCCCATGGATTTGGCGCTAAACTGTTCAGATCGAACACCTTTATGGTCCGCGCTCCAACTCGATCGTGATCGGGCGATTGACGCGGATCAATTGCAGCCGGGCGCCTTAAGCGTTAAAGAGCCAACATGAGCGAAAACAGCCTGGCCATCCGCAAATTCAGCGATCTCGCCAACCCGACGCGGTTCCTGGCGTTGGCCGACCGTCTGCTGCCCTGGCTTGCCGGGTTGACGGCGCTGTTCTTCGTTGCTGGCGTCTGGCTTTCCTTCACGACGGAAGGCGACTACCAGCAGGGCGAGACGGTGCGCATCATGTATGTGCACGTGCCGGCCGCCTGGCTGTCGATGATGTGTTATTCGGTGATGGCCCTCGCCGCCCTCGGTACGCTCGTCTGGCGCCATCCGCTTGCCGACGTCTCCTCGCGCGCTGCAGCGCCGATCGGTGCCTGTTTCACCTTCCTGGCGCTCGTCACCGGCTCGCTCTGGGGCAAGCCGATGTGGGGCACCTGGTGGGTCTGGGACGCGCGGCTGACCTCGGTCTTCGTGCTGTTTCTCATGTATCTCGGGCTGATGGCGCTCAACCGCGCGATCGACGATCCCGCCCGGTCCTCCAAGGTTTCGGCCATTCTGGTCCTGGTCGGCTTCGTCAACATCCCGATCATCAAGTTCTCGGTCGAATGGTGGAACACGCTGCACCAGCCGGCGAGCGTCATGCGGCTCGACGGGCCGACGATCGATCCGGAATTCCTGCGGCCGCTGATCGTGATGGCGATCGCGTTTACGCTGCTGTTCTTCACGCTGCACATCGCCGCCATGCGCAATGAAATCCTGCGTCGGCGCGTCACAGCACTCAGGCGTCTCGCGGCCCGTGCTGCCGGACGGGGAGCCCGCGCGTAATGATGAGCCACGCCGCCTATGTTTTCACAAGCTACGGCATCGCGACGGTGACGGTGCTCGGGCTGATCGCCTGGGTCGTTTTCGACGGTCGCGCCCGCCGTCGCGAACTGGCCGAACTTGAGGCTTCCGGCATCCGCCGGCGCTCCGCCGGTCACGCCCCGGGAGAAACGCCATGAGAAACATCCCCGCCCCGCGCGGCGAGGAGCGTAAGCCTGGGCCGATGCGCTACATTTTGGCGGCGCTGCCGCTGATCATCTTCGCTGCGCTTGCCGCGATCTTCTGGAGCCAGCTCAATTCCGGCAAGGATGTGAGCGAAATCCCCTCGGCGCTGATCGGCACCAAGGCCCCGAAGCTCGACATGCCGGTGCTCGAAGGCGCCACCCGTGACGGCCAGCCGATGCCGGCTTTGACCGATGCGGCGATCAAGGGCAAGCTGACGCTCGTCAACGTCTGGGCCTCCTGGTGCGTGCCCTGCCGGCAGGAGCATCCCTTCATCCTGGAACTGTCGAAGGATCCGCGGCTGACCGTCGTCGGCATCAACTACAAGGACCAGAACGAAAACGCGCTCAGGTTCCTCGGCGAACTCGGCAATCCCTTCTCCGCCATCGGCGTCGATCCGCGCGGCAAGGCAGCGATCGACTGGGGCGTCTACGGTATCCCAGAATCCTATCTCGTCGGCGCTGACGGCACGATCCTCTACAAGCGCGTCGGCCCGTTCGACGAAAATAGCGTGAAAACCGGTCTGCTGCCGGCGATCGAGAAGGCGGCTGCGGGCTCGTGAGCGCTTGGGCGCTGTCGTCGGAAACTGCCCCCTCATCCGGCCTGCCGGCCACCTTCTCCCCGCTCGCGGGGAGAAGGAGACGTGTGGCGATCGACCGTCCAAATCATCGGGATTGCATGTCGTGGGCGTGACTGATCTCGCCCTTGAGGGCGTGGGAATGTAGCGCAGTCGGGTTGGCACAACTCCCTTCTCCCCGCGAGCGGGGAGAGGGTGGCGGCAGCCGGATGAGGGCAAGCCCTCACCGCGCGGATAAGGCGCCGAAGCAAATGCCGAAGGTCCGCTAGATCCCTGCCTGCCAATCCCGGACCGCATCCAGCGGCCAGACGAGCATCAGCACGTTGAGCGTGAGGTTGTCGCGGATCAGCCAGCCGGTGAAGAGCTCGAAGACGATGGCGACCGTCACGGTCAGCCAGACCGGCATGCGGGCGGCAAACAGGAAGCCAGCGGCCATGGCCAGCGTATCCATCGTCGAATTCAGGATGCTGTCGCCGAAATAGTCGAGCGAGATCGTTGCCGAGCGGTAGCGGTTGATCACCATCGGCGTGTTTTCGGCGATCTCCCAGGCGGATTCGATCACTGTCCCAAGGAAGAGTTTTGCCGTCAGCGGCTTGCCGCGCAGGAGCAGATGGCCGAGGCCGTAAAACAGGAAGCCGTGGATGATGTGCGACGGCGTGTACCAGTCGGCGATGTGCTGCGAGTTGCCGCTGGATTTGGCGACCGGCTCGAACAGTTTGACGTAGCCGCATTCGCAGATCCAGAGACGACCCATCAGATGCTGGGTGACGATCTGGATGACGAGAACAGCAAGACAGGCGGCGAGCCAGAGGAGTGCGTGCCGGTTGCGGCTGTCATTCTCCTCGAGCATCGTGCTCACTCGGCGTTCTCCTGGTCAAGCGAGTGCTTCATGATCAGCGGCATCTGGGCGAGCGTGAACAGAATGGTGATCGGCATCGTGCCCCAGACCTTGAAAGCGACCCAGAAATCGGTCGAGAACGAGCGCCAGACCACTTCGTTGAGCACCGCCAGGAAGAGGAAGAACACGCCCCAGCGCAGCGTCAGCTTGCGCCAGCCGGCCTCGTCGAGCTTGAAGGCGGAGTGGAAGACGTAGCCGAGCAGCGACTTGCCGAACAGCAGGCCGCCGAGCAGGATCGCGCCGAACAGCGTGTTGACGATCGTCGGCTTCATCTTGATGAAGGTGTCGTTCTGCAGCCAGAGCGTCAGCGCGCCGAAGACGAAGACGACGATGCCCGAAATCAGCGGCATCATCGGCAGGGTGCGTGTCAGCACCCAGGAGACGGCAAGCGCGATTGCGGTCGCGGCCATGAAGAGGCCGGTGGCGATGAAGATCGGACCGCCGAGCTCGGCAAGCGCCGGAAAATGCCCGGCCAGCCACTCGCCGCGCGAATTGGCGAAGAAGAAGACCATCAGCGGCCCAAGCTCCAGCACCATCTTGAGCAAGGGGCTGACTTCCTTCTGCGGCTTGGAAGCCTCGATCGACGACATCTGGGGGTCCTGTTTCTGCATGTACCTGCTGCTCATAACACCAGCTTTGCGGCAAAACCATATCAAGGCAACGGGCCGGCGCAACTGTGCACGGGCCCGATCGCCCCGTCAGGCGGCAACGCCGGCGATCGCCTCGGCAAAATCCTTGGCTTCGAAGGGTTCGAGATCGTCGATGCCTTCGCCGACACCGATGAAATAGACCGGCAGCTTGTGCTTGGCGGAGATCGCCACGAGGATGCCGCCGCGCGCCGTGCCGTCCAGCTTGGTCATGATCAGTCCACTGACGCCCGCGACGTTGCGGAAAATCTCGACCTGCTGCAGCGCGTTCTGGCCAGTGGTGGCGTCCAGCGTCTGGAGAACCGTGTGTGGCGCATCAGGATCGAGCTTGCCGAGCACGCGCACGATCTTTTCGAGCTCGGCCATCAGCTCCGCCTTGTTCTGCAGGCGGCCGGCCGTATCGATGATCAGCACGTCGGACTGCTTCTCGCGCGCCTGCTGGAAGGCCTCATAGGCAAGGCCTGCCGCATCGGCGCCGAGCTTGGAGGAGACGATCTCGGAGTTGGTGCGCTCGGCCCAGATCTTCAATTGCTCGATCGCGGCGGCACGGAAGGTGTCGCCGGCGGCGAGCATCACCTTCAGGCCCGCGCCGGAAAGCTTGGCGGCGAGCTTGCCGATCGTCGTCGTCTTGCCGGTGCCGTTGACGCCGACCACAAGGATGACGTGCGGCTTGTGGCTGAGATCGAGTTCCAGCGGCTTGGCGACGGGCGATAGCACCTTGGTGATCTCGCCGGCCATGATGCGCGAAACGTCCTCGCCGGAGACATCCTTGCCGTAGCGTTCCGAGGCGAGCGTGTCGGTGATGCGCATCGCGGTTTCGACGCCGAGGTCGGCCTGGATCAAGAGGTCTTCGAGGTCCTGCAACGTCGCTTCGTCGAGCTTGCGCTTGGTGAACAGGCTGGCGATCTGGCCGGTCAGTTGCGACGAGGTGCGCGCAAGGCCGCGGCGCAGGCGCTGGTACCAGCTGAGCTTTTCCTTCGGCGCGGCGACAGGTTCTTCCTTGGGCTTGCGCTCGCTGGTGGAGAAGCCTTTGGGGAGAGCGGGGGCGGCAGTGGGCTCGGCCTCGGTTGTCTCGGTCGATGGGGTTTCGACAGCTCCTGCCGTGTCGGTCGCGACGCCCTCGCGGAGCGCTGCGGCTTCATCCCTCTCTGCCCTGCCGGGCATCTCCTCCACAAGGGGAGAGATTGCGCTGGGCTCGCTCTCGAGTTCGGAAGCATGCGTTTCGGTCGTTGCTTCCACTTCGACATCGTTGGCGTCGACTGGCAACGTGTTCGCGGTGTTTTCGATGGTCTCCGCGTGAGCGGCTGCAAGCGTGTCTTCCTCGGTCGCAGGGCTTTCGCTGGAAACTGGTTCCGCAGTCTCGGTAGCTGCTACCGCTTCTTCTGCCGCAGCCTCGGCCTCCGTCGGCTCTCCCTCCTTGTGGGGGAGATGTTCCGTAGGGACGGAGGGGAGTATCGCGGTGTCGGTCTCGGCCGGCGTTACCTCAGCCTCGACCGCGGCGGCATCGTCACGCGCCAGTTCCTCGGCATCATCCGAAGCCGGGCCGCCGGCGGTCTCGATCTCGGCTTTCAGCACAGGATCGCTGTCGGAGAGTGGCAAGGTCTCGATCTCGACGAGCGGTTCGAAAGCAGCTTCCGAGCTCTCTTCGACCACTGCCTGAACGACGGGGGCGGCCGCTTCGGGACTTTCCGTGGACAGCGGAGACGGCTGTTCCGCCTCGGGCGCAGAGACGATGGTCTCCTCCGGCACACCTTCCGGCGGCTTCGTTTCCTCCACCGCGCCCTTGCCGAAGGTGAAGATCCTCTTGATGAAACCCATTGCCATTCAGGAATTCCGCATAAATCAGGCCGCAGCCATCTGTTTTACCTGCATCGTCAGATGCTTGCCATTGTGGCCGGTGATTAAGACCGGGACAAGCGCACGGGGCGTCAGGCCAGCCGCGTCGACGAGCGTGAAATTTTGTGTATGGGCGAGCCCGTTGTTCTCGACCAGGATCGTCTGATCGCTGCCGACCATGCCGTCGAGGTGGTGGGCATAGAGCATCGCGCCGACGGCGCGAAGCCTAGCGGCACGATCCTTGACGAGGCCCCGGTCGAGCTGCGGCATGCGTGCCGCCGGCGTACCGGGACGCGGGCTGTAGGGGAAGACGTGCAGATGCGCAATGCCGCAGTCCTCGGCCAGCCTCGCGGCATTATCGAACATCTCCTCGGTTTCGGTCGGGAAGCCGGCGATCATGTCGGCGCCGAGGCTGACCTCCGGGCGCAGGCGGCGCACCTGATCGGCAAAAGCGCGAGCGTCGGCGCTCGAATGGCGACGCTTCATGCGCTTCAGGATCAAATCGTCGCCATGCTGCAGCGACAGGTGCAGATGCGGCATGAAGCGCGCCTCGTCGGCGATCAGGTCGAAGAGGTGCTTGTCGGCCTCGATGCCGTCGATCGAGGAAAGGCGCAGGCGGCGAATTTCCGGTACCTGCTTCAGGAGCGTCTTGGCGAGCATCCCGAGCGTCGGTGCGCCCGGAAGATCAGTGCCGTAGCTCGTCGCGTCGACGCCGGTCAGCACAATCTCGCAATAGCCCGTTTCGACCAGTCTGCGCGCCTGATCGACCACGGCGCCCATCGGCACGGAGCGGGAATTGCCGCGGCCATAGGGGATGATACAGAAGGTGCAGCGGTGGTCGCAGCCGTTCTGCACCTGGATGAAGGCGCGCACGTGCCCGTCGATATGCTTGACCATCTGGGGCGCGGTGGCGCGCACGCTCATGATGTCGTTGACCCGCAGCTTCTCTTCCGCCGAGACGCCGAAATCCGGCAGCGAACGATAGGAGGCGCTCTTTAGCTTCTCGTCGTTGCCGAGCACGGCGTCGACCTCGGCCATTTCGGCGAAGGTCTGCTTCTCTGTCTGCGCGGCGCAGCCGGTGACGATGATGCGGGCATGCGGATTGTCGCGGCGCGCACGGCGTATCGCCTGGCGCGCCTGTCGCACCGCCTCGCCGGTGACGGCGCAGGTGTTGACGAGGATGGCGTTGTTCAGTCCCGCCTTCTCGGCTTCCGCCCGCATCACTTCGGATTCGTAGGTATTGAGACGGCAGCCGAAGGTTATGACCTCGACGCCGCTCAAAGCGCCCGGGCTCCGCCGGCTTCGGCCGCGTCGCGCTGCCAGATGCCGGTCGTCGGGTTCAGCGTGCCGGACCATTCCCATTCGGCCGGTCCCGTCATGACGACATGGTCGTCGTGCTCGCGCCATTCGATGGTCAGCTTTGCCGGGGCAGGGGCTGAGGCGACATCGATCGTCACCTTGCGGCCGGTGCGGCCGGTGCGCGCGGCGCTGACGGCTGCCGCGCAAGCCGCCGAGCCGCAGGCAAGCGTCAACCCGGCGCCGCGTTCCCAGGTGCGGGTGCGCAGCGACGAGGGCGAAAGCACCTGTGCCAGCGTGATGTTGGCGCGCTCGGGAAACATCGGGTGGTTTTCAAGCAGCGGGCCAAAACGATCGAGGTCGAAGGACATCGGGTCCTTGTCGACCCAGAAGATCGCGTGCGGGTTGCCCATCGACATTGCCGAGGGCGAATGCAGGACGGGATTGTCGATGGGGCCGATCTGCAGTTCGATGCGGCTCGTATCGGCAAACTCTTCGGCAAGCGGGATCTTGTCCCAGGCAAAGACCGGCTTGCCCATGTCGACCGAGATCGTGCCGTCCTCATGCTCGGTGGCGTTGAGGATGCCTGCAATGGTCTGGAAGGTGAAGGCCTTCTTGCCGGTTTCGGCGGCGAGCGCCTGGACAACACAGCGGGTACCGTTGCCGCAGGCCTGGGCCATGGAGCCGTCGCAGTTGACGATGTCGATCCAGGCGTCGGTGCCGGCGGCCTTGGGGTCGTGGATCGCCATGATCTGATCGAAGGCAGTTGCCGGATCGGCATTGAGCGCGATTGCGGCAGCCGGCGTCACCCGATCTTTCCGACCGCGCATGTCGACGACGAGGATCTTGTTTCCAAGCCCGTTCATCCTGGCAAATTGCACGTTGTCGGTCATGTCGCGATTGTCCAAACGGGCCCGCTCCGGGCGGGCAATCCTTCATTCGGGCTGTATATGGCGGAAAAGCCCGGAAAATACCAGTGCCGCCTTTATTTGGCTCCCTCGCCGCCGGCCGGTACATCGAAGATTTCGCCCGGGCGAAGCGGCCGGAAGCGGCTGCGGGCAATGCCGGCCGCATCGAGCGCCCGCTCCAGCGCCTGTCGCGGCTCCTCGACGCCCTCGTCGGTCAGGCGAAACGTACCCCAATGATGGCCGGCGACATGGGCGGCGGCACAGTCGAGCATGCCACGCACCGCTTCCTCCGGGTTCTGGTGCTGATCCTGCATGAACCAGCGCGGCTCGTAGGCGCCGAAAGGCAGGTTGGCGAGACGGAAGGCGCCGTGTTTCTCGCGGGCGGCGCGATAGTTGATGCCGTCGTGAAAGCCGGTGTCGCCGACATGGTAGATCTTGCCGGCCGGCGTCTCCAGCACGAAGGCGGCCCACAGCGCCATGCGCCGGTCGCGCGAGCCGCGGGCCGACCAGTGATGGCAGGGCTCGGCATGCATGATGATGTCGTCGCCGCACTCCAGCCGGTCGCCCCAGTCGACCACGTCGATTTCGGCCTCGGGAACGGCGCGGCGGATGATCGTGTCGTTGCCGAGCGGGGTGATGATGCGGGGAGCATGTTCCTCGTGAAGGGCTGCCAGCGTCTCGACGTCGAGGTGATCGTAGTGATTGTGGGTGACGAGCACGATGTCGATCGGCGGCAGGTCGTCGAGGTCGATGCCGGGCGCATTGTGGCGCTGTGGGCCGGCGAAGGTGAGGGGGCTGGCGCGACGCGACCAGACGGGGTCGGTGAGGATGTTGAACCCATGCACCTGGATGAGCAGCGTCGCATGGCCGACCATCGTCACGCGCATGCGCTCGCCTTCGACGCTCGCCTCGGGCTTCACTTGCGCAAACGGGCTCGGATTGTGTGCCGGCCAGCGGACCTTGCCGCCGCCGAACTGCCAGCGCAATAGGTCGGCGGCGCCTTTGGGCGGCTTGCCGCCGGGGTTGAAGAAGTGGGTGCCGTCGAAATGATCGGAGACGGGACCTTGGTAATAAGGATTGCGTGTCTTCATCCGGGCGGTTCGTCTTGGTTGAAAGGTCAAGGTTTAATAAATTCTTGAAGACAGCAACTGGATTGCTATCGTGTTTCCATGCTCGTTCGATTCGACCCGCAAGAACGTCTCTACAAGACCCTGAAGCTGGTCCGCTCCATCCATCTCAATATGCAGCGCTCGGCAGAACATATGCTCGATGGTGCCGGCATATCAGTGGCGGAGCGGGCGGTTCTCGAACTTTTTTATGAAACGCCGCTGACGGTGCCGGAAGCGGCGCGTCGCCTGTCGATGAAGCGGCAGTTCGTGCTTAGGGTCGTCAATGGGCTGACGGAGAAGGCGTTGCTGGAAAGACGGCCGAATCCGGAACACCGCCGCGCCTATATCTGCGCGCCGACGGCGGCCGGGCGCGACCTGTTCGAGGAGATCCATCGCCGCGAGGTGGAGTTGCTGCATGCCCTGCTCGGCGATATCAACCAGACCGAAGTGGTGGCCGCGCTTCGGGTGATGACGCGGGTGTCGACCGCCTTCGAGCATCTGGCCGGCGAACTGGACGAGGCCGACGAGGACGAGGCGCTCTGAGGCGAAAGTGCCTCATTTGCCTGCCGTCCTTGACTTTTGCCGCGCTTTCCTGTTTATCCGCGCCAATTCCTTCGCAAGCTCAAGTCTTCGAAGCCACCGACCGGGTCCCGTAAAGGTATAAAGAGAACCCGGAGGTCAACACCCGACAGCGCGTGGCGCCCTCGGGTGGTTTTTGGCTTTGCGCCTTGTTTTCTGCGCGAAGGAACCCACGTTTCCGGCGAGTTGATCGCCACCGGAAACCAGAAGGAAGTGAGAATGTTCGAGAGCCTCCAGGACCGCCTTGGTTCCATATTGAATGGACTGACCGGCCGCGGCGCATTGTCGGAAGCCGATGTTTCCGCTGCGCTCCGCGAGGTTCGCCGTGCGCTGCTCGAAGCCGACGTCGCGCTCGACGTCGTGCGCTCCTTCACCGAAAAGGTTCGTGAAAAGGCCGTCGGCGCCGAGATCCTGAAGTCGATCAAGCCCGGCCAGATGGTCGTCAAGATCGTCCATGACCAGCTCGTCGAGATGCTCGGGTCCGAGGGCGTCACCATCGACCTCAATGCGCCGGCGCCCGTCGTCATCATGATGGTCGGTCTGCAGGGCTCGGGTAAGACGACGACCACCGGCAAGATCGCCAGCCGGATGAAGACACGGGACAAGAAGAAGGTCCTGATGGCTTCGCTCGACACGCGTCGTCCGGCAGCCCAGGAACAGCTTCGCCAGCTCGGCGTACAGACCGGCGTCGACACGCTGCCTGTTATCGCCGGCCAGTCGCCGACCGATATCGCCGCGCGCGCCGTCCAGGCTGCCAAGCTCGGCGGTCACGACGTCGTTATCCTCGACACCGCCGGCCGTACCCATATCGACGAGCCGCTGATGATCGAGATGGCGGAGATCAAGCGGAAGTCCAATCCGCATGAAATCCTGCTCGTCGCCGACGCGCTGACCGGTCAGGACGCCGTCAACCTCGCTCGCAACTTCGACGAACGCGTCGGCATCACCGGCCTGGTGCTTACCCGTATGGACGGCGATGGCCGTGGCGGTGCGGCGCTGTCGATGCGCGCGGTCACCGGCAAGCCGATCAAGCTCATCGGTGTCGGCGAAAAGATGGGCGAACTCGAAGAGTTCCATCCCCGCCGCGTCGCCGACCGTATTCTCGGCATGGGCGATATTGTCTCGCTCGTCGAGAAGGCGGCCGAGAACATTGACGCCGAGAAGGCGGCCGCCATGGCCGCCAAGATGGCCAAGGGCAAGTTCGACCTGAACGACCTCGCCGACCAGCTCGGCCAGATGCAGAAGATGGGTGGCATGGGCGGTATCATGGGCCTGATGCCCGGCATGGCCGGCATGAAGGACAAGATGGCCGCCGCCGGCCTCGACGACAGCCTGTTCAAGCGCCAGCTCGCCATCATCTCGTCGATGACCAAGGCCGAGCGCGCCAACCCGGACCTGCTCAAGCATTCGCGCAAGAAGCGCATCGCCGCCGGTTCCGGCACGGATGCCGCCGACATCAACAAGCTTCTGAAGATGCACCGCCAGATGGCGGACATGATGAAGATGATGGGCGGCAAGGGCAAAGGCGGCATGATGAAGCAGATGATGGGCGGCCTTGCCAACAAGATGGGCCTTGGCGGCCTCGGTGGCGGCGGCATGCCCGATCTGTCGAAGCTCGACCCGAAGCAGCTCGAAGCCCTGCAGAAGCAGGCGGAAGCGGCCGGTCTGAAGCCGGGCGGCATGCCTGGCCTTGGCGGTGGTGGTTTGCCTGGCCTCGGCGGCGCCAAGCTTCCGGGTCTCGGTGGCGGCTTCCCCGGCCTTCCCGGCCTGCCGAAGAAGAAGTGAGGATCGCTAAGACATGATTGATCCCGAAATCAAAAAGGAATTGGCGGGTTACCGGCAGTCGATCGACAACATCGATGCCGCGCTCGTCCACATGCTGGCTGAACGCTTCCGCTGCACCCAGGCAGTCGGCGTGCTGAAAGCCAAGCACGAACTGCCGCCGGCCGACCCGGCGCGCGAAGAATACCAGATCGAACGCCTGCGCCGTCTGGCCAAGGATGCCAATCTGGATCCGGATTTCGCCGAGAAGTTCCTGAACTTCATCATCAAGGAAGTCATCCGGCATCATGAAGCCATCGCCGCCGATCGCTCGCATTCCGCGGGCACCGCCGGCACAAACCATTCCGCTTGAACGAAGCGGTCAAGAAAGCCTGCAAGGAGTTACTCAAATGGCACTGAAAATTCGTCTCGCCCGTGGCGGTTCCAAGAAGCGTCCTTACTACCAGATCGTCGTTGCCGACGCCCGCAGCCCGCGTGACGGCCGCTTCCTCGAGAAGATCGGCTCGTGGAACCCGATGCTCGGCAAGGACGACGAAAAGCGCGTCGAGCTCGACGCCGAGCGCGTCAACCACTGGATCGCCCAGGGCGCCCAGCCGACCGACCGCGTTCTGCGCTTCCTCGACCAGGCTGGCCTCGCAAAGCGTCCGGCTCGCAGCAACCCGACCAAGGGCGTCCCGGGCAAGAAGGCCCAGGAGCGCGCTGCTGAAGCCAAGCAGAAGGCTGAAGACGCCGCTGCTGCTGCTGCTGAATAAGAGCCTGCGAACGGTCTGGAGAGTGATCGGCGGACATCTGCCGACGCACCTTTCCGGCTGGCCGTGACTTAAGGAAACGGGTGGCATTTCCATGCCGCCCGTTTTCCGTTATGTGCACCGAGATATACCGAAACGGACGCGGACGATGAGCAAACTCGAAAACCCGGTTCTGATGGCGACGATCGGCGCGGCGCAGGGCCTGCGCGGCGAGGTCAGGGTCAAGTCCTTTACCGATGATCCGACCGCGCTCGGAGAGTATGGCAATCTGCACAGCGCCGACGGCCGTGTGTTCGAGGTGTTGGAAATCCGCGAGGCGAAGAACGTCGTTATCGTGCGTTTTCGCGGCGTCAACGATCGCAACGCTGCCGAGGCGCTCAACGGCCTCGATCTGTTCATCGAGCGCGACAACCTGCACGATGACGATCTCGACGAGGACGAGTTCTTCTATGCCGATCTCGAAGGTCTGGAAGCGATCGACGGCAATGGCACGAGCTACGGCAAGGTCAGTGGCGTCTTCGATTTCGGCGCTGGCGACCTGCTCGAGCTGAAGGGGCCGGGCCGACGTCCGGTGCTGATCCCCTTTACCGAATGGTCGGTGCTGGAGATCGACCTGGAAGCCGGGCGCCTGTTGGTCGATCCGGTGGCTGCCGGCCTTTCGGACGACAAGGACCAGGATCCGGGCAGCCCGTTTTCCGCAAAGCGCAAGTGAGCACTGCGGCAATGACGTTTCGTGCCACCATCCTGACGCTCTATCCTGAAATGTTTCCGGGCCATCTCGGCGCCTCGCTTTCCGGCAAGGCGCTGGAGCGTGGCCAATGGTCGATCGAGCCGGTGCAGATCCGCGATTTCGCCGAGGACAAACACCGCACCGTCGACGACACGCCGGCCGGCGGTGGCGCCGGCATGGTGCTCAAAGCCGATGTGCTCGCGCGCGCGATCGATCGCGTGTCGGAGAATGACGACCGGCCGCGATTGCTGATGAGCCCGCGCGGCCAACCGCTGACACAGGCGCGAGTGCGTGAACTCGCCGCCGGCCCCGGCGTCGTCATCGTCTGCGGCCGCTTCGAAGGCGTCGACCAGCGGGTGATCGATGCCCGCCGCCTCGAGGAAGTTTCCATAGGCGACTATATTCTTTCGGGCGGCGAACCGGCGGCTCTGACGGTGCTCGATGCCGTTGTGCGCATCCTGCCGGGTGTCATGGGCAACGAGCTTTCCGGCGTGCACGAGAGCTTCGAAGGCGGGCTGCTGGAGCACCCGCATTATACCCGGCCGCAGGTCTTCGAAGGCCGCGAAATCCCGGCGGTGCTGACCTCGGGCAATCACGGCGCCATTGCCAAATGGCGTGAAGCGGAGGCGCGTCGGCTGACCGCCGAGCGCCGGCCCGATCTTCTTGATCAGCCCGTGAAGAAATAATAGGCGGCCAGCAGCAGGCCGACGGCGACGACCAGCGCGCGGATGACCGCCTGCGGCACGCGTCTTGCCGCCCAGACGCCGCTATAGCCGCCAAGGGCGGCTCCCGGCACCATGATCGCCGCATGCAGCCAGGAGACGACCCCACCGGCGGCAAAGACGACGATGGCAATCGCGGCAATCACGATCGAGATGAAGTTCTTCAGCGCATTCAGCCTGTGATAGCCGCCGCCGGTCGCCAGCCCCAGCACCGCCAGCATCATGATGCCCATGCCGGCGCCGAAGAAGCCGCCATAAATGGAGGTGACGAACTGGGCGCCGATGCCGACCGGATTGATCGCATGCTCGTCGACGCGGGCCTTGGGCTTCAGGAGCGGCCCGGCAGCGAAGACCGCCGTTGCCGCCAGCAGCAGCCAGGGCACAAGCGCGCGGAAGGAGGCATTGGAGAGCGAGATGAGCAGCAGCGCGCCGCCCAGACCGCCAAGTGCGGAGATGACGCCGAGCAGGATCGCATAGCGCCTGTCGGCGCGGATCTCCTTGGCATAGGCGAGTGCCGAGGTGATGTAGCCTGGAAACTGGATGATCGACGAGGTCGCGTTGGCGACGATCGGCGAGAGCCCGCCAAGCGTCATCGCTCCGAAGGTCAGGAACGTTCCGCCGCCGGCGATGGCATTGACGACGCCGGACAGGAAGCCGGCCGCAAACAGCATGAGTATTTCGAAGATGTTCATGGTCTCCCCCGACCCCTCATGCTCGGGATAGCCGGTGGTTGTTACGGCCGCAAGTCCGTTGCATCGGACAATCGCACCGGGTGTGTTTGCGCATTTTCTGATAAATTCGGCTTTCCAGGCGCGGATGCCTTAGAAATTACGGCCTTCAGGGATGACAAGGCAGTGTGATTGGTGTATGTGCCGCCCCGGTTCGGGTTTCATGCCCGTCGACCAAAACAAAGAATGGCGAATCCGCTCCTGCCGTAACCGGCAAGACCTGAAGGCTGGTCCGACAGGTTCATCGAGAGCGCTCTGGCTGTTTCAGAAGAACTTGAAAGGTTAGACCGATGAACATCATCCAGCAGCTGGAAGCCGAACAGGCCGCCAAGATTGCCGCCAAGCGCACGCTCCCGGAATTCTCCGCAGGCGACACGCTGCGCGTCAACGTCCGCGTTGTCGAAGGCAACCGTACCCGCGTTCAGGCCTATGAAGGCGTTTGCATCGCTCGTTCGGGCGGCGGCATCAACGAAAGCTTCACCGTTCGCAAGATCTCCTACGGCGAAGGCGTCGAGCGCGTATTCCCGGTTTACTCGCCGCTCGTCGAGAGCGTTGAAGTGGTTCGCCGCGGTAAGGTCCGTCGCGCCAAGCTCTACTACCTGCGCGACCGTCGCGGCAAGTCGGCTCGTATCGTCGAGAACACCGGCACGCGCGCCCGCAAGCTGAACGAAGCCGAGCGTCAGGCGATTGCCGAGGAAAAGGCACGCATCGAGGCTGAAAAGGTTGCAGCAGCTCAGGCGCTCGCCGCCGAGAAGGCCGCAGCCGAAGCCGCCGAAGCAAAGGCAGCAGCGGAAGCCGCAGCAGAATAAGTTTTCAATCCTTTCGGATTGTTGGAAAGGCGGCCTCGGCCGCCTTTCTTTTTTGGTACTATCCGCTTGTCTTTCCGTCTGAATTTGTGACATTTTCCGCTGCCACAATTTTCGGGAGCCCTCCAATGACAATCCGTCGCCACGTGCTTGCGGGCATCGCAGCTGCACTTGCCGTTCCTTTCGCATTCTCTGCACCGGCTGTTGCCAGCGAGCTGCCCGACCTCGGCGGCAAGACGGTTGTCGTCGTCACGGAGAACGCCTACCCGCCGCTGCAGTTCGTCGATCCGAAGTCGGGCGAAGCCAAGGGCTGGGAATACGACGCCATGAACGAGATCGCCAAGCGGTTGAATTTCAAGGTCGAATACCAGAACACCAGCTGGGACGCGATGATCCAGGCGGTGCATGACGGCCAGTACCAGATCGGCATGACCGGCATCACCATCAAGGACGACCGCAAGGAAAAGGTCGACTTCTCGGATCCCTATATGCGTTCGCAGCAGTTCATGCTGGTGCGCAGCGACGAGACCCGCTTCAACGATGGTAAGAGCTTCGGCGCCTTTGCCGACGGCCTCGTCGGCGCGCAGCCGGGCACCTCGCCGTTCTACACCGCCGTCTACGAAATGCTTGACGGCAACGAGCAGAACCCGCGCATCAAGCTGTTCGAGACCTTCGGCGCGACCGTTCAGGCTCTGAAGGCCGGCGACGTCGACGTGGTCCTGACCGATAGCGTCGCCGCCAAGGGCTATGTCGATTCCTCCGAGGGCAAGCTCAAGGTCGTCGGTGGGCCGCTCGGCACCGAGGATTTCGGCTTCATCTTCCCGAAGGGCTCGGATCTCGTGGCTCCGGTCAACGCCGCGATCAAGGCGCTGAAGGAAGACGGTACCTTCGACGCCCTCGATAAGAAGTGGTTCCTCGAATACAAGATGGGCGGCTGATAGCAGGCTATGGCCGCTCCACAATCTTCAGACATGTCCGGCAAGGGCGACTATCCCTGGTGGTTGGTCGCCCTTGTTGTGATCGCTGTGTCGCTCGCCGCCGTGATCATCAGCAATGACATCTTCTCGGAAGTTTTCACCGTCGTCTTCAAGGGCCTTGGCGTCACCGTCTTCGTGACCCTCATGGGCTTCGTGCTGGCGACGACGCTCGGCCTCGGCATCGCGCTGATGGCGCTCTCAGAGCATTCGTCGCTTCGGCAGATCGCCCGCTTCTATACGGAAGTCATCCGCGGCGTGCCGATCCTGGTGCTTCTGTTCTATATCGCCTTCGTCGGCGCGCCGGGGCTCGTCGTCGCGGCCAATTTCATCTCAGCACCGCTGATCAGCGCCGGCTGGATGGAGCCGGTGGTCGTGCGTGACATCTCCTTGATGTGGAGGGCGATCCTGGCGCTGATGATCGGCTATTCGGCCTTCATCGCCGAAGTGTTCCGTGCCGGCATCCTCTCGGTCGACAAGGGGCAGGTCGAAGCCGCCAAGGCGCTCGGGCTTTCGCGCTACCAGCGCTTTCGCCTCGTCGTCTTTCCGCAGGCGATCCGCGTGATCCTGCCGCCGCTCGGCAACGACTTTATCGCCATGGTCAAGGATTCATCGCTCGTCTCGGTGCTCGGCGTTGCCGACATCACGCAGATGGGCAAGGTCTATGCCTCCGGCTCCTTCCGCTTCTTCGAGACCTATTCGATCGTTGCCTATGTCTATCTCGTGCTGACCATCGGTCTGTCGCTGGGATTGCGGGGGCTGGAGCGGCGGCTGAGGCGCGCGGAGCAACGCTGAGTCCGTTTCCAGCAATTGCCGAGCTGTCAGAAAATTGATATGAACACGGCCATGGAATCCAAATTCGGATGTAGCGAGCAGAAAATCGTCGTGCTGCAGGACCACAAGCGTCTGCCGGCACGCTTCTTTGCGCGCGTCCACGGGGCGCTTACAAGCCGCCTATCCTGATCTCCCGATCAGTGCTTCCGGCCGCCTTGCCGCCGGCTTTCCTACCTTTTTTGAAAACTCGATGGATATACCGCCATGAGCGCACCGCGTACCCTCTATGACAAGATCTGGGACGATCACCTGGTCAACGAACAGGACGACGGCACCTGTCTTCTCTACATCGACCGTCACCTCGTTCACGAAGTGACGAGTCCGCAGGCCTTCGAAGGTCTGCGCATGGCCGGCCGCCAGGTCCGCGCGCCGGAAAAGACGCTCGCTGTCGTCGACCATAACGTTCCGACCTCGGCCGACCGCCACCTCGGCATCAAGAACGAGGAAAGCCGCATCCAGGTCGAGGCGCTCGCCAGGAACGCTGCCGACTTCGGCGTCGAGTACTACTCAGAAAACGACAAGCGCCAGGGCATCGTGCACATCGTCGGCCCGGAGCAGGGCTTCACCCTGCCGGGCATGACGATCGTCTGCGGCGACAGCCACACCTCGACGCACGGCGCCTTCGGTTCGCTGGCCCACGGCATCGGCACGTCGGAAGTCGAGCACGTGCTCGCCACCCAGACGCTGATCCAGAAGAAGGCGAAGAACATGCTGGTGCGCGTCGACGGCCAGCTGCCGCCGGGCGTTACCGCCAAGGACATCATTCTTGCCATCATCGGCGAGATCGGCACTGCCGGCGGCACCGGCCACGTCATCGAATTTGCCGGCGAAGCCATCCGCTCGCTGTCGATGGAAGGCCGCATGACCATCTGCAACATGACGATCGAAGGTGGCGCCCGCGCCGGCCTGATCGCGCCTGACGAAACGACGTTCGACTACATCAAGGACAAGCCGCGCGCTCCGAAGGGCAAGGCCTGGGACATGGCGCTCGACTACTGGAAGACGCTGCACACGGACGAGGGCGCGCACTACGATCGCGTCGTCGTGCTCGATGCCGCCAACCTGCCGCCGATCGTCTCCTGGGGCTCGTCGCCGGAAGACGTCATCTCGGTTCAGGGCATCGTTCCCAATCCGGACGAGATCCAGGAAGAGAACAAGCGGGCCTCCAAGTGGCGCGCGCTCGACTACATGGGCCTGAAGCCGGGCACGAAGATCACCGACATTGCCGTCGATCGCGTCTTCATCGGCTCGTGCACCAACGGCCGCATCGAGGATCTCCGGGCCGTGGCCGAGGTCGTCGAAGGCCGCAAGGTCGCCTCGACCGTTTCGGCGATGATCGTTCCGGGCTCCGGCCTCGTGAAGGAACAGGCCGAGGCCGAAGGTCTCGACAAGATATTCAAGGAAGCCGGTTTCGACTGGCGTGAGCCGGGCTGCTCCATGTGCCTGGCGATGAACGACGACCGGCTGAAGCCGGGCGAGCGCTGCGCCTCCACCTCGAACCGCAACTTCGAAGGCCGTCAGGGCTTCAAGGGTCGCACGCATCTGGTCTCGCCGGCCATGGCGGCAGCGGCTGCGGTCGCCGGTCATTTCGTCGATATCCGCGAATGGAAATAAGCCGGACTTGAGCTTGTCCGGCGTTGATGGCCGCCCTTCGGGGCGGCCTTTTTTATTTGGCGCTCTTCCCACCCGTGCGCCGGAAATGCGCTAAGCTATCTGGCGGAGGCATCTTGGGAGAAGGATGGGATGAGCGACGATCTGCCTGTTCAGCGCTACCGTCTGCTGCTGTTGCGCCACGCCAAGTCCGCTTGGCCGGATGGCGTCGCCGACATCAACCGGCCGCTCGGCGAGCGCGGCCGCAAGGCGGCGCCACTGATGGGGGGCTACATGGCGCGGCATGCGCTCGTGCCGGATCTCGCCCTCGTCTCGACGGCGAAACGGGCGCAGGAGACCTGGAAGCTGGTATCTGCCGCCCTCCCGCCCGGCATCTCGGTCGAAAACACCCGGGCGATCTACGAGGTGGACGCCGCCCAGATCCTCAGTGTCCTTCGTGCAACCGACCCGGCCATCAGGACGCTGCTGATCGTCGGCCACAATCCCGGCATGGAGGACCTGGCGCACGAGCTCGTCGGCTCCGGCGATGCGGATCTGCGCATGCGCATGGCGGACAAGTTTCCGACGGCCGCCCTTGCCGTCCTTGAATTCGAAGCGGCGGGTTGGCGCGAACTTTTGTCCGGCGGCGCCACGCTCGCGCGCTTCGTGACGCCGCGTTCGCTCGATTGAGCCGACCGGACGTCGAGGTCAGATTACCTTCACGACGGTGCCGCGGCGCATATGCGGGATCAGCCGGCGCATCGCCGGCAGGCTGACGGCGACGCAGCCCTGCGTCGGCTCGTAGCCCGGCCGGATCAGGTGAAAGAAGATCGCCGAACCGGCATTTCGCCGGCGCGCGAGAAGGTTCCAGTCCATCACCAGGCAGATGTCGTAGAGCCCGTCGTCTCGCATCAGTTCCTCATGGCTCGGCGTGAAGGGCGCCTTGACCGGGCGATTGTAGAGCGCGTGGCGCGCCGCGTCGCACCACAGCATGCCCGTGCGCGTCGCCCGGGTCGGCAGCGGCGTCGGCGGCAGGAGGAGCCGGTCGCGCCTGACATAGCCGCCGATCAGCTTCATCGCGGCGCGTGGCGTGGCGCCGTCGCCCTCACGCTTCAGGCTGGTGATGCCGCTTCGCCCGATGGCGGCGTGCTCGACGCGGCCGTCGAACGAAACGAGCGCCCGCTTGCGATCGCGCGGTGCGGCGCGCACGGTGATGACAGATTTGGCTGGTCTTCTTCCCGACGTTTTCTTGCGCATCATTCTCACGGATTTTTGCTTTGCCCGTGATTTGGGGGGCACCATAAGCACGGTTACGGATATAAAGACGTGGCAACGCTGGTTCGCTTGCCAACACAGGCATTTGAGCTAGTTTGAAAACGGAAGCAAACAGGAATTGTCCCATGGCGACCCGTACCATTCTTCTTGTCGATGACGACAATGACCTGCGCGAGACCCTGGTCGAGCAGCTGTCGCTCTACGAGGAATTCGACCTCATCCAGGAAGCGACTGCCGGCAAGGGCATCCAGACGGCGCGGGCGCAGCAGGTGGATCTGTTGATCATGGATGTCGGCCTGCCGGATATGGACGGCCGCGAAGCGGTGAAGCTGCTGCGCAAGGGCGGCTTCAAGGCGCCGATCATCATGCTGACCGGCCACGATACCGATTCCGATACGATCCTCGGGCTTGAGGCCGGCGCCAACGATTATGTGACGAAGCCATTCCGTTTCGCCGTGCTGCTCGCCCGCATCCGCGCGCAGCTGCGCCAGCACGAGCAGAGCGAGGACGCGACCTTCAGCGTCGGGCCCTATACGTTCAAGCCCAGCCAGAAGCTGCTGACGCTCGAAAACGGCCAGAAGATCCGGCTGACCGAGAAGGAAGCGGCGATCATCCGCTATCTCTACCGCGCCGACCAGAAGGTAGTGACGCGCGACGTGCTCTTGGAAGAAGTCTGGGGCTACAATTCCGGCGTGACCACCCACACGCTCGAAACCCACGTCTATCGTCTGCGCCAGAAAATCGAGCGGGACCCTTCCAATGCCGAGATTTTGGTGACAGAGAACGGCGGCTACAAGATCGTTCCGTAGCCGGGGTGCGCAGGGTGGAAAACCGCTTCTCGCGCGTTCTCCGTAGACTGCTGTTTGCATGGGTTGCGTGCGCGATCCGGTCTAGGCCGGCACCAACGTGACTGTGGGAGGTTAGCCGCTTGGCGCTCAACGACGATATCGTGCTTCTGTCCAACGTGCCGCTGTTTGCCGATATCAGCGAGGACAAGCTGAGGCTGATCGCCTTCGGCGCGGAACGACGCCGCATCTTCAAGGGACAGGAGCTGTTTCGAGAGGGCGCGCCGGCCGATTGCGCCTATGCGATCGCCAGCGGCAGCCTGTCCCTGTCGAAGGTCGGTGTCGACGGTGCCGAGACGGCGGTGTCGACGGTCAGCCGCGGGGCGCTTCTGTCGGAGCTGGCGCTGATCTCGATGGTCGAGCGCAAGTTCACGGCGACGGCCGAGGAAGACAGCGAAGTCATTCGCATCAATCGGCCGCTCTTCCGCCGCATGCTGGAGGAATATCCCGAAGTGGCCGAGCTCGTCGAAGCGCGCATCCGCGAAAACCTGCAGGCGATGATCCGCCGGGCCGGCGCGCTCGCCGGCCGTTTTGCCTGAACCGCGCTCCGGTTTCCCGTTACCACCGATACTTCAGCGAACCGAGCACCGTGCGGCCCTGGCCGAAATAGCAATAGCCATCGGTGCAGACCTCTTCGCGGCGGTCGCCGAGATTGGTGGCGCTGACGGCGAGCGACAATCCGTCGAGTTCGGGGTTGTTGACGCCGAAGTCATAGGCGATCGAGGCGTCGAAATAGACGGCGCCACCGTTCTTGGCGGTGTTGGCATCGGATGTGTAGGAGCTTGACGCCAGCCGCACGCCGCCGCCGAGGCTCAGGCCCGCAAGCTGCGTGTCTTCGGGCAGGAGATAGTTCACCCACAGCGATGCGACATGGCGCGGCTTCGTCGACGGCAGGTTGCCGATCAGCGACGGATCGACGTTTCCGGTGATTTCGGCGTCGTTATAGTTATAGGCGGCGATGAAGCTCAGGCCGTTGTCGAACTCCCGGCGCCCTTCCACCTCGAAACCGTTGGTCGTCACCTCGCCGGCCGACTTGTAGTAGTAGCCGACGGGAAGGGACGGGTCGGACACATATTGCGGCGCGCCGCTTTCGACGATCCGGTAATAGGCCGCGCTCAGCGAATAGGCCTCGCCTTCCGGCTGGTACTTCACGCCCAGTTCGACCTGCTCGCCGGTCGTCGGATCGAGCACGCGGCCGTCGGCTGAAAGCTCGGTACGCGGCACGAAGGAGGTGCTGTAGCTGGCATAGGGCGCAATGCCGTTGTCGAAGAGGTAGAGCAGGCCCGCCTGTCCGGTGAGTTCGCCATCGTCCTTGCGATCGACAGCGCCGGTGTTCTTGTCGGTGCTGGTCTGGTCGATCCAGTCGTAGCGAAGACCGCCGACGGCGCGCCAGTTGCCGAATTCCAGCTGATCCTGGACATAGATGCCGGTCTGACGCAGATCCCGCCCGCTGAAGCTGGTCAGGGCTGGCGTCGGACCGCCGACGCCGAAGGTCGGGTTGTTGAGATCGAAGCGATAGGCCGGATCGACGGCGCCGAAGCCGAGGCCGAAGTCGGAGGTGATCCAGGTGTAATCGAGGCCGGTCAGCAGTGTGTGCGAGACCGCACCGGTGTCGAAGGCGGCTTCGAGCTGGTTGTCGATCTGGTAGGCGCGCTGGTCGTCCTTGATGGCGACGGGCGAACGGTCGAACACGCCGGGCGCCACCTCTGTCCCGAATTGTAGGTAACGGGCCTTCAAATCCAGATCGCTGACGCGGCCGTGCTGGCGAAAGGTCAGGCCGTTGTCGAATTCGTGCTCGAACTTGTAACCCATCTGGACCTGGCCGACCTTCTGGTAGTCGTAGTCCGGGTCACTGTAGCGCAGCAACCGGCCGTCATGCTCGAGCACGCGCGGGCTGGCGTCGCTTTCGCCCTTCTGCCCGAGGCCGTAGACGGTCAGCGACGTGCCTTCGTCCGGCTTCCAGGTGAAGGAGGGCTGCAGCAGGTAACGGTCGTCGGCAACATCGTAATTGGTCTCGCCGTTTCGCAGAAGCCCGACGATGCGGTAGAGGACGTCGCCCTCGGCCGTTACCGGCCCACCGACATCGAAGGCGGCCTGGGCGCGGCCGATCGTGCCGTATTGCAGCTCGACCTCGCGGTGGGTCTCCTCTTCAGGCATCTTCGAGATGCGGTTGACGATACCACCGACGCCGGCAGCACCATACATGACCGAGACCGGACCTTTCAGGATCTCGATCCGCTCGAGGCCGTAGACCTCCGTCGGGAAGGTGCCGTAATTCATGTAGGGCTGGCGCAGGCCGTCACGGAAATCGCCGGTCGTCGTCGTCTCGAAACCGCGGATATAGATCTGGTCGAAGCGCGGATCGAAGCCGAAAGCGCCGGTGGTGACGCCGGCGGCATAGCGCGTTGCCTGGATCATGTCCTGCACGCCGCGCTCTTCAAGCTCCTTGCGCGTGACGACCGAGACGGAGCGGGGCGTTTCGATCAGCGGCGTGTCGGTCTTCAGCGCCGAGACGTTGCGTGTCGGCACGATCGTGTCGTTGTCCTCGGCGATCGTCGCAGCCGCCTTGCCGGCCGTCGCTTCGATCTTTTCCAGCCGGGTGGTCTTCTGGCTTTCGGCCGATTGCGCATGGGTCGCTGTCGGCGAAAGGATCACGGCGACGACGCCTACGGTCAGAACTGTGGTTGCGGAGAGCGTGCGGCGCGAGGCGCGCAGGAAGGTGATCGGCAAGGTCTTCGACATGTCTGGCCCTCTTGCGGGCGCACGAAAACCTTCCGGCAAAAGCCAGAGCAAAGCACCCGAATATCAGTGAAAATGGCAGCCAAGTGGCTGCCGGAGGCGGTGTCCCCGCCGCCCGACAAGAGGGATAGTCCGTTTGGAAATGCGCATCAAGAAAAATATGATTCTTTTAGTCATGTTTTTCTTGATGGAGCGGTGGCCGCCGGAGGCGCGTGCCGCCGCCCGGAAAATGATGTCCTAGATGTCGAAGTGCGCGATGACGGGCACGTGGTCGGAGGGGCGCTCCCAGCCGCGGGCTTCGCGCAGGATATCGACGTTCTTGAGCGCCGGTGCGAGGTCGGCGGACGACCAGATATGGTCGAGCCGGCGGCCACGGTCGGCAGCTTCCCAGTCCTTCGCCCGGTAGCTCCACCAGGTGTAGAGCTTGGTTGGGGATGGCGCGTGCTGGCGCATCAGGTCGACCCAGCCGCCGCCGTTCATGACCGTGGTCAGGCCTTCGGTCTCGATCGGCGTATGGCTGACGATCTTCAGGAGCTGCTTGTGCGACCAGACGTCGTGTTCCAGCGGCGCGATATTGAGGTCACCGACGAGGATCGAGGAAATGCCGGCTTCGGCTTCCGCGTGCAGCAGCTTCATCTCCTCGACGAAATCGAGCTTGTGGCCGAATTTCGGGTTGATGCTGCGGTCCGGCTCGTCGCCGCCGGCCGGCACGTAGAAATTATGCAGCCGGATCTTCTTGCCGCCGGCCTCGAAGACGACCGAGAGGTGGCGGGCGTCGCCGACGCCGCAATAGTCGCGCCGGTCGCTAAGCTCATGCAGCGGCAGGCGCGAGATCGTCGCCACGCCGTGATAGCCCTTCTGGCCGTGCATCTCGATATGATTGTAGCCGAGCGCCTTCAAAGGTTTGGAGGGAAACTGGTCGTTCGGGCACTTGGTTTCCTGCAGGCAGAGGATATCGGGCTGCCAGGTCTTCAAGAGATGCTCGACCAGCGGCATGCGCAGGCGAACGGAGTTGATGTTCCAAGTGGCGACGGAAAGGGCCATGCGTCATTCCCTGATCGGCTGGGGCCGGACGCTTGTGAAGGGAAGGCCGGCTCGGGATGGATGTTTGACCCGAGCTTTAAGCAGGTCCGGCGCGCCGGGACAAGGAATGGAGGGGAGGCAAGGCATGAAAAAAGGCCGCACCACTGGAGGGCGGCCTCATCTCGACAAATCCAGCGATTGAGGTTGCTCAGCCGCCCTTCTTGTTGCGGACCTCGTCATAGGGGATCTGGAAGACCTTGTCGTCCAGCGCCATGCCGGTCTGGACGTTGAAGATCATCACCGAGGTGTCCTTCTTCTGCGCGTCGGTGATTGTCCACTGGCGCAGGTCGTAGGTCTTCGGGTCGAACATCATGGTGATGGTCGAATCGCCGAAGATCGAGCGGTCGCCGAGCACGATGGTGATGAGATCGGACTCTTCCTTGACGCCACGCACCATCTTGCCGGTCAGGTCGATCCTTTCGCTCAGCAGCAGGTTCAGCGGTGTCTTCGACAGCGGATAGATGTCCCAGGTCTTCAGCTTCATGTTGCCGATGACGACGGACTTGCCGTCGGCGATGACGCGCATCGGCGAGGGGGCCTCATAGTTGAAGCGGATGCGGCCGGGACGGCGGATATAGAACTTGCCGCCGGTTTGCTCGCCGCGCGGGCCGAACTGCACGAATTCGCCAGCCATGGTCTTCACCGAGGAAAAATGGTCGGCGATCTTCTGGGCTGCGCTCGGGGCCTGCGCGAAGGCCTGGCCGAGATTGAGACCGGTGCCGCCGATGCCGCCAAGTGCTGCAAGCCCGCACACGAAGAGGCGGCGCGACATCACCGGGTGGTTGCGCTCGCCAGTCTTAGTCTCTGTCATCTCGGTCTCCTTCATTTACGAATCATCTGGAGCGCAAGTGCGGCGCCTTCAAGGCGCCATTTTCGAGCTTTTTCGCTCGCGCTCTCACATGACTGTTACCGGTTTGGCCGTTTGTGTGGGGCCTCTGCCCGCGTCCGCCGGGCGTCTTTTCTTTCAATGCCTTCGCTTGACGCGAATCTGCTGGAATCGCCTTGCCGTCGGCTGGTTTACTCTTCGGTCGGAACGAGGATCTCGCGCTTGCCGGCGTGGTTCGCCGGGCCGATGATGCCTTCCTGCTCCATGCGCTCGATCAGCGATGCGGCACGATTGTAACCGATTCCGAGGCGACGCTGCACGTAGGACGTGGAGGCCTTGCCGTCGCGCAGAACGACGGCGACCGCCTGGTCGTAGGGATCGTCGGAATCGGCGAGATTGGAGGTGCCGGCGGGGCCGCCGCCCTCGCCATCCTCGTCGTCATCCTCGGTGATGGCATCGAGATATTGCGGCACGCCTTGCGTCTTCAGATAGGCGACAACCTCTTCGACCTCGGTGTCGGAGACGAAGGGGCCGTGGACGCGCTGGATGCGGCCGCCACCGGCCATGTAGAGCATGTCGCCCATGCCGAGCAGCTGTTCGGCACCCTGTTCGCCGAGGATCGTGCGGCTGTCGATCTTCGAGGTCACCTGGAACGAGATGCGCGTCGGGAAGTTCGCCTTGATCGTGCCGGTGATGACGTCGACCGAGGGGCGCTGGGTCGCCATGATGACGTGGATGCCGGCGGCGCGAGCCATCTGCGCGAGTCGCTGCACGGCGCCTTCGATGTCCTTGCCGGCGACCATCATCAGGTCGGCCATTTCGTCGATGATGACGACGATGTAGGGCATCGGCGCCAGATCGAATTCTTCCGTCTCGTACATGGCTTCGCCGGTCTGGCGGTCGAAGCCTGTCTGCACCGTGCGGGTGATCTGTTCGCCCTTGGCAAGCGCCTGCTCGACGCGGCTGTTGAAGCCGTCGATGTTGCGCACGCCGATCTTCGACATCTTCTTGTAGCGCTCTTCCATCTCGCGCACCGTCCACTTCAGTGCGACGACCGCCTTCTTGGGGTCGGTCACGACAGGCGAAAGCAGGTGCGGGATGCCGTCATAGACGGAGAGTTCGAGCATCTTCGGGTCGATCATGATCAGGCGGCACTGATCCGGGCTCAGCCGATAGAGCAGCGACAGGATCATGGTGTTGATCGCGACCGATTTGCCCGAGCCGGTGGTACCGGCGACGAGCAGATGCGGCATCTTGGCGAGATCGGCAACGACGGGCTCGCCGCCGATCGTCTTGCCGAGCGCCATGGCAAGACGGGCCTTGGAGGTTTCGAAGTCGCGCGAGCCGATGAGTTCGCGCAGATAGACGGTTTCGCGCCTCTGGTTCGGCAGTTCGATGCCAATGGCATTGCGGCCGGGGACGACGGCGACGCGGGCCGCGATCGCGCTCATCGAGCGGGCGATATCGTCGGCAAGGCCGATGACGCGGGAGGACTTAATGCCGGGCGCCGGTTCCAGTTCGTAAAGCGTAACGACCGGGCCGGGGCGAACATGGATGATCTCGCCCTTGACGCCGAAGTCTTCGAGCACGCCTTCGAGCATGCGGGCGTTCTGCTCCAGCGCATCGGGCGAGAGCGAGGCGTCGCGGCTGACGTTCTTCGGCTCGGCGAGGAAATGCATCGGCGGCAGCGTGAAGTTGCCGTCGTTGTCTTCGACGAAGGAGCGCTGGGCTTCGCGTTCGATCCGCTGGCCGGTCTTCGGGCGAGGACCCGGCGTGACGACGCGCGAGCCGCCTTTGGGCAGGCCCTGCTTCGGCGGTGCCGCCTTCGGCGCCCAGTCGGCAGCCGGATCGTAGTCTTCGTCGTCGGGCAGAATGCCGGCGGGGCGGCGCTCGTCGATGTCGAAGGGCATGTCGTCATCCTCGTCGTCGGCCATGATCGGCGGCGGGGTGAGGATGCGGCGCTCGGAGCGGTCGAGCGAGGGCTCGATGCGGTCGCCGGCGGCCATCGGCTTCGGCCGGGCGGGCTCGTTCAGCGTGCCGAACTCGTCGTTGTTGAAATCGTAGGGCTCGTCGTACTGGCGCTTGGGCGTGGCGCGGGTGCCGCTCATGCCGAAGATGCGGCGCATGCGCGCGTGCATGGTGTAGCGCATATGGGCAAAGGAGCCCATCAGCAGGGTGAAGGGGCCTTCGCTGTCGTCCTCGTCCAGTTCGTCGCGCACGGTGCGCGCCTTGCTCGGCGTCGGCTCGGCGATTTCCTCTTCCTCCTCCTCGTCGCTGACACCGATCAGGCCGGCGCTATAGACCAGGCACCAGGCGGCGGGGACGGCGAAGATACAGGCAAGAATGGTCGCAAGCGTGCCGGTCGGGAAGGCGCCGGTAAAGAGCGCCGGGAAACGCAGGATCATGTCGCCGAAGACGCCGCCGAGGCCGTTGGGCAGCGGCCAGGTGATGGGGGCGGGAACGCAGCTGAGTGCTGCGCCGGCAAGCACGGAACCGACGAACCAGAGACCGAGGCGCTTGAAGACCTTGTCGAAACGTTTGCCGCCGATCAGCACCAGGGCCCAGGCGACGGCCGGCAGGAGGGCGACGACGCTGGCCAGCCCGAAGAACTGCATGAAGATGTCGGCAAAGGCAGCACCGGTGTAACCAAGCACGTTGGTCGGCGCTTGTGAGGTGGCGTAGGAGAAGCTTGGATCGGCGACATTCCACGTTGAGAGCGCTGCGACGGCCAGCGCCAATGCGCCGAACAGCGCAAAGCCCGCCAGCGACGCGATCTGTCGCCAAACGAAGGTGGTTAGCACGAACCGGTTGGAACGGCTGTCAAGCGCTGCCGGATTGCTTCTGCTCATGTTGCCTGCTGCCCGTCTCGATCTTCACGGCGCATTGCGCGCCATGGAATCAACCTAAGCGGTGCACGGTTAATGCGACATTAACCATGCGTAGTTGGCGCTAAAATAGCAGTCGCAGCCGGATCGATCGGCACGAAAAAGGCCCGGAGCTTCCGATCCGGGCCAAGAGCGATCCGCGTGGGGCGGATCGCGACGGGACTGTAGACGGCGCCGGACTGCCGGCGCCGCGATCCGCTTAGCTGTGGTATGCGGCTTCGCCGTGCGACGAGAGGTCGAGGCCCTCGCGTTCGGCTTCGACGGAGACGCGCAGGCCGACGATCGAGTCCACCAGCTTGTAGAGGATGACCGAGACGACGCCGCACCAGACGATGGTGATGGCAACCGCGGTCAGCTGGGTCATGAACTGGCCACCCATGGTGACGCCGTCGGCATAACCGATGCCGCCGAGCGACGAGGAGGCGAAGATGCCGGTCGCAAGCGCACCGAAGAAGCCGCCGACGCCGTGGACGCCGAAGACGTCTGCGGTGTCGTCATAGTGGAACTTGTTTTTCACGACCGAGACGAAGAAGTAGCAAAGCGGCGAGACGAGCACGCCCATGACGATCGCGCCCATCGGGCCGGCAATGCCGGCGGCCGGCGTGATGGCGACGAGGCCGGCGATCATGCCTGAGGCTGCACCCAGCATCGAGGCCTTGCCGCGGGTGATGGTTTCGACAACCGACCAGGAGAGGACTGCGGCTGCGGTTGCGAGGAAGGTGTTGACGGTTGCGAGAACCGCGCCGCCCGAGGCTTCGAGGTTGGAGCCGGCGTTGAAGCCGAACCAGCCGAACCAGAGCATGGCAGCACCGACCAGCGTCAGCGTCATCGAGTGCGGTGCCATCATGTCACGGCCGTAGCCGGTGCGCTTGCCGACCATGATCGCGCCGATCAGGCCCGCAACGCCGGCATTGATGTGAACGACGGTGCCGCCGGCAAAGTCGAGGGCACCCATGCCGAAGAGCAGGCCGTTGCTGTCCCAGACCATGTGGGCGATCGGGAAGTAGACGAAGGTGGCCCAGAGGATGGAGAAGAGCACCGCGGCCGAGAACTTGATGCGCTCGGCAAACGCGCCGACGATGAGCGCCGGCGTCAGCGCCGCGAAGGTCATCTGGAACAGCATGAAGATGTATTCCGGAATGACGACGCCTTCCGAGAAGGTTGCCGCCGTGCTCTCACCGGTGACGCCGGCAAGGAACATCTTGGCGAAGCCGCCGAAATAGGGGCTGGTCGAGCCGCCGAAGGCGAAGGAGTAGCCGTAGACGACCCAGACGATCATCATCGCCGCGCCGATCACGGTGCACTGCATCAGCACCGACAGCATGTTCTTGGCGCGTACGAGGCCGCCGTAGAAGAGTGCGAGGCCGGGGATCAGCATGAAGAAGACGAGAAGCGTCGAGAAGAACATGAAGGCGGTATCGGCCTTGTCCGGGACGGGCGCTGCGGCTGCTGCAGCCGGAGCTGCTTCCTGTGCGAAGGCGATGGCCGGCGCAAGCAAGGCGGCGCCGAGTGCGCCGAGGCGTCCAAGAGAGGTGGTAAGTTTGCTGGATGACATCGAGAAGTGCTCCCTGAACGGCGTGATTTACAACGCTTCTGAATCGGTTTCGCCGGTGCGGATGCGCACGGCATGGTCAATGGCGTAGACGAAGATCTTGCCGTCGCCGATCTGGCCGGTCTTGGCGGCTGCGGCGATCGCTTCAACGGCCTTGTCGACGAGCTCCGAAGGGACGGCGATCTCGACCTTCAGTTTCGGCAGGAAGCTCACGGCATATTCGGTGCCGCGGTAGATTTCGGTATGTCCCTTCTGGCGGCCGTAGCCTTTGACTTCGGTCACGGTCAGGCCCTGGATGCCGACAGCAGTGAGGGCTTCGCGAACCTCATCGAGCTTGAACGGCTTGATAATGGCCATCACAATTTTCATCTGGTTTCATCCTTGTTCGCCTCCGGCGGAGGCCGTCTCTCCTTGCTGCGGAGCGCCCCAAGCGCCGTGCAACCGAACCATGACATTCAAGGGGCGTGCCAGATTCGAATGGCTGTCTTAAGTGGATGAAAACAAATAGAAAAAAAGAAAGCCGCAGCACGAATGCTGCGGCGCATCAAAAAATCGGCACTTTAGAAGATTAAAAAATAGGCAGAATGAAGCTTCTGCTTATTTCCTATTCAGATGCCTTTTTCCGGATCAGCCCTTCCTGGGCGACGGAGGCGATCAGCACGCCGGAACGCGTAAAAAGGCTGCCTCTGGTCATCCCGCGGGCACCATGTGCACTCGGACTGTCCTGGGTATAGAGCAGCCAGTCGTCCATCTTGCAGGGGCGGTGGAACCACATGGCATGGTCGAGGCTTGCGACCTGCAGGTTGCGGTCGAAGACCGAAGTGCCGTGGGCATAAAGCGAGGTGTCGAGCAACGTCATGTCGGAGAGATAGGCAAGGATCGCCGCCTGGATATGGCGCTCGTCCGGAACGGTGCCCACCGCCTTGACCCAGACATCCTGGATCGGTTTGCCGTCGTCGCGGGTGAAATAGTGGTGAAACGAAGCCGGGCGGATCTCGATCGGCCGTGGCCGTTCCCAGTAGCGCCGGATCGCTTCGGGCGCATGCACGAGGAACTTTTCCTTCAGCTCCTGCTCGCCCGGCAGCGTCTCGGGCATGGCGAGATCAGGCATGTCGATCTGGTGGTCGAAACCGTCCTCGTCGTACTGGAAGGAGGCGGACATCGAGAAGATCGCCTTGCCATGCTGGATGGCGACGACCCGGCGCGTGGCGAAGCTCGTACCGTCGCGGATGCGATCGACCTCGTAGATGATCGGCACCGACGGATCGCCTGGCCGCATGAAATAGGCGTGCAGCGAGTGGACGAAGCGGTCCGCATCCACGGTGCGCTGGGCGGCGACCAGCGCCTGGCCGATCACCTGGCCGCCGAAGACCCGCTGCCAGCCGACCTGTGGGCTCAAGCCCCGGAACAGATTTTCCTCGAGTTTTTCGAGATCGAGAATGGCCAGCAGCGCATCCATGGGGGTGGCGGTCTCGGTGGGGCGCGACATTTCGGCTTTCTCCGATGGTAGGAACGTCGATGGCATTGATCTATATAGACATAAAACGATGCTCAAGTGCGACGGAGAAAGCCGATGCTCGATGTCTTGATTGCCGGTGGCGGCTATGTCGGCCTTTCGCTTGCGGTGTCCTTGAAGAAGGCGGCGCCGCATCTCGACGTGATGGTGATCGACGGCGCGCCGGAAGATGCCTGGAAAAAGGACCAGCGCGCTTCCGCCGTTGCGTCCGCGGCCGAGCGCATGCTCGACGTGCTCGGCGTCTGGGATGAGATCGCGCCGGAGGCCGAGCCGATCCGCCGCATGGTGATCACCGATTCGAAGGCGGCCGATCCGGTGCGCCCCGTGTTCCTGACCTTCGACGGCGACGGTGGCGAGGGACGTCCCTTCGCCCATATGGTGCCGAACACGGCGATGGTCGGCGCGCTGCGCCGCGCCTGCGAGGCGCTCGGCGTCGTCAATCGCCAGTCGACCATGGTCGAGAGCTTCAAGAGCGGCGACCATGCGGTGGCCGTGACGCTTGCCGGTGGTGAAGAGTTGCAGGCCCGTCTTCTGGTCGCCTGCGACGGCGTGCGCTCGAAGCTGCGCGATGCCGCAGGCATCAAGACCGTCGAGTTCGATTATGGCCAATCCGGCATCGTCACCACGGTCGAGCATGAGCGGCCGCACGAGGGCACGGCGGAGGAGCATTTCCTGCCGGCAGGGCCGTTTGCCACCCTGCCGCTCAAGAACAACCGTTCGTCGCTCGTCTGGACCGAGCGCACCGAGGACGCCGAACGCCTGGTCAAGGGCGACGATTTCCTGTTTGAGGAAGAACTGGAGCGCCGGTTCGGCCACAAGCTCGGCCACCTGAAGGTGGTCGGCGGCAGGCGGGCATTCCCGCTCGGGCTGACGCTTGCCCGTGATTTCGTCAAGCCGCGCTTCGCGCTTGCCGGCGACGCGGCCCATGGCATCCACCCGATCTCGGGGCAGGGGCTCAATCTCGGCTTCAAGGACGTGGCCGCGTTGGCCGAGACCATCGTCGAGGCGGATCGTCTCGGGCTCGACATCGGCTCGCTCGCGGTGCTTGAGCGCTACCAGAGCTGGCGGCGCTTCGACACGTTCCGCATGGGTGTGACGACGGACGTGCTCAACCGACTGTTTTCCAACGACATCACTCCGGTCAGGATCGCCCGCGATTTCGGCCTCGGCCTCGTCGACCGCATGCCGTCGCTGAAGAGTTTCTTCATCCGCCAGGCGGCCGGCATCGCCGGCGAGACCGATCCGCGGCTGCTGTCGGGGCAACCGATCTGAGGGTCCACTACGTCCCGCAAGAAATTCGCCCCTCACCCTAACCCTCTCCCCGCAGGCGGGGCGAGGGGACGAGAGCTACTGACACACCATCGCTTGGTGTAGGCCATCGCGGAACAAGCGGATAAAACAACCTTGGCTGCTGACGTGCGAGCAGAGCCGCACATGTCCTTCTCCCCGCCTGCGGGGAGAAGGTGCCGGCAGGCGGATGAGGGGCCATGCGCCGATTGAAATCGCTGCCGGCCTCAATCCTCGATCTTGCGCGCCTCGGAGATCAGCATGATCGGCACGCCGTCGCGGATCGGATAGGCGAGGCGCGCCTTTTCCGAGATCAGTTCATTGGCTTCGGCGTGATAGCTGAGGCGTCCCTTGGTCAGCGGGCAGACGAGCAGTTCGAGCAGTTTCGGGTCGACCTTGCTGGCATTGATATCCATTGTCCGTCGCTCACTGCAAAATGCTGTCCATATCGCCGAAGTCGCGCGCGAGCACGATCTCGGTGATGGCGATCAGGGTTTCGGCACGGGTCTTGAGATCGGGCGCTTCGAGCAGCGCCTGTTTCTCTGCCGGGCCATAGGGCGACATCATCGCCATGGAATTGACCAGCGTACGGTTGCTCGCCCGCTCGACGCTTTCCCAGTCGGCCTTCAGTTTGTTGGCTTCGAGATAGGCCTTGAAGGCGGCCAGCAGCGCCGCACGGTCGACGAGGGTCTCGTCGTCGCGGTTTTCGAGATCGGCGGCAAAGGGGCCGATGCGGAAGCGGCGGTAGCCGCGGGTGGCGCCGACTTCCGAAAACAACCGGTAGCGGCACACGCCGGTGAGCGAGGTGATGTAGCGGCCGTCGCCGGTCTCGGCAAAGGAGGTGATGCGGCCGATGCAGCCGACCTCGCAGAGCGCCTGCATCGGGCCGGTGGCGGTGTCGTTGCGACCTTCACAGAAGGACGGTTGCACGATGCCGATCAGGCGGTTGCCGGAAAGGGCGTCATCGAGCATGGCGAGGTAGCGCGGCTCGAAGATGTTGAGGGGAAGCTGGGCGCCGGGAAGCAGCAATGCACCGGTCAGCGGAAACACCGGAATGATCTCCGGCAAGTCCTTCGGACCGAGATAACGTGCATTTCCGACGTGCATTTCCGATAGACCCTGCCGGTATTCGCTTTGCCCCGCCAAGGAAGCGCGGTCAACCAGATCAAAAGATGGTGCGCTGCTTGAAAATCTCAAGGGACGAGCCTGTCGATCTTCACAGGTGAAGATGGATCGTGATCGGATCCGCTTACGAAAAGGGGCGCCGACGCGCCCCTTTCAAAAAAACATGTCCGTCGGCTCAGGAGAACAGGATCGACGAAAGCTTGCGCCGGGCAGCGATGGTTGCCGGATCCTTCGGGCCCCAGACCTCGAAGAAGGAAAGCAGCTCGCGCCGCGCGCCGTCGTCGTCGTAAGCCCGGTCGCGCTTCATGATCGTGAGCAGATGGTCGGCCGCAGCCATCCGGTCGCCCTCGACGTTGCGGATCTTGGCGAGCAGCACGCGCGCCTCGTGATCATCGGGGTTTGCGGCGAGGCGCCGTTCGAATTCGTTCGGATCGCCGAGCTTGCGGGCTTCCTCGATCTGGTCGAGCTTCTTGCCGAGGGCGGCAATGCCGGCGTCCTTGGCAAGGTCTTCCGGCAGGCTGGACAGCGCCTCGCGGGCCTCGGCGAGCTGGCCGAGCGCGATCATGCAATCGACCATGCCGGCAATCGCAACGACGTTTTCGGGATCGGCCTGCAGCACGGCGCCATAGAGGCCGGCGGCGTTCTCGGCATCGCCCGCATCGATCAGCGCCTTGGCATCGACGAGAACCGCTTCGATCTCGGCCTTGCTGTCGTCAACGGCGGGGCCGGCGATCTTTTCGATGAACTGCTTGATCTGGCTTTCCGGTACCGCGCCCATGAAGCCGTCGACCGGGCGGCCGCCGACGAAGGCGATGACGGCCGGGATCGACTGGATGCCGAGCTGGCCGGCGATCGAAGGATGATCGTCGATGTTCATCTTGACGAGCTTGACGCGGCCTGCGGCTTCCGTGACCACCTTTTCGATGACGGGGGTCAGCTGCTTGCAGGGACCGCACCAGGGCGCCCAGAAATCGACGAGAACCGGCTGCTGCCTGGAGGCTTCGAGCACGTCCTTGGTGAAGTTGGCAGTGGTGGTTTCCTTGATCAGGTCGCCGCCCGACGCGGCCGCCGGCGCCGGCTGGCCGAAGGAGGCCGAGGCCGTCATCTGAGTGCCGAAAGACCCTGCATAGGGATTGTCGCTGCCCGTCATTCTTCTCTCCTCGCCGGCTCGTCCGCCAGCTTACTGCATTCGCGCCAAAGATCGTATGTCAGGCCGTGACTTTCAAGACAAGCGGTTCGTGTCCGGTCGCTTCCATGAAGCGCAGAAGATCCTTCGAAGCGATCGCGGTCGTGGCGTCGTTGGAAAGCGGATGGCAGTTGACGATATCGAACGTCATCAGCGCCTCGTCGAGGATGACCTTGACGTTGCCCCCGGTGTCGTTGATCGCGCCGAAGGCGGTCACCGCACCTGGAATGACGCCGAGATATTCCATCAGCTTCTCCGGCTTGCCGAAGGACACCTTGCTGGCCGCGCCGATCACCTGGTGCACGGTCTTCAGGTCCACCGTCGCGTGCTCCTCGACGGTGAGCAGGAAATAGTTGTCCTTCTTGTCCTTCACGAAGAGGTTTTTCGTGTGGCCGCCGGGCATCTCGTCGCGAAGCGCGACCGATTCGGCCACGGTGAAAACCGGCGCGTGGGTCTTCGTCTTATGCTCGATTCCAAGTCCATCGAGAAAATTGAAGAGGTCTTCGGCGGTTTTCGGCTGTGATTCACGCATGATTCTCATTCCTTGGGCACTCGTTTCGTCTCAGCTTTAGGGGAGAAGCCTGTCAGGACGCAATCTCACAGGCGGCGGGGCCAGCCGAAAACGCGGCATTTCCGGGCTTTGTGAAGGGTCTCTCAAAAAATATTCGATTTCTCGTCATTTCCCTGTTGCATTCCAAAATCGCTTAGGCCATATACCGCCCGTCGCCGCAAGACAGCGCCGACGCCACGGTCCACCGACTACCCCCGGACCTTGGATGATGAGCGGGTGTAGCTCAGGGGTAGAGCACAACCTTGCCAAGGTTGGGGTCGGGCGTTCGAATCGCCTCACCCGCTCCAATTTCTCCCAACCATTTCATTTCACAGTTGTTTTCGAAATGAACGGCGTTTTCCGTCAGGCGCCCAGCGCTTCGCGACCGGACACTGTGCCGTGCGAATACGGGCGCTCTGCCGAACACAACGCCGGTATTTGGGGAGGCAGTCCTTTCGTCCGCTTCCCCGCCTTTCATTCATTGCAGATTGTCAGCACGTGCGCGCGAGCGCGCTCAACTCTTCATGAACACGTAGTCCGTTTCCTGCCGGCGGATCTCGCCGGGGCGCAGCACCGCGTTCGGGAAGCCGGGATGGTTGATCGCGTCCGGCCAGATCTGGGTTTCCAGGCAGAAGCCGGCAAAGGCGCCGTAGCGGCGGCCTTCGAGGCCGGGGACGGGGATGTTCAGCTTTGCGCCGGTATAGAGCTGCACGCCGGGCTCGGTCGTCAGCACTTCCATGGTGACGCCCGAATCAATGCTGCGGGCAAGCGCCACCGAATGTTTCGCCATGCGTTCGTTCGAAAGGCAGAAATTATGATCGTAGGCGACGCGCTCGCCTTCGGTCTGGCGGCTGAGCCGCGTCATCTCCCTGAGATCGAAGGCGGTGCCTTCGACGGCAAGGATCTCACCCGTCGGCACCTGGCGTTCGGTGGTCGGCAGATAGTGGTCGGCGGCGATCATGATGTCGTGGCCGAGGGCGTCAGCGCTGCCGTCGAGATTGAAATAGCTGTGCTGGCAGACATTGGCGAGCGTCGCTCGGTCGGTTTCGCTCTCGTAGACGACGCTCAGGACGCCGCCAGGCTTCAGCTGGTAGGTGCAGGTGACCTTGCAATTGCCGGGATAGCCGGCGCGGCCATCCGGGTCGGTAATGGCGAGCGTGACGCTGTCGGGCGTGTGCCGAACGATCGTCCAGTTGCGCTTGCCGATATTGTCGCTGCCACCGTGCAGATGCGTGACGCCCTTCTCGTTCAATTCGAGCTGGTAGGCCTCGCCATCGAGCGTGAAGCGGCCGTTGCCGATGCGATTGGCGCAACGGCCGGGCGTGGCGCCGAGATAGGGCGAATGGGCAAGGTAGCTTTCGAGATCGTTGAAGCCGAGCACCAGCGGCGGCTCGTGGCCCTCGAGGCGCAGATCCTGAATGACCGAGCCCCAGGTGAGCACATGGGCGGTGAGGCCGCCGCCGGACAGCACCACACGATGGACCGGCTCGCCGGATGGCAGATGGCCGAAGATTTCCGTGTTCTGATGCATGTTCACCGCTTGCTCCCTCTACAGCGCCGCGCGTCTCCCCAGATGCGCAAAGGTCGCCGTACACTTTTGAATTGCTACATGTTTTGCCCTTGGCTCGGTTGGGATCCAGAGAAACATGCAGCGATGCGATCGCAGCAAACTGCGTCATTTCCAAAGGCACGGCAACCGGAAAATCATACTAAATGCGGCTGGGGCCGTCTCCGGCCTGAGAGCAAAAACATCCAGCTATTCAAGGTGCTACAGCGACCTCTCGCAGTCATGTCAGCGCGACAGATGCTTGGTGGCCTCCTGGAGGCCGGCGAGCGTCAAAGGAAACATCCGCCCCTCGAGCAGGCTCTTCACCATGCCGATCGACTGGGTGTAGCCCCAGTGCTGTTCGGGCACGGGGTTGATCCAGATCGAGCGCGGAAAATGCGCCGTCAGACGCGAGAGCCAGAGGGCGCCAGCCTCGTCGTTCCAGTGCTCGACCGAGCCGCCGGGGTGGCTGATCTCATAGGGGCTCATCGAGGCGTCGCCGACGAAGATCGCGCGGTAGTCGCCGCCATAGGTGCGTAGCACTTCTGTCGTCCGGGTGATGTCGACGCGCCGGCGGCGATTGTCCTTCCACAGGCCCTCGTAGACGCAATTGTGGAAGTAGAAATGCTCCATGTGGCGGAACTCGCTACGAGCCGCTGAAAACAGTTCCTCGACGATACGAATATGATCGTCCATCGAGCCGCCGATGTCGAAGAACATCAGGAGCTTCACAGCATTGCGACGCTCGGGCCTTGTCACCACGTCGAGATAGCCGTGTTCTGCGGTAGCGCGGATCGTGCCACCGAGATCAAGCTCGTCGGCAGCACCCTGGCGCACCCAGCGCCTCAGGCGCTTCAGCGCCACCTTGATGTTGCGCGTGCCGAGTTCGACCGTGTCGTCGTAATCCTTGAACTCGCGCCGGTCCCAAACCTTGACGGCGCGGCGGTGGCGCGACTGGTCCTGGCCGATCCGCACACCTTCGGGATTGTAGCCATAGGCCCCGAAGGGGGAGGTGCCGGCGGTGCCGATCCATTTCGAGCCGCCTTGGTGACGGCCTTGCTGTTCGCGTAGCCGTTGGCGCAGGGTCTCCATCAGCTTGTCGAAGCCGCCGAGCGCCTCGATCAGGCGCTTTTCTTCCTCGCTCAGGTGCTTTTCCGCGAGCTTGCGCAGCCAGTCCCCAGGGATGACGGCCTCTTCGCCCACCTCCATCGGATTGACCGCTTCAAGACCGGAAAAGCAATGCTGGAACACGCGGTCGAAGCGGTCGATATGGCGCTCGTCCTTCACCAGCGCCGTGCGCGCCAGATAGTAGAAGGCCTCGACGTCGAAGGTGGCGATGCCCGCCTCCATCCCCTCGATCAAGGACAGGAATTCCCGGAGCGTGACCGGGATCTTCGCCGCCTTGAGTTCGAGGAAGAAGGGAATGAACATCTGACCTCAGCTTTTCCCGGCGCCGATCTCCGCGACATCATACGGCGTCGTCTGGTACATCTCGTTGATCCAGTTGCCGAAGAAGAGATGCGCATGACTGCGCCAGCGGTTCTGCGGCGGCAGGGTCGAATCGTTGTGCGGGAAGTAGTCGTGCGGCATCTTGATCGGCACGCCCGCATCCACGTCGCGGAAGTATTCATCCGACAGCGAGGTCGAATCATACTCCACGTGGTTGAACATGTAGAGCCGGTTGCCCTTTTTCTCGTGCACGAGGCAGACGCCCATCTCCTTTGATTCCATCAGGATTTCGAGGCTCGGCACCTTGTCGATGTCGGCGCGGCGGACCTCGGTCCAGCGCGAGACCGGGACCGCGAAATCGTCGGAGAAGCCGTTGAGGTAGACGGAGGAGCGATTGAGGTTCTGGTGGCGGTAGACGCCGAAGGCCTTTTCCTTCAGCGCATACTTCGGCACGTCGTGGAAGTGATAGATCGCCGCCATCGCGCCCCAGCAGACGTTGAGCGTCGAATGCACGTTGGTCTCGGTCCAGTCGAGGATGCGCTTCAGCTCGTCCCAATAGGTGACGTCCTCGTATTCGAGCGTCTCGACCGGCGCGCCGGTGATGATAAAGCCGTCGAACTTGCGGCCCTGCACTTCTTCCCAGGTCTCGTAGAAGGAGAGCAGGTGATCTTCCGAGGTGTTCTTGGCCCGGTGAGCGCCGATGCGCACCAGTGACAATTCCACCTGCAGCGGCGAGGCGCCGATCAGGCGCGCCATCTGGATCTCCGTCTTGATCTTGTTCGGCATGAGGTTCAGGAGCCCGATCTGGAGCGGGCGGATATCCTGACGGATCGCCACGGTCTCGGTCATCACCCGCACGCCCTCATGCACGAGGGTTTCGAAGGCGGGCAGCGTATCGGGAATCTTGATGGGCATGGGCTTCCACTCGATCAATACAAAAAAACCGGCGGCGATTGATCGCGACCGGTCCTCGGAAATCCAACTTTCCTCGGCCCTTTAGCGACTTGTTTAACGTGGCTGCAAGCCGGCCGGCCAAATCACCACGAAGAATTTGATAGCGCGAGTGGGCCGCGGGGGTCAAGAAAAACGATTCGGGCGGGGCGGAGACGGCCCCTCATCCCGCTGCCGTGACCTTCTCCCCGCTGGCGGGGAGAAGGGGCCTTGCCGCACCCGATCGTTCCACAAGTCAAGCTCAGCCGGTCGTTTGGCTTGGTAGCCGGGTTCGCTATCCGCACGTCTCGGCTTGGAGCCAGCCGTCGTCCGCGTCCCCTCTCCCCGCCTGCGGGGAGAGGGTTAGGGTGAGGGGCTACTTTGCAGCAGGTGTAGTGCGTCCCGCATCCCATAGCCGAGCCGGTTCCTCGCCTCATCGATACCCAGCCAGAAGAAACGAAAGCGGATCGGGTCACCGCCACCAAACGGCGTCATTTCCCGATGGATCCAGGTCTGCCGCTGCTCGCCGGCAAAGGCGACGTGAAAATAATGCCGCCGATGACAGATTGTCCTGCCGTCCTTCGGGTAGTGGTAGTCCTGCGTGACGAGATGGGTGAGCGCTTCCGGTGGCGTCAGCCCGGTTTCCTCGATGAATTCTCGCTGAGCCGATGTCTTCGGGCTCTCGCCCGGCTCCATCGTACCGCCGGCCACCTGCAACTCGATCTCGGGAAAGTCCGGCTCGTCGAAGACCAGCAGCCTGTCCTGCCAGGTGGCGTAGATCAGGACCTTGTGGGCATCCGGCATCATTGATCGCGGCGGGCCATGAAGGCGAGGCGCTCGAAGAGGTGTACGTCCTGCTCGTTCTTCAGAAGTGCGCCGTGCAGCTTCGGCAGCATGGTCTTGGCGTCGGCTCTCAGATCCGCCGGATCGACCTCGTCGGCGACGAGCAGACGGATCCAGTCGAGCGCTTCGGACGTGGACGGCTTCTTCTTCAACCCCGGCACCTGGCGGATGTCGTAGAAGGCGGCAAGGGCGGCCGAGAGCAGCGTCTTGCGGATGCCGGGATAATGCACCTCGACGATGCGGGCGAGCGTGTCTGCATCGGGGAAGCGGATATAGTGGAAGAAGCAGCGGCGCAGAAACGCGTCCGGCAGTTCCTTCTCGTTGTTGGAGGTGATGATGACGATCGGGCGGTGGCGGGCGCCGATCATCTCGCCGGTCTCGTAGACATGGAATTCCATGCGGTCGAGTTCCTGCAAGAGGTCGTTCGGAAACTCGATGTCGGCCTTGTCGATCTCGTCGATCAGAAGCACCACGCGGCGATCGGCCTCGAAGGCCTGCCAGAGCTTGCCTTTGCGGATATAGTTCCGGACCTCGTTGACGCGCTCGTCGCCGAGCTGGCTGTCGCGAAGCCGCGACACGGCGTCGTATTCATAGAGGCCCTGCTGCGCCTTCGTCGTCGACTTGACGCTCCATTCGATCAGTTCGAGGCCAAGGGCGGCGGCGATCTGGCGGGCAAGTTCGGTCTTGCCGGTGCCGGGCTCGCCCTTGACAAGCAGCGGCCGCTCCAGTCGGATCGCGGCGTTGACGGCGATCATCAGGTCCTTGTCGGCGATATAGTCGGCGGTGCCTTGAAATTGCATGGGCGTCTTCCGGTTCAGCGTAAGTCAGGCGAAGTCATGCGAAGTCATGCCCTATGGACTATCGCATAATGGCTTAAATCGGAATCGTTTTGAGGGCAGGCGTGATCAAGGGGTCAGCCGCGAAGGGCAGTGACCTCGATCTCGATCAGCATTTCCGGGCGGATCAGGTCGCAGACAATCATGGTTGCGGCCGGGCGGATCTCGCCAAAGACTTCGCCGAAGATCGGGAACACCCGGTCGGCGAAGCTGGCATCGGTGACGTAGTAATGATTGCGGACAACGTCCTTCATCGAGAAGCCCGCTTCCTTCAGCGCGCCCTCGATCGTCTTCAGGCAATTGCGCGCCTGCTCCTCCACCGTCTCGGGCATGGTCATGGTGGCGTAGTCATAGCCGGTCGTGCCGGAGACGAAGCACCAGTCGCCCATTGCGACGGCACGCGAATAGCCTGCCGTCTTTTCGAAGGGCGAACCCGAGGAGATGAGCTTGCGCGCCATATCTTCGTTTTAAGCCCAGGGGCGCGCGGCGCCGACCGTCTTTTCGAAGCTGTCGATGGCGGTTGCCTTTTCCAGCGTCAGGCCGATGTCGTCGAGGCCGTTCAGCAGGCAGTGACGCTTGAAGGCATCGACCTCGAACTTGACCGAGCCGCCGTCCGGGCCGGTGATTTCCTGGGATTCCAGGTCGATCGAGAGGATGGCGTTGGAGCCGCGCGAAGCGTCGTCCATCAGCTTGTCGAGGTCAGCCTGGCTGACGACGATCGGCAGAATGCCGTTCTTGAAACAGTTGTTATAGAAGATGTCGGCAAAGGACGTGGAGATCACGCAGCGGATGCCGAAGTCGAGCAGCGCCCACGGAGCGTGCTCGCGCGAGGAGCCGCAGCCGAAGTTGTCGCCGGCAACGAGAATGCTGGCGTTCTGGTAGGCCGGCTTGTTGAGCACGAAATCCGGGTTGACCGAGCCGTCTTCGTTGTAGCGGGCTTCGGCGAAGAGGCCCTTGCCAAGGCCGGTGCGCTTGATCGTCTTCAGGTAATCCTTCGGAATGATCATGTCCGTGTCGATGTTGACGACGGGGAGGGGGGCGGCGACACCGGTGAGCTTGACGAATTTTTCCATAACTTCAGGCCTTCGATTTCAGAAGAATGTTGCGCTAGCGTTTAGATGAGTTTTGCGCCGAAATGAAGGAAAATCTGTTCAAATAGGCTTCGCCGGGTGGGTGAAAATGCCCGCCCGGCGAGAGCTTCGTCCGGATTTCGATTGTCTGCAGGGACTTAGCCTGCCTTCACCGGGCTGTTCATGGCCCAGAGAACGCCGAAGGGATCGCGGAGCTGGCCGTAGCGGTCGCCCCAGAACATCACCTCGATCGGCATCACCACCTCGGCGCCGGCAGCAACCGCACGGTCCCACCAGGCATCGATGTCGTCGACGGTGAGCGTCAGGGTGAAGGCCTGCGGCTTTTCCAAGGGGTGGCCGTATTCCGGATAGGCATCGGCGAGCATCAGCGAGCTGCCGTTGATATAGAGGTGGATGTGCATCGTGCGGCCCTGCTCGTCGAGCGGATGCCGGTTGACTTCCTTGCCGCCGAAGGCGCGCTGGTAGAACTCGGACGCCTTGGCGGCGCCATCGACCTGAAGATAGGGCAGAAGGCCGTTGAGGACCGGTGCCGGCTGCTGCGTCTGGGTATCCATATCGTTCTCCATCCTGTTTTAGAGCCAGGACCGTGCTGGCCTGCCTCAAGGACGGACATGGAATGGTCGATCCGACATGGGGTCGAAAAAAAATCGCAGCCGGCTGGATGACAGTTTTCAAAGGACGCCGACAGGGCTCGAGCCGATCGTCGATCGGCCCGATTGCGGGGTACCAAAATCGCTGGGGATCGATTCCGACCGCCGGGAATTAGAGGTCGATGATCGTGCCGCGACCGTCGTTCCAGATGCGCATCTCGCGCTGGCCCTGGGCGGGGCCCGCGGCAGCCGGGCGCACCGTGGCGCGGGCTGGCCTGAAGTTCAGCCGGGTGGCAATGGCGCTGCCGACCACGACAACGGCGGCGATGCCGGCAAGGGCCAGCGCCAGCGAGGCGGTAAGCACAAAGGCCGCGAACGTGATGGTCAGGGCTGCGGCCGTAAAGAGAACAGAGCGAATGCTTTGCATAATCGTCACCTTTCTGATGGCGATGTGGGGGCTCGCCTTCGGACTTGCAAGAGGCGGGCCCTCGAAAGGGGTGCGGCGGTTCGCCTCGTCTTGCGGAACGCGGCAAAGGCGGGCACAACTGAAGCATGAACAAATCGAGCGAACATCACCCGGTACGCCTGCGCCGCTCGGTGCTTTGCGTGCCGGCCGACAATGCCCGCGCGCTTGCCAAGGTCGCGGAACTTGCGACGGATGCTGCGATCTTCGATCTCGAGGATGCGGTAGCGCCCGAGCGCAAGGTGGAAGCGCGTGCGGCGCTGGTGCAGTATCTGACGACAAGCCGGCCGGATTGCGAGATCGTCATCCGCATCAATGCGATCGGCTCGGACTATGGCCAGGGCGATCTTGCTGCAGCGCTTGTGGCCAATCCCGACGCCATCCTGTTGCCGAAGGTCGAAAGCCCGGCGGATATCCAGGCGGCGGCCGACTGGCTCGACGAGAACGATGCGCCGGAGACGCTGCGCCTCTGGGCGATGATCGAGACGCCGCGCGGGGTCATCAACGCGCCTCTTATCGCCGAGGCCGGCCGCACCTTCAGCGGCAGGCTCGATTGTTTCGTCGTCGGCCTCAACGACCTGCGCAAGGAGACCGGCGTTCCGGATCGTCCGGGCCGGCCCTATCTCATCCCCTGGCTGATGCAGATCCTGCTTGCCGCGCGTGGCGGCGGGCTCGATGTCATCGATGCCGTGTTCAACGATTTTCGTGACGCTGCCACCTTCGACGAAGAATGCCGGCAGGGCCGCGACATGGGCTATGACGGCAAGATGCTGATCCATCCGGCGCAGATCGGCCCGGCGAACGAGCGCTTCGGCGTCGAGCAGGTCGCCGTCGACGAGGCCCGCGCGATCATCGCCGCTTTTGCGCTCTCGGAAAATGCCGGCAAGGGCGTCATCAATCTCAACGGACGCATGGTCGAGCGGCTGCATCTCGACCAGGCCGTAACGCTTGCCGCCAAGGCGGACCTCATCGAACAACGAAAGACAAGATCTTGAAACTCTACCGCTTCCTGACCGGCCCTGACGACGCTTCCTTCTGCCACAAGGTGACGGCGGCGCTGAACCAGGGCTGGAGCCTGCACGGCTCGCCCACCTATGCCTTCAATGCCGATACGCAGCACATGCAGTGCGGCCAGGCGGTGGTCAAAGAGGTCGAGGACAAGGATTACACCCCGGATATCAAGCTGTCGGAACAGTAGTGGCGCTGCCGTCGGCGGCTGCCCCTCACCCTAGCCCTCTCCCCGCAGGCGGGGAGAGGGGACGTGCCAGCTCACGATGTCGCGGAACGGAGTTGCCGTCGGCGGGATGTCGGGGGCGTATTGTTGAGGCGAGTGGGTGCCGCGAGTCTCCTTCGCCCCGCTTGCGGGGAGAAGGTGGCCGGCAGGCCGGATGAGGGGCAAAGCGAAACGGTAAGCCCTGCTCTTTAAGTCACGCAATCCCGGACGGAAAACCGCTTCAACTTTCCTGGAATTGCTTAGCCGCCGACGTGCTCGACGCTCGCCTCGATCCGTTCCATGTCGTCGTCGGAGAGGCCGAAATGGTGGCCGATCTCGTGGATCAGAACGTGGGTGATGATGTCGCCGAGCGTCTCCTCGTTCTCCGCCCAGTAGTCGATGATCGGGCGGCGATAGAGGGTGATGCGGTTCGGAAACTGGCCGGTTTCCATGGTGAAGCGTTCGCTGATGCCGCTGCCTTCGAAGAGGCCGAGCAGGTCGAAGGGCGTTTCCAGCGCCATGTCCTCGAAAACGTCGTCGCTCGGGAAGTCGGCAACTTCGATGACAAGGTCGGTCGTCAGCTGGCGGAATTCCTGCGGCAGGTGGCCATAGGCCTCCAGCGCAAGCTGCTCGAAAGTGGTAAGCGTCGGTGCGTGGCGTTCCCGCCAATCATCGGTCTGGTCAATGCGGGCCATAGGCACTCCTTGTTGCCCTCCATATAGCGATTTTGCCTTTGTTTTTCGAGTGTTGAATTCCTTGACCACAGGGACAGGAATAAATTCTTAGAATTGGCTGTTGACTCATTTAGGAAGCTCTGGAATCTAATAGAACATAACATGAACATACTGATGGGAGTTGACCGTCATGGCCGACACAGCCGTGCAGCGGGAGACGGTACTTTCGCTCCGAGAAACCATAGCCAGGATCGAAAACCGTCGGCTTCCGGGCGTTGTGCGCGCCGCCAAGGCGGCCGATCCCGGCGGCTTCCGTCAGCGGGAAGAAGACGAGCCCGGCCGCAAGGCGCTGGCGCTCGGCGTTCCCGATCTGGACGATCTTCTCGAAGGCGGCCTGCCGCTCGAAGGCATGACGGAAATCCGCAATGCCGAGACGCGCGATGCGGGTGCTGCCGCCGGTTTTGCCGCAGCACTCGGCGTGCTCTGCCAACGGGCGCGGCTTGAAAAGGGCGAGCCGTCCGCCCCCGTTCTCTGGATCAGCCAGTCGATGGCTTCCAACGAGGCGGGCATGCCCTATGGCCTGGGTCTGAAGGCCTTTGGTCTCGATGTCCGCGGCCTCGTCTTCAGCCTGCCGCGCACGATAAAGGATGCGCTCTGGATCGCCGAGGCCGCACTTTCCGTGCCGAGCTTCTGCGCTGTCATCCTCGAAATTCGCGGCAACCCGGCTGCCCTGGCACTCAGCGAGAGCCGGCGCCTGCATGTGCGCTCGCGCGCCGGCCACGTCCCCCTTCTGCTTTTGCGCCAATCCGGACACGAGGAGGCGAGCAGCGCCTTCTTCCGCTTCCTCGTCGAGCCGGCGCCGGCGCGCGAGCGACCGCTACCGGATGGATCGATGCTTCGCGGCAGCATCGGCCATCCCGTCTTTCACGTCATTGCCGAGAAGAGCAGGGCTCCTGCGCCGCTCGGCTTCTTCCTGGAGTGGAACCCCCATGACCGCCGCCTTTACCCCGTCGAGCCCCTACCAGCCGCTGCTGCGGCAGATCCAGAACCAGCGCATTCTGTCGCTCGCCTTTCCGCATCTTCCGGCCGATCGGGTCGCGCGCAAGCGCTGGGGGAACTCGTGGCTTTCCCGCGGGCGTCCTGAACATCCGCCCGTCGTCTTCGCCGACAAGGTGAAGAGCGCGATGCGTCTCGTTGCGCTCGATGGTTTTGCTGAAAAGCGTGGGTTTCATATCGGCCAGGGGGTCGCCGAAGCGCGGGCCATGTGTCCCGAGATCGACGTGCTGCCGGCCGATCCCGCCGCCGATCGGGCTCTGCTTGCAGGGCTGGCGGACTGGTGCAGTCGCTACACGCCGCTCGTCGCGCTCGATGGCGACAGCGGCCTCTTTCTCGACATTACCGGCTGCGCCCATCTTCTCGGCGGGGAAAAGGCGCTGCTCGACGATCTGCTCGCCCGCCTTTTCCATCTGGGCGTCGAGGCCCGGGCGGCGATCTCCTCGTCCGCCGGGCTCTCCTGGGCGGTGGCGCGTTTCGGCTCCGACGCTATCCTTGCCGAGGACGAGGCGGCGCGGGCGCTGGCGCCGTTGCCGATGGCAGCACTCCGGCTGCCGCGGGAAACGATCGAAACACTGGGCCGGGTCGGACTCAAGCAGATCGGCGACCTGATCGAGGCGCCGCGTGCGCCGCTTGCTCGCCGGTTCGGCGCAACCCTGCTTCTGCGTCTCGACCAGGCGCTCGGGCGCGAGGACGAGCCGCTGTCGCCACGGCTGCCGGTCGCAGCCCTTTCGGCAGAGCGGCGGCTCGGCGAGCCGGTCCAGGGTGAAGACGATATATTGGGCCTGACGGAAGAACTGGCACTGCGGCTGAAACCGGAGCTGGAGAAGCGCGGCGAGGGCGGACGCTTGTTCGAGCTTCTGCTTTTCCGCGTTGACGGTGCGGTCTTCCGCATCGCCGCCGGTACCTCCTCGCCGCTCAACGATCCGCGGCGTGTCGCCGGTCTTTTCCGCGAGCGCCTGCAGGCGGTGCACGACGATCTCGATGCCGGCTTCGGCTTTGAAATCCTCCGGCTTTCGGTGCCGAAGAGCGAAAAATACGAGGTGATGCAGGAGGATTTCTCCGGCACGCCGGATCGCGCGCGTCCGCTTGCCGCCTTCGCCGATCGGGTCATGGCGCGGTTCGGCGCAGAAAGCCTCATGGTGCCGGCGCTCTCGGAAAGCCATGTGCCGGAGCGGGCGGCAAGCTTCCGGCCGCTCACGGACCTGGCGCTGATCGGCAGGGCTGAGGAACCGGCGCAAAACATTCCGGTGACCCTGCTTGCGGCTGCCGCCCGGCCGCAGCGGCTCTTTCCAAGTCCCGAGCCGGTGGAGGCGGTGGCCGAGGTGCCGGAGGGGCCGCCGAGAAGCTTTCGCTGGCGGCGCACGCTGCACCGCATCGCGCGGGCCGAAGGGCCGGAGCGGATCGCCGGCGAATGGTGGCTCGATGGCGAGCCGGCGCTGGAACGCGACTATTTCCGGGTGGAGGACGATAGCGGCCGGCGGTTCTGGCTGTTTCGCGAGGGTCATTATGGCGCGAGCGCCCCGCCGCGCTGGTTCATGCATGGAGTCTTCGCATGAGCGACGTTGCTCCCTATTTCGAGATCGGCGCCTGGTCGAATTTCTCCTTCCTCGAAGGTGCCTCCCATCCGGGTGAGATGGTCGTTGCGGCGAGCCGCCTCGGTATTGGCGGCCTTGGCATTGCCGATCGCAACACGGTCGCCGGCGTGGTGCGCGCCCATGCGCAGGCCAAGGTGGAGAAGTCGGCCTTCCAGCCCGGTGCGCGGCTCTCCTTTGCCGAAGACCTGCCCGACGTGCTCGCCTACCCCCTAAACCGCCGCGGCTGGGGCAATCTCTGCAGGATGCTGAGTGCTGGAAACCTGCGCGCCAAGAAGGGTACCTGTACGCTCTACGAGACCGATCTCATCGAATGGGGCGAGGATTTGCTTCTCGCGGTGCTGCCGGGTCCTGTCATCGGTGCGCCGGAGGCAACCCTGCTTGCCGATTTCCTCAAGCGGCTGAAACCGCATTTGGGCGACCGGCTCTATCTGGCGCTGGTGCCGCGTTATGACGGCTTCGACCAGCTTGCCTTTGCCGGGCTCGCGAACATTGCCCGCCATGCGTCCGTCAAGCTCGTCGCCACCAACAGTCCGCTGTTCCATGCCGCCGATCGACGGCCGCTTGCCGATGTCGTCACCGCCATCCGCGAGCATGTGACGATCGCCTCGGCAGGCTATCGGCTGCACGCCAATGCCGAGCGGCATCTGAAGACGCCCGCCGAAATGGCGCGCATTTTTCGCGACTATCCGGAAGCGATCGCCAATACCGGACACTTCTTCGGACGGCTGAAGTTTTCGCTGTCGGACCTCGAATATCAATATCCGGATGAGAGCATTCCGGGCGAGACGCCGACGCAGACCCTGCGGCGGTTGACCATGGAAGGCGCACGCGAGCGGTATCCCGGTGAGATCCCCAAGAAGGTGTCGACGCAGATCGAGTACGAGCTCGAACTGATCGCCAGCAAGCGTTACGAGCCCTACTTCCTGACGGTGCGCAACATCATGCAGTTTGCGCGCAGCGTTCATATCCTGTGTCAGGGCCGCGGGTCGGCGGCGAATTCCACCGTCTGCTACTGCCTGGGCATCACCGAGGTCGACCCGTGTGAGACCACCCTGCTCTTCGATCGCTTCCTCTCGACCGAGCGCGACGAGCCTCCGGACATCGACGTCGATTTCGAGCACGAGAAGCGGGAAGAGGTGATCCAGCATATCTACCGCACCTACGGCAAGGAACATGCCGGGCTGACGGCCGCGGTCATCAGCTACCGGGCGCGCTCGGCCGGTCGCGAGACCGCCAAGGCCTTCGGCTTTTCCGAGGATGTGCAATCGGCGCTCGCCGGTTCTGTCTGGGGCTGGTCCGTCGCGGATCTCTCGGAGCGCGAGGCGCAGGCTGCCGGTCTCGATACGAAAGACCCGACGACGGTGAAGGTGCTCGACTACGCCACCGAGCTGATGAGTTTCCCGCGCCATCTCTCCCAGCATGTCGGCGGCTTTGTCATGACCCGCGACCGGCTCGACGAGGTGGTGCCGATCATGAACACGGCGATGCCCGACCGCTTCATGATCGAGTGGGACAAGGACGACCTCGACACGCTGAAGATCCTGAAGATCGATGTTCTGGCGCTCGGCATGCTGACCTGCATTGCCCGGGCATTTGGCCTGCTCGATCGGCATTACAATGAGCAGAAGAACCTGCATCAGCTCTTCAAGGATCATCAGGACGCCGTCTACGACATGATCTGCCGCGCCGATACGATCGGTGTCTTCCAGATCGAAAGCCGGGCGCAGATGAGCATGTTGCCGCGGCTGAAACCGCGTATCTTCTATGACCTCGTCATCGAGGTGGCGATCGTCCGGCCCGGACCGATCCAGGGAAACATGGTGCATCCCTATCTGAAACGCCGGGAGCAGCGGGATCGCAGGATTCCCATCGAGTATCCGAGCCCTGAATTAGAGGTCGTTTTGAAGCGGACGCTTGGCGTGCCGCTGTTCCAGGAGCAGGCGATGCAGATTGCCATCACTGCTGCCGGTTTCTCGCCCAGCGAGGCCGATCAGTTGCGGCGGGCGATGGCGACCTTCAAACGCACCGGCACCATTCATACCTTCCATGAAAAGATGATCGAGGGCATGGTCAGCAACAACTATCCGCGCGATTTTGCCGAGCGCTGCTTCAAGCAGATCGAAGGCTTCGGCGAATATGGTTTTCCCGAGAGCCATGCCGCGTCCTTCGCGCTGCTCGTTTATGTCTCCTCCTGGCTCAAGACCTATTATCCCGATGTCTTCTGCGCGGCGCTCCTGAACTCCCAGCCGATGGGCTTTTACGCGCCGGGGCAACTGGTGCGCGATGCGCGCGAGCATGGGGTCCGGGTGCTGCCCGTCGACATCAACCACTCGGTCTGGGATGCGGACCTTGAAGAGGGGGGCTTCGACAAGAGAGCCATCGAGCCGCGCCATCGCGAGATGCAGGATGTGATCAGGACGAAGAAGGCGATGCGTCTCGGCTTCGGCTCGATCAAAGGGCTGAAGCAGGAGGAGATCGAGGATAAGCTCGTCGCCAACCGGGGCGCCGGTTACGCAACGGTGCGCGATCTCTGGCTGCGCTCCGGCCTCTCCCGCTCCGCGCTCGAAAGGCTTGCCGACGCGGATGCCTTCCGCTCGATCGGGCTCGATCGTCGCAAGGCGCTCTGGGCGGTGAAGGCGCTCGATGAAAAAAGCGCTGCCGAGCGGCTGCCGCTCTTCGAGGGGGCTGCGAGAGAGGAGTTGCGGCCGGAACCGGCCATGATCCTGCCGGAGATGCTGGCGGGTGAGCAGGTGATCAACGACTATCGCTATCTCTCCTTCTCGCTGAAGGCGCATCCGGTTTCCTTCCTCAGAGATACGCTTGCCGCGCAGGGGATCGTCCAGAGCCGCATGCTTGCGACCGCCCCGGTCGGGCGGCGGGTGACCGTTGCCGGGCTGGTGCTCGTTCGCCAGCGCCCGGGTTCGGCCAAGGGCGTCATCTTCATGACGATCGAGGACGAGACCGGTGTTGCCAATGCGATCGTCTGGCCGAAGGTGTTTGCGACCTATCGGCCGGTGGTCATGGGTGCGCGTCTGGTCAAGATTCGCGGCCGGCTGCAGCGCGAAAGCAGCGTCATCCATGTGGTCGCCGAACACATCGAGGACATCACGCCGATGCTCGGGCTGCTGCGCAAGGAAGCGCGGCGGTTCGGCGCAAGCGAGCGTGCCGACGAGGCGCTGAGACCGACCGGTGACGCGCGCATGAAGCGGGCACAAGGCGACCAGCGCCTGCCGATGCCCCGCCACTCCGGCAGCAGTTCCAGCGATCCGGATCGGGCAACAGCCGAGGTGGCCGACGTGATGCCGAAGGGGCGCAATTTCCATTGAAAGGCTCCGGTTAGGCTTTGCCGCCTCTCAAGTGAGTGGGGCTGTCTGGTAAAGCGCTGCCGGGTCGCCGGAAGGATTCCATGGAATGCTTCCGGCGCAGGTCACGGGTAGGATTCCCGCGGTCGTGATAGAAGGTGTGTAAAAATGTCGCAGGCTGCGCGCCTCGTGACCCATTCAGGGTTTGCAAGATCAGTCGCTCAGGAATCTCTAAAATTCTGAAAAGGCGAAGTTTTTTGTCAAGTTTAGAGTCGTTCTAATCCACCCGCAACTTCCGCTCGCGGAGTTTTTAGTTGACACTAAATGTCCTGTTTTGCTTTATGCGCTGATACAGGGCGTTGCGTACGACAGGCGAGACGACATGCTGGTTTGCAGCTGCAATTTCATCACGGAAAAAGAGATCGAGGACACGATCATTGGTCTCCTCGACGAGGACTGTTGGCAGCTGATCGTGCCGGCGAAAGTCTACCACGCGATGGAAAAACGTGGCCGTTGCTGCGGCTGTTTCCCCAATGTCGTCGACATCATCATCCGCACCACCGAGCAATATCACGCGCACCGCGACTCGACGGACGCAGAGATATTTGATTTCATGACCCGCCTCAGACAATTCCACGACGACAACCGGAGGGCGGATCTTGAAAGGCGACAAAAAAGTCATCGAGCAGCTTAACGAAGCGCTCTATCTCGAACTCGGTGCCGTCAACCAGTATTGGCTGCATTACCGCCTCCTCGAAGACTGGGGCTATACGCTTCTCGCCAAGAAGGAGCGGGCCGAATCCATCGAGGAGATGCAGCATGCCGACAAACTCGTCGCGCGCATCATCTTCCTCGAAGGCCATCCCAACCTGCAGACGGTTGCGCCGCTGCGCATCGGCCAGAACGTCAAGGAAGTGCTGAAGGCGGACCTCGCAGGCGAATACGACGCCCGCACCGCCTACAAGAAATCCCGCGACATCTGTCATGCCGCCGGAGACTATGTCTCCATGAAGCTCTTCGAAGAGCTGCTCGCTGACGAGGAAGGCCATATCGACTTCCTCGAAACCCAGCTCGAGCTGCTCGACAAGATCGGCGAAGAGAAATACGGCCAGCTCAATGCGTCGCCTGCCAACGAGGCCGAAGCCGACTGAGCCTGGTGAAAGCCTAGTAATACAAAGGCCGGCGATCTCGCCGGCCTTTGTCGTTTCAGGCGCGGGCAGCGCCGGTTCACGGCGCCAGATGCGTAAAAGCCGCGACCACTTCCTCGTAGACCTTGCGCTTGAACGGCACGATTAGCTCCGGCAGGTCGCGCATCGGCTTCCATTCCCAGGCGTCGAATTCCGGTTCGTGCCCGCCCGGTGGCGGGTTGATGGCGATCTCGTTTTCCTCGCCTTCGAAGCGGAAGGCATACCAGCGCTGCGTCTGGCCGCGATACTTGCCCTTGAGGCCGATGCCGATCAGGTGTTCGGGCAGATCGTAGTTGATCCAACCGGGCGCTTCCGCAAGCAGCGAGACGGTGCTCATGCCGGTCTCTTCGTAAAGCTCGCGATAGGCCGCCTTCAGCGGATCTTCGTTCTTGTCGATGCCACCCTGCGGCATCTGCCATTGCTGCGGCGAGCCGTCATATTCGGAATTGCCGACGGCGATGCGATGGCCGGCCCAGACAAGGCCCGACCGGTTCAGCACCATCACGCCGACACAGGGGCGATAGGGAAGGTCGTCCGCCTTCAGTTTCTTGTCCTTGCTCATCGGCTGCCTCTTCTTTGCAAACGTCGATTGGTCCCATCGGGACGGCTTTAAGCTAGTTCTGTTGCGGATCCTTGACGAGCGCGGAAACGCCGACGATCTCGATGCCGCGGGCCTGCGCCTCGCTGACCCAGGAGGCAATCGCGCCGACGCTTTCGTCGAAGGCGGAAGCGACGCCGATGGCCGTCCCGTTACGGCGCGCGATGCGCTCGAGTTCGTCGAGCTTGCGCAGGATCGCGCCGCGGCTGAGTTCGCTGTCGAGCGTCAAGTCGGCAAAGCCGTGCGGCACGTCGAAGGCGCCGGCAACCTTGCCGGAAAGCGATTGCGCCGAAGTCCCGTCGTCGAGGAACAGCAGGCCGCGCTTGCCGAGATCGCGCATGACCGGCTCCAGCGCATCGGCATCGGACAGGAAGCGGCCGCCAAGATAATTCATGACGCCGGTATAGTTGGTGATCTCGGCGAGGTTGCGGTGCAGTTCCGCGAGGTTCTTCTTTTCGCTGAGGCCGACGCGCAGCGCATTGGGGCCGGGATCGTTGGCCGGATAGTCGAACGGCTCCATCGGCAATTGCAGCAGGATCTCGTGGCCGCTCCGGCGCGCTTCCTGCATCCAGCGCTGCAGGCTGTTTCCGGCCGTGGCAAAGCCGAGTGTCACCTCGCCCGGCAGGTCGCGGATCGCCTTCTGGGTTCCCGTCTGGCTGAGGCCGAGACCGCCGACGACAAGTGCGATGCGCGTGCCGCGCGCACCCGACCAGGGGCGTGCATATTGATCGAGCGGACGCAGACCGTCGGGGCCGATGATCGGCAGCCGCCCGGCGGGGCTTTCTTCCAGCAGGTCGTCATTGGGCATCGCCGCCATGCGCGGATCCTGGCCGCGGATCGGACCGACATTGATCAGTGCGGGGCCCTTGCCGTCGCGGCTGCGTGGCGAGAACGTCGTGACGGTGGAGCCGTCATCGGTGAGCGTGTGCTCGACATCGGCGCCGGAATAGGCCGTTCCCGGCGTCATCGTTCCGGAGCCGACGCCCGTCCGCCCGCTTTCCGGGTTGGATGCCTTGTCGCCCGCGCTCTTCGCCTTCTCGGCGGTTGCGACCGGCGACGCGGGATCACGCCGCAAACCGTCCGGCGAAAGCGTGTTCCAGGCGGAAAGGCCAATCACCGCGGCGATGCAAAGGCCGGCAAGAGAAAACCCGAGCAGCCGTCGGGGATTGCGCTTCGACGCTGGCTTGGCCCGCCGGTTCTGGCCGAGCGGTGCATTGAGATCAGTTCCCAAAACGGAGCCTCGGTCGAGCTGTGGGATGTTGCCGCTGGAGCGAGGCCGGCGCCAGGACGCGTGCCGATCCTCTCCCGTCGCACGCCGTATGCCTTCGAAGAATCAGTGGCCGCGGCAGCGCTTGCTAACCCTATAATTTAGTGGCGAAGGCTTGACCAGTGCATCGGCCGGCCCAGCCATGGGCCAAACGCAAAGCGCCGCATGTTCGGGTGAACATGCGGCGCTTTGTTTCGTGTCTGTCAGGCTTACTTCTTCAGCTGCGCCTGTTCGGGGCTCGCCGGGAAGGACGGGTCCGTCTTCTTGCCGCGCAGAAGGTCGAGCGCGTAGTTCAGCTGCAGGTCGTCCTTGGTTTCCGGCGGAACATAGGCGACCGAGCCGGAGCCTTCGTCGGTCTCGCTCTGGCCCTGGATGTGGCCGCGCAGATCGGACTCGCCCTGAGCCTCGACCTTGCCGAGCAGTTCCGGCGGAAGCGGCTGTTCGACCTTGATGTCGGGCGTGATGCCCGTGCCCTGGATCGATTTGCCCGACGGCGTGTAGTAGAGCGCGGTCGTCAGACGCAGTGCACCGGCTTCGCCGAGCGGGATGATCGTCTGGACCGAACCCTTGCCGAAGGAGCGGGTGCCGAGCACCGTTGCGCGCTTCAGGTCCTGCAGGGCGCCGGCGACGATTTCCGAAGCGGAAGCCGAGCCGCCATTGACCAGCACGATCACCGGCTTGCCATCGGTCAGGTCGCCCGGCGTGGCGTTGAAGCGGCGGGTCTCGTCCGGGTTGCGGCCGCGGGTCGAAACGACTTCGCCGCGCTCCAGGAAGGCGTCGGAGACGTTGATCGCCTGGTCGAGCAGACCGCCCGGGTTGAGGCGCAGGTCGAGCACGTAGCCCTTCAGCTTGTCGGCCGGCACTTCCGCCTTGATCTTCTCGATGCCCTTCTTCAGGTCATCGTAGGTCTTCTCGGTAAACGAGATAACGCGCAGGTAGCCGACGTCGCCTTCGGTGCGGAACTTGACCGCGCGAACGGCGATGACGTCGCGGACGATCGTCAGTTCGATCGGCTTGTCCGCGCCCTTGCGCAGGATCGTCAGCTTGATCGGAGTGCCGATGGCGCCGCGCATCTTTTCGACCGCGTCCTCGAGCTTCAGGCCGCGAACGTCCGCACCGTCGATCTTGGAAATGAAGTCGCCGGCAAGCACGCCGGCGCGCGCTGCGGGCGTGTCGTCGATCGGGCTCGTGACCTTGACGAGGTCGTCTTCCATCGTCACTTCGATGCCGAGGCCGCCGAATTCACCGCGGGTCTGGGTGCGCATGTCCTCGGCGTCAGCCGAGTTCATGTAGCTCGAATGCGGGTCGAGCGAGGAAAGCATGCCGTTGATGGCGTTCTCGATCAGCTTGTCGTCCTGCGGCGGCGTCACGTATTGCGCCCGCACGCGTTCGAACACATCGCCGAAGATTGCCAGTTCGCGGTAGGTCGAGGTGTTGGCAGCGACGGCCGGAACGACAGCCGAATAAACCACGCCCATCGCGGTCGCGCCCATCAGCGCCCCGACCAGAACAAGTGAAGCCCTACGTATCATTTCGCGCCTTTCCAACCTCTGCTGCGGTCCACCATGGTCGGGAATCAACCGGTTTTCCGTCTTTTCGGAATTCAATGTAAAGCGTCGGCCGGTCCGTTTCCAGCGCCAAGGCCGCAGCGCTCGCCACTCTTTTTGCGCCCATCGTCGCCAGCGGTTCTCCGGCCACGACGAACTGCCCAGTCTGCACGCTCACCTTCTCCATCCCCGAAAGCACGACGTGATAGCCGTCGCCCGGGTTGAGAATGATCATCTGTCCATAACTGCGGAAATTGCCTGCATAGACGATCCAGCCATCTGACGGCGCGGTCACCAGCGCGCCGGGATTGGTTTCCAACATGATCCCTTGCAGGGAATGCCCCGTGCCGTCTGCATCGCCGAATTTGCGCAACAGCGATCCCGCAGCCGGATAGGCAAGCTTGTTCCTCAGCTCCGAAAACACATATGCGGGCGCAATGCGGTTTTTGTCAGGCACCGCGTTGCGGGCCAATTCCCGTGCCGCTTCGCGCTCGGCCTCGCTCATGCGCCGGCGTTCCTCCTCCTGGGCGCGCGCCGCTTCGGCGGCCTCGCGAACGGAGGAGATCTGATCCTCGAGCGAGCCGATCAGGCCCTGTAGATTGGTCGCCTGCGAGGCCAGTTCCTGCGCCTTGCGCTGCTCGGCGGCAAGCTCGGTGGCGCTCGACTGACGCAGCTTCTCCTTCTCGGCGACCAGCATCGACATGCGACGCTCTTCTTCGACATTGGCGGTCATTGCCGCCGTCAGATCTTCGCGCTGCCGGTCGATGCCGGCGCGGATATCGGCGAGCGCCTTGAGGTCGGCCACCAGGTTCTCGGTTTCCTTGCGCAGGCCGGGCACGACGGCGCCAAGCAGGATGGCGCTGCGCACGGAGCCGAGCGCATCCTCGGGCGTCACCAGGATCGCCGGTGGCGGGTTCCGCCCCATCCGCTGCAGGGCGGCGAGCACCTCGGCAAGCACACCGCGGCGGGAGCGCAGCGAGCGGCGGACCGTATCTTCCTTGGTTCTGAGGTCGCTCAGCTTCTTCTCGCCGTCGACGATCTGCTGCTCGAGATCCTGGCGCTTCTTCGCGGACTCGACGATCGCGGCGCGCAGCGCCTCGTTGGTCTTGTCGATCTCGGCAATGGTTTCCGTCAGCGCATTGGCGCGCTCCTGGGAAAGCGTGATCGTCTTGGAGAGCGCATCCAGTTCGCTGCGCGTACTGTTGCGGCGAAGCGTGAGGTCGGCGGCGGGGTCGGGTGGCCCCTGTTCCTGACCTGCCGTGGCGGCGGCGGGCGGCGTGGCCTCCTGGGCGTTCGCCGGCAGGCCGATTGCAAGCGCAAGCGCAAAGGCCGCCGCTTTACGGGCAAGCCGTCCTGCGTCGTCTCTTCCCGTGCCGAAAACGCTGGTCCTGCCTCGGGGCGTCATCCGTTGCGTGCGTCCATCCGAAAATATGAGGAAAAAACCTAATCTGATTTGGCGCGCGCGACCAAGCATATTCTCGTTATCGCCGCGTGTACCGGGAGGGGCTTCCCGAAAAGCAGTCCAGTCGCTTCAGACCCGATGATAGGGGTGACCGGAGAGAATAGTGACGGCGCGGTAGAGCTGTTCGGCGATCAGGATGCGCACGAGCTGGTGCGGCCAGGTCATCTTCCCAAGGTTGAGCACCGCATCGGCGCGGGCGTGGAGGCTCGGATCGAGGCCATCGGCGCCACCGATCGCGACCATCAGGTCACGCTTGCCGCTGTCGCGGAATGTTCCGAGAAGCGATGCGAAGCCTTCCGAATCCAGCGCCTTGCCGCGTTCGTCCAGAAGCACGAGCAGGCTGCCTTCGGCCAGCGCCTTTTCGAGCTGTGCGGCTTCCTCGCGCTTGCGCGTCTCGGCGTTCGAAGCGCGGCTTTCGTTGACCTCGACGACGCGGGAAAGCTCAAGCCCGATCGCTGGACCGGCCTTGGAGAAGCGATCGAGATAACGGGCCGCAAGATCCTTTTCCGGCCCCGCCTTGAGGCGGCCGACTGCGAAAAGTCCAATACGCATGACCTTGTCCGTCCTCGCTACTGCATGTTTCCTTTAATCGCAGCCGATTAAAGGAAACATGAAGCGATTCAAAGTGCTACAGCGTCCTTTGCGCGTCCGATAAGACGCGCGGCGCTGTAGTGCTGCAACGCGCACTGCATAGTTCCTGAAATCGGGTCGATTCAAGGAGAATCTTATGCCGCGTTCCTGGAGCCTTGCAGCGCCGCTGCGCGCCTTGTCCGGTTGACGGGCCTGAAAGTTACGATCAGTCGCAACAAGCATCCGGCTGACAACGCCACCCAAGGCGGCGCCAGCCCTTCACATTCATGCATGACCGCAACTCGGCTCGTCCGGCATTCAGCTGCGCGGCGACCCGGTCGGTCTCAATGCAAGGTGCCGTCCTCGATCTCGGGAGCCGCCCACATCTTCTCGATGTTGTAGAACTCCCGGATTTCCGGCCGGAAGATGTGAACGATCACATCACCGGTGTCGATCAGCACCCAGTCACCACCTTCCAGACCTTCGACACGGGCATTGCCAAAGCCCCCGTCTTTCAGGTCGGTCGTCAGGTGATCGGCTATGGCCATCACATGCCTGCTCGATCGCCCGGAGACAACGACCATGAAGTCTCCCAGCGCCGACTTACCGGCAATGTTGATGCTGACGATGTCTTCTGCCTTCGAGTCCTCTAGGCTCTCGAGGACCAGTTGAAGCGCACGGACAGCGGCTTCGTCGCTAGATCCCGTGCTGCGCGGGAATGCGGTAACCGCATATCCCTTGGCGTGTGCTGTTGTCAGGGTCTTTCCTTTCCACATGAACAGAACAGGCACTTTCGATTCGAACAAAGATCGAACCGTCCATGAATGTAGGCATCAAACCGTAGCTGTTTCAAGACAGCAGAACTGAATCCCAGGAAATCATACTCCACCGGCGGCGCGCAGCGCCGTCGAGCTCATCGATGAGCGCGGTCCATGGATGAAGGTCCAGGCGGGCGCGCGGTCGAAGGGGAGGCGCCGCGCATCGTCCTCGTCGATGCGGGCATAGTCGAAGGTTTTCGCCATGCGCGAGGAGAGATAGGCGAGCGTCGAGCCCGGCCGATCAATGACAGCGATCGGGAAGGTGCGGGCGATCTTCTGCCAATTCTGCCAGCGGTGGAAACTTTTCAGGTTGTCGGCGCCCATGATCCAGACGAAGCGAATGTCGCGGTTGCGCGCCTGCACGATCTCGAGCGTGCGGGCGGTATAGCTCTGCCCAAGCGCCTTTTCGAAAGCGGTCACCTTGATGCGCGGGTTACGCGCGATCTCCTCGCTCATGGCGATTCGGTCGGCAAGCGGCGCCAGATTATTGTGGTCTTTCAGCGGATTGCCGGGCGTGACCATCCACCAGAGCTGGTCGAGCCCGAGCCGTTGGATCGCGGTGTCGGCAACAAGCACATGGCCTTCATGCGGCGGATTGAAGGATCCGCCGAAAAGGCCGACCACCATGCCGTCTTCGACATGGGGCATGCGCAGGTAGCGGGCGTTGACCTTGCCCGCCGTCACCTCAGGGCCTGACCTGTCCAGCACCACGCACCCGATACTTGAAGGAGGTCAACTGTTCGACGCCGACTGGGCCGCGCGCATGCATCTTGCCCGTGGCGATGCCGATCTCGCCGCCCATGCCAAATTCGCCGCCATCGGCAAACTGGGTCGAGGCGTTGTGCAAGAGGATCGCGGAATCGATTTCCGAGAAGAAGCGCTCGACGACCTCCGGGTCCTCGGCAATTACCGCTTCCGTATGTGCCGACGACCAGGTGGCGATGTGGTCGATGGCGCCCGAAATGCCATCGACCAGCTTCACCGAGATGATCGCGTCGAGATATTCCGTCGCCCAGTCCTCGTCTTTGGCGGCCTTCAACCCGTCGACGGTGCCTGCGAGTTCGTCGGAGACGCGCACTTCGCAGCCGGCTGCCAGCAGCGCGTTCAGCAGCGGCTTGGCCAATCGGTCGGCGTCGTTGCGGTCGATCAGCAGCGTTTCGGCAGCACCGCAGATACCGGTGCGGCGCATCTTGGCGTTGACGACGATTTTTTCCGCCATGGCGAGATCGGCCGAGGCGTCGACATAGATGTGGCAGAGCCCTTCGAGATGGGCAAAGACCGGCACGCGCGCCTCGTTCTGCACGCGAGCCACCAGGCTCTTGCCGCCGCGGGGAACGATGACGTCGATCGTGCCGCCAAGACCCGAAAGCATGGCGCCGACGGCGGCGCGGTCGGCGACCGGGACCATCTGGATCGCATGTTCGGGCAGACCGGCGGCCTTCAGCCCCTCGACCAGACACGCGTGGATCGCGCCCGAAGAATGGAAGCTGTCGGACCCGCCGCGCAAGATCACGGCATTGCCGGCCTTGAGGCAGAGCGCGCCGGCGTCAGCCGTCACGTTGGGCCGGCTTTCATAGATGACGCCGATGACGCCGAGCGGCGTGCGCACGCGCTCGATATGCAGTCCGTTCGGGCGATCCCATTCGGCAATGACGTCACCGACCGGATCCTTGAACTCGGCAATCGCACGAATGCCGCTCGCCATGTCGCGGATGCGGCTTTCGCTCAGCGTCAGGCGATCGATGAAAGAGGCGGCAACGCCGCTTTCGCGGGCGTTTTCAAGGTCGATCGCATTGGCGGCCAGGATTGCGTCCGTGCGGGCGACGACCGCGTCGGCCATGGCGATCAGTGCGGCGTGCTTGCGTTCGGCGCTGGCGATGGCGAGCGGTCGGCTGGCGGCCTTGGCGTTGCGGCCGATCTCCAGCATGACGCTTTCGACGTCTTGCCTGTTCTTCACCTCGTCAAGCATGGACTTCATCCTTCCGGCTACCCTCGGCCTCAGCGCGTTTTCCGGTCATCACCATATCGTCGCGGTGCACCATGGCGGCGCGGCCGGCATAGCCGAGGATCGCGGCGATCTCGGCCGATTTCTTGCCGGCGATCTGGCGGGCCTCGTCGGCATCGTAGCCGGCAAGACCACGGGCGATCTCGCGGCCGGAAGTGCCGAGAATGGCGATCGTGTCGCCGCGGCTGAAGCTGCCCGTCACGTCACGGACGCCGGCCGGCAGCAGGCTCTTGCCCGAGCGCAACGCCTCTTCGGCGCCGGCATCGACGCGGAGCGTTCCGGCCGGCAGCAATTGCCCGGCAATCCAGGTCTTGCGCGCCGTTACCGGCGACCCTGATGGTGCGAACCAGGACGAGCGGGCACCGTCTTCGATCGCCGCAAGCGGATGATCGGGCTTGCCCGATGCGATGATCATGGCGCAGCCGGCGGTCGTGGCGATCTTGCCGGCATCGATCTTGGTGCGCATGCCGCCGCGCGAAAGCTCGGATGCCGCACCACCGGCCATCGCCTCGATTTCGGGCGTGATCTCGGCGATCGTTTCGAGGAACCGGGCGTTGGGGTCGAGATGCGGCGGGGCCGTGTAGAGCCCGTCGATATCGGAGAGCAGCACCAGCAAATCGGCGCCGACCATGGTGGCGACGCGGGCGGCGAGGCGATCGTTGTCGCCATAGCGGATTTCGGTGGTGGCGACCGTATCGTTCTCGTTGATGATCGGCACGGCGCCGAGCTTCAGCAACTGGTTGATGGTGGCGCGGGCGTTCAAATACCGGCGGCGTTCTTCCGTGTCGCCCAGCGTCAAAAGCACCTGACCGGCGACGATGGCGTCGGTCGAAAGGCTCTCCGACCAGGCACGCGCCAGCGCGATCTGGCCGACGGCGGCGGCGGCCTGACTCTCCTCCAGCTTCAGGGCACCTGCCGGCAGGTTGAGCACGGTGCGACCGAGCGCGATTGCGCCCGAGGAGACGACCAGCACTTCGACGCCCTTGGCCTTGAGGCCGGCGATGTCAGCGCACATGGCGTCGAGCCAGGCCTTCTTCAGCCCGGTGGCGCGGTCGACCAGCAATGCCGACCCGATCTTGATGACGACCCGGCGATACTTCAAAAGCGGCTTGCGGGTCTTGGTCATCTCAGAGGTTCTCCTCGCCGAAGCCTTCACCAGCCTTGGCGGCGACGATGACGCTGCGCAATGCCCGCAGCGCTTCGGTCATGCCCTTGCCGACCGCGGCGGACAGCAGCAGGGGCTGCTCTCCACAGGCCTTCGCCAGCGCCTTGGCTTTTACCTTCAGCTCGTCCTCGTCGAGCACGTCGATCTGCGACAGTGCGACGATCTGCGGCTTGTCTTCGAGGCCGCCGCCATAGGCTTCGAGCTCGTGCCTGACGGTCTTATAGGCCTTGGCGACATCTTCTTCCTGGGCGGAGACGAGATGGAGCAGCACGCGGGTGCGCTCGACATGACCGAGGAAACGGTCGCCGATGCCCACACCCTCATGCGCGCCTTCGATCAGGCCCGGAATGTCGGCGATGATGAACTCGTTGCCGTCGATGGTGGCGACGCCGAGATTGGGATGCAGCGTCGTGAACGGATAGTTGGCGATCTTCGGCCGCGCGCGGGTGCAGGCGGCAAGGAAGGTCGACTTGCCGGCGTTCGGCAGCCCGACGAGACCGGCATCGGCGATCAGCTTCAGCCGCAGCCACAGGGTCTTCTCGTCACCTTCGAGGCCGGGATTGGCCCAGTTCGGCGCCTGGTTGGTCGAAGACCGGAAATGGGCGTTGCCGAAGCCGCCATTGCCGCCGGCCGCCAGCCGGTAGCGCTGGCCTTCGGCCACCATGTCGACGATCAGCGTCTCGTTGTCTTCCTCGAAGATCTGCGTGCCGACCGGCACCTTCAACGTCACGTCGTCGCCGCCGGCACCTGTGCGGTTGCGGCCCATGCCGTGCTGGCCGGTCTTGGCCTTGAAGTGCTGCTGGTAGCGGAAGTCGATGAGGGTGTTGAGGCCGTTGACGGCCTCCACCCAGACATCGCCGCCACGGCCGCCGTCGCCGCCGTCCGGTCCGCCGAACTCGATGAACTTCTCGCGCCGGAACGAGACGGCGCCTGCGCCACCGTCGCCGGAGCGGATATAGACTTTCGTTTCGTCGAGAAATTTCATTGGGCTGCCATCTGGTTCGGTGTAAGTGCGTGGTCTTAGAAAGTGTTACAGCGACCTTTGCAGGTCCTAAAGGATGCACGGCGCTGTAATTTGCCGCCATCGATATAGGCGGTTTATTCGGAGGTCAAAGAATATCGTGCGGTTCGTCAGCTACAACATCCAATACGGCATCGGCCTCGACGGCCGCTTTGATCCCGAACGTATCGCCGCTTCGATTGGGGACGCCGACATCATTGCGCTTCAGGAAGTGACGCGTGGCTTTCACCGCAACGGCCATGTCGATCTCGTCACCCGCTTCGAAAAGCTGTTTCCCGGCCATTTCTCCGCCTTCCATGCGCCCTGCGACATCGACATCGGTTCGGCGATCGAGGATGGACGCGCCGTCAGCCGCCGCTTCCAGTTCGGCAACATGATCCTGTCGCGCTGGCCAATCCTTGCGACGAGGCTCATCCCCTTGCCGCGCACCCGCACGATCAGCCCGATGAACCTGCAGCGCGGGGCGACCGAAGCGCTGATCGTGACGCCTGCCGGTCCGCTGCGGGTCTATTCCGTGCATCTCGATCACGTGCTGCCGGCCGAGCGCATCGCCCAGATCCGCTACCTGAAGGATCGGCTGCTCGGTTATCCGCTCGAAGGCGGTGCGATCACCGGGGCGGCCGGTTTCGGCATGGCCGAGCCGCCGCATCCGGAGGATTTCGTCGTCATGGGCGATTTCAACATGGAGCCGGAGACGCCGGAATACTGCACGATGACCGGCACGCGCGACGCCTTCTACGGCCGTTCCCTGCGGCTTGAGAACCCGGTCGATGCGCTCGCCCATCTCGGCCGCCTGACGCCTGAAAGCTATAGCTGGATCCATCCCGAAAACCCCGAAAAACGCATGCATCTCGACTATTGTTTCGTAAGCGCTGGCCTCGCGTCCCGTCTCTCCGATGCCTGGACCGACTATGAGGCCAAGGGTTCCGACCACCTGCCCGTTGGTTTCACGCTCGCATGACAGAAAAAGTCCCCGCGAAGCCCGAGCTTCGCGGGGATGTTCTTCAGTGCGGTTGGCGCAGATCGGCGGCGGTCAGCCGCGTCTCGATATGGGCGACCATGGCGTTGCGCGCGAGCGCATAGACCTGGGTGCAGCCGGTGATCTGGAAGCCGATCTTCTCCTGCACCTTCAGCGATCCCGGATTGTCGGCAAAAACGCCGGAATGCAGGGTCGTTTCGGGCATGCGACGGAAGAAGCGCTCGACGGCCGCATAGGCCGCCTCAGAGGCAAAGCCCTTGCCCCAGTAGAAGCGGTTCAGCCAGTAGCCGACGTGCCATTGGCCGTGACGGAGCTCGATGCCGACGCAGCCGATATGCACGTCGTCACCGGTGGTGACGGCGAAGGTCCAGTCGGGCGTCAGCCCTGAAGTCTGCGCCGTCAACCAGTCGAGTGCGTCCTGCTGATCGTAGGGTGCCGGAACGCGCGCCAGCATGCGCGCCACCTGGAAATCGTCGAGCGACTGGGCGATCGCCTCGGCGTCGTTCCGTCGGTGCGGGCGCAGGACCAGGCGCTTGGTCTCGATGACCGGGCAGGGGCCGGGACCGGGGCGGGCAACGACCCGCTGGCGTTCGGAAGCGAGCGCGTTCATCGCATGCCTCCCCAGCTTCTCAAGGAGACCCAGGTCTTGCGGTCGAGCCGGTACCATTCGACTGATATCGAGCCGCCGAGTGCCAGGCTGCCGACCATGCCGCTTCCCTGGAACTGGAAGCCGCACTTCTGGATGACCCGGCGCGATGCCAGGTTCATGACGCGGCAGCGCGCATCGATCTGGTCGATGTCGCGGGTGCGGAAGGCCATGTCGGTCAGGACCTGGGCCGCCTCGGTGGCATAACCCTGGTTCCAGTAAGGCTCGCCCAGCCAGTAGCCGAGTTCCGCCGTCTTGCCATCGGGATGCGGCTCGATACCGCAGCAACCGAGAAATGCGCCATTGTCCGCTTTGGTAATCGCGTAGACGCACTTGCCAATCGTGCCGGCTTTCGCGCGTCGCACGAAGTCGGCGGCGTCGGCCGTCGTATACGGGTGCGGCATGCGCGAGACCATGGTCGCGACATTGGCATTGTTGGCAAGATGGGCAAGGGCGTCGATATCGTCTTCATGGGGCGCGCGCAGAACGAGCCGGGGTGACAACAATATCGGGCAATCGGTCCTTGACCGTTGGGGCCGCAGCCTCTGCTCGGGAGACCGGGATTGGTCTTCCCTCAACAACTCGGTTTGCATGGTTTCCTCCAGAAACGAAAAAGGGGAGTTGGGTATTGCCCCATCTCCCCTTTGAAGTCTGGCTTGGAACCATCAGGTGCGTCAGCCGGGTCGATGAGACGCCGGCTGTTTTAGAGCGCTACCGGCTTATTCCGCTGCTTCGGCTTTCGGCATTACAGACACGTACACGCGGCCATTGGCCTTCGTACGGAAGTTCACGTTGCCGGCCGTAAGTGCAAAAATCGTGTGGTCCTTACCGAGGCCGACATTGGCGCCCGGATGCCACTTGGTGCCGCGCTGACGCAGAATAATGTTGCCGGCGATGACCTGCTCGCCGCCGAACTTCTTCACGCCAAGGCGCTTGGACTCAGAATCGCGACCGTTACGCGACGAACCGCCAGCTTTTTTGTGTGCCATTGGTGTTCTCCTTTAAACCTTAGATCCAGGAACTCAGTTTGCAGCGGCTTCAGCGGCAGCTTCAGACTTCTTCGAAGCCTTCTTTGCCTTGCCACCGGCAGCAGCGATGTCCAGGATGCGGACGGTCGTCTGGTGCTGGCGGTGACCGCGCGAGCGCTTGGAGTTCTGGCGGCGACGCTTCTTGAAGGCGATGACCTTCTTGGCGCGACCCTGCTCAACAACTTCAGCGCTGACTACGGCGCCTTCAACGAACGGAGCACCGATGGTTGCATCGGCGCCGACGCCGACCATCAGGATCTCGGTGAATTCGATCTTGTCGCCTGCAACGCCTTCCAGCTTTTCGATGGTGAGGACGTCGTTGGCGGCCACGCGGTACTGCTTACCGCCGGTCTTGATGACTGCGAACATTTTTTATCCTTTCATGTTCGATCCGGCTCTCTGCCCGAAGGCAAGGCCGTCTTTTTCTCAGTCGACAGTTGAGTGGATCTCCTTTTCGGATATCCACCGGTGAATGGGCGCAAATCACACCCGATGCGGTGAGCTAGGCCACACCACTTCATTGCGCGGATTACAAGGATTTGCACAGGTGTGTCAAGGCGAAAGCAACGGGACCGTTACATATTCTTCAAACAAGGCCCTTGCCAGCACCCGAATCTGCCGCTATGAACCCGACCGCGCCGAACAAGCGCCGACCAGCAAAGCGGAGAGGTGGCTGAGTGGTCGAAAGCACCGCACTCGAAATGCGGCGTACGGGCAACCGTACCGTGGGTTCGAATCCCACCCTCTCCGCCAGTGCGCTTTGCAAGCGATTGAAATTCCTAGTGTTTTTTAACGCAAGCACCTACGTCCCACTTTGTACCCCACATTTGCAGCCGGATTTTGATGGCGTGATTCGTACGTGGTCGGACAACGTTTATCGGCCTCGGTTATCCATAAAGGGCGGCGCTGTCGGACTTTTCTTCAACAACAAGACGTAACGCGGATCCGGCGAGAGCGGTTTGCAGGCCGACATACATATCTAGTCGACCGAATATTATGAACACCATTGGCCTCGCAACACCCGACACAATTCTTTTCCAGCTATCGCGATCAATGGATGACGGAAGGCTGGTTCCGAAAGGATGAGAGTGCCACTCTCCAACCCAATCGACGGTCTTTCCGGACGACAACCATTCCTTGATTGCCCTGTCCTCGTGACCGCGATGAGATCTATGAAAACGCGTTGGCGTCGACCGATCCCATTGATCGGGAAAAGTAACCAAATGGACCTGGACTGCTGAAGGCTTACGGAAGCCGAGCAACAGCCCACCATGTTCATTGTTTCCACAACTATTGCCGAGATAACTTCGGATCTCTTGTACTATGTGATTGGGAAGCAAGACCTTTGTCAAAGCGAACTCGAATTACCTAGGCAAGCAGGACAGCCTTTTAGTGCAGTGGGCGAGACCGGCTTGTGATATCTTCCCCGCTCCAAATCAACTGCAATTGTCCGCAAGCGAGCACCCGGCTTAGCTGATACCCAATCCAACGAGGCTCGGTTTGCCAAGCTTGCAGCCATTACCGCAGCGTCAGCCGAAAACGGCACATAAGAGCCATCGCCACAACTGGCTGGCTGAAGATTGAGCACATGTCGTTCATCCCCTGCAGGATATCGCCACCGACCATCAAAGCTTGTCTTGAGGCAGCGAAAGCAGGCAAGGCCGTCTCGAAGGTTGAGGAAGCTTTGGACGCCTGCTCCATTCATGAATATCCAAGTATGCAGGAGTGCCGCTGCCCGAAAATCACGCCCTGCAAGAAATCGATCGTTCAAGGCTGATTGCACATTCCATTCACCGGTCGCGTCGATGATAAGGTCACAATTTGAGATTTGGCTCCAGCAGTCCAGCGCGTTTTCGTTGAATGCTCGTACACTTACTTGCGGGTGAAACCGCTCTAACTCAGTCTTGAGCGCAAGCGCTTTAGGTTTGCCGATGTATTCGAACCCCAGCACGTGACGTCCTATATTCCCCTCGCTCAGTAACTGATTGTCGAAGATAGACAGGCGTCCATCCGTTCCCGCGCCGCTTTGAACAAGCAGACGCGACAAGTAGCCGCCAATTGTTCCGCCGCCGATTAAAGCAATTGAAACATTCTTAAAATTGTCGCGTTCGGGAATATTGCGTGAACTGACGTGGTCTAGGCTGGACCAATTGCCTGCGTATCGTTCCACACTCACTTTATCCATCCTGTTGGCTAACAGCTTCGTAAGCGATTGTTTGCGGATGGACTTGCGAAGGATAGCTGTCGCGATCTCCTTAGGCACTTCCATCTTGACGCCAACAAACGCATTGGGACCAGCGAAGAACACGGTTAGCCCTTGGCAAAGTTCATTGAAGATTATTTGCCAGTTAACACCAAGTGCCGGTTGGCCATCGACCCAACGCCGTAAATCTTCGAGTGTCTTCGGCGCTCTAACGCCACCCCCGGGTCCGAGCTTTTCGTTTACGCACCGCAGGCGCGCTGGCTCGGGAAAACTAACATCGTACCCACGCAGTGTCGGCGTCTTATCTAGGCACAGAAACTCGACTTGACCATTCTTACTCGCGAAGTACACGAAGCCATCGGTTGCACCCGCAGACTGCTGTTTGGGCAATAGGACCTGTACGCCAAGTTTAGGGTACCAGTACTGCTGATACTCATCTACAACCTCGAGCTTTGCGCGGCCGCGATATGAAAGCTCCAGTGTGCGCTTGACTTCATCAAGTATTCGTAGGATTGCCTCGCCAGGTCTGTAGAGATCAATAGGCAAGCCGGCACCGGAAGCATAACAGATACCGTCTCCCGACTCGACATGGGCCAAGGTTTCAAGTGGAATCTGAGATCTATCTTTCAGGAATACTCGCGGCTTTTGTACAAAGCTGACATCTGGAATCGAAAGTGAGATGTCTATCGGTTGGCCGTGGACACTGATCGAACCCGAGTAGTCAGCGAACCCGGATCCGGTATATTGAAAACCAATCCTTTGAAGAGTCGCGTCGATATTCTGGAGAGCAGACCTTTTATCCATTATCCGGAGGTTGAGGCTATGACGCGTGGTGCTGCCACAGTAGCAGGAATGGCGGTTTGAACGGCGGCAATCTTGGAGGCCATCTTTACCGAATCAGGGCGGTAGGGCATTCGCTGTCCGAACTTGTTTCGTAGCTTCTTGACAACTAATTCTGCATCGCCTGTCCGCTCAAGCGCGGAGCTCATTTCGTCACGGAGTTCCCGAGCCGCGGACACGATGGAGTATCGATCTTCCTCAGACCACTCGTTGATGCAAAGATGATTCAGAACCGGGTTCTGAATCTTGCCATTGAACAGGTCAGGCAGCTCCTTCGCGATTTTAAGAATAAGAGCATCATCGCGATCTTCCGTTGGAAAGCCGTTGAGCTTTTGTAGAGCTTGATCGACCGCGCACATAATACAAAGAGAAGACAGCGGTGACTTTAACCATATATAATCACGCCACCCTTTGAAGAACCGGCAGAGACGCTTATACACTGCGCCGTAGCGGTCTGACCTGCTCACAACCCAGTCGTGAAGTTGCTGCGGGTCCGACTGGACCCATGTGCCATCGCGTTGCGCAAGCATAATTTTATCAGAAGGAAGACGCCAAGACGTGGTTACGGAGTCCCTTGCGGCAAAAGTTGCAGTGTGACTCTTTTCCAGAGCCTCCCTGATCGCTGCAAAGCGCTCCCGAGGAATGGAATAGATCGGTATATCGATGTGCGCCCCCGGCCACAACTTTACACGCACGCAGTTCGGCTTTTCCGCTAGCTTCCAGTTATTCTTTTTGCAGAGGTCCGTGAGGGCGGTTTCGACGAACCCAAAAAGCCCTTTCGCTGCAAGGGCCGGTTCGCCATTACTTAAGAATTCAACCGGAACGTACATACCATCGTCCAGGTCGATTTCCTGATGCGGCTTTTGAGCGGGTGCGTTTATTGTTCCGTAGGCAAAACTGCCCTGAGTCATGAATTTTACTTCAATGGTCGGGCGTGCGCGCCAGTTTCGGCTGGAATAGGCACCTTGCCAGTATTCATCATGCGTGATGATTCCGGCTGCGGCAGCTTTGAGGGTGGCGCGAATCTCACTCCGCGCTTTCATCAAGCCGGTGCGTTCGTCCTCTTCGATAGTGAGATTTGCAAGGTAACTAGGTTGGGATTTAAGACCACAGAATAGCGCATGCGCATTTGCAAGAGTCACATAACACCTATAGTTTGATCATGTTTTGTTCAACAATGGGATTTGCAACTTCCTGTTTCAAGTGGGCTGAGGCGCTAATGTACAGAATTCTTTCAAAACAAATGATATTCGTGGGATTTGGATGGCTGGTCGTCGGCCTTTTTTCCCTCGCGTACAGCCTGCCTAATATATCGTCGGTAGAACTGAGGGCTTCCTCGATTCCAGGGGTCGCTTGGCTGCTTCTGAACGCACTGTTATGGAATCCGGTCTGGCGGTGGTTTTGGCGCAAATTTCCCATTCTCGGAAAGCTCATCTTTCCGGATCTTAATGGCCGATGGCGGGTTGAATTGGCATCAAATTGGCCCAGACAACAACAACTTCTCGATGCTGCGGCATCAAAGAGCGTTGTTGTTGACATGAGGCAATGCTCATCGGACCAGTTGGCCCCGCTTACTCCGGTCGTTCTGGAGGCTGAAATCACGCAGACGTGGTGGAGCTTTGAAATGAAGATGTGGAATCCGAAAGCCAACACGCCCATCGACAGGTCTGACACAATCAGTGTGGACCCTTTTCCGAAAAAAGGGCTGCTAGCGCCCGGTATTTGCTATTTTTACAAACAAGTAAACGCTACTGACAACGTGTCAGACGATAACGAGTTCTATGGCGCAGCGAGGCTTGAGTATGACGGCTCAAAGGATCAGCTGTCTGGGTTGGCTTGGACTGCCCGAATGTGGCGACGTGCAATGAATACAGCCGGGCCGGTTACCTTCAAAAGGTTGAAACCGTGAATAAAGCTTCGCTCATCAACGCCACTTGGGTCTTAGGCTGCTCTGCAGATAAGAAATCGTACGCGGCTTAAGCGAAACCGCTTTTGACTATATACCTGACACTTGCCTCAGCCGTTCTAGGGCAAGGTCAATGTTTCGCTCTAGCACTTCATTGTGGACCTTAAATACATGGCGATCACCTGACTTCGTTAGGGAAGCGGCATCGTCCGCTTCACCGTACAATGTGTGGCACGCACTCATTTGTACAGCTTTTCCGCGGTAACTTATCTCTGACACAAGCAAGAAATTCTTACTGAAGTAATCCTTTTCAAGGCATCCAAGAAGAAGATCGTCGAAGGCTTCTTCTTTCGGATAGCCAAAATCGGACATAAGCGGCGGAATGAGCCATTCATCCTGCGTAAAATCAGGCTGCCTTCGGCCGCCATGGGCATGCGCGCGACGTACAAGCACCCAATCGTCAATCCACTGGCTGTCCAAGATTACGGGTTGAGCCTGCCGCTCGATTTTGCCTTCAGTCGAGACAGTTGCGCCCCAATGCATCGCGACAAACGGGGCGTTCTTGCAGAATCTAGAGCCGTCGTGAATGAACCCCGTGTAAGCTCCTCCGAATTTTTCTTGATGTGGTTCTGGAGTGAAGCCCTCATGCCCCAAGAGGTACGCTACCAGCGAAATGAATTTCATTTCTGCGTCGCGGAATTCCTCTGACGGCTTCAACACCTTCGTCTGAGAATTGGCGATAATTCGCTCAACGATTTCTGCGCCAGACCCCACAGTTATTTCACTATCTTCAAGCCACTCGCAGTCTGGAAACGTGAACTTAAACGCGCGCTGGGTTTGTCCATTGACGTACAAACCGACAATTACGAATTGTCGATGAATTACATTGGATACCACCGGGTGTTGCGGGTGTTCTAAGAAGAAATCTTTGAGGCGAGAAAGGTCCGTCAATGAATCTGCGTTCGCTTTGAGGTATTTAAGGTACGTTCGCGCCGCGCTCGTGTCCCCGGCGTACGCGGCTACGATGTTGGAATTAATCTCCACGGCTTTTTGCTGCATCATTTTCACTGCGGATCCAAAGAATGCGGCGCGTCCTTGCCGATTTCCATCCATTGGCAAGTTTATCGGATGAAGAAAAAATCCTTTCTGGGATAACGCGCAGTCGGCGATAAGGGACGGGAAGGATGCTTTTGCGCTAACGTGTATAATCGTCATGTAAAACTCATTGGTATGATAGAGGCGCGATTGTAGGATCCCAGCGTGAAGGATTGCTGAAGGGGGAATTTGCCTCCATGCAGAGCACGTTGAATCGAAGCACTTTTCTTGCTTGAAGCGCCGAATTTCGAATCTTACAAAACACGCAACTTGCTATGTCTGGACCTCAGACGCCGACCGCCCAGTTTGCTGCCTTCGCTCGGCCGGAAATTGTCAGGTAGCGGTCGCCACAGTCTTCGCTACTACGCGATACACCTGCATTCGCGAACAACCGGCTTGTCTCGCGATAGCTGATGCCCCCAAGCCCTCTATATGTAGCTTGTGAATGAGACTGTGATCCAAACGTGAAGTACCGCCCTTGTAGGTACGTGCGGCTTTCGCGCGAGCAATACCCTCGCGCTGACGTTCCTTGATGAATCGCCGCTCCATCTGTGCCACCATCCCAAGCACCGTTAGCACCACATGACCGACTTCTCCACGGGGCGAAACGTGAGGGTCAAGCACGGTTACGAACGCACCGCGTTGCTGGCACTCATGAACGATGTTCAGGACATCGCGAGTGTCGCGCCCGAGCCGGTCCAGCCGGGTAACAACTAGCTCGTCGCCTTGCCGCAGGAATTCGATCACCGTCGCAAGTTCGGCGCGACCTTCGCGCGTTCCTCCAGACACTTTCTCCGAGCGAACGATTTCACAGCCTTCGGATCGAAGCCGGTCGAGCTGAACCTGTAAATCCTGGTCGGTGGTACTAACACGGGCGTAACCAATGCGGGCCATTATGTAACCTCAAACTTTAGGCCCAAGGCTACATTGTCACAAATAGGCGGCGTCAACCCAGATGTTACACTTGCGATGTCACATCGCGATCTGTCACGTCAGGGTATGCCTTGATGTGACGATTCGGCCGTTCGACCATACGCCGCGCGTTACCCACCGAAGCAAACAAACCCTAGCGCCTTGACCTTGCCCCCCGCGTACGCCTCGCAACGGGCGAGATCTGAGCTTTTCCAGCACAGGTGGGATATCGAACACAGCCGAGGAAACGACCGTAAGGTCCGGTTCGTTCAACTAGCCATCCATCTTTGCAGTCGGGACATGGTGGGTAGCTGGCACCACAGCTACACCGGACATCGGCCGATCCTTCGGCACGATCGGGGAGTGCGGTATCGCAGGCCGAACAGGCAGGCAGCAGGTTTCCGCAATGCTCTACATGCTCGCAGCGATACCAGACCCGACCATCTTGGCCGCGCACGTCCAGCACCCGCCCGCCGCATTCTCCGCATTCGTGAGCATTCTGTTGCGCGGTGGGTGCAGCAGCAATGCCGTAGGCGGGATCTTTGCTGAGTTCAGTAACGAAGGACGATGGTCTCGAGTTCGAGGCGAGGATCGTCAGAGTGTGACGGGCTCGGGTCATCGCCACATACATCACCCGCCGCTCTTCCGCATTCTGGAATGCCTCTTCCTCGGGCGAGACCAACGTAAGCAAGGGATCATCGACAATCTCCGATGGGAAGCCCATCCGACCGCTGTCTGCGTTCATGAGCACAACATGATCGGCTTCGAGGCCTTTCGATGCGTGGATGGTCTTGAAACTGATGCGCAGTCGGGGGAACCGACGCTGCAGATCCCGCCCGTCCGGTTCGAGAAATCGATAACGCCCCAGCAACAGCACACTTGCGTCGTGCGCGGCATTCAATTTTTCGGACATCGCCGCGAGCACTTCGGAGAGCGTTTTTTCCTCCTCCCCCTTTGACGTCATCACGACCTTGATGGCCGGTTCGGCTGAGAACCCGGCCGGGACAATCTGCTTCTGGATCTGGGCCGGGTTCTTCAGGACGAAGGTTCTGGCCGCGAATGCGATCTGGTCGACCGAACGGAAGGTGCGCCCGAGATCGACTGTCCTGTGAACACCGGTCTCCCCGTCGAAGTTCCCGCCGAACTCATCGCCGAAGTGGCGCATCAGATGGATGTCGGACCCAGCAAAGCGAAAGATTGATTGCCAGTCATCACCCACCCCAAAAACGCGTGCGTCAGGATGCTGGGCTTTCAATGCCTTCACCAGCCGGGCGCGGCTCTGCGAGATATCTTGGAACTCGTCGACAAGGATATGGCGGAACGGGCTGGCATATCTGCCAGTTTCAGCGTAGCGCGCAGCCCTCAGGATCATGTCTTCGAAGTCGATCCGTTTCCCGAGCCGCATTTGATACGCTTGGAAGACAGGCTCAAACACCGCAAGGAACGCTTTGGCACGATTGCCGAGCTTCATCCGCTCGGACTTGGCGTCGCAGTCGGCGATGCTGTAGCCACCGCTCTTAAATTTGCGCAGGAATGTCCCGAGTAACTGCGAGAATGCATCGACCTGCTTCAACTCGATAACGCGATCATAGATCGTGTCGGCGGGACGGGGATTCATGATCACATGGGGTGCAAGCTTTTCTGCCAAGCCTGTCAGGAGTCGCCCCTCTTGCCGCTCATAGCTATAGGTCTCGATCAGGGTGGTTTCATGCGCAGCGTGGATATCGCGCTTCCAGTCCATGCCAGCCAGATACTCTTCGCATTTGACAAACGGCGCGGTGATTAGACGTTCGCTGCCATCGGGTGTTTTCTGTCGCCGCACCCCGAAATGCTCGATGTAGATGCCGCTTTCGATCAGGCGAAAGTCCGGACAATAGTCTCGACGGCCAGTGCGATGGATTTCGTGCTCGTAAACGGGTTCGTATTCGTACTCGATGCCGTTTTCGTAAAGCCAGTTGGCGATCTGCAACTCTTCGTAGCTCTTGACCTTTTCCCCTTGCAGCGTACGCAGATCCTGCTGTTCCATGTGAGTGTAAAAGTCGTGCTTAGTTTTGAAATCCCATTCGGTCTTAGGCTCGACTAGAAAATGCGCGAACCATCGAATGATCGCCTTGGACACTTCCGACCGCGTCAGAACGAAGTCCTTGAGTATCTCCTTAATCAAGTTGGTGAATGCTACATCATCGGTTGCGTGATCGGCCAGCGCGGGCTTTGTTCCCTCGACCCTTCCGATGATGTCATACGCTACTGCGTGAAACGTACGCGCCACAATCGGCACACCCGATCGCGCTAACACCCGTTCCGACATTTCCTCGGCGGCATTCTTCGCAAAAGCCAGCAGCAGGATTTCCTCAGGCTGGCGGATTCCTGCTTTGACGAGATAAGCAGCCTTAGCGGTGATCACACTGGTCTTGCCGGACCCCGCACCGGCGAGGACTAGCGTTGCGTCTTCGTCAGCGACGACGGAAAGACGCTGTTCTTGTGTTAGCGGCTTGCTCTCGATCGTATCGAAGAAATCGTTCCAGCGGTCCAGTTCGGCCGTCACAAAGGCCGCGATAGCGTTGGATTTCGCTGGCCGAGGATCGGCGACGAATGTCCTCACAAGTGCGACGCGCTCAGTTGTCTCGGGTCCAATAGCTTCCGGCTGCAGCTTCGACAAAAGCGCGACGTCGAGGGCCCTAGCGCTTCTCAAGAGGGGTGCAATTCGGCAGGCGGAGGGATAGCGGGTCGGCCGAGAGAGGCTGGCAACGGCAGCATGAAGTCGGGAGAAGCGATCCGCCTCGCGGTCGAGGGCGGACACATTGAACTCAATCCAGGCCTTACTAACTTCGTCGGCGAATGCATTCGCATCGACATATCCGGCACCGCGCAAGACAATGTTGCCGCGCTCTGCCGATGAGACGGTTAACGTCGTACCAAGCGCGGACTTTCGCACTGAAGGTGACGAGGTGATGGAGCCTAAGGACAACAACGACGTCTGCCCACGCCTGACAACCCGCAGCTGGTGCCCATCGAGCTCCATGACCCGGACAGCCCTGCCGAAGGGGTTCATGAGCAATCCGAGGAGGGTACGTTGTTGCAATCGAATCAAGTTCTAAGCCTCATCGTCCTCTCGAACCACCTTCATGCAAGGGTGGTGTGCGACCCGACAAGCCGCAGTAGGACGCGTACGCTCCGCGCTGCAATCACGCTCCGACATGAATGGCTCAAGCAATACATCGCGAAAAACAAAGAATACGTAGCCACGGCAGCATGGCTCCGATGCTACATACTTGCGTCACGAACCTGCAAAAGATTTGCGTTTATCGCGGGAAGTAGCAGCTTGCTCGGTCCTCGCGCCTTTTCGCCCAAAATTTCGACGCGGTATTTTGCCCTGCTGACAGCGACGTAAAGACGATTGTGAGCGGCGTACGAAAGAAAGTGTTTGCTGCTTTCCACCAAATCTTCTCCCAACGGCGGTACTCTCCCGTTGTCGACGCCCACAAGAATGACCGCCGAGAACTCAAGGCCGCCCACGTAGTCAGCATGCCCGATGACGAATTGTCCCGATGCACTGGCAGCCTCAACGGCGACCACCCTCTCCGCCATGCTGAACTCCGGTTTCGGCGTTCTTTTATGCCGCTGCGGCGATCTCCTTTGTTCTTGAAGATGTCGTTCTCACTGGTCTGCCGCGTGCTTGCCTGCGGGCGCCGTGACGTTTCCTCCGCAACCACCTAGTTCCGCCTTCTTATATCGTCGAACCTGATGTCGAAGCGCGCCAGGTATTTGCTCAGGCGGTCGGCGTCGTTGCTGCTTTTCTTTTCCAGCCGTGACTGAGCGAACAGGGCGCGGCCGGCGGCGCTGAGCGTCGGGTGGTCGCGGCAGGCGCGGATGACGGCGGAGAGCTGAACGGCGTCGAAGCGGTCGAGGCGAGCGGCGGCTTCCGTGCCGAGCAGGTCCTGAAGGGTCGCATCGTCTGCGTCCTTGACCGACGACGTGTGCCAGAACGCGTTCAGGCGTTGGACTTCGTCATCGACGACGTCAGTCGTGATGCGTCCGTGCGGCGCCAGCGTCGCCATCCGGGTGACGGAGGCCGAGAGGTCGCGGAAATTGGCATTCCAGGCGCCCCGAGGCCCGGTTGCAAAGGCCAGATAGCGTTCGCGGGCTTCCTTGTTGAAGGTGATGTTCTCACCCTCGCGTTCGAGAAAGCGTTTCAGTTCGAACTCCAGATTAGGCTCTATGTCCTCCCGGCGTTCGCGCAGGGCCGGTAGCCGAAATGTCCAGAGATTGAGGCGCGCATAAAGGTCTTCGCGGAATCTCCCTTTGGCGACCTCCGCGCCGAGGTCGCGGTTCGTGCCGGCGAGAAGCTGGAAGTCCGCGGAAACTTCCCGGTCGGCCCCGACCGGCAGGAAACGTTTCTCCTCGATCGCCCGCAGGCACATGGCCTGTTCGTCGAGCCCGAGTTCGCCGATTTCGTCGAGGAAGAGCACGCCCTGGTCCGCCGATTTGAGCAGGCCGGCCCGTTCGGTGGCGGCCCCCGTGAAGGCGCCTTTCACGTGCCCGAACAGGGTCGACATCGCCTGATCGCCCCTGAGTGTCGCACAATTGACTTCGACGAAGGCACCGCTCGCCTTCCGCTCCGATTTCTTCAGTTCATAGATACGGCGGGCAAGCTGCGATTTTCCGGCGCCGGTCGGTCCGGTCAGCAAAACGGGCGCGGTCGAGCGGATCGCCACGCGTTCGATTTCGTCGATCATCCGGTTGAAGGCGACGTTGCGGGTCGAGATGCCCGATTTCAGGAAAGAGGCGGCGTCCTCACGTTCCGAGGCAAAGCGTTTGGCGATCTCGTCGTAGCGCGACAGGTCCAGGTCGATGATCCGGTGCGTGCCGGCGAAATCCTGGCCCGGCTCGCGGTCGCGCGGTGGCGACAGTTGAAGCAGTCGGGCGGGAATGATGCGGGCCTCGGTGAGCAGGAACCAGCAGATCTGTGCCACATGCGTGCCGGTGGTGATGTTGATGAGATAGTCTTCGGCATCTGGGTCGAAGGCATAGCTGCGGGCAAAGTCCCTGAGGCTGGTATAGACCTCCGAGAAATCCCAGGGATCGCGGAAATTGATAGTGTTGCTGCGCACTTGCGTGGCCGGCGATACGGTTTCGATGTCGCCGATGATCCGCCGGGCCAGCGGCGAGGCGTGATTGTCGTGGATCAGTTCCAGCCGGTCGACGAAAAGCCCGGGCTGTTGGCATAGCCCGACATTGGGCCGCCAGCGGTTCCAGCGGTCCTCCCATTTGCCCACGTCGAGCGTGGTTCCCAGTATGCTGATGACGACACGACGTTTCATGATTATCCAAAATCATAAGATTGTATATTTATGGATAAGATATCTTGCGTTGCGTCGTTTCGCAAATTTTCGTCGAAATTCGTCGTCGAAAATTTTTATCGTTTTAAAACAATATCATGAACGAGCAGAGATCGATTTTTCTGCGGAGTTTTGGAAACTGGCACGCCTCTTGAATTGTATCTGGCATGAAACGAACAAGAGGTGCCGTCATGGTCAACAAGGCGATCTTCAAAACCTATCTCGGAAAATTGCTTCCGGGCACGGACACGAAAAACCACGCAGCCGCGCCGGCCTATAGGCTGACTCCGCGCGAAGCGCTGGCGCAGTATGCGGTGACGGGAACCTTCAACGGCACGTTTTACGCAGACGGCGCAGAACAGCTCGAGGCGGTCAGGGCGCTGGCAGTCGAGGTCGAGCCGGAATTCGTGACCAAGGTGGCAGTCTATGCCGCCGAGCGTGGTCACATGAAGGATATGCCGGTGATGCTGCTGGCCCTGCTTTCGAGCCTACAAAGCGACGTCTTTGCCCGCGCATTCCCGCGTGTGGTCAAGAGCGGCAAGATGCTGCGCGGCTTCGTTCAGGTGATGCGTTCGGGTGCGGCAGGGCGCAAGTCGCTCGGCACGCGGCCGAAGAAGGCGGTGCAGGCCTGGCTGGAGCACGCCAGCACGATGCAGGTCCTCAGGGCGATGGTGGGCAACGATCCATCTTTGGCCGATGTGATCCGTATGGTTCACCCGCGGCCGGCCACGCCGGAGCGACAGGCGTTCTATGCCTGGGCGCTCGGCAAGCCGCACGATTACGCGGCGCTGCCGGACGTGGTGAAAGCTCTGCAGGCCTTCAGGCGCGACCAGACACAGCCGCTGCCGGACGTTCCGTTCCAGTTGCTGACGTCTCTTGCCCTGACGCGGGAGCATTGGGTCGAGATCGCAGCCAAGGGCGGCTGGCAGATGCTGCGGCAGAACCTCAACACCTTCGCGCGCAACGGCGTGTTCGAGGTGGAAGGGGTCGCCGAGGCGATCGCTCGGCGCCTGGCGGATCCAGACGAGATCCATAGGTCGAAGGTCTTTCCCTATCAGTTGATGATGGCGTGGAAGATGGTCGACGGTCAGGTGCCGGAAGTCGTGCGAGACGCATTGCAGGATGCGATGGATATTGCCATCGGCAATGTGCCGTCGCTCGCCGGCCATGTGGTGTTGTGCCCGGATGTTTCCGGCTCGATGGGTTCGTCCGTGACCGGCTACCGCCAGGGCGCCACATCCGCGGTTCGTTGCATCGACGTTGCCGCGCTGATGACGGCCGCATTCCTGCAGCGCAACCCGCAAGCACGCGTGTTGCCGTTCGCGAACAACGTGGTGAACGTCAGCCTCAACCGGCGAGACACCGTCATGACCAATGCCGAGAAACTGGTTGCCGTCGGCGGTGGCGGAACGAACTGCTCCGCACCGTTGAGGGCGCTCGCAAATGAGAAGGCCAAGGTCGATCTCGTCGTTTTCATTTCGGACAACGAATCCTGGGTGGATGCGACCCGGGGCGGTCACGCCACGGCGGTCATGGAGGAATGGGCAAGGATCAAGCGGGTCAACCCGGCTGCGAAGCTGGTCTGCCTCGACATCCAGCCCTATGCCACGACGCAGGCGGCGACACGGGACGACGTTCTCAACATCGGCGGCTTCTCGGATGCCGTCTATGGGGTCATCGCGTCCTTTGCCGCCGGCGCCAACGGAGCGGACGGCTGGGTGAAAACCATCGAGGCGACCGAACTCTAAAAACAAGGCAATACCCTCGCGCCGCCGTGAACGGCGCGGGGGACCGTGACGAATGCCGGTTGAAACTACAGATCGTTAATCTCCAGGTCGCGGGTTCAAATCCCGCCGGGTTCCCCACTTTGTGGACCCGTAGCTCAGCGGATAGAGCAGGACGTTTCACCACACCTCGTCGTCACGGACCACAGACATGGCGAATGCAAGAGGAACTACATGGCCGCGGCAGGTTCGAATCCTGCAAGGGATCACGCATCCCTTCGGTAGCGGGGCGTTTCTCAATCACTTGTCGCCATAGCCGAATGCAGCGGCGAATGCCGGACGGAACTACATCGCCACCATAGCTGGATGGCCTGGCAGGTTCGACTCCTCCTCGGCATACGCTCTCTGGCACGAGCGGGGCCATCCGGTTTCGTCCACCCTCGTCGCCGCTGCATGGCTTTCAATGACGTCCGCCTGGCGGGCGTGAAATGCTCGGCGAATGCCGGCAGGACTACAGGTAGAGCGGCTCGCCGGTTTCGGCGGGCAGGTCGGATGTTCAAGTCATCCCGCTTCCCCGAAAGGCGGAGCGTAGCTCAGCAAACCGTCCTGCCAAAACTCGTCGCCGGGAGACGACCCACGGCGAATGCCGCTTGAGACACCATTGGGGTCGCATCGCGCCACGACCGTGGAATGCGAGCGGCAATGTCTCCGGCCTACGCTTGTCGGTTGGGGACAAGATGAAACACAGAGCACAGAAGGACTGCGAACGCAGAAAAGAAGATGACCGAGATAATGAGCGGACAGGATTTGATCGATGCCGGCATGAGCCAGGGCAAGTGGTTTCGCGATGCGCTGGACGCCGCCAACAGGGCGCTTAGCGCCGGCAGCTCCATGACCGATGCGCTGGAAATCGCTCGCGGCTATCAGCCGGGGCCGACCCTGCCGCTGAAGGCCGCCAACGACGTGCCGATCCACATGAACATCCGCGCCGAGAACGCCTACGAACAGGAGAATATCGAAAAGGTGCGCGCGACCATGCGCGAGCTCGCCCGCACACCGGTCGTGCGGTCGGCGGCGATCATGCCTGACGCCTGCCCGTCCGGGCCGGTCGGAACGATCCCGGTTGGCGGCGTGGTTGCGTCCGAAGCGATCCATCCGGGCATGCATTCGGCCGATATCTGCTGCTCGATGGCGATCTCCATCTTTCCGGGCGTGGCCCCGAAGGCGTTGCTCGATGCCGTGCATGCGGTGACGCATTTCGGTCCGGGTGGTCGTCCGCGCGGCTCCCAGATCAAGCCTTCGGAAGCGACCCTGTCGGCGTTCGAGCAAAACCCGTTGTTGAAGGATTTCATCAGCATCGGCATCGACCACTTCGCCACCCAGGGTGACGGCAACCACTTTGCCTATGTCGGACAGATGAAGTCGACCGGCGAGACGGCGCTCGTCACGCATCACGGATCGCGTGCCCCCGGCGCGCGGCTCTACGATCGCGGCATGAAGATCGCCAACCGGTTCCGTGAGGAGCTGTCGCCCGAAACGCTCCGCGACAATGCCTGGATTCCGGCCGACAGCGACGAGGGGGAAATGTACTGGTCGGCATTGCAGACGATCCGCCAGTGGACGAAGGAGAACCACTACGCGATCCATGACATGACGGCGGAACGCTTGGCTACGCGTGTCGGCGATCGCTTCTGGAACGAGCATAACTTCGTTTTCAGAAAGTCCGACGGCCTGTTCTATCACGGCAAGGGGGCAACGCCCGCCTTTGACGGATGGGCTGGCGATGCGACCGATCTGACGATCATTCCGCTGAACATGGCGGAGCCGATCCTGATCGTGCGTGGGTCCAATGCGGCTCACGGGCTCGGGTTTTCGCCGCACGGGGCCGGCCGGAATTTTTCGCGTACGGCACATATGCGCCGGCTCGGCGACGATTTCGGTGCAGATGGTCGCGGGCTCAGCCCGAACAACATCGCTGCCGTCATGGAGCGCGAGACCGGCGGCCTCGACGCACGCTTCTTTTCCGGCCACCCCGACGTTTCCGAGTTGCCGAGCGCCTACAAGAACGCGGCGGCCGTTCGGGAGCAGATCGCCGAGTACGGCCTTGCCGACATCGTCGACGAGGTCATCCCTTACGGATGCATCATGGCGGGCGACTGGCAGAAGGATGCGCCCTGGCGCAAGAAGCGCCGCTAGCATCAGATGTCGAGGAGGAAGGCGGCGATTGCCGCCTTCCTGCAATTTTGCCAAAGGATCGGGCCGTTCGGCTTTGCCCCCCGACCGTCAGATCGATCAGGGAAGGCCAGGTCACATCATTTCTTCGGTGTCTTCTCCGCCGGTGCTGCCGGGGCCTGCAGGTTGCCGAGAAGCGACGAGATCGCGTTTTCGCCGTTGAAGCCTGCTTCCTTCAGCAGTTGGTCGACGATCGGCTTGTTGGCCTGGTAGGACAGGAGCTGGCCCGCCAGCCCGTCGCCAAGGCCGATGCCGTTCGCAGCACCGTCGCCGCCGCCGTTGCGGCCGAGCATGCCGCCGGTGTCGAAGATGCGGATGTCGGAGATCTTCTCGATCGGCTTGACCGCTTCGGCGAGTGCTTCGGGAATGATGCGGATGCGTTCGCGCAGGATCTCGAATTCGATGATGGCGGAGCTCAGCTTGTTGCGGGCGTCGTTGAGCAGCGCCTCGCTTTCGGCCGCGGCCTTGCCGGTTTCGAGCACGCCCTTGGCCTTGATGATGGCGGCGTCGGCCTCAGCGGTGGCAAGCGTCTTGATCGCATCGGCCTGGTCGAGGGCCGCCTGCTTTTCGGCTTCCGCGCCGACGGTCACGGCCGTCGCTTCGGTTTCCGCGTTCTTGCGGGCGTCGATGACGGCGATCTGGCGTTCGCGTTCGGCGATTTCAACGGCCTTTGCCGTCTCCACCTTTTCTTCCGCGGCAATGGCGAGCGCGCGGGCCGTTTCAGCCTGGGCCTTGGCTTCGGACTCTTCCCGGCTCTTGTTGGCAACCGCAATCGCGCTTTCCTGCGAAACGATCTGCAGGTCGCGGCGGGCTTCGGTGTCACGCTGCTGCACGGCGCGGGTGGCGTCGATGTTGGCGCTTTCGCGCGCCTGCTTGGCAAGCGCTTCGCGCTCCGCGATCGCCTGTTCTGCGGCGATGCGGGCCTCTTCCTCGGCGCGCTTGGCCGCCTGTTCCTGCTGCGCGGTTTCGGCGCGCGTGGCGGCCGATTTGTTGGCGATGTCGCGTTCCTGGTTCAGTTCCGCCTCGCGCTTGGTGCGCTCGATCGTCAGCGATTGCTGGCGGGCTTCCAGGTCCTTCTGGGCGATTGCGACTTCGGTATCGCGGACGATCTCGTTGCGCTCCTTCTTGCGGCCCTCGGTGATGCGGGTCAGCGCTGCGAGACCATGGGCGTCGAAGAAGTTGTTGGCGTTGAAGTGCTTGATATCCGTCTGGTCGAGCCGTGTCAGCGAAACGGATTCGAGTTCGAGACCGTTCGACTGCAGGTCGGCGCCGACCGCTTCCTGCACTGCCTTGACGAAATCCATGCGCTGTTCCTGCAGCGCGTCGAGGCTCATCGTGGCGGCAACCGAGCGCAGGCCGTCGACGAACTTGGCCTCGATCAACACGCGCAGCTGTTCGGCATCGTTGGTACGGTCGCCGAGCGTCTGGGCTGCCAGTGCGATCGAGGAGGCATCGGGCTTCACGCGGACGTAGAATTCCGCGCCGATATCGACGCGCATGCGGTCCTTGGTAATCAGCGCGTCGCCTTCGCCGCGCCGGACTTCGAGGCGCAGCGTCTTGAGGTTGACGCGGGCGATCGAGTGGAAGATCGGCAGCACGATGGAGCCGCCGTCGAGGACCACCTTCTGGCCGCCGAGGCCGGTGCGCACATAGGCTTCGTCGCGGCTCGAGCGGGTATAGAGCGATGCAAGAACAAAGCCGATGCCGAGGATCAGGACGATGCCGATGCCGGCCGGCACCAAGAGTTCATAAAACATGGTTGCTCCGTGAGACTTTAAGACGAGGGAATATTAAGGATTGGGCGGCGTCAGCAGGTCTGCCGGCGCCGATATCGCAATGAAAATGTTGGAAACGCGATCGACGACGAGCACCTGCGCGCCGATGGCGATCGGTTGCTCGTTGCGGGCGGCGCGTGCGCGCAGCACATGCCAGTTGCCGTGGCGGTCCTTGAGGCGGATGCGTCCAGGCAGGCCCTGGTCCAGCGGGCCGACGGTGACTTCGCCGCTGCGGCCGACGAAATCACCGAGATCGACGGCATAGCTTTCGTCACGCGGCACGATCTTTGCCACCCATCGGCTCGACATCCGAACCGCAGGCAGCGAGACGGCGAGGGCCGGCAGCGCCGCGACAAGGGCCGGCAACGGCGCCCACAGGGCCCCGGCCACCGCCTGGATGACGAAGCCGGTCATCGCGAAGAGGCCGAGGAAAAGCATCAGGAGGACCAGCAGCGGCACGCCGCCGACATTGAACCAGGACATCAGTCCGCCCAATGCGTTGTGGTCGTCCAGCCAGGCCTTGTCGATCGCCTCGCCCAGCGAGAAGCCGAGCAGCAGGCAAAGGAGCTCGATGCCGGTGAAGGCGGCCAACATCACCGCCGCAACCGCGAAGGGTAGGGATTCCGGGGCGAGGAAGAACAGCATGGGCGTTAGTGCTGCTTTGCCTTGAGCGCGGCCAGCCTTGCCTCGATCGCCTGGTCGCGATGCAGGCGGTCGAGTTCGTCCAGCTCGGCGCTGTTGCTGTGTTCTCCGCCCGGTACCCCCGTGGCGCGGGAGACGGCGGCTGCGGCGCGGGCCGCACCGTCCACCGGGCTGGGCTTCGCCAGGCCCGAAACCTTGATGTCGGGGAATTGGGCGATGCTGCGCTTGAGATCGGCAAGCCGCGCCTCGGCCTCGCGGCGGGTGGCCAGCACCGCCTGCAGCGCCTGCTGGCCCTCTTCGAGATCGGTGCGGGCGCCGGCAAGCGCCTTGTCCAGTGCGGCCAGCTGCGATTCCAGGTCGATCTGGCGGGCGACGCCGGCCTTGGCGAGGTCTTCTCGAGCGGCGGAGATTGCGGTGCGGATCTTCTCGTCCAGCTTTTCGAGATCGGCGCCGATTTCGTCGCGGCGGCTGAGGATGCGATACTCCTCGGCGCGCGCCTGGCCGATATCGACCCGGGCCTCTTCGGCGGCCACGTCGATTTCTCGGAGTGCCTGCTCGACGATCACGATCTTGTTGCTGCCTTCCGCCTTGTCGACGGCGGCATTGGCGAGACCGGCGATCAAGCGGCCCATGCGGGATAGGATGCCTTCATTCGTCATCATTTTCTTCTCCGTTCGGTCGGAATGCGGGGTGACGCCGATGTGGATCTGATAGCCGCCGTCCTGCGCAACGAGTTGGGCGGCGAAGATATTCAGGGTGCCGGACGTATAACCGGCGACGTCGTATGGGATCGCGACGCGACCGCGCACGGTGGCGACGGTCAGGTCCGACGGTCCCTTGATTGCAAAAAGCTTGTCGTCGAGCGGCAGCCGGCCGGCATTGGCCTGCTGTCCGCGATTTGCGGCGAAGTCACGCAATCCGAGCGTGACCATGCGTGCCGGAAGCCCGGTGCGCTCCCGGACCGTTTCGTAGGCAAGTTCATGCAGCGTTACGAGGTTGGCGCCGGCCTTTTCGCCGGCGAGTTCATCGAGCATCGCCAGCATGTCGGCGTAGGCCACGAAGGTTTCTTCCAGCGCGTGTCTGGCGTCCGCGTCCGGCGCGAGGTCGTAGCACAAGATCGACGTGTGGTTGCTCTGAGCCATGAGCAATAACATAAAGCACCGCTTTCGTGCTTTCAAGGATCTACTCAGGTTTAAGTTGCAATTTTCTATTGCTGAACGTGCGCACCGGTCGCGGCGCCGGCAATACGGGTTGCAGCGACGGAGAAATGGGGCGTCGAAAGCGGACGATTGACCTGTGGGTTTATTCCGCCGCGTTGTTGCGCAGCCAGGTTTCCAGCGCGGCAATCACCGAGAGCCGCAGGCTCGCGCCTTTCGACAGGGCGCGGGTGAGGGACAGGTCGTCGCCGGCAAATCCCATCTCGGCCATGATGTCGTTCGCCCGCATCCGGCGGCGGTTCATGATCGTGCGGATTTCGGCGATCGTTTCGGGAAGCAGGTAGCGACCGCTGGCAATCGCCGGGGGCGATGCAAGCGGTGGATCGATTTGAGCGCGCGGACCAAGCCCGTCCGCGGCGCCGTTGCTGCTCAGCCAATTGAGGAACGTTTCACGCTCGGCCGGGCTTGCCTTGGTCCAGGAATTCTTGAGCTTGTCGAGGCGCGTGCGCTCGTCCTTGAGCCCTGCCACGATAAGCGCCTTGCGCAGCGATGGGATGCGCCCGGCGATAAGATCCGCATGGATATCAGGGAAATCGAGCTTCAGGCGCTGCACGTCCGCGGTTTCGTCGCTCTTGGTTTTCTTCGACATGCTCATTCCCGCGCCGTTCGTCCGCGACATGCTCTAGCGTGCTCGGCCGCCCGGCGCGAGCGAAATAGGTCGCTATCCTCTATCCTTTGTCGGCCGGCCTCGTTAGGGAACGCAGGGAGAGTAACGCGACGTTGCGTGCAGAATGCCCTTTGCCGGACATCATGCATCCAGCTTTACGCAAGTCCCTTCGCCTATCGTCACCTCAATGGCCGGGATGTGACACGGCGAATAAAGGACAATGATATGTCAAACGATATCGAGCACTACCGCGATCCATCCGATTCGATGGTTGCCCTCTATCTCGCGAACAATGACGGCGACGAACTGACCGACGTGCTGGTCGCTGCCCTTGAAGATGCCTTCCGCATCCTGAGCGACGAGATCTCCGGCGAAACGATGCATTGAAGCAGCGCGCGTCTCCCCGGCGGGCTACCCCTCCGGGCTGATCCACCATCGGTTGCGAATCGGCGAGGAAACATCCTATCTTCGCCCGATTCTAACCGGCGGCGTGTCGACCTTTCGAGAGAGCTCGGAATGCGCGTCGCTAGCACAAGAGGTGGAGGCGCATAATGACAATTTCTATCTGGCATTGGGTGGTGATTTTGCTGGTCATCGGTGTGCCCGTCTGGCTGATCCTTCGCGCCCTGAAGCGTTGACGCGATGCGCCCGCAGGCGGGCGCACGGCGGCAGAGGACAAGGCTTTGCGGATCCTGTTTGGACGGCCCCGTCGTCGCTCCGGCACCCTTGTCCATAACGACTGCCGCCCCGGCCTGCTTACGGGCCGACGATCCGTGGCATGACCGCCGGCTGCTGCTCAGCTTTCCTGCAGCAACGCTTCCGCCGAAAGAGCGACGGATAGAACCGTCGCATCGGTTCCGTTTCTCCCCACCAGCATCAGTCCAGCCGGACGCATGAGGCCCGGCATCGGCAGGGTAATGGCGGTGAGATCGAACTGGTTGGCGACCTGGCAGTTGCGCAGCAGCAGACTTTCCACGCGGTCGTATTCTTTGGCGTCGTTGTCGACGCTGGCAATCGACACGGCGGCAATCGGCGTCGTCGGCAGTGCGATGAGGTCATAGGGCGAGAGCCGCTCGTCCATGGCGGCTGCAAGCGCAAGCCGGGTTTGCAGCAGGGCCGAGATTGCCGCATCGGGCACCAAAATGCGGCGGCGAAGCGAGACTTGGACCCTGTCATCGACGGGGGCTGTCTCATCGTTCAGCCAGCCGGCGTGGACGCGGCTTGCCTCCAGGCCTGCGATCGAGCCGATCCGCGTCGCTTCGCCGAGTTTCGCGATCAAGTCATCGATGGTGCAGTCGACGATCTCAGCACCCGCTTTCTCCAACCGGTCGAGGCTTGCGGCGAAGACATCGGCGACTTCGGGGGAGAGGTCTTCAAACAACCTGCCGCGGGGGATGCCGATCCGTAGGCCTGCGATCGAACGGCCGACGGGCGGTTTTGGCTGCTCGCCGGCCATCACGGCGTCAGCTGCAACGCAATCGGCAACGGTCCGGGCGAGCGGTCCGAGCGAATCGAGAACCGGCGAGAGCGGAAAGGCGCCGTCGAGCGGGATGCGGTTCGCCGTCGGCTTGAAGCCGACGATGCCGTTCAGCGCCGCGGGGATGCGGATGGAGCCGCCGGTATCGGAGCCGATGGCGATGTCGCAGGTGCCCTCGGCCGCCGAGACACCGGCGCCCGAAGACGATCCCCCGGGGATCAGGCTTTCGTCGGTGGCATTGCCGGGCACGGGGTAGTGCGGATTGAGCCCGACCGCCGTGAAGGCGAACTCTGTCATATGCGTCTTGCCGATAATCACGGCGCCGGCGGCACGCAGCCGCTGGACAACGAGCGCGTCTTCTTGGGCCGGCGGCGCGCCGCGGCGGATGATGGAGCCGGCAAGCGTCGGTTCGCCGGCGACATCCAGCAGGTCCTTGATCGAGATGATCTTGCCGTCGAGCGGCCCAAGGCTGTCCCCCGCCTGCCGGCGACGGTCGGCTGCGTCGGCCTCGCGGCGCGCGCTCTCTTCATAGAGGCGGACGAAAGCCTTTTCCTCGTGCCGGCGATCGTTGAGCCGGCTCAGGATCTGTTCCAGGCGGTCGCGGACGGAGACGTTGGCGGCGTGGGGCACGATGATCACCTGTCGAATAGGGCGCCGCCATCGGCGGCAGGGGCGGGGTCGTTGCCTGGGTTCGCCGAGGTCAACGACGGTCACCTTGATAGCAGCATTGTTGGCGATTGCCATCGTGCCATTGTCGCCGCAGCCGGCGCCGACCTTCACCGAACTGTCGCCAAACCGTTCAAATAGTTTCATGGCCCTGTTACGTCGCTGACACCCAGATGACCAAAGGTCCGGCACGCGCGGTGGCGCTGCCGAATCGGAGGTCTGTTTGGGCGATATCCTCAAGACGCTTTCAAGGCGTTCTTTCCTGCTTTCCGCCGGTGCCGCGGGCTTCGTGGCCTCATCCGGTCTCGCGACTCCCTTCTATGCGCGCGGCTACGGGCGGCCGGAATTCATTCATGGCGTGCAATCGGGCGATGTCGACACATCCTCCGGCATGATCTGGACGCGAGTGGATCGCCTGTCGAAGGTGTCGGTCGAATATTCGACGACAGAGAGCTTCACCAATCCCTTTCGCCTTGCCGATCTGACCGCGACGCCGCAGACCGACTGTGCGGTCAAGTGCTCGCTCGATGGGTTGTTGCCGAACCAGGACATCTTCTATCGCTTCATCGCCACGGATCTCTACGACGTGAACCGCGTCTCGGAGCCGGTCACCGGCCGGTTCCGCACGGCCCCCTTGCGCAAGCGCTCGATCCGCTTCGTCTGGTCTGGCGATACCGCCGGGCAGGGCTGGGGCATCGACGATGTCGGCATGAAGACCTATTCGACGATGCGCCAGCACGAGCCGGACTTCTTCGTTCACTCCGGCGATACGATCTATGCCGACAACCCTATCCCCGACGAGATCAAGCTTCGCGATGGCGGCATCTGGAAGAACCGGGTGGTGACGCACGAGAAACGTGACGTGGCGCGCACGCTCGAAGAATATCGCGGGCAATGGAAATACAATCTGCTCGACGATCATGTCCGGCAGCTGAACGCCGTGTGCCCCACATTCTACCAGTGGGACGACCACGAGGTGCTTAACAATTGGTCGGCCTCCACCGACCTTCGCGACGATGCCCGCTATCCGGAGAAGGATGTCGCCGTCTATGCCGAGCGCGCGGCACGAGCGTTCAACGAGATGACGCCGATCCGCAACGTCGCGACGCAGCCCGGCCGCATTTTCCGGAAGATCGCCTATGGCCCATTGCTCGACGTGTTTTTCGTCGATCTCAGATCCTATCGCGGCGCCAACCAGGAAGACGGCGGCGGCGCGCTGTTCGGCTGGCGGCAGGTCGACTGGCTGAAGCGCGAGCTGGCTGCCTCGCGGGCCACGTGGAAGGTGATTGCCTGCGATATGCCGATCGGTCTCGTCGTTTGGGACGATTACACCAACCGGCGCGGTTCGGACGCGATCGCCAATGGCGACAACGGTCCGCCCACGGGGCGCGAGCGCGAGTTTGCCGATCTTCTGCGCTTCATCCGCGACAACGGCATCGACAATCTCGTCTGGCTGACCGCGGACGTGCACTACACGGCCGCGCATCACTACGATCCGGCGCGCGCCGCCTTCAAGGATTTCACGCCGTTCTGGGAGTTCGTGTCCGGGCCGCTGCATTCCGGCACCTACGGGCCGAAGGAGCTCGACATGACCTTCGGGCCGGAGGTTCGCTTCATCAAGGCGTCCGGCGGCGGCATCGACAGCAACCTGCCGCCGTCGGCCGGCCTGCAGTTCTTTGGCATCGTCGATATCAACGGCCAGACGCAGCAAATGACGGTGCGGCTGATGGACCGGCAGGACCAGGAACTCTGGCGCGTGACGCTCGATCCGGCCGCAATTGCATGAGGAATTCGGTTGCGGCCAACAGCTTTCCAAACGGCGTTCGCGAGACCCCCGGCGAGTGCAAACCCATGGCCTACCGGCATTTGACCACGACGCTCATGCGTGCGCCCCCCTTTCGCAATCGCAAAAAAACCTGTATGAGCGCGACCATTGAAAAAGCGGCGTGGCCCATCGGGGCTTGCCCTGAACCTTCCGAGACGAAAAATGAGCATTCGTAACATCGCGATTATCGCGCACGTCGACCATGGGAAAACGACCCTTGTTGACGAGCTCCTGAAGCAGTCGGGCTCGTTCCGCGAAAACCAGCGCGTTGCCGAACGCGTCATGGACTCCAACGACATCGAAAAAGAACGCGGCATCACCATTCTCGCCAAGGCGACCTCGGTCGAATGGAAGGGAACGCGCATCAACATCGTCGACACCCCCGGCCACGCCGACTTCGGCGGTGAAGTCGAGCGCATCCTGTCGATGGTGGACGGCGCCATCGTTCTCGTCGACGCTTCCGAAGGCCCGATGCCGCAGACGAAGTTCGTCGTCGGCAAGGCGCTGAAAGTCGGCCTGAAGCCGATCGTCGCGATCAACAAGATCGACCGCCCGGATGGTCGCCACGAAGAAGTCATCAACGAAGTCTTCGACCTCTTCGCCAACCTCGACGCTTCCGACGAGCAGCTCGACTTCCCGATCCTCTACGGTTCGGGTCGCGACGGCTGGATGAACGTCAACCCGGAAGGTCCGAAGGACCAGGGCATGGCGCCGTTGCTCGACCTGGTGCTCAAGCACGTGCCGGAGCCGACGGTTGCCGAAGGCCCGTTCCGCATGATCGGCACGATCCTTGAAGCCAACCCCTTCCTCGGCCGCATTATCACCGGCCGCGTCCATTCCGGCACGTTGAAGCCGAACCAGGCCGTCAAGGTTCTGGGTCAGGACGGCAAGCTGCTCGAAAATGGCCGCATCTCGAAGATCCTCGCCTTCCGCGGCATCGAGCGTCAGCCGATCGAGGAAGCGCATGCGGGCGACATCGTCGCGATTGCCGGCCTTACCAAGGGCACCGTCGCCGACACCTTCTGCGACCCGTCGGTCGCCGAAGCGCTGACCGCGCAGCCGATCGACCCGCCGACCGTCACCATGTCCTTCATCGTCAACGATAGTCCGCTCGCCGGCACCGAAGGCGACAAGGTCACGAGCCGCGTTATCCGCGACCGCCTGTTCAAGGAAGCCGAAGGCAACGTTGCGCTGAAGATCGAAGAATCCTCGGAAAAGGACTCCTTCTTCGTATCGGGCCGCGGTGAACTGCAGCTTGCGGTTCTGATCGAAACCATGCGCCGCGAAGGCTTCGAACTTGCCGTTTCGCGTCCGCGCGTGGTCATGCACAAGGATGACAACGGCCAGCTGCTCGAGCCGATCGAAGAAGTCGTCATCGACGTCGACGAAGAGCATTCGGGCGTCGTCGTGCAGAAGATGTCGGAGCGCAAGGCCGAAATGGTCGAGCTGCGTCCGTCCGGCGGCAACCGCGTCCGTCTGGTGTTCTTCGCTCCGACCCGCGGCCTCATCGGCTACCAGTCGGAACTTCTGACCGACACCCGCGGCACGGCGATCATGAACCGCCTGTTCCACGCCTACCAGCCCTACAAGGGTGAGATCGGTGGTCGCGTCAACGGCGTTCTCTTGTCGAACGACGCCGGTGAATCGGTTGCCTACGCGATGTTCAACCTGGAAGACCGTGGCCCGATGATCATCGACGCCGGCGAGAAGGTCTATGCAGGCATGATCATCGGCATCCACACCCGCGACAACGACCTCGAAGTGAACGTTCTCAAGGGCAAGAAGCTCACCAACATGCGCGCCGCCGGCAAGGACGAAGCTGTTCGCCTGACGCCGCCGATCCGCATGACGCTCGAGCGCGCGCTCTCGTGGATCCAGGACGACGAGCTCGTCGAAGTGACGCCGAAGTCGATCCGTCTGCGCAAGCTGCACCTCGACCCGAACGATCGCAAGCGCTTCGAAAAGGCCCGCACGGCCGGCGCTGCCTGATCGATCCTGACCGATCCCATAACTTTCAGAAAACCCCGGAGCGATCCGGGGTTTTTTGCTGTGTGTGCCACCGATGGGCGACTTGCGGATAAAGTTAAAAAGGCGTTAACCTTCCATTGGGTGCCGTTAAAGTTGCCTGTGGGTTAACGCAGGCCGGCAACCGGGCGGGATTCCTGTTCGCCTTGTGTGTGTTTAGAGTCGCGAGTCATGAAGACTGTTTCAATAGAGATTCGGCCCGGGGAGCCGCAGGAAGCGTCGGCAATTGCCGATGTGCACCGCGTTTCGTGGCTGCAGACCTATGGCGGTCTCATCCCCCATCGTCCGCTCGTTCAGATGGTCAATCGCCGCGACGAGACTTGGTGGCGCAAGGCGACCCGCGGGCCTGCCACGCTGCTCGTCGTCGATGTGGCCGGAACCATTGCCGGCTATGCAACGCTCGGCCTCAGCCGCGCCAAGGCGCTGCCGCAGGAAGGCGAGATCTACGAGATCTACCTTCGGCCGGAATACCAGGGCATCGGCCTCGGGCGTATCCTCTTCGGCGAGGCCAAGAGCCTGCTGCGCTCGCTCGGCTGCCGTGGCCTCGTCGTCTGGTGCCTCGAGGACAGCGAGCATGCCTACCAGTTCTTCCAGGGTGCCGGCGGTACCGACATCGCCGAAGGCATGGAAGATTTCGGCGACAAGCACCTGAAGAAGGTCGGCTTCGCCTGGAACTAGGCGCGATGCCTTCGCAACACTGAAATCAAAGAGTTATTCAGGCAGTTGGTTGTTGGGGGCGGCCGCCTTGTCGCCCCGCGTGCCGTGATAGGCGGGCTTGTCGATGCCGCAGCGGAAGGTCGGTGCCACCTCGTCGGCGATCTTGCGGGCGAGCGCATTCGGATCGGGATTGGCAAGCGCATCGACATAGCCGGCGACGCAGCCCTTGCCGTCGTCCTTTTCGGCCACCTTGGAGATGACGAGTACCTGCCCTTGAAGTGCGGGAACCGAAGCGCCGGACGCGTCGGTGTTCTCGATGAACCAGCGCAGGATCGTCGCGACGGCCTTGCCATCCTTGGCAACTCGCCACTCCACGGTCGTGCCGGCGTGGTTGAACGGAATGAAACTCTCGAAAGCATCGTCGGCATAGCGTTGGTTCAGGTGACCGAACGAGACGCTCTGGCGGATGTCGGCCTCCTTGAAGCGAACGGGGTAGTCCGCATGACCGGGGCAGGTCATCAGCGCGTACATGCCCTCTTCTTCGGCGATCGTCTTGCACGTGTCGCGGCCTAGGTCGGTATAGACGCTCTCATTGGCCAAGACGGGGCCGGCGGACAAAAGCACCAGCGTCAGGCATGCAACCCTTCCGTTCATGCGAAACTCCCTCAAACGCGATTGGCAGACCCTTGGCGATCGATCGACAGGCGCGAAACGACCGGTTGAATCTGCGCTACGGACGAAAGTTATGTTGCATCGCGGCATGTTTCCCTTTATCCGACGGGCAAACTTCTCAAACCGACCCTGGAGTAGATCCATGCGCATCGACGCGATTTCCATCGGAAAGAATCCACCAGAAGATGTCAACGTGATCGTTGAAGTTCCCGTCGGCGGCCATCCGATCAAGTACGAGATGGACAAGGAAGCCGGCACGCTGGTTGTCGACCGCTTCCTCTATACGCCGATGACCTATCCGGGCAACTACGGCTTCGTCCCGCACACGCTCTCGGACGACGGCGACCCGATCGACGTTCTGATCTGCAACACCCGTCCGCTGGTTCCGGGCTGCGTCATCAACGTGCGCCCGATCGGCGTGATGATGATGGAAGACAATTCCGGCAAGGACGAAAAGATCATTGCCGTTCCGTCGGGTCACCTGACGCAGCGCTACGACAAGGTGCACGAATACACCGACCTGCCGGAAATCACGCTGAAGCAGATCGAGCACTTCTTCGAGCACTACAAGGATCTGGAGCCCGGCAAGTGGGTAAAGATCTTCGGCTGGAAGGATGCTTCCGTCGCCAAGCAGTTGATCGCCGAAGCTGTCGAACGCGCCAAGGGCGCCAAGTAATCTTTTACTTGCCGACCAGCTCGGCAAGTTGCCTCATCAAATCCTCCGGGTCGCCCTCGATCCGGAGGATTTTTTTACGCTGCGTATCGCCTGAGATGAGGGAGAGCTTGCTCTTGGCAAGCCCGAGCTTCTTCGCGAGAAAGGCAACCAGCGCCTGGTTGGCCTTGCCTTTCTCCGGAACCGCGCTGACACGCACTTTCAGATGTTCTTCTCCATCGGCAGCCGCTTCCAGGCCATCAATGGCGTCGCGGCCGCCGTTCGGCGTCAGGCGCACCGTCAGGCGAACGTGGTCGCCGTGCGCGGTTACGGCCGGATTGGCCATCGTCAGCCGAGCAGGGCCGGCGCGATCGTGGTGTTGAGGAAGAGCTGGATGAAATAGAGGATCACCAGCACGACCAGCGGCGACAGGTCGACGCCACCCATGTCCGGCAGCACGCGGCGGATCGGGCGGTAGAGCGGCTCGGTCAGCTGGTAGAGCGAACGGCCGATCATGTTGATCGCCTGGTTGTTCACGTTGATGACGTTGAACGCGTAGAGCCAGGAAAAGATGGCCGACGCGATGACCAGAAACCACGCGATGTTGATGATGAAGTTCAAGGTGCCGATGACAGCAAGCATGCCGGTCTCCAAATCGTTATTGACAGACATGTAGACATTGAGACCTAAACGAGCAAGTACGCCGGTTTATCGGGCGCGATCATGTTTAACGTGAGAAGGCGTGATGACCGGCCCTCAGCAGGAGTTCCTTCCGCATGTCTGCCGTTCATGCCTCGCATCGGTTTGCCGCTTTTCGGCATGTCGGCTATCGCCGCTATTTCTTTTCCCGCTTCCTCGCTTACTTCGCGATCCAGATCATCTCTGTCGCCGTCGGCTGGCAGATCTATGATCTGACGCGCGATCCTTTCGATCTCGGCCTGATCGGTCTCTTCCAGTTTTTGCCGTCATTGGTGCTGATCCTCGTCACCGGATCCGTGGCCGACCGCTACAACCGGCGCATGATCATGGGTGTCTGCATGATCGTCAGCACGCTTTGCGCGGCGGCGCTGCTCGCACTCACGGTTACCGGGCTGTTTTCGCCCTGGCCGGTCTATGCGGTTCTCGTGGTCTTCGGCATCGAACGCGCGTTTCTTGCGCCGGCATCGCAATCGCTGGCGCCGAACCTCGTTCCACCGGAGGACTTACCCAATGCGATCGCCTGGAACTCCACCTCCTGGCAGACGGCGATGATCGTCGGCCCCGTCGCGGGCGGTCTCATCTATGCGCTCGGTGCGGTCTTTCCCTATGCCATCGGCTTCGGCTTCTTCCTCGCCTCCGCATTCATGGTCTTTGCCATTCCGAAGCCGGCGACGCGCACCGCGCCATCCGCCCAGAGCTGGGAAACGATCACCGCCGGCTTCCGCTACATCAAGGCGGAGAAGGTGGTGCTCGGCGCCATATCGCTCGACCTCTTTGCGGTGCTGCTTGGTGGCGCCGTGGCGCTGATGCCGGTCTTTGCCCGCGATATCCTCGACCTCGGCCCCTGGGGGCTCGGCCTTCTGCGGGCGGCACCCGGTATCGGTGCGGTCAGCATGGCCATCTGGCTGGCGGCCCACCCGATCCGCCACCGGGCCGGCTTCTACATGTTCGTCGGCGTGGCGCTCTTCGGCCTCGGCACCGTTATCTTCGGCCTTTCGGCAACCCCCTGGGTGTCGATTGCCGCCCTCGTCGTCATGGGCGCTGCGGACATGGTCTCGGTCTATGTGCGCGAGACGCTGATCACGCTCTGGACGCCGGACGAGCTGCGCGGGCGGGTCAACGCCGTCAACATGGTCTTCATCGGCGCGTCGAACGAGCTGGGCGAATTCCGCGCCGGCATGATGGCGTCCGGCTTCGGCGGGGTCTTTGCCGTCGTCTTCGGCGGCATGGGCACCCTGCTCGTCTCAGGGCTTTGGGCGCTCGGTTTCCCGCAGTTGCGCAAGATCGACACGCTCGACGTGCCCGATCACCACAAGTAGACGGTGGGGCGGACGGCGCGTTAAGCGCTTTCCGCCTTTCGTTCATTGCGCAGGAAGATCAGTTCCAGGAAGTTTTCCATCCAGGTACGTAGCGGCCCGTCGTGCTGCATGCGGCCGTCGAGATGGGCCTTGCCCACCTGCGCGCCGGGCATCTCGAAACGGTGGGCGCCGTGCACGACCCAGCGGTGCATCATGGCGCGGGTAAGCTCGCCGTGGAACTGGATGCCCCAGGCATTTTCGCCATAGCGGAAGGCCTGGTTGGGATAGGTGTCGCCGGTTGCAAGCAGCTCGGCGCCGGAGGGCAGGTCGAAGCCCTCGCGATGGAAATGGTAGACCATGGCCGGCCAGTCCATCAGCGCCTTGCCCGCCTCGGTCGCAACCAGCGGATACCAGCCGATTTCGGTCATGCCCTCGTGATGCGGCGCCACCGAGCCGCCGAGATTGCGCGCCAACATCTGCGCGCCGAGGCAGATGCCGAGATAAGGCTTGTTTTCCTTGAGCGGCACGGAAAGCCAGTCGATCTCGCGGCGGACGAACTCTTCCTCGTCATTGGCGCTCATCGGACCGCCGAACACGATCGTGCCGCTGTGCCGTTCCAGCGTTTCCGGCAGGTCGTCACCAAGCGCCGGGCGACGGATGTCGAGCCCGAAACCCTTCTGCTCGAGTATCTGGCCGACGCGGCCGGCGCTCGATCGCTCCTGATGCAGGATGATCAGGACGGGTTTTCGCGCGCTGTCGTCGGGCATTGGCATTTCAGTTATCCTGTTGTGACTCGGCTTTCTCGACCGTGTCGCTTCTTGCCGCCGCCTCCTGGCGCTGCAGCACCCTGTCGCGACCGGAAACGCCGAGCAGATCGGCGATACGCCAGATCACGTGATCTTCCATCTCGCTGCGCTCGCCGTCGGCATAGACGACGTCCCAGAGCATGCCCACGAGTTCGACGCGTTGCTCCTCGGAGAGGTGGCGCTTGAGTTCGGCGGTGAATTGATAGAAGTCGATCGCCTCGCTTTCGGCAGTCTCGCCGGCTTCGATCAAGGCCGAGAGCGAGGCATCGTCGAGCTTGTAGTGCTCCTTGACGACCTTGCGCATCTTGCGCCGCTCGGACGCGAGGATCCGGCCGTCGGCCTCCATCACCTGGAAACAGAGAGCGATGACCGCCACGCGCGGATCGCCATGCTCTATCCGCTTCGCCGGGCCGGTCAGGCCATCGAGAAACGTCCGTAAGCGTTCAAACATGTATTTTGCCACAGCCCCTTGAGAATTCAGAACAATCGGAAAGTCGTCTTTTCCGGCGCCTTCTCGCCGGCGGCCGGATCGCGCACGCCGGGGTCATCCGGCGGACGGCCGAAGAAGGGATCGGGCATGTGCTCGCCATTCGCGCCCTCTTCCTTTTCCGCCTTGACCGGAGGCTTGTCGGCGACCGGTTCCGGCGCCCTGCGCTCGGCGACCTTGATCGGCTGCGGCGCCGGACGCGGTTCCTCGCGCTCGGCCTCCAGGATCACCGGCGCCTCGCTGCGCCGGGCTGCGGGTGCCGGCTCGTGCACATGCGCCTCCACCACGGCGGGCAGGCTGCGGATCGCCTCGTCGGCGTTCGACTGGTCGTGGTCGACCGTGGCCGAAAGCGTATGCGGCGGTGCCTTCCATTCGAAGGCATCGAGACGGCCACTGACCGGCGAGACGGGCAGCCAGGTCGGCGAGGTCACGCCATCGGCGGTCCAGGCGGGATCGCGCGGGCTCTTCAGCGCCTGCGCCATCCAGTGACGGATGCGGCCCTCGTCGCCGGTGTCGGCCTCTTCGATGTCGGCAAGCAGCAGGAAGATGCTCTCGGTCGGGTCGAGCCGGGCGGCGGCTTCCGCCTTGGTGCGGGCCAGAAGCAGCTCGCGCGCTTCGAGTGCTGCCTCGGCGACGGCAGCCATCGCCACGGCATTGTTGGGCTTCAAGGCTTCGAGCTTGCGTGCCCGTTTCAACCGGTCGACGGCGGTGTCGCCGCCGCGGGCGCGCACGTAGAGCCGTGCCACGTCCGGATGCGGCTCGTGCTTCCAGTTCTTCTCGAGGATCGCGGTGCCCTTGCGCAGGTTGTCCTCGCGAAACAGCGCCTTGGCGGCCGTCAGCGCCGCCGGCACCAGATGTTCGTCGAGCTTCAGCGCGGCAAGCGCGTCGTCGCGCGCCGCCTTCATGTCGCCGTCGAGCTTGCTGATGGCCCGGGCGGTCAAGAGCACCGCCTTCTTGCGGTCGGCCTCCTTGCGATCGACCACATGGGCGACACGGCTCTGGTCGAGCAGGCGCAGCGCATCGTCCCACTGTCCGGCCTGGCTCTGGCTGTCGAGGGTCGCAAGTGCTGCCCAGGGCAGGTGCGGCGATTTTTCGGCAGCGCGCTCGGCATATTGCCGGGCGGCCTCATGGGCGCCGAGTCGCTTGGCTTCTAGATAGAGGCCGCGGAGCCCGAGTTCGCGCGTCTCCGGATCGTCGGCCATCAGCTCGAACTTGCGTCGGGCGTCGTCGTACTTGCCTTCGATCAGGGCTGTCTGGGCTTCGAGCAGGTGGATCAGCGGTTCCTGGTCGGCGCTGATCAGGCCGCGGGTGCGGGCAGTCATCTTGCGGGCAAGATTGGCGTCGCCGGCGCCGGCGGCGATCAGGCCGGTCGAGAGGGCCTGGTAGCCGCGGTCGCGCTTGCGGGCGCGGAAATAGCGGGTGACCGTGTGCGGCGAAAGCCAGATGGTGCGCACCAGCCAGACGACGATCAGCACTGCGGCAATCAGCGAGATCAGCAGCGATGCGGCACGCATCAGGCTCATCTCGATCAACTGGCCCTGCCAGACGACCGAGAGTTCACCCGGCCGGTCGGCGAGCCAGGCGAAGCCGAGGCCGAGACCAAGCACGATCAGGATGAAAATCAGAATGCGGATCATATCTGGTTCCCTCAGCCTTCCGTGCCTGGTTTAGCCATCGTCGCAGCGACGGCGGCATCAATCGCGGCTTCGACCCGCAAACGCTGGTCGAGCTTGGCCTTGTAGGCCTCGCCCACAGGTTTGGCGGCGTCCGGCAGCCCATCCCATTCCAAAGCGGCGCCCTTGAGGTCGCCATTGTTCAGCTTGTCCTCGATCCGGGCGATGACGGCTTCGGGCGTTTCGCCCTCGACGCTGCCGACGGGACGCACGCGGATGCCGGACATGGCGCTGGACACCAGCCGGTCGAAGATGCCCTCGTTCGGATCGGGCTGGTTGAGAGCGTCGAGCATGGCGTCGGCGGTTTTCGGGAATTCGCGGCGCAGATCCGTGCGGGTCGGCGCGCCGACCTGGGCATCCTGGGCGAGCGCGGCGACGGCCTGTTCGTCCGGCGCGATGCTGCGCAGCGCGTCGAGTTCGGCGAGGAAGGGCCCGCCGCGATCGATCGCCGACTTCAGTGCGGTGACCGCAACGGCCTTCGCCATCTGGATATCGTTGACCGGCTCGTTGAGCTTCTGCTCGGCGGTCTCGATGCGGCTCGTCAGTTCCGCTTTCTCGGCGGTTGCCGCCTGCTGCGCGTCGGCGAGCGCCGTCTTCAGGCCTGCAAGCTCCTTGGTGAGATTGTCGACTTCCGCCTTCAGCGTCTCGACCTCGGCGCTGGGTGCGCCGTTCGTGGCCGGCTGGGAGGCGGACTGCTCGAGCGCGGCGATACGACCTTCGAGCGCGGTGTTGTCGACGACGGCTGCGGGCGTGGGCAGCGCTGCGATCTCGTCGCGCAGGGCCTGCAGCTCGCCGGAAATGTTCTGCTCGACGCCGCGGGTCGGCCCAAGCCCGGGGACGATGCCGGCATATTGCAGGCCGCCAAAGCCAAGCAGCGTCACGAGACCGCCGACGATGCCGGCGGCAAGCGCACCGGAGTTCGATACCGGTTTCTGTGGCGGTGCCGGTTCCGGCTCGCGGGCCACATGCGGCGGCTCTTCGGCGAAGACGGCCGCGGCCGCGTCGGCGGCGGCATCGGCGCGCTGCTCCTCGATTTCTTCGTCCAGGCGGGATCCGGCGGCGCTGTTGTCGCTGCTGTCCGTTACCGGTTCATCCGTCTCGGTCTTGTTCGATGCGCTTTCGGTCGCAGCATCTGCCAGCGTCTCGCCGGTTGCTTCCGGGCCGGCCGGTTCCGCAACGGTTTTCTCCGCTTCGAGGTCGATCGTCAGCGGTTCCTTCTCGGACTTCGAGCGGCGCGGCGGGTTTTCCGATACCATGGTGACCTCTTACCGTTGGTGCCTGTTGGCTCTTCCTTCAAACCTAGTCAGCCGGAACGGTGAGGGAAAGCCCCTCCGTTCCGTTTTTGGATGAATTCGATGTTAGAGAAGACTGAAAAGGCTGTCTTCATCGGGCTTTGCGGCGGTCTCTGCCACGACGTTACCCGGCAGCGCCTCGGCCACCACGGGGCTGAGGCAGAGGTAGCGCGGCGCAAAGGAAGCGGCATCGGCACCGGCTTCGGAAAGCAGGCGAACGAACTGTCGCGCGGTCTCCCGCGAGTATAAAAGCACGGCGTCGGGACGGTTGCTTTGCCGAAGATCTTCGATCGCGGCGCGCGGATGGGCGATCGGCTCCATGCGGTAGCACTCGACCGTCCGGTGCTCGATGCCGTTTTGCCTCAGGCCCATTTCCAGCCCTTCGGAGCGCGGCGTTCCTGCGAGATAGAGCAGGGGAAGCGGCGGCAGCGTGTCGATGGTCGCGCCGATCAGTTCCGCCAGGGACTGGCCGGTTCCCTGCGCTATGCGCAGATCGGTGAAACTGAGCCCGGCTGCCGCCTGCGCCGTGGCAGCGCCGACGCAGAAGCACGGGGTCGCCAGATGTTGTGACAGGTCTGCATCGGACGAGACGAGCACCCGGATCGCTTCGGCGCTGGTGAGCACGATCGCCGCATGCGGCACTTCAAGCGCGGTGACGGCGGCGGCAGCAAGATGGGTGGCCTGCATCAAGGGCAGCAGGATCGGCCGGTGTCCGGCGGCCTCCAGCCGGCGTACCGTCGCCTCGGCGGCCGGGAGCGGCCGGGTGACGAGCACGCGCATGGCTTCAGGTCCAGCTTGCAAAGAAGCCGGGGCCGGCCTTGGTGCGGATCTCTTCGCCGGCCTTTTGCCCGAGCGCTTCGGCGTCGGTGGCCTTGCCCTCGATCGTGACCCGGTGATGTGTCTGGCCGTCGGGCGTGAGGATCATGCCGGAGAAGCTCAGATGGCTGCCGTCCGAGGTGGCGAGACCGGCGATCGGTGTGCGGCAGGAGCCGTCGAGCGTCGCAAGGAAGCCACGCTCGCAGGCGACGGCCTCATGGGTGCGGGCATCGTCGATGGCTGCGAGCAGGTCATTGATGCGGCTGTCGCCGATGCGGCTCTCGATGCAGATCGCGCCTTGCGCCGGGGCCGGCGGGAAATCGTCGGGGTCGAGAAGTTCGGTCGGAACGTCGGTCATGCCGAGCCGCTTGAGGCCCGCATAGGCAAGCAGCGTCGCGTCGACCTGGCCCTCGGCAAGCTTCCGCAGCCGCGTCTCCACCTGGCCGCGATAGGTGATGACATTGATATCCGGGCGCAGCCGGCGGATCAGCGCCTGGCGGCGCAGCGACGAGGAGCCGACGGTCACGCCCTGTGGCAGTTCCATCAGTTTTTTTGCCGTCCGGCCGATGAAGGCATCGCGAATGTCCTCACGCGGCAGGAAGGCGGAAAGACAGAGCCCGTCAGGCAGTTTCGTCGGCATGTCCTTGGACGAATGCACGGCGAAATCGAGTTCGCCCGACAGCAATTGCTGCTCGATCTCTTCGGTGAACAGGCCCTTGCCGCCGATCTCGGCGAGCGAGCGGTCGGTGATCCGGTCACCCTTGGTCGAGAGGATGACGACCTCGAACATTTCCGGCGAAAGACCATGCGCCGCTGCGAGGCGATCGCGCGTTTCATGGGCTTGAGCGAGCGCCAGCGGGCTGCCGCGCGTGCCGATCCGGAAAGGTTTTGTTTGCATCAAAGGCTATCCATTGTTACCGGAGTTCCGTGTACCCACCTTTCGGTGCGACCGCAATCTTTGAGTAGTTCCTGATGTCTCCGCCCCTGCGCATCCTCGGCATAGAAACAAGCTGCGACGAAACCGCCGCTTCCGTCATTTTGCGCGATTCCGACGGCAAGGGCCATATCCTCGGCGACGTGGTCTTAAGCCAGCTGGAAGAGCACAGCGCCTATGGCGGCGTGGTTCCGGAGATCGCCGCGCGCGCCCATGTGGAGGCGCTGGACACGCTGATCGAGGAAGCGCTGCTCAGGGCCGGTGTCACGCTTTCCGACATCGACGCCATTGCTGCGACAAGTGGTCCCGGTCTGATCGGCGGCCTGATCGTCGGGCTGATGACCGGCAAGGCGATCGCGCGGGCAACCGGCAAGCCGCTCTATGCCGTCAACCATCTCGAGGGCCATGCGCTGACGGCGCGGCTGACCGATGAGCTTTCCTTCCCCTACCTGATGCTGCTCGTCTCCGGCGGCCACACCCAGCTCATCCTCGTCAAGGGTGTCGGCGACTACGAGCGCTGGGGCACGACGATCGACGATGCACTCGGCGAGGCGTTCGACAAGACGGCCAAGCTGCTCGGCCTTCCCTACCCGGGTGGTCCGGCGGTGGAGAGGGCAGCGCTTGCGGGCGATCCGCAGCGTTTCGATTTTCCGCGCCCGCTCGTCGGCGATGCCAGGCTCGACTTCTCCTTCTCCGGTTTGAAGACGGCAGTGCGCCAGGCGGCGCAATCGCTGGAGCCGGTCACGGAGCAGGACATCGCCGATATCTGCGCCTCTTTCCAGCGGGCGATCTCGCGCACGCTCAAGGATCGCGTCGGTCGCGGCCTGAAGCGCTTCAAGGCGGAACATGGCGGTGTTGCGCGCCCGGCGCTGGTGGTGGCCGGCGGCGTTGCCGCCAACCAGGTGCTGCGGACGACACTGCAGGAACTTTGTGACAAGAACGGCTTCGAGTTCATCGCGCCGCCGCTTTCTCTCTGCACCGACAACGCGGCGATGATCGCCTGGGCCGGTGCCGAACGGCTGGCGGCAGGCATCGCAGCCGACGGCCTTGATGTCGCGCCGCGCTCGCGCTGGCCGCTCGACGCCCAGGCGCAGGCGCTGCTCGGTTCCGGCAAACGCGGCGCCAAGGCGTGACAAGATTTAGAGCATACGGATAGAGCATGAACGACATTTCCAAGAACGGGCCGAAGATCGTCGTGGTCGGCGCTGGCGCCTTTGGCACCGCGCTCGCCGCGGTTGCCGCCTCGGCTGAAGGCAGCGACGTGACGCTGCTGGCCCGTCGTCCGGAGATTGCCGAAGCCTGCCGCGACACCGGCCGCAATGAGGATGCCCTGCCGGGTATCGACCTGCCGGCGGCGTTGAAGCATACGGCCGATATCTCCGTGCTCGCGGACGCCGAAGTCGTGCTCTTCGTCATGCCGTCGCAGGCGCACCGGGATGCGGCACGGCAGTATGGCCCTCAGATCAACGCTGCAGCCACGATCGTCACCTGTGCCAAGGGCATGGAGCAGGCGACCGGCCGCTTGCTGACCGACGTGCTGGCGGAGGAACTGCCCGGCCGCTCGATCGGCGTGCTCTCCGGTCCCGGTTTTGCCGCTGATATCGCCAAAGGCCTGCCGACCGCCATGGTGATCGCAGCGGCCGATGCAGCGACGGCGACGATGCTGGCCGAGGTACTCTCGGGGCCGACCTTCCGGCTTTATCCGTCCGAGGATCGCATCGGCGTGCAGCTCGGCGGCGCGCTGAAGAATGTGCTGGCGATCGCCTGCGGCATCGTCGAGGGCGCGGGCCTTGGCGACAGCGCCCGTGCCGCGCTGATCTCGCGCGGCCTTGCCGAGATGTCGCGCTTCATTGCTGCCGAGGGCGGCGAGGCCGATACGGTGCGTGGTCTTTCCGGGCTTGGCGATCTCGTGTTGACGGCGACCAGCCACCAGTCGCGCAACCTGCGTTTCGGCATCGCGCTCGGTAAGGATGGTCGGGCCAGCGGGCGCAAGGGCGAGCTGGTCGAAGGCGCGTTCGCCGCATCGGTCGCCGCCCGCGTTGCCCATGATCTTGGCGTCGAAATGCCGATCACCGAAGCGGTGGCGGCGATCATCGACGGCAAGCTCGATGTCCGCACCGCGCTCGAACAGTTGATGACCCGCCCGATCACCCAGGAATGAAGGGAGCGGCGGACTTTCGCTCGCACCCGCGCCAACGAAAACTCTAGGAGGAAGCATGCTCTTCGCACTTCATTGCACCGACAAGCCGGGCGCGCTGCAGCTTCGGCTCGACACCCGTCCCGATCACGTCGCCTATCTCAACGATCTCAATGCCAAGGGTATCCTGAAAATGGCCGGCCCCTTCCTCGGCGACGACGGCAAGCCGACCGGCAGCCTGGTGCTCGTCAAGGCCGAGACGATCGATGAAGCCCGTGCGCTTGCCGAAGCCGATCCCTATGCCAAGGCCGGGCTCTTTTCCAATGTCGAGATCAAGGCCTTCAACTGGGTCTTCAACAATCCGGAGGCTTGAGACCAAGATGGCCCATTGGCTCTACAAATCCGAACCCTTCAAGTGGTCCTGGCAGATGCAGAAGGATGCAGGCGCCAAGGGCACCGAATGGACCGGCGTGCGCAACTACCAGGCGCGCAACAACATGCGGGCGATGCAGATCGGCGACAAAGGCTTCTTCTACCACTCGAATGAGGGGTTGGAGATCGTCGGCATCTCCGAAGTCTGCGCGCTATCGCATCCGGATTCGACTGCCGAGGGCGACGCCCGCTGGGACTGCGTCGATATCCGCGCCGTGATGGACATGCCGCGGCCGGTGACGCTGAAGGAGATCAAGGACAATCCGAAGCTCGCCAATATGTCGCTCGTCACCTCCATGCGCCTGTCGGTGCAGCCGGTGACCGAGGACGAGTGGATCGAGGTCTGCCGCATGGGCGGGCTCGACAATCCGCCGCGCTAGTCCTGTTTTCCGCCTGTCCGGGACGCTCGGGCAGGCGCGGAGAGTTTCGTGAAGACCGATCCGGAAAGCTTCATCCTCGAAAACACCGACGTGCTCACGCCGCCGCATGTGCCGGAGATCCGCCTGCACCTGGCGACGGAGGCGCATGAACTCTGGCTGAAGACCGAGGAAGAGTTGCAGGAGATCGGCCTGCCGCCGCCGTTCTGGGCCTTTGCCTGGGCTGGCGGGCAGGGGCTTTCCCGCTACATCCTCGATCATCCCGAGGTCGTGCGCGGCCGCCGTGTCGTCGACTTTGCCTCCGGTTCGGGTCTGGTGGCGATCGCGGCGATGAAGGCGGGCGCAGCATCGGTGCTCGCCGCCGATATCGACCCCTGGGCGGAAACGGCCGTCCGGCTCAATGCCGCACTCAACGACGTCACCCTTTCCTATACAGGCGACGATATCACCGGCCGCGACCTTGAAGCCGAGGTCTATCTCGCCGGCGACGTCTTTTACGACAAGGCTTTTGCCGACCGGTTGAAGCCGTGGTTTTCGGGGCTTGCCGCAAGTGGCGCCTCCGTGATCGTCGGCGATCCCGGACGTTCCTACTGCCCGCGCGAAATGATGACGTCCCTTGCCACCTACGAGGTTCCCGTCACCCGGGCGCTGGAGGACAGCGAGGTCAAGCGCACCACCGTCTGGCGCTTCGGCACAGGCGTACATGATAATCGTGCCCGCATCTCCGACGATACACCCGATCTTCGAAGCCGCTGACCTGACAGCCTGACAAGGCCCGTCGCCGCGATTACCGGCGGATGACGCAGACGCCGTGTTCGTAGGTGCAGGAGCTGTTCATCGTCTGTGGCGTGACGTCGATGATCTTGCCGCGTCTCGCCTCGGGCTGAGGCGCAAAGTCTGCCTCATCCGCATAGCCGTAGTCGCCTTCCTGGCTGAAATAGATGCCGTTGCCGACATCGACATAGGCGGAAATCCCGCCGACATAAGTGCCGATACCGGGAATGACATCCGGATATTCATCGCCGCCGTAATAGTTCGGGCGATAGTCACGGCCCTGGTTGTTCGATGTCCAGATCTCCCGCCCGGCCTGATCGCGCATCCATCCGCCGCCGTTGCCCCAACGCTCGGGATAGGCCCGATATTGCGGCAAGGGGACATGGCGGGTGCGGGTCGAGACTTGCGGCGGCACGTCATAGATGCCTGGGCGACCGTCGTGCCTGCGGGCGTCGGATGTCCAGTAGTCGCGACCGGCTCCGTCGCGCACCCATCCGCCACGCTGCTCCGACCGTCCGGCATAAGCGCCGGGGTAGGGGCGGTAGCGCGGCAGGCGAACGTGCCGGGTGCGCGTGTTCACTTCCGGCGGGCCACCGTTGGACGCCCAGTCTCGGCGCGGTCCGCGATGGCGGTCCCAGTCGTTGCGATAACCCATGCGATCGAAATCGTGACGAGGATAGAAACGATCGGCATTCATCCTGACATGGCGTGTTCGCGTCTGCGCCTCCGGCAGTCCGCCCCGGTCTCGAGCTTCCATCGGAATGTAGCTGGTGGCGATGACCAGGCCGGCAAGCGCTAGCACTTTGGTCGCATGGATTGCCCTGAACAGAATCATTCTGCCCGCCCTCCGGGTGACGCTTAACAAATCGTTAAGGGCACTCTGGGCCACATCGGCGGGAAAGTCACGGAATTGCTTGGCTTTTTGTCGCTATCGTTAACGCCGGCCCATGTCTCCGGCTGGCAGGAAAATGGCGCAATTCGTCTAATCGATTAAATTGATTTTGCACCGCAAACACACTTGTCGTTAAGCTTTATGGTGATTAAAGGTCCGAATGACTGAATTGCGCACAATCAGGTGCGATACCGGACTAAAATCGTCCAGTTTTTTGGGCGGAAATCCGGGCATTCCGTGAGGTTCCGATGACGAATGTCACAAGAAGCCGGCCACTCTCGCCGCATCTTCAAATCTATAAACCTATCCCGACAATGGTTATGTCCATTGTGCACCGCATCACTGGTGGCGCGCTCTACTTCGGGACTATCCTCGTTGCCTGGTGGCTGATCGCCGCCGCGTCGGGCGCTGCCTATTACGACTGGGTCAGCTGGCTGTTCGGTACGCTGATCGGCAAGCTTGTGCTGTTCGGCTATACCTGGGCATTGGTGCACCACATGCTCGGTGGCTTGCGCCACTTCGCCTGGGATCTCGGCTACGGCTACGAGAAGCACTTCGCCACCAAGATGGCCAAGGCAACGATCATCGGTTCGGTGGCGCTGACGCTGCTGATCTGGGTGGTCGGCTATCTCGTTCGCTGACTGAGGGGAGAATTCTTATGGATATGCGCACTCCTCTCGGCAAGGTTCGCGGTCTTGGCTCGGCCAAGGAAGGCACGGATCATTTCTGGCGCCAGCGCCTGACGGCCGTCGCCAACGTTCCGCTGTTGATCTTCTTCGTCATCTTCCTCGTTCGCTACGCAGGCGCCCCTTACGCGGATGTCCTTGCCGCGCTGGCGAACCCCTTCGTCGCCGTCGTCATGGCGCTCGTCGTGCTCTCGGGTCTCGTTCACATGCGGCTCGGCATGCAGGTGATCATCGAAGACTACGTGCATGGCGAAGGCATGAAGATCGTGCTTCTCATGCTCAATACATTTTTCACGATCGCGGTTGGCGGGCTCTGTCTCTTCGCCATCCTGAAGATCGCTTTTGCAGGGTAATTTCGCCATGGCATCGAACAGTTCACCCGCTGCAAACGGCAAGGCCTATCAATATGTCGACCACGCCTTCGACGTGGTCGTCGTCGGCGCCGGCGGCGCGGGCTTGCGCGCGACCCTCGGCATGGCCGAGCAGGGTCTGAAGACCGCCTGCATCACCAAGGTCTTCCCGACCCGCTCGCACACGGTTGCCGCCCAGGGTGGTATTGCCGCCTCGCTGCAGAACATGACGCCGGACAGCTGGCAGTGGCACCTCTACGACACCGTCAAGGGCTCCGACTGGCTCGGCGACGTCGACGCCATGCAGTATCTCGCCATGGAAGCGCCGAAGGCGGTCTATGAGCTCGAGCACTATGGCGTGCCGTTCTCGCGTAACGCCGAAGGCAAGATCTACCAGCGGCCGTTCGGCGGCCACATGCAGAACTACGGCGAAGGTCCGCCGGTCCAGCGCACCTGTGCTGCTGCCGACCGTACCGGCCACGCCATCCTGCACACGCTCTATGGTCAGTCTCTGCGCAACAACGCCGAGTTCTTCATCGAGTATTTCGCGCTCGACCTGATCATGTCGGATGACGGCCGCTGCACCGGCGTCGTCGCCTGGAACCTCGACGACGGTACGATCCATCGCTTCTCCGCCAAGATGGTGGTGCTTGCGACCGGCGGCTACGGCCGCGCCTACTTCTCGGCGACCTCGGCGCACACCTGCACCGGTGACGGCGGCGGCATGATCGCACGCGCCGGCCTGCCGCTGCAGGACATGGAGTTCGTCCAGTTCCACCCGACCGGCATCTACGGTGCGGGCTGCCTGATCACCGAAGGCGCACGCGGCGAAGGCGGCTATCTCGTCAACTCCGAAGGCGAGCGCTTCATGGAGCGCTACGCGCCGTCCGCCAAGGACCTTGCCTCGCGCGACGTCGTCTCGCGCTGCATGACGATGGAAATCCGCGAAGGCCGCGGCGTCGGCAAGAACAAGGACCACATCTTCCTGCACCTCGATCACCTCGATCCGGCCGTTCTGCACGAGCGCCTGCCGGGCATCTCGGAATCGGCGAAGATCTTCGCCGGTGTCGACGTGACCCGCGAGCCGATCCCGGTTCTGCCGACCGTGCACTACAACATGGGCGGCGTGCCGACCAACTACTGGGGCGAAGTGCTCAACGCCGACGCCCAGAACCCGGAGCGCATCGCGCCCGGCCTGATGGCCGTCGGCGAAGCCGGCTGCGCCTCGGTGCACGGCGCCAATCGCCTCGGCTCCAACTCGCTGATCGACCTTGTGGTCTTCGGCCGTGCCGCCGCCATCCGCGCCGGCCAGGTCATCGACCGCAACGAGCCGGTGCCGGAACTCAACAAGGCCGCCTGCGACCGGATCATGGACCGCTTCGACCGCCTGCGTAACGCCAACGGCTCGACGCCGACGGCAGTGCTGCGCGAAAAGATGCAGCGCGCCATGCAGGAAGACGCGGCCGTGTTCCGTACCCAGGAATCGCTGGAATCGGGCTGCAAGCGCATTTCGGCGATCTGGAAAGAGATGCCCGACATCAAGGTCACCGACCGCTCGATGATCTGGAACTCGGACCTCGTCGAGACGCTGGAACTCGAAAACCTCATGGCCAACGCCATCACGACGATCTACGGCGCCGAAGCGCGCAAGGAGAGCCGTGGTTCGCACGCCCGCGAGGACTACACCGAGGGTCCGCTCGGCGGCCGCGACGACGTCAACTGGCGCAAGCACACGCTCGCCTGGGTCAACGAGGCCGGCGACGTCAAGCTCGACTACCGCCCCGTCCATACCGACCTGATCGCCGACGGCATCGATCCCAAGAAGATCGAGCCGAAGGCCCGCGTCTATTGATCTTGAGGAACAAGCCACATGGTTGAACTCGCTCTCCCCAAGAACTCGCAGATGACGGAAGGCAAGGTCTGGCCGAAGCCTGCCGGCGCGACCAACGTTCGCGAATATCGCATCTATCGCTGGAACCCGGATGACGGCGCCAATCCGCGCATCGATACCTTCTATATCGATGTTGACGATTGCGGCCCGATGGTGCTCGACGGTCTGCTCTACATCAAGAACAAGATCGACCCGACGCTGACCTTGCGCCGCTCCTGCCGCGAAGGCATCTGCGGCTCCTGCGCCATGAACATCGACGGCACCAACACGCTCGCCTGCACCAAGGGCATGGACGAGGTGAAGGGCGCAGTGAAGGTCTATCCGCTGCCGCACATGCCGGTTGTGAAGGACCTGGTTCCCGACCTCACCAACTTCTACGCCCAGCACCGCTCGATCGAGCCCTGGCTGAAGACGGTATCGCCGACGCCGGCCAAGGAATGGAAGCAGAGCCACGAGGACCGCCTCAAGCTCGACGGCCTCTACGAGTGCATTCTGTGCGCCTGCTGCTCGACTTCCTGTCCGAGCTATTGGTGGAACGGCGACCGTTACCTCGGTCCGGCGGTTCTGCTGCAGGCCTATCGCTGGCTGATCGATAGCCGCGACGAAGCGACCGGTGAGCGCCTCGACAACCTCGAGGATCCCTTCCGCCTCTATCGTTGCCACACGATCATGAACTGCGCCCAGGCCTGTCCGAAGGGCCTGAACCCGGCCAAGGCGATCGGCGAGATCAAGAAGATGCTGGTCGAGCGTCGCGTCTGATCGGTCGGACCGGAGATGAAGTTTTGGAAACGGCGGGCCATGGCTCGCCGTTTTCTGTTTTGCCCCTCTCCAGGGCGGCGGACAATTCGTGATTGTGCCGGCGCGGGAGAGGTGGGTTGCCGGTCGGAGGTGAGGATACCTGACGAGGCCGTGGCCGCGCGATCCGGCCGTTCGGACGTTTCAATCCTGCAACAGGTCGCCAGGAATCGTCGTCCCTTGATTTGTCAGGTGGATTTGCTGTATTTCGGCCTATATTATCGCGTTGCATCATGGTTCGCGGACACGAACAGGAGTAGGGATATGCGGGTAATTCATGCGGCGGCGGGGCTGGCGGTTGTGCTTGCGCTGACCGGATGCCAACGGACGTCGATGGGCGGTTTCAGCTCCCAGGACGCCTCGCCCGCTCCCATCCAGGCAGCACCGGTTCCGTCGGTTTCGTCGAACCAGCTTCCGGCGCCGACCGGAAACACCTCACAATTCCCGGCTGCACCGACGAGCGGCACGGCGATGCCCGGTACGGTTCAGCAGCCCGGCACGCAGGTCGCTGCGGCGGCGGGCGGCGGACTTGACGTCACCAAGGAATCGATGGTCGGCAACTGGCGTGTTTCGAGCGCCGGCAGCTCCTGCGACATGTTCCTGACGCTCACCAATCTCGGTTCCGGTTCGCGCGGCGGCACTCGCGGCTGCGCCGGCGAGCTGACGACCATGGGCTCCTGGGAAGTGGCCGGCAAGCAGGTGGTCCTCAAGGATCGCAACGGCAATGCCATCGCTCGCCTCTACAAGACGGCCGACGCCCGTTTCGACGGCTCGACCAATGGCGGCCAGCCGGTCAGCCTCAGCCGCTGAGGCCTCTCCAGCCCGGTCTCGTGCCGGGCTTTTGTTTTCCGTCCCATCTCGGGTGAGACGTGCTCAATCCTGACGACAGCATTTACCGCAAGCTCGAAGCGCTCGTCGCGAGCGGCGAGCGCAAGCGTGACCCCGCGCAGTTTACGATCGCCCGGCGGTTCGATCACCTCTCCGCCGAGCTGCTCGCCAGCCGTCCGTCGCGCAAGACCAATGCGCTCGGCTGGCTGTTTGCCTCGCGCAAGAAGGACCATCCGCCGGTCAAGGGTCTCTACATCCACGGGGGTGTCGGGCGCGGCAAGACCATGCTGATGGACATGTTCTTCGACGCGGTGCCGATCCAGCGCAAGCGCCGGGCGCATTTCCACGAGTTCATGGCCGATGTGCACGAGCGCATCTACAAGCACCGGCAAAAGCTGAAGAACGGCGAGACCAAGCAGGCCGACCCGATCCCGCCGGTCGCCTCGGAACTCTTCGGTGAAGCGCGGCTGCTCTGCTTCGACGAGTTCACCGTAACCGATATCGCCGATGCGATGATCCTCGGCCGCCTGTTCGGCGAACTCTTCGCCAAGGGCTGCGTGCTGGTCGCGACCTCGAACGTCGCGCCCGACGATCTCTATCGCGACGGCCTCAACCGCGGCTTGTTCCTGCCCTTCATCGATCTCCTGAAGGCGAATGCCGAGGTCATCTCGCTGGACACGGACACCGACTACCGGCTGACGAAGACCGATGGCAGCCCGGTGTGGCTCTCGCCGCTCGGGCCCGAGGCCGATGCGGCGATGGCGAAGGCCTGGGCCCATGAGACCGCCAATGCACCGGCCGCTCCGGCGGAGGTGCCGCGCAAGGGGCGCAAGATCCCCGTGCCGGCCGCGTCCGGAAAGAGTGCGCGCTTCAATTTCGCCGACCTCTGCCAGCAACCGCTTGGGGCTGCGGACTATCTGGCGATCCTCGAGCGCTATTCGACGATCTTCGTCGACCATGTGCCGCATCTCGGTCCGCACATGCGCAACGAGACCAAGCGGTTCATCCTCTTGGTCGACACGCTCTACGACAACGGTGCCCGGCTCTTTGCCTCGGCCGCGGCGCAACCGCAGGATCTGCTGACCCAGAAGAAGGGCACGGAAGGCTTCGAATTCGACCGTACGGTTTCGCGGCTGATCGAGATGCAAAGCGAGGAATATGCCGCCGCGCACCCCGCCAATATTGCTGTTTCGTGACGTGATCGTGGCGAAAACTCTTACGTTTACGTAAGAATTTTATGATCTAACCGATTGAAATTACTTCGCCAAAAAGTATCGATTGATATTTTAACGTTTGCCGTTTAATGGCTTGCGGCGAAGGTTTGGCGTTTGCCGCGTTCCAGGCCTCGATCAGATTTGGGATCACAAAGGAAGCACTTTCATGGCGCGCAACAAGATCGCACTTATCGGTTCAGGGATGATTGGTGGTACGCTGGCACATCTCGCCGGCCTGAAGGAACTGGGCGACATCGTCCTCTTCGACATCGCCGACGGCATTCCGCAGGGCAAGGGTCTCGACATCGGTCAGTCCTCCCCGGTCGAAGGCTTCGACGTGAACCTGACCGGTGCCAGCGACTACTCCGCCATCGAAGGCGCCGACGTTTGCATCGTCACCGCCGGCGTTGCCCGCAAGCCGGGCATGAGCCGCGACGACCTGCTCGGCATCAACCTCAAGGTCATGGAGCAGGTCGGCGCCGGCATCAAGAAGTATGCCCCGAACGCCTTCGTCATCTGCATCACCAACCCGCTCGACGCCATGGTGTGGGCGCTGCAGAAGTTCTCGGGCCTGCCGAAGAACAAGGTCGTCGGCATGGCCGGCGTTCTCGACAGCTCGCGCTTCCGCCTGTTCCTGTCCCAGGAATTCAACGTTTCGGTCCAGGACGTCACCGCCTTCGTTCTTGGCGGCCACGGCGACACCATGGTACCGCTCGCCCGTTACTCGACGGTTGCCGGCATTCCGCTGACCGACCTCGTGCAGATGGGTTGGGTCACCAAGGAGCGCCTGGAAGAAATCATCCAGCGCACCCGTGACGGCGGCGCCGAAATCGTCGGTCTGCTCAAGACCGGTTCGGCCTACTACGCACCGGCCGCTTCGGCGATCGAAATGGCCGAGGCCTACCTGAAGGACAAGAAGCGCGTTCTGCCTTGCGCTGCGCACCTGACCGGCCAGTACGGCGTCAAGGACATGTATGTCGGCGTTCCGACCGTCATCGGTGCCGGCGGCGTCGAGCGCATCATCGAAATCGATCTCAACAAGGCCGAGAAGGAAGCGTTCGACAAGTCCGTCGCTTCGGTCGCCGGTCTTTGCGAAGCCTGCATCGGCATTGCGCCGAGCCTGAAGCAGTAATCGCGTCCCGCTGAGCGGACGCTCCGTCGCCGCTCGGCCTCTTTGTTTTTGCCGCATTGGTGCGGGTAGGTGCCCCCACCTGCCCGCACAATGCTCCAGACAGGAAAAACACCATGAACATTCATGAATACCAGGCCAAGGCTCTCCTGAAGAGCTACGGCGCACCGGTCGCGGAAGGTGTCGCGATCTTCTCGGCTGACGAAGCTGAAGCCGCTGCAAAGTCGCTCCCGGGCCCGCTCTACGTGGTCAAGAGCCAGATCCATGCCGGCGGCCGCGGTAAGGGCAAGTTCAAGGAACTGTCCGCCGACGCCAAGGGCGGCGTTCGTCTTGCCTTCTCGATCGACGAAGCCAAGGCTCATGCCAAGGAAATGCTCGGCAACACGCTCGTCACCGCCCAGACCGGCCCGGCCGGCAAGCAGGTGAACCGCCTCTACATCGAGGACGGCGCCGACATCGAACGCGAACTCTATCTGTCGCTGCTCGTCGACCGCTCGGTCGGCCAGGTTGCCTTCGTCGTTTCGACGGAAGGCGGCATGGACATCGAGGCTGTTGCGCACGACACGCCGGAAAAGATCGTCAACGTCGCGATCAACCCGGAAGCCGGCGTCACTGCCGCTGATCTTTCCAAGCTCACGGCGGCCCTGAAGCTCGAAGGCGAAGCCAAGGCTGACGCCGAAAAGCTCTTCCCGATCCTTTACAGGGCCTTTGTCGAGAAGGACATGAGCCTGCTCGAGATCAACCCGCTGATCGTCATGAAGAATGGCCGCATGCGCGTTCTCGACGCCAAGGTTTCGTTCGACGGCAACGCGCTGTTCCGCCACGACGACATCAAGGCGCTGCGCGACGAAACCGAAGAAGACGCCAAGGAAATCGAGGCCTCGAAGTGGGATCTCGCCTATGTCGCGCTCGACGGCAACATCGGCTGCATGGTCAACGGCGCCGGCCTCGCCATGGCGACGATGGACATCATCAAGCTCTACGGCAAGGAGCCGGCGAACTTCTGCGACGTCGGCGGCGGCGCCGGCAAGGAGAAGGTTGCGGCTGCCTTCAAGATCATCACGGCCGACCCGAAGGTCGAGGGCATCCTCGTCAACATCTTCGGCGGCATCATGAAGTGCGATGTCATCGCTGAAGGCGTCGTTGCGGCCGTGCAGGAAGTCGGCCTCAAGGTTCCGCTGGTTGTTCGTCTCGAAGGCACGAATGTCGAGCTTGGCAAGAAGATCCTGAACGAATCCGGCCTGGCGATCACCGCCGCCGACGATCTGGACGATGCTGCCAAGAAGATCGTCGCCGCGATCAACGGCTAACTGAAGGACCACCTCATGTCGATTCTCGTTAACAAGAACACCAAGGTCCTCGTTCAGGGCCTGACCGGCAAGACCGGCACCTTCCATACCGAACAGGCGCTTGCCTATTACGGCACGCAGATGGTCGGCGGTATCCACCCGAAGAAGGGCGGCGAAACCTGGACCGGTTCCAAGGGCGAAACCCTGCCGATCTTCGCCTCGGTTGCCGAAGGCCGTGAGAAGACCGGTGCGGACGCATCCGTGATCTACGTTCCGCCGGCAGGCGCCGCGGACGCGATCATCGAGGCGATCGACGCGGAAATCCCGTTCATCACTTGCATCACCGAAGGCATCCCGGTCGCCGACATGGTGCGCGTCAAGGCTCGCCTCGACCGCTCCAAGTCGCGCCTGCTCGGCCCGAACTGCCCCGGTATCCTGACGCCGGAAGAATGCAAGATCGGCATCATGCCGGGCTCGATCTTCCGCAAGGGTTCGGTCGGTATCGTCTCGCGCTCCGGCACACTGACCTATGAAGCCGTGTTCCAGACCTCCAACGAGGGCCTCGGCCAGACGACGGCTGTCGGCATCGGCGGCGACCCGGTCAAGGGCACCGAGTTCATCGACGTGCTCGAGATGTTCCTGGCCGACGAAGCCACGACCTCGATCATCATGATCGGCGAAATCGGCGGCTCGGCCGAAGAGGATGCTGCACAGTTCCTCATCGACGAAGCCAAGAAGGGCCGCAAGAAGCCGATGGCCGGCTTCATCGCGGGCCGTACCGCGCCGAAGGGCCGCACCATGGGTCACGCCGGCGCTGTCGTTTCCGGCGGCAAGGGCGATGCGGAATCCAAGATTGCAGCGATGGAGCAGGCAGGCATCCGCGTGTCGCCTTCGCCGGCTCGTCTCGGCAAGACGCTCGTCGAAGTCCTCAAGGGCTGATCGCAAGACTTCTGACCGGGGCGGAGCGATCCGGCCCGGTCAATCTGCAGCCCGCGTGTTTCCTTGGCTGATTGAAGATCAGGATACGCGGCAATGAAGTGCCACGGTGACCCGGCGCGTCCTCGAGGATGCGCGGCATCGTAGGAAAAAGGCCCGGCGCCCGGACGCGCCGAACGAACATGAACGACCGGGATACCCGGCAACCCAACTTCAGTCAGGAGGCGGACAGATCAGTCCGCGTGAGACCATGACAAGGCAAGAGGCCAACGAGCAATTCCAGCTCACTTCGTTTCTGGACGGCGCCAACGCCGCCTATATCGAGCAGCTCCATGCACGCTACGAGGCGGACCCGGCGTCCGTGTCGGCCGAATGGCAGGCCTTCTTCAAGGCGCTCGCCGACCGGCCGGAAGATGTGGTGAAGGCAGCCAAGGGCGCCTCCTGGAAAAAGAACAACTGGCCGATCCCGGCCAATGGCGAACTGGTCTCGGCGCTGGATGGCGACTGGGGCACGGTCGAAAAGGTCATCGAGAAAAAGGTCAAGGCGAAGGTTGAGGAAACGGCTGCCGCCGCCGGTACCGTTGCCAGCGCCGCCGACATCCACCAGGCGACGCGCGATTCCGTCCGCGCCATCATGATGATCCGCGCCTACCGCGCCCGCGGCCACCTGCATGCCAAGCTTGACCCGCTCGGCCTCGCTGCCGCGGTTGAGGACTACAATGAGCTGTCGCCGTCGAACTACGGTTTCGAGGACAAGGATCTCGACCGCAAGATCTTCATCGACAACGTGCTCGGCCTCGAATACGCGACCGTTCGCGAGATGGTGGAAATCCTCGAGCGCACCTACTGCTCGACGATCGGCGTCGAGTTCATGCACATGTCCAACCCGGAAGAGAAGGGCTGGATCCAGGAGCGCATCGAAGGTCCGGACAAGGGCGTCGACTTCACCCCCGAAGGCAAGAAGGCGATCCTGCAGAAGCTGATCGAGTCGGAAGGCTTCGAGCAGTTCATCGACGTCAAGTACAAGGGCACCAAGCGCTTTGGTCTCGACGGCGGCGAATCGCTCATCCCGGCGCTCGAGCAGATCATCAAGCGTGGCGGCCAGGAAGGCCTCAAGGAAATCGTTCTCGGCATGGCTCACCGCGGCCGTCTGAACGTGCTTTCCCAGGTCATGGCAAAGCCCCACCGCGCCATCTTCCACGAGTTCAAGGGCGGCTCCTACGCACCTGACGACGTCGAAGGTTCGGGCGACGTGAAGTACCACCTCGGTGCGTCCTCGGACCGCGAATTCGACGGCAACAAGGTTCACCTGTCGCTGACGGCGAACCCGTCGCACCTGGAAATCGTCAACCCTGTGGTGATGGGCAAGGCCCGCGCCAAGCAGGACCAGATGGCGACCGTGTTCGAAGGCGACATCATTCCGCTGCGCGAACGCTCCAAGGTCATGCCGCTGCTGCTGCACGGTGACGCGGCGTTTGCCGGCCAGGGCGTCATTGCCGAAATCCTCGGCCTTTCCGGTCTGCGCGGCCACCGCGTTGCCGGTACGGTTCACTTCATCATCAACAACCAGATCGGCTTCACCACCAATCCGGCCTTCTCGCGCTCGTCGCCCTATCCGTCCGACGTCGCCAAGATGATCGAAGCGCCGATCTTCCACGTCAACGGCGACGATCCGGAAGCGGTCGTCTACGCGGCCAAGATCGCCACCGAATTCCGGATGAAGTTCCACAAGCCTGTCGTCATCGACATGTTCTGCTACCGCCGCTTCGGCCACAACGAAGGCGACGAGCCGGCGTTCACGCAGCCGAAGATGTACAAGGTCATCCGCGGCCACAAGACGGTCGTCCAACTCTATTCGGACCGACTGATCGCCGAAGGCCTGATCTCCGAAGGCGAAGTCGAAAAGATGAAGGCCGACTGGCGCGCCCACCTCGAGCAGGAGTTCGAGGCCGGCCAGTCCTACAAGCCGAACAAGGCCGACTGGCTCGATGGTGCCTGGTCTGGTCTGCGCTCGGCCGACAACCAGGACGAACAGCGCCGCGGCAAGACCTCGGTACCGATGAAGCAGCTGAAGGAAGTCGGCCGCAAGATCTCCGAGATCCCGGCAGGCTTCAACGCGCACCGCACGATCCAGCGCTTCATGGAAAACCGCGCCAACATGATCCAGACCGGCGAAGGCGTCGACTGGGCCATGGCTGAAGCGCTCGCTTTCGGCACGCTCTGCGTCGAGGGCACCAAGATCCGCCTGTCGGGCCAGGACTGCGAACGCGGTACCTTCTCGCAGCGCCACTCGGTTCTCTACGATCAGCAGTCCGAAGAGCGCTACATCCCGCTCGCCAACCTGTCGCCGACCCAGGCGCGTTACGAAGTCATCAACTCGATGCTTTCGGAAGAGGCGGTTCTCGGCTTCGAATACGGCTACTCGCTGGCCCGTCCGAACGCGCTGACCCTCTGGGAAGCCCAGTTCGGCGACTTCGCCAACGGTGCGCAGGTCGTCTTCGACCAGTTCATCTCGTCGGGCGAACGCAAGTGGCTGCGCATGTCGGGTCTCGTCTGCCTGCTGCCGCACGGCTATGAGGGCCAGGGTCCGGAGCACTCGTCGGCCCGCCTCGAGCGCTTCCTGCAGCTTTGCGCCGAAGACAACATGCAGGTCGCCAACGTCACGACGCCGGCGAACTACTTCCACATCCTGCGCCGCCAGGTGAAGCGCGACTTCCGCAAGCCGCTGATCCTGATGACGCCGAAGTCGTTGCTGCGTCACAAGCGTGCGGTCTCCAGCCTGTCGGAAATGGCCGGCGAGAGCTCGTTCCACCGCCTGCTGTGGGACGACGCCGAGGTGATCAAGGACGGCCCGATCAAGCTGCAGAAGGATTCCAAGATTCGTCGCGTCGTGCTCTGCTCGGGCAAGGTCTACTACGACCTGCTCGAAGAACGCGAAAAGCGTGGCATCGACGACATCTACCTGCTGCGCGTCGAACAGCTCTATCCGTTCCCGGCCAAGGCGCTCATCAACGAGCTCAGCCGCTTCCGCAACGCGGAGATGGTCTGGTGCCAGGAAGAGCCGAAGAACATGGGCGGCTGGTCGTTCATCGACCCGTACCTGGAATGGGTTCTCGCCCATATCGACGCCAAGTATCAGCGCGTGCGCTACACCGGCCGTCCGGCCGCTGCATCGCCGGCGACGGGCCTGATGTCGAAGCACCAGGCGCAGCTTGCCGCCTTCCTCGAGGACGCGCTGGGGGGCTGATGCTCCCCTCGCTCTGAGCCAATAGAAACAGATATCTGATCAACGGAACAAAAATCATGGCAACAGAAATCCGCGTTCCCACCCTTGGCGAATCCGTCAGCGAAGCGACCGTCGGCACCTGGTTCAAGAAGGTCGGCGACGCCATCAAGGCCGATGAACCCCTGCTCGAACTCGAAACCGACAAGGTGACGATCGAAGTTCCGGCGCCGGCCGCAGGCACGCTGTCGGAAATCGTCGCGCAGGCCGGCGAGACCGTCGGTCTCGGCGCGCTGCTCGGCCAGATCGCTGCTGGTGCCGCCGGCGCTGCTGCAGCCGCTCCGGCTGCTGCCGCTGAAAAGAAGGCCGAGCCGGCTGCCGCCGCTCCGGCTGCCCCGGCTGCTGTTGCAGCACCTGCCGCCTCGTCGATGCCGCCGGCACCGTCGGCCGGCAAGCTGCTTGCCGAAAACAACCTCTCGGCCGACCAGGTCGACGGCTCCGGCAAGCGTGGCCAGGTGCTGAAGGGCGACGTGCTTGCTGCCGTTGCCAAGGGCATCTCGACCCCGGCCGCGTCCGAGCCGGCCAAGGTCCAGGCCCGTGCACCGTCGACGGCGGAAGACGTCGTTCGCGAAGAGCGCGTCAAGATGACCCGCCTGCGCCAGACGATCGCCCGTCGTCTCAAGGACGCGCAGAACACCGCCGCCATGCTCACCACCTACAACGAGGTGGACATGAGCGCCGTCATGTCGCTGCGCAACAAGTACAAGGACATCTTTGAAAAGAAGCATGGCGTGAAGCTCGGCTTCATGGGCTTCTTCACCAAGGCCGTGACCCACGCGCTGAAGGAAATCCCGGCTGTCAACGCCGAGATCGACGGCACCGACATCATCTACAAGAACTACTGCCACATCGGCGTCGCCGTCGGCACGGACAAGGGTCTTGTCGTTCCGATCGTTCGCGATGCCGACCAGATGTCGATCGCCGAGGTCGAAAAGGACATCGGCCGCCTCGGCAAGGCTGCCCGTGACGGCGCACTGTCGATGGCCGACATGCAGGGCGGCACCTTCACCATCTCCAACGGTGGCGTCTACGGCTCGCTGATGTCCTCGCCGATCCTCAACGCACCGCAGTCGGGCATCCTCGGCATGCACAAGATCCAGGAGCGTCCGGTCGCCATCGGCGGCCAGGTCGTCATCCGTCCGATGATGTACCTCGCGCTCTCCTACGATCACCGCATCGTCGACGGCAAGGAAGCCGTGACCTTCCTCGTCCGCGTCAAGGAAAGCCTGGAAGATCCGGAACGTCTGGTTCTCGATCTCTAATATCCGCAAGCGGCGGGGGGGCTCTTTGGCGCCCCCGCCGATCGCCGTGTGCAAGCACGCGCGGCGAAGACTGTCTCTGCGGCCTGGCCGGGGAGGGTGGCCCTCGGGGCCGATGATGCCGATCCGAACCGCTCCTGCGATTGCGAGGGATGATGGAAGCCGCTGCAGCGTCGACTGAAATCTGGGTGCTTGGCTGGAGCGTGGTATTCCTGATCGCGCATATCCTGGTGCAGGCACTTTCGCTCGATCTGTCCGGCGATTTCACGATCAGATACCTGCTCGGCCCGCGCGACGAGCAACGGGCGCCCAAGAGCGTGGTGTCCGGTCGTCTGCTGCGCTCGCTTCACAACATGCTGGAGACCTATCCGGCCTTCGTCGCTCTGGCCCTTGCGCTGGCGGTGACCGGCAAGACCGGCGGTCTTGGCGCCATCGGCGCGGCGACCTGGCTTCTGGCGCGGGTGGTTTACACCGGCCTCTACGTGGCCGGCGTTCCGGTCCTGCGTACCCTCGTCTGGTTCGTGTCGATCATCGCGCTTGTGCTGATGGTCGTCAGGCTCATGGCATAGCATCCCGGCGACAAGGCAAGAGGAGACTGGCATGGCATTCGGACCCGACGTTCCGCCGATCCAGGCGCATATCTGCGTCAAGGACGGGCTTGCCGCCATCGCTTTTTACGAGAAGGCGCTCGGTGCGGTGAACACCTTCCACGCGATGGCCGAGGACGGCAAGCGCGTCATGCACGCCAATCTGGCGATCCACGGCGGCGAAGTGATGCTGCACGACGAGTTCCCCGAATTCGGCGGCAGCGTGCTGTCGCCCAACACGATCGGCGGCACCGGCGTTGCGATCAGCATCAACCTGGCGAAGCCGGCCGATGTCGACGTTGCCTACGACCGGGCGATGGCCGCCGGGGCATCGACAGTTCTGGAGCCGCAGGATACCTTCTGGCACGCACGCTACGCGCGCATAAAGGATCCCTTCGGCCACGTCTGGGCCTTCAACGCACCGGTCGCAAACCCATGAGCCAGTATTTCTTCGAACTCGCATCGCTGATGGCGATCTTCGCCTTCGCCATCATCTCCCCCGGCGCCGATCTCGCCATGGTCATGCGCCAATCGATCGTGCATGGCCGCCGCCCGGCGATCATCACGTCCTTCGGCATCGGCACGTCGCTGATGTTCCATGTGACCTACACGATCCTCGGCCTCGGGCTGATCATTTCGCAGTCGATCTATCTGTTCAACATCGTCAAATGGTGCGGTGTCGCTTACCTGATCTATATCGGCATCAAGGCGCTGCGCGCCGGCCAGACGGAGATCAAGGTCGACCACACGGAAGGCAGCGGGTCGGCCAAGGACCAGTCGGCGGCCAAGGCCTTCGGCCTCGGCTTTGCCGCCAACGCGCTCAACCCCAAGCCGGTGTTCTTCTTCCTGTCGATCTTCTCGACGGTCGTTCACGCCCATACGCCGATGATGATCAAGTTCGGCTACGGCCTTGTCATGGCGACCTGCCTGATCGCGTGGTTCGTCGGCGTCAGCATGTTCATGACGACGCCGCGCATGCGCGCCGCCTTCACCCGCGCCAGCAAGTGGATCGACCGCGCCAGCGGCGTGGTGTTCATCGCGCTCGGCCTCAAGCTTGCAACGGAGAAGGCTGTCTGATCATGCGCTCCGGTCGTCTCCTTTCAGCCCTGTTCGGCCTTGTCTTTGCTGCGCCGGCGATCGCCGCCGACTGCAAGCAGTCGCACGCGATCTACGGCGACCGCGACGGTGGCTATGAACTGCGCTTCGAGCCGGTCGGATCGGCGAGTGCGGCGACCAGCAACCACTTCAAGGTGGCGGTGCTGAAGCCCGGCCTGCTGCTCGACGGCGTCGTGATGCCGGCGGGCGAGCCGGAACGGGCGACCGGGCTGATCATGCACAATTGCCCGGAGGGGGACGCGACCGGCGAGGAGCTGCGTGCCTGCACGGTGTGGCAGGGTGTCGTCTACGCGCTCGACAAGGCCGGCGCGATCAGCGAGATCCCGCAGGAGACCGAGACGGCGGCCGAGCAACTGCTGCTTCCCGATTTCGGGCCGTCGCTTCGCGCGTCGACTGCCTGGGGCAAGGGCAAGGCTGAAGCCGACAGCTGGGATGCCTTCACCTTCAAGGGATGCGCCGCATGAGCGCTGGCCCTGTTCTCCTTGTGACCGGCGGCAGCCGCGGCATTGGTGCGGCAATCTGCCTTGGTGCGGCGAAAGCCGGCTGGCGGGTCGCCGTCAATTACGCGTCGAACCGAGATGCGGCCGATGCGGTCGTCGGCGCGATAGAGCGGGCCGGCGGCACGGCGATCGCGGTTCAGGGCGATGTCGGCTCCGAGGCGGATATCCAGGCGATCTTTGCGGCTGTCGATGCCGCCTTCGGTCGGCTGGACGGTCTCGTCAACAATGCCGGCATTGTCGGCCCGACCGAACGGGTCGACGAAATGTCGTCCGAGCGGCTCGAACGCATGTTCCGCATCAACGTCACCGGTTCCATCCGCTGCGCGGCGGAGGCCGTCCGGCGGATGTCGACACGTTACGGGCACAACGGCGGCGTCATCGTCAACATCTCCTCGGTCGCTGCCACGCTCGGCTCGCCAGGACAATATGTCGACTATGCCGCCTCGAAAGGTGCGATCGACACGTTCACAATCGGCCTTGCGCGCGAGGTCGCGACCGAGGGCATCCGCGTCAACGCGATCCGCCCCGGCATCATCGATACCGAGATCCACGCCTCTGGCGGCCTGCCGGACCGGGCGCGTGATCTCGCCTCCACCATTCCCGTTCAGCGACCCGGCACGGCCGAGGAAGTCGCTGACGCGGTTCTCTACCTCCTGTCGGATAAGGCGACTTATGTGACGGGGGCAATTCTCAATGTCAGCGGCGGACGGTAACCGTCCTGAAGGAAGGATATTCTAATGGCTTATGATCTCATCGTTATCGGCAGCGGCCCCGGCGGCTATGTCTGCGCCATCAAGGCGGCTCAGCTCGGCCTGAAGGTTGGCGTCGTCGAGAAGCGCGCCACCTACGGCGGCACCTGCCTCAACATCGGCTGCATCCCGTCGAAGGCGCTGTTGCATGCTTCCGAGGTGTTCCATCAGGTCGCCCACGGCGTCGATACGCTCGGCGTCGAAGTCGCAGCGCCGAAGCTGAACCTCGAAAAGATGATGGCGCACAAGGATGCGACCGTTAAGGCCAATGTCGACGGCGTCTCGTTCCTGTTCAAGAAGAACAAGATCGACGGCATCCAGGGCACCGGCAAGGTGCTCGGCCAGGGCAAGGTCTCCGTCACCAACGACAAGGGCGAGGAACAGATCCTCGAAACCAAGAACATCGTGATCGCCACCGGCTCCGACGTTGCCGGCATTCCGGGCGTCAAGGTCGACATCGACGAGAAGGTCATCATCTCGTCCACCGGCGGCATCGCGCTCGAAAAGGTTCCGGCCAACATGATCGTCGTCGGCGGCGGTGTCATCGGTCTCGAGCTCGGCTCGGTCTGGGCCCGTCTCGGCGCCAAGGTCACCGTTGTCGAGTATCTCGATTCGATCCTCGGCGGCATGGACGGCGAAGTCTCCAAGCAGTTCCAGCGCATGCTGGCCAAGCAGGGCATGGACTTCAAGCTCGGCGCCAAGGTGACCGGCGTCGTCAAGGACGGCAAGGGCGCCAAGGTGACCTTCGAGCCGGTCAAGGGCGGTGACGCCGTGACGCTCGATGCCGACGTGGTGCTGATCGCCACCGGCCGCAAGCCCTACACCGACGGTCTTGGCCTTGCGGAAGCGGGCGTCGTCATGGACCAGCGCGGCCGCGTCGAGATCGACAATCACTTCCAGACGAGCGTCGCCGGCGTCTACGCGATCGGCGACGTCGTTCGCGGCCCGATGCTCGCCCACAAGGCGGAAGACGAAGGTGTTGCCGTTGCCGAGATCCTCGCTGGCCAGGCCGGTCACGTGAACTATGACGTGATCCCCGGGGTCGTCTACACCCAGCCGGAAGTCGCCTCCGTCGGCAAGACCGAGGAAGAGCTGAAGGCTGCGGGCGTTGCCTACAAGGTCGGCAAGTTCCCGTTCACCGCCAATGGCCGCGCGCGGGCGATGCAGGTGACAGACGGTTTCGTGAAGATCCTGGCCGACAAGGAAACAGACAAGGTACTCGGCGGCCATATCGTCGGCTTCGGCGCCGGCGAGATGATCCACGAGATTGCCGTGCTGATGGAATTCGGCGGTTCGTCGGAAGACCTCGGCCGCACCTGCCATGCGCACCCGACCATGTCGGAAGCGGTCAAGGAAGCGGCGCTGTCGACCTTCTTCAAGCCGATCCACATGTAAGGATCCTGCAGGGGGCTGCGGTCACGCCGCCCCCTGTTTCCGGCCGCGTTTCCTGCGTGCCGGCTGGCCCTTGTGGCCATTGCTCACCTCTGTCGCGTCAGCGCCCGCTGACATTGTCGCCATCGGCATTCCTGTTCGCCAAGCGACCGTATCATTCTTCTGAAGCAGACCTGAGGGCGTGGAAACGCTCCTCGAACTCGCGCCTCAGGCTGCGCCGTGCCTCGGCAGCGCGCTGCCGGCGTTTGCGGTCGGCCGTGTCGGTGACAAGGGTCGGAACCGGTGTCGGGCTGCCGTCGGCATCGACGGCGACCATGGTAAAATAGCAGGAATTGGTGTGGCGGCGTTCGCCGCTGCGGATGTTTTCGGCCTCGACCCGGATGCCGATTTCCATCGAGGTGCGGCCGGCATTGTTGACGGCTGCGCGGAAGGTGACGAGCTCGCCGACATGGATCGGCTGGCGGAAGGTGACCTGATCGACCGAGAGTGTCACGGCATATTGCTGCGAATAGCGCGAGGCACATGAGAAGGCGACGCGATCGAGGAGATTGAGCAGCGCGCCGCCATGGACCTTGCCGCTGAAGTTCGCCATATCCGGCGTCATCAGCACGACCATTTCGAGTTCGCGTGTGTCGTAGCTGGTTTCCATTGTCCATCTCCAGATTTGCAGCGTTCCGCCTGAGTTATGCAGCTTGTCGGAGCGAAGTGAAGGGGCGGAGTGGGGGCTCTGGACGAGGGGATGTGACGATTGGCCCGAGGGCTGCGACAAGCGGTCTTCTGTCCAGGCACGAAGGAGGGCGCAATCATGTCCGCAAGGACAGACGACGCGCGCGTCAGGAGGAAAGAGGAAAGATGAAACCGAGAGCCGTGGCCATATCGTTGCCGAGCCGGCACCTACCGGATGCCGATTGGGCCGACCGCTTCGAGCTTGCGCTTGACGGCAAGGGCGTGACCGCGGCCGAAGCCGCCGAACGTTCGCTTGGCCGGTCGCCGCGGTGGGTCCGCGTGCTGCTAGGCCTGCGCAACCGCATCGTCTCGGTCGTCGGCCTGAAGTCGGCGGCGCCCTCCAGCCGCCTGGGGCTGATCGGGGCGTTTCCTGTCGTATCCAAGAGCGATGACGAAGTGGTGCTCGGCTTCGACGACAAGCATCTCGATTTCCGCATCGTCGTCGATGTCAGGGCGGGATCCGCGGTTAACCAGATCGTCGGCGTCACCACGCTCGTGCGCAGGCACAACACGCTCGGACGGGTTTACCTCATGGCCGTTACGCCGTTTCACAAGGCGATCGTGCCGACACTTCTTTCGCGGGTGGCAGGTCCCTAAGCCCGGACTTCGGTTTTCAGCCCGGACAAAAGCAGGTCGAGATTGTCGCGTGCGCTGGTGAGGCGCAGGGCCGGATCGTCCGCCTCGGCAATCCAGAGCGCCGCGTCGGTGAGCGCGCCATTGATCAGCCGCGCCAATGTCTCGGCATTTCCCGGACGCACGATGCCCGCGGCGATCATCGCCGAAAGCCTGGCGGCAAGCGACGCGAGGCATTGGCGCCGGCTCGGTTCCAGCACGCTCGCGCCGAGTACGGCCGGGGCATCCTTCAACACGATCTGTCGGATTTCCGGCTCGAGCGCCATCTCCAGATAGAGCCTGCAACGGCGCACGAAACTGTCCCACGGGTCCGGGGTCGCGGAGGCTGCGTCGAGCCGTGTATCCATCTCGCCGTCCAGGGTCTCCACGACCGCACGCAGCAGGCCCTTCTTGTCGCCGAAGTGATGATAGAGCGCGCCGCGCGTGAGCCCGGCGGCGGCGGTGAAATCGTCCATCGACGTCTGCGCGTAGCCGCTTCGGGTGAACGCTTCCCGGGCAGCGGCGATCAGCTTTGCTCTCGTTTCCGCGATCATGTCGCTGCGCGCGCGCCTTGTCATCGGCAACTCCATTTGCATACGGTGCGTATGTTAATTGACATGCGTGGCGTATGTCAATATCACTTGCATACGCTGCGTATGTTAATGCGACGGCGCTAAAACACCCATTGCAGGAGCTTCCATGGCCAATCCCTACGCACAGATCTTTGCCGCCAAAGGCACGGTGGGCTTCACCCTGGCGGGATTGGTGTCACGCCTGCCGCTGTCGATGATGGGCATCGGCATCATCACCATGCTCGCCCAGTCCCGCGGCAGCTATGGCTTGGCCGGCGGTGTGGCCGCCGCCTTCACGCTGGCCTCGGCACTGCTGGCGCCACAGGTTTCCCGGCTCGTCGATCGCTTCGGCCAGAGCCGCGTGCTGCCGGTTGCCGCCGCGCTCAGCCTGCTCGGCACGTCGGCCCTCCTCGCCTCGACCCATTGGCGGGCGCCGGACTGGGCGCTCTTCGTCTTTGCAGTTCTTGCCGGGTGCACGCCGAGCATGTCGGCAATGACCCGGGCGCGGTGGACCGAGCTCTATCGCGGCCGCCCGGAGCTCAAGACCGCCTTTTCGCTCGAATCGGTTTTCGACGAGATCTGCTTCATCGTCGGCCCGCCCATCGCAGTGGGCTTAAGCGTCGGTCTGTTTCCCGAGGCCGGGCCGCTGGCCACCGCTGCGTGCCTCGCTATCGGGGTCACCGCCTTCGTCCTGCAGAAGGGCACCGAGCCACCGGTCAAGCCGGCGGAGACGATGGCGCCCGGTTCGGTCCTTCGCTACCCTGCGCTGCGCGTCCTGATCGTCGCGCTTGCCGGCATGGGCGTGATCGTCGGCACGATCGACGTGGTCAGCGTCGCCTTTGCCGAGGCCGAAGGGCGACCGGCGGCAGCGAGCCTCGTGCTCTCCCTCTATGCGCTCGGTTCCTGCATCGCCGGCCTGGCGTTCGGTGCGATCAGGATCGGCCTGCCTTTGGCGAAGATGTTCCTGATCGGGGCGGGCATGACGGCCGCTACCACATTGCCGCTGCTCTTTGCCGGCGGGATCGGCAGCCTTGCGACGATGATGTTCGTTTCGGGCGTGTTTTTTGCGCCGACGATGATCGTCGCCTTGAGCATCGGCGAAACCGCCGTGCCGCCGTCGAAGCTGACGGAAGGGCTGACCTGGTTGACCACGGGCCTCGGGATCGGGGTTGCGGCGGGTGCCGCGGTGTCAGGGGGCGTGGTCGCGCGCTTCGGCGTGTCTGCCGGCTTCACCATTGCGCTCGCCGCTGGTGTCCTGATCCTTGGCGCTGCGTTCTGGGGGTATCGCAGCCTGTCCCGGATCGAGGGCGATGGTGCCACCGCGGGCGCAGCCGAAGTCGTTTCGCGCGCCGGTGCGCAGGGCTGAGGCGAGAGTATCGTGCCGGCAGCGTCCGTTGCCGGCCTGTCCGTCAGTTGGCGCGCGTGACCGTAAAGCCCTGGCCGCGCAGCAGTTCGACCAGGCCTTCCTTGCCCGGCAGGTGCAGTGCGCCGACGGCCATGAAGGCGCCGCCGTCCTTCAGGATCGGTTGGGCGCGCGTCGCCATGGTTTTGTTGCGGTCGACGATGATGCGCTGCTCGAAGTCGGCATAGCCGAAATCCTCGGCGCTCTTGTCCGACACGGCTTTCATCATCGGCATGATCATGCCGGTGTCGCCGGAGAGATAGAGATCGGTCATCGTCGCGAAGACGTCGTCGATGGTCTTACCGAGCGCGAGCGTCTCGATGAGGGCGCGCAGATGCAGTTCGGTCGGCAGCGAGTCCATGGCGGCGAGCTGTTCGACCAGCGTTTCCAGGCCCTTCAGCGTCTTGCCCTGACTGACGGCATCCTCGGCGATCTTCTTGTCGAGGAAGGAGGCGCCCGCGGCCTTGCGGCTCATTTCGCAGGCGGGCAGCGCGACGAAGCTCGCGATCATCCAGGGCTTCATGCGTGAAACCAGGGGCAACGGAATGCCGCGTGCCTTGAGGCCGGTTTCGAGCTGTTCGCGGTCGCCGGGCTTCAGGAAGTCTGCGATCGTCTTGTTGTCCGGAAGCAAGGTGAGATCGGGGCGCATCAGGATCGCGGCGGCCGACTTCTTCTCGTCGATGATCTCGTCCGATTCGACGATGACGGTCGAGGCTGCCTCGAAGGCGGCGGGCGCCTCGGTCGGCAGGGCCAGCACGCGCGGATCGGTGACATGCATCGTGCCGAGCAGCCAGGACGGCGCGACGCCGTCCTTCTCGATCTTCCAGAAGATGCCCTTGCTGTTCGGGATGGCGGCGGCTTCCGCTTCGAGCGCGGCCAGTTTCGTCGGATCGGATTTTGCAAGCGCGGTCAGAACGTTCGTGCCGCCGCATTCCACCTCTGCAGCATCGGCCTCGGCGACAAAGACGAGAGCGACGATGAGGCAGGCGGCGAGCAGGACATGCAGCAGGGCGACCAGCCAAAGTGCGCCGTCGGCGAGCCGTGCAAGCGGGTGCCGCGGCAGGTTTTGCTGAGGTCTCGCAAAGGCGGTCATCGTTCTTCCCTGACAGTCGCATGGTCGATAACCGACCCTAGGCCCGGGCCGGTCACGGCTTCCTTAACGGGCATGGTTAATCCGCCCTTTCGCCAAAAATCAGGCGCGCGGGTGGGCGCGGTCGTAGATCTCCAGAAGCCGCGCCGAATCGACGCCGGTATAGACCTGGGTGGTCGACAGGCTGGCATGGCCGAGCAGTTCCTGAATGGTCCTGAGATCGCCGCCGCCGGCCAGCAGATGCGTGGCGAAGGAGTGGCGCAACGCATGCGGCGTTGCGGTCTCGGGCAGGCCGAGCGCGCCACGCAGCTTCTGCATTTCACGCTGGATGATCGCCGGCTGCAGCTTGGCGCCGCGCGCGCCCAGGAACAGCGGCGCATCGGCGGCGATCTGGTACGGGCAGAGCTTCAAATAGGTGGCGACCGCCTCACGCGCCGCTCCGATCAGCGGCACGATCCGGGTCTTGTCGCCCTTGCCGACGATGCGCAGCGACGTGGGTGCGCCGGAAAATTCCGACGGCGTGAGGCCGAGCGCCTCGGAAATGCGCAGGCCGCAGCCATAGAGCAAGGTCAGCACCGCTGCATTGCGCGCGGCGATCCAGGGCTCCTCGGCAAGCTGCGCCTGCGACGTTACGACAGTCAGCGCGTCACGATCGGTGAGCGGCTTCGGCAGGGATTTAGGTTGCTTGGGCGAGCGCACCGCGGCCGCACCGGCCGCATTGGCAAGGCCGTTGCGTTCGAGATAGCGCAGGAAAGAGCGAAGCCCGGCAAGCCCGCGGCCGAGCGTGCGGGCGCCGGCGCCGCCCTTGCGACGCTGGGCGAGGAAGCCGCGCAGGTCAGCCGGCCTCAGTGTACGGATGTCGGAAAGTCGCGGCGGCCCGGCGAGATGGCCGGTGAGAAACGTCAGGAATTGCCGGGTGTCGCGCTCATAGGCCTCGACGGTGTTGTCGGAGAGGCGGCGCTCCCGCATGAGCCCGTCGAGCCAGCGCTGACGCTCGGCAAGTAGCTCCGGATGGCCGATGACGAGGAGCTCGTTCATTGTCGCTTTCCATTGATGGTCCGCCCGCGACAATGCCCTGACGCGTCTTAGGTTTTTGCTAATGCACCCTTGGAATTTGTCATTCTTCGATCATATAGAATTGCGATGGTCAGCCGCAAACAAACGGATCGGACTATGGCGGGACGGGATTCGGTGAACGGAATCGCGCATTTTGCTGAAGTGATCGCCCTGGTCTCCCAGGGGCAGCCTGGCCACATCGTCGACACCCTGATTGCCGAACGCGGTCAGCGGATCGTCAAGAGCCCGCTCTGGCCGCTGATGCGGCCTATTCTCTATACGCTGCTGAATTATCGCAAGGCGCACGAGTTCGCCGATGCGGTCGCCAACATGCCGGGTTTCCAGGCCTTCGAGCATCTGAGTTCGCTGCTCTCGCTGGAGGTGCGGGTCGACCGGGCCGAGCGCATTCCTGCCAAGGGTGGCTTCCTGCTCGTCAGCAATCACCCGACCGGCATCGCCGACGGCATTGCCGTCTTCGATCTCTTGAAGAGCCGGCGGCCGGACATGATGTTCTTCGCCAATCGTGACGCGATCCGCGTCAATCCGCGTTTCGTCGAAATGGTCATACCGGTCGAATGGCGTGAGGAACACAAGAGCAAGCTGAAGGCGCGCGAGACCCTGCAGGTGACCAACCGGGCGATCGGCGAGGGCAAGGCGACCGTACTCTTTCCTTCCGGACGCATCGCCTATTGGGCCGATGGCTGCCTCAACGAGCGGCCATGGAAGACGTCGGCCGTGGGCTTCGCGCGCAAATACGGCCTGCCGATCCTGCCGGTGCATATGAGCGCCCGCAATTCCGGCCTGTTCTACTGGTTCGCCAAATGGTCGACCGAACTGCGCGACATGACCGTGTTCCACGAGCTGCTGAACAAGAAGGGCGATCTCTTCGACTTTCGCATCGGCAACATGATCCCGCCCGAAGCGCTGGAAGGCGAAGCGGGCGAGGTGACGAAGGCGCTCGAACGGCACACGGTGTTCGATCTGGCAATGGATGCCGACGCGGCGTTCAAGCCCCGGCTGCAAACGGCGGCCGCGCTCTAGCGCCCGTCGTGGTCCACGCAAACGCCGTCGGGCTTCACCCCGCGCGGCGGATCGGCTAGGTCTGAGCCATGCAGCTTCAATCCATGTTTGCGGAAAACTACCGTTCGCTGAAGTCGATCCGCATGGATCTGACCGGGGTCAACCTGTTCATCGGCGAAAACGGCGTCGGAAAGTCCAATCTCTATCGCGCGCTTCAACTCGTGCAAGCCGCCACGCGCGGCACCCTGGCGCGCGAGATTGCCGAGGAGGGCGGCATGTCGTCGGCGCTCTGGAGCGGCCGTCGGCGTGCCGACAAGCCGGCGCGCATAAGGCTCGAAACCGAGCTTCTGGACGAGGAGCGGGCGATCACCTTCCGCTACCGCATCGAGGCCGGGCTGCGCCCGCCCCTGCCCGCCGCCGGTTTCGCCTATGAGCCGCAGGTCAAGGAAGAGGAACTGACGGTCGAAACCGGCCGCCGTCCGGTGACGATGATGAAACGATCCGGCCCCGGCATCTTCGTGCGCGGCGAACGCGGGCGGATGGAGGATTATCCCGAACAGGCGCTGACGTCCGAGACCGCGATCTCTCTACTCGGCGATGCCGGACACTATCCTGAGGTCGGCACTTTCCGCCGTGCGGTCGAGCAGTGGCGCTTCTTTCACGGCTTCCGCACCGACCGCGATTCGCCGCTGCGGCTGCCCTGCCTTGCGGTGACCGCGCCGATGCTCGATGAGACCGGCGTCAACATGGCGGCCGTCTTTGCGACGCTCCGCCACACGCGCGAGGATACGGTCGACCTCGACCGGGCGATCGCCGATGCGTTCGGCGGCGCTTACCTCGATGTTCCGGATCCCGGCCAGTTCGCCGAGTTCTCGCTGGTCTTTCCGGATTTTCCCAGCCGGCCGTTTTCGCCGCGTGAGCTTTCCGACGGACAGATGCGTTTTCTCGCGCTTGCGGCGGCACTGCTCTCCTATCGCCGGCCGCGCTTCATTGCGCTCAACGAGCCGGAGACGAGCCTGCATCCGGACATGCTGCCGGCGCTTGCCGACATGATCGTCAGCGCTTCCAGGGAGAGCCAGATCTGGATCGTCACCCATTCGGAAAGACTGGCGGAAGAAGTGCGCCAGCGCTCCGGTATCCGTCCGCGCCGGGTGATCCGCAAGGACAGCGCCACCTGGATCGACGGCATGCGGCTGACAGGGCTGATGGACCACGACGAATAGGCAACAAAAAACCCCGCATCGCTGCGGGGTTTTCTTGTTCATTCCCGAAACAATCAGGCGATCTTCTGGCCGGTCTTGGCCCAGTCGGCCAGGAAGGTTTCAAGGCCCTTGTCGGTCAGCGGGTGCTTGACCAGCGCCTTCAGCGTTGCCGGCGGCGCGGTGACGACGTCGGCGCCGATGAGGGCGGCTTCCTTGACGTGGTTCACGGTGCGGATCGAAGCTGCAAGGATCTCGGTCTCGTAGCCGTAGTTGTCGTAGATGTGGCGGATCTCGCGGATCAGGTCCATGCCGTCGAACGCGATGTCGTCGAGGCGGCCGACGAAGGGCGAGATGAAGGTGGCGCCGGCCTTTGCGGCAAGCAGTGCCTGGTTGGCCGAGAAGCACAGGGTCACGTTGGTCTCGTGGCCGTCCGAGGTCAGCGCCTTGCAGGCCTTCAGGCCGTCGAGCGTCAGCGGCAGCTTGATGCAGATGTTGTCGGCGATCTTCGCGAGAACGGCCGCTTCCTTCATCATCTCGGCATATTCGGTCGCGGTCACTTCAGCCGAAACCGGGCCGTCGACGATCGAGCAAATTTCCTTGGTGACTTCGGTGATGTCGCGGCCCGACTTCAGGATCAGCGACGGGTTGGTGGTGACGCCATCGAGAAGGCCGAGATCGTTCAGCTCGCGGATTTCCTTGACGTCGGCGGTATCAACGAAAAATTTCATGGGGTCACTCCCTTGGGGCACGATTGCCGTTCGGCGCATATCTACCGGGGAGGAATTCCGTTGGCAGAGATCGCGCGCGTTGAAACTCTGGTGGAACCGTGACAAACCCTGCGGCCTGCAAGGCTGCGGTTCGCAGCGCAGTTTTCTTTAACCGAAACACGTGGCAAGGTCACGGCAAAATGACTCGCGATTCAACCGATTTATTCGGCGATTTGCTCGGGCCCGTTTCGGCCCGTCGCGTCGTGCCGGTCCTGGTGCCCATGCCGGCGCCGAAAGCCTATTCCTATGCGGTTCCCGACGGCATGGCGGTCGAGCCGGGCTCGATCGTGCAGGTGCCGCTCGGCCCCCGCCTCGTCGTCGGCGTGGTCTGGGATGGCGACGATGACGGGAGCGTCGACGCCAAGAAACTCAAGACGATCGAGAAGGCTTTCGACTGCCCGCCGCTGACGCGCGACATGCGGACCTTTCTCGATTGGGTTGCCGCCTACACCGTCACGCCGCCGGGGCTGGTCGCGCGCATGGCGCTTCGCGCACCCGCCGCGTTCGATCCCGAGCCGATGGTGGAGGCGCTGCGTCTCACGGAGATGCGACCGGAGCGCATGACGGCGGCGCGCGAACGGGTGATCGCTGCCGCCAGCGACGGCTTTTCCTGGACACGCTCGGGTCTGGCGCACGCAGCCGGCACGTCGTCGAGCGTGATCGAAGGGCTGACCCAGCAAGGCGTCTTCGAGACCGTCTTCATGGCGCCGCCGCCGGTCGTCGCCTTGCCCGATCCCGATTTTACCGCCCCCCGGCTCGAAGGCCCGCAGAAGGATGCAGCGGCCGATCTGCTGGCAGCGGTCGAGGATGGCGGCTTCTCGGTATCGCTGATCGACGGCATTACCGGCTCGGGCAAGACCGAGGTGTATTTCGAGGCGATCGCTGCGACCCTTCGGGCGGGCAAGCAGGTGCTGATCCTGCTTCCGGAAATCGCGCTGACGTCGAGCTTCCTCGAACGCTTCCAGGATCGCTTTGGCTCCAAGCCCGCCGAGTGGCATTCGGACTTGGCTCCCCGCACCCGTGAAAAGGTCTGGCGCCAGGTGACGACCGGCACGGTCCGCGTCGTTGCCGGCGCCCGTTCGGCGCTGTTCCTGCCCTTCGAGGAACTGGGTCTCATCATTGTCGACGAAGAGCACGACCCTGCCTACAAGCAGGAAGATCGCGTCTTCTACAATGCGCGCGACATGGCCGTCGTTCGTGGTCGCATCACCGGCTTTCCCGTCGTGCTCGTCTCGGCGACGCCGTCGCTCGAAAGCCGGGTCAATGGCGACGTCGGGCGCTACAAGCCGATCCACCTGCCGACCCGTTTTGGCGATGCGGCGCTGCCGCGGCTCGGCGTCGTCGACATGCGCCAGCATCCGCCGGCACGCGGCGGGTTTCTCTCGCCGGTGCTCTTGAACCAGGTCGGCAAGGCGATCGAGCGCGGCGAACAGGCGCTGCTGTTCCTCAATCGTCGCGGCTATGCGCCGCTGACGCTGTGCCGCGTCTGCGGCCATCGCTTCCAGTGCCCGGATTGTTCGAGCTGGCTGGTCGAGCATCGCTTCCGCGGGCAGATCCAGTGCCATCAGTGCGGCTATTCCGAGCGCACGCCGGAAGCCTGCCCGGAATGCGGCACGCTCGATCATCTGGTCGCCTGCGGGCCGGGGGTCGAACGCATCGCCGAAGAGGTGGAGCGGCATTTTCCCGAGGCGCGCACCATCGTGCTTTCTTCCGACCTGATGGGCGTCAAACGGCTGAGGCTGGAGCTCGAAGCCATCACGCGCGGCGAGGCCGATATCGTCATCGGCACCCAGCTCGTCGCCAAGGGCCATAACTTTCCGCTGATGACACTGGTCGGCATCGTCGATGCGGATCTGGGACTTGCGAACGGCGATCCGCGTGCGGCGGAACGGACCTTCCAGCTGCTCTCGCAGGTGACCGGCCGTGCGGGCCGAACGGGTCTCAAGAGCCTCGGTTTGCTGCAGACCTATCAGCCGCAGCATCCGGTGATGCAGGCGATCGTGTCCGGCGATGCCGACGCTTTCTACGATCGTGAGATCGCCGAGCGCGAAAAGGCACTGCTGCCGCCGTTCGGCCGGCTCGCTTCGCTGATTGTTTCGGCCGACACCCGGCAGGATGCCGAGGGCCATGCGCGCGGCTTGCGGATGGCAGCGCCACGGACGGATGGCATTTCCATCCTCGGTCCAGCCGAGGCGCCGCTGGCGCTGGTGCGCGGGCGGCATCGCTTCCGGCTGCTGGTGCATGGCCGGCGCAACAGCGACATGCAGGCTTTCGTCAAGGCGATGATCGCCGCCGGCCCCAAGGAGCGCGGCTCGATCAGCGTCCAGCTCGACATCGATCCCCAAAGCTTCCTGTAGTTCAAGTTTCCTGTGATCGTTGCGTTCAAGCGCCCGTGGGCGATTCACAACCGGGGCGACATGCGCTAGACGTCAGGAACGCATCGCTCCGGCCGACGACGGGGCGGCATGACAACGGGCTCATCTGCGGGAACGGGCATGGAGTTTTATATTCCGACGGAAACCGGCGAGTTCCTCGCCTTCTGTGCGGCGGCGGCGGCAGCGCTGATCGGCGTCGTCATGCTGTTTGCTCCGCGGCTGACCTTTCGCTTGGCCGGCATCGGCATTGCCGAGGGACGGCGGGGCGGCCTAGCCGAGGCGCGCTCGACCATGGGCGGCATGCATCTGGGACTTGGCCTCGCCGCCATTCTGCTCGCCCAGCCGATGGTTTATCTGGCTGTCGGGGCTGCCTTTGCGCTCGCCGCCTTCGGTCGAATCCTCTCCATGATGAGCGACAATGGCAGCACGCTCTACAACTGGGCGGCGCTCATCGTTCAGGCGGCGCTCGCCATCCTTCCGCTCGGCTATGTCTTCGGCATGATCTGATCGCGATTGCGGGCATCCCCGCGATTCACAGCGCAGGACCGAATTTACGGCAAAATTCGGCCAAAGGTGGCCGACTTATGCCGCATTCCTGCCGTTCGCGTGTTGCGAGTCCAAACATCCTATGCTAGACGAACCGCGAATTGCGGGGGAAGTGGGTCGCCAGGCCTCGATATCCTGCAAATTATTGCAGCAAATTCAAGAGCTTAAGTTGACGGCCCACCGCCAGCACGGTTCTTGGATGAAATTGAGAGAAGCTTGTGCCCGTGGCAGACACATCCCAGCTTATTTCCGGTGTTGCAGAAAGATATGCGTCCTCGCTTTTTGAACTCGCGCTCAGCGCCGGTTCGGTCGAGGCAGTCGGTGCGGATCTCACCCGCGTCCAGACCCTGATCGACGGTAGCGACGATCTGAAGCGGCTGATCGCCAGCCCGGTCTTTTCTGCAGACGACCAGTTCAAGGCCATTTCGGCTGTTGCAGCGAAAGCTGGCATCTCCGGGCTCGTCGGCAACTTCCTCAAGGTCGTTGCCCGCAATCGCCGCCTCTTCGCGCTGCCGGGCATGATCAAGGCGTTCCGCCTGATCGCCGCGCGCCATCGTGGCGAAATTTCCGCCGACGTCACGTCGGCCCATGCGCTCTCCGCAGCGCAGGAAACTGAATTGAAGGCGACGCTGAAGAGCGTCACCGGCAAAGACGTGGCGGTCAACGTCACCGTCGACCCGTCTATTCTTGGAGGTCTGATCGTCAAGGTCGGGTCCCGCCAGATTGACACTTCCCTTCGCACCAAACTCTCTAGCCTTAAGCTTGCACTGAAAGAGGTCGGCTGATGGATATCCGCGCCGCGGAAATTTCCGCAATTCTTAAAGATCAGATCAAAAATTTCGGCCAGGAAGCAGAAGTCTCCGAAGTCGGTCAGGTGCTTTCCGTCGGTGACGGTATTGCCCGCGTCTACGGCCTCGACAATGTCCAGGCAGGCGAAATGGTCGAATTCCCGGGTGGAATTCGCGGCATGGCGCTGAACCTCGAAGCCGACAACGTCGGTGTCGTTATTTTCGGTTCGGACCGTGACATCAAGGAAGGCGACACCGTCAAGCGGACTGGCGCCATCGTGGACGTTCCGGTTGGTCCGGAGCTGCTCGGCCGCGTCGTCGACGCGCTCGGCAACCCGATCGACGGCAAGGGCCCGATCAACGCCAAGCAGCGCGCACGCGTTGACGTCAAGGCACCGGGCATCATTCCGCGCAAGTCGGTTCATGAGCCGATGTCGACCGGCCTCAAGGCCATCGACGCTCTGATCCCGGTTGGCCGTGGCCAGCGCGAGCTCGTCATCGGCGACCGCCAGACCGGCAAGACCGCGATCATCCTCGACACGATCCTCAACCAGAAGGCCATTCACGACAATGGTCCGGATGGTGACAAGCTGTATTGCGTCTACGTCGCAATCGGCCAGAAGCGTTCGACGGTTGCCCAGTTCGTGAAGGTTCTGGAAGAGCGCGGCGCCCTGCAGTACTCGATCATCGTTGCTGCAACGGCTTCCGATCCGGCTCCGATGCAGTACCTCGCACCGTTCGCCGGCTGCGCGATGGGCGAATACTTCCGTGACAACGGCAAGCACGCTCTCATCGGCTACGACGACCTGTCCAAGCAGGCCGTTGCCTACCGTCAGATGTCGCTGCTGCTGCGCCGCCCGCCGGGCCGCGAAGCTTACCCGGGCGACGTTTTCTACCTGCACTCCCGCCTGCTCGAGCGCGCTGCAAAGCTGAACGACGACATGGGCGCTGGCTCGCTGACGGCTCTGCCGGTCATCGAAACGCAGGGCAACGACGTTTCGGCGTTCATCCCGACCAACGTGATCTCGATCACCGACGGCCAGATCTTCCTTGAAACCGACCTGTTCTACCAGGGCATCCGTCCGGCCGTTAACGTCGGTCTGTCGGTTTCCCGCGTTGGCTCGGCCGCGCAGATCAAGGCGATGAAGCAGGTTGCCGGCTCGATCAAGGGCGAACTCGCCCAGTATCGCGAAATGGCCGCCTTCGCGCAGTTCGGCTCGGACCTCGACGCCGCTACGCAGCGCCTGCTGAACCGCGGTGCCCGCCTGACCGAACTCCTGAAGCAGCCGCAGTTCTCGCCGCTGAAGACGGAAGAGCAGGTCGCTGTCATCTTCGCAGGTGTCAACGGTTACCTCGACAAGCTGCCGGTCAACCAGGTCGGCAAGTTCGAGCAGGGCCTGCTTTCGTACATGCGTTCGGAAGGCAAGGACATCCTGGAAACCATCCGCAAGGACAAGGCGATCTCCGACGACGTCAAGGGCAAGCTGAAGGCTGCAATCGACAGCTTCGCCAAGTCTTTCGCCTGAGCGGATTTCAGTTAGGACGGATAACGGATGCCTTCACTTAAGGATCTGAAGAACCGGATCGCCTCCGTCAAGGCGACGCAGAAGATCACCAAGGCGATGAAAATGGTCGCCGCGGCGAAGCTTCGGCGTGCGCAGGAGGCGGCTGAGGCCGCCCGGCCTTACTCGCAGCGTATGGCTGCCGTTCTCGCCAACATCGCCCAGGCGGTTGGCGCGGACGACAGCGCGCCTGCGCTGATGACCGGAACCGGCAAGGACGATACGCACCTTCTGGTCGTCTGCACGGCTGAACGCGGCCTTTGCGGCGGCTTCAACTCGCAGATCGCCCGTCATGCCCGCGACCACGTTCGCAAGCTGCTTGCAGCCGGCAAGACGGTCAAGATCATCTGCGTCGGCAAGAAGGGCTTCGATATTCTGCGCCGCGAATACGCGTCGCTGATCATCGATCGTGTCGACCTGCGTGAGGTCAAGAAGATCGGCTTTGAAAACGCCGACCAGATTGGCCACAAGGTCATCGCGCTCTTTGAAAAGGGCGAGTTCGATGTCTGCACGCTGTTCTATTCTGAGTTCAAGTCCGTTATCGCCCAGATTCCGACGGCTCAGCAGCTGATCCCCGCTTCGGCCGGCCCGGTCGCAGCGGAAGCATCGGATGCTTCGGCTGTCTACGAATATGAGCCGGACGCGGGCGCGATCCTCAGCGATCTCATTCCGCGCAACATTTCGGTGCAGATCTTCCGGGCCTTGCTCGAGAACGTCGCAGGCGAAATGGGTGCCAAGATGAGCGCGATGGATAACGCGACGCGCAATGCTGGTGAGATGATCAACAAGCTGACGCTGAACTACAACCGTCAGCGCCAGGCTCAGATCACCAAGGAACTCATTGAAATCATCTCGGGCGCGGAAGCGCTCTAAGGTCACGAGAAGAGGGTAAGGATTATGGCTAAGGCAGCTACCCCGAAAGAAACCGCAGCGGAGAAGAAGCCCGCTGCACCGAGGAAGGCAGCTTCCGCCAAGACCGCAGCAGCAGCCGCAACCGGCGCTGTCGGTCGCGTAACGCAGGTCATCGGCGCCGTCGTCGACGTCGCGTTCGACGAGGGCCAGCTTCCGCAGATCCTGAACGCGCTGGAGACCGACAACAACGGTAACCGCCTCGTTCTCGAAGTCGCACAGCACCTCGGCGAAAACTCCGTTCGCACGATCGCCATGGACTCGACCGAAGGTCTGGTTCGCGGCCAGTCGGTTACCGACACCGGCGCACCGATCACGGTTCCGGTTGGCGACGAAACGCTCGGCCGCATCATGAACGTCATCGGCGAGCCGGTTGACGAAGCCGGTCCGCTCGTCACCTCCGGCAAGCGCGCCATCCACCAGGAAGCGCCGTCCTACGTCGAGCAGTCGACGGAAGCGCAGATCCTCGTCACCGGCATCAAGGTCGTCGACCTTCTCGCTCCTTACGCAAAGGGCGGCAAGATCGGCCTCTTCGGCGGCGCAGGCGTCGGCAAGACCGTTCTCATCATGGAACTGATCAACAACGTCGCCAAGGCGCACGGTGGTTACTCGGTGTTCGCAGGCGTGGGTGAACGTACCCGCGAAGGCAACGACCTCTACCACGAAATGATCGAGTCCGGCGTTAACAAGCACGGCGGCGGTGCAGGCTCCAAGGCTGCCCTCGTATACGGCCAGATGAACGAACCGCCGGGCGCCCGCGCTCGCGTCGCTCTGACCGGTCTGACGATCGCTGAAGACTTCCGCGACAAGGGCCAGGACGTTCTGTTCTTCGTCGACAACATCTTCCGCTTCACCCAGGCAGGCTCCGAAGTGTCGGCTCTGCTCGGCCGTATCCCGTCGGCCGTGGGTTACCAGCCGACGCTGGCGACCGACATGGGCCAGATGCAGGAACGCATCACCACCACGACCAAGGGCTCGATCACCTCGGTTCAGGCCATCTACGTTCCGGCCGACGACTTGACCGACCCGGCGCCGGCAACCTCGTTCGCCCACCTGGACGCAACGACCGTTCTGTCGCGCTCGATCGCCGAAAAGGGTATCTACCCGGCCGTTGACCCGCTCGACTCGACCTCGCGCATGCTCGACCCGATGATCGTCGGCGAAGAGCACTACGAAGTGTCGCGTAAGGTGCAGACGACCCTGCAGCGCTACAAGGCTCTCCAGGACATCATCGCCATCCTGGGCATGGACGAACTGTCTGAAGAAGACAAGCTGGCCGTTGCCCGCGCTCGTAAGATCGAACGCTTCCTGTCGCAGCCGTTCTTCGTCGCCGAAGTCTTCACCGGTTCGCCGGGCAAGCTCGTCGCTCTCGAAGACACGATCAAGGGCTTCAAGGGCCTGGTCAACGGCGAGTACGACCACCTGCCGGAAGCTGCCTTCTACATGGTTGGCTCGATCGAAGAAGCGATTGAAAAGGCCAAGAAACTGGCTGCTGAAGCCGCTTGATAGCACTGTTAAGCCTCGGCGCTGCACAAGCGCCGAGGCTTTCATCCTGTCCTTTCGCAAGGATAGGGAAGACATGCACAGCCGCCTCTCAGGTGGCGCGCCCACAAGAAGTGAATGGTCATGGCCGATTTCAACTTTGAGCTTGTTTCCCCCGAGCGCCTGCTCGTCTCCGAAAAGGTGACGGAAGTCGTCATTCCGGCGACCGAGGGCGAGATGACCGTGATGGCCAATCATGCGCCGACGATGACGACGGTGAAGCCCGGCGTGGTCACGGTGAAACTGGCCGACGGCAAGACGGAGCGCTTTGCGGTGTTTGGCGGCTTTGCCGACATCCTGCCGACCGGTTGCACGCTGCTCGCCGAATCCGCCGTTCATGTCGATGAACTCGACCGCACGGCTCTCGAAAGCCGTATCGACGCGGTTCGCGCTGAGCTGGAAGGCGCCGGTGACGAGAAGAAGACCCGTCTGGAGCAGTTCGTCGCCGAACTGACGAAGCTCGGCGAGATCGTCATCCCGGCCTGAAAGGGACACCCGGAAGGGTGAAGCGCAGAAACAAAGCCCCGCCTTCGAGCGGGGTTTTTTTATGCGTTCATCCGGGCCGCTCCCGCTGCAACGCGACTGGTGGCTCCCATCGGCGACTTTAGCTATTCTTCACCGTCGATCCTGTATTCATCGATGACCACGCAGCCCACGAGGAAAGACCGCTGGCATGACGTCGAAGATTGTTCCTGTCATCATGGCCGGTGGAAAGGGCACCCGACTGTGGCCGCTCTCGCGCTCCGCCGCGCCGAAGCAGTTCCTGCAGATCCTTTCCGAGCGATCGCTGTTCCAGCAGACGCTTGAGCGTGTGGGCGACCGGACGCGCTACGAGCCGGCAATCGTCGTCACCAACAGCGACTTTCGCTTCATCGTCGCCGAGCAGGCGCGCACGATCGAGGCCGAGCTCGGCGACATTCTCCTGGAGCCGGTGGCGCGCAACACCGCACCGGCCCTTGCCGCCGCCGCCTTCGCAGTGCTTGGCCGTTACGGCGAAGGGGCGATCATGCAGGTGCTCGCCTCTGATCACGAGATCGACGCCGGCGTCCTCTACGAGGACTGCATCTTGAGAGCGCAGGCGGCCGCCAGGCGGGGAGAGCTGGTGACGTTCGGCATCACCCCGACCGAACCGGCCACCGGCTACGGCTATATCGAATGCGGCGACGAACTGGCCGAAGGCACGAACCGGGTGGCGCGCTTCGTCGAGAAACCGGATCGGGCGAAAGCCGAGGCGATGATCGCGACCGGGCGCTATCTCTGGAACTCCGGCCTGTTCATGCTGCCGGTGACGCTCTTTCTCGACGACTTGAAGCGGTTTGCGCCGGAGGTCTTCGACGCAACGAAGGCTGCCGTCGAAGGTGCCTACAAGGATCTCGACTTCACTCGGCTGCACGGCGAGAGCTTTGCTGCAGCACCTGATATTTCCGTCGATTATGCGGTGTTCGAAAAGACCGAGCATGCCGCCGTCGTGCCGTCGTCGTTCCCCTGGTCGGATCTCGGAAGCTGGGATGCGGTGTGGAAGGCCGGGCGCAAGGATGCCGACGGCAATGTCGTCACGGACCGGGCGACGGTGTCGAACACCCGCAACTCGCTGGTGCTGTCGCGCGACATTCATCTGGCGGTGCAGGGTCTGGAAGACGTGGCCGTCATTGCCGGCGAGGACGCCGTCTATGTCGGGCGGCTGGACGACAGCCAGAGCGTCGGCCATATCGTCAAGGCGCTTGCGCGTTCTCCCAAAACCGCGGCGCTGACGGAAGTGCATCCGACCTCCTACCGTCCCTGGGGCGCGGTGGCCGCACTGTCCGACGGTGAGCGCTTCTCGGTGAAACGCCTACGCGTGACGCCCGGCAAGAAGATCTCGCTGCAGAAGCACCATCACCGTGCGGAGCACTGGGTCGTCGTGCGCGGCACGGCGGAGATCACCATGGGTGGCGAGACGCGGCTGCTCCACGAGAACGAGTCGGTGTTCATTCCGCAGGGCACCGTGCACCGGCTGCACAATCCGGGCAAAATCCCGCTGGAGCTGATCGAGGTGCAGACCGGTTCCTATCTCGGCGACGACGACACCGTCCGCATCGAGGACGAATTCGGCCGTAAATAGGCGCATCGCATCGTTGTCGGACGGCGAAACGAAAAATGCCCGGGCGAAACCCGGGCATTGAAGTCGGCGCATCAGGGCTGATTGGCTCAGCCGGCGACGCGCGCGCTCTCGCCCTTCTGGGCGTAGTAGTGGCCGAAGCGGTTTGCGAGGAAGGTATCGAGGCCGATGTCTTCCTGGCGAACGAAACCCTTCTGGGCGATCTTGCCTTCGGCAAGCAGATCGAGCACGGCGCAGATGCTGCCGGCGGTGGTGATCTGGATGCCGCTCTGCATGCGACCGGCAACGACGCCGCTATAGACCTTGTTGGCGTAGGTTTCCTGGATCAGGCGACCGTCGCGGAAACCCGAAACGGTGACGAAGATCACGACGACATCCTGGGTGGTGGTCGGCAGGGAATTTTCGAAGATGTCCTTGAGGACTTCGCGGCGGTGACGCAGGCCGAGGTCGTTGAGGAGCGCCTTCATGATGGCGGCGTGACCCGGGTAGCGGATCGTCTTGTAGTTAAGCGTGCGGACCTTGCCCTTCAGCGTTTCACAGAGGGTGCCAAGGCCGCCCGAGGTGTTGAAGGCTTCGTAGGTGACGCCGTCGAGCGAGAATTCTTCGCGCTCTTCCATGGCCGGCACTTCGATCAGGTTGCTCTCAACGATCGCTTCGCAGGGCTCGATGTATTCGTTGATGACGCCGTCGGTGCTCCAGGTGAGGTTGTAGTTGAGCGCGTTCGACGGGTACTGCGGCAGGGCGCCGACGCGCATGCGCACGCTTTCCAGCGTCTGGAAACGGCTGGCGAGGTCGTTGGCGACGATCGAGATGAAGCCCGGTGCGAGGCCGCACTGCGGAATGAAGGCGGTGTTTGCCTTGGCGGCGATCGCCTTGACCTGGCGGGTGGATTCGACGTCTTCCGTGAGGTCGAGGTAATGGATGCCGGCTTCGGCAGCGGCTTCGGCGATTGCGACCGTCAGGTGGAACGGAGCCGCGCTCAGAACGGCGAACTTGCCGGAGAGAAGAGCGACGAGCGCCTTCTTGTCGCCGATGTCGACGGTCGCCGTCGTGATCGCGGCATGCTTTTCGACCTGCTCCAGCTGCTCGGCGGCGCGGTCGGCGACGCAGACGCTGTAGTCGCCGGTGTGTGCCAGCATGCGAGCGATGGTGGAGCCGATCTTGCCTGCTCCGATGACGACGATATTCTTCATTCTTTCCCCCAGGGCATGAGAACTGTTTGTGTCTCTATTGTTGTGGGAGGGGCTGTTGATTTGAAGCGCTGATGTGACTAAATCGCCTATCTAAATTCGGCAGATTGCCCAACTGGACCGACGAAATGCAGATCACGGACAAGGATCGCGAGCTTCTCGCCGTCTTGAGCGAAAACGCCCGCATGCCGACGGCGACGATTGCCCGAAGGCTCGGCCTGTCGCGAACGACGGTGCAGGCCCGCATCGAGCGGCTGGAGCGCGAAGGCATCATCGCCGGCTATGGCGTGCGCCTGTCGGAAAGCTACGAGAAGGGGCTGGTCAAGGCGCATGTGCTGATCACCATCGCACCGCGGGCGCTCTCGCGCGTGACCCCGGAGCTGAGTGCCATCCGGGAAATCCAGACGCTGCATTCGGTCAGCGGCAGCTTCGACCTGATTGCCGTGGTCGCTGCGACGTCTATCAGCGAGCTCGACCTGCTGATCGATCGCATCGGCGAAATCGACGGTGTCGACCGAACGCTGTCGTCGATCATCCTCTCGACGCGGATCGACCGCTAGACCGTCCTTCGGTTCGAGCGACAGGCGGCGCGATCATCAGGGCGGGCTGGCGGCCGGTGCGGATTCCTCTTTGCCCGTGCCGTCCGGCACCTTGGCCGGGGCGTTCCAGGCACTCGGTCCCCGAACGAAACTGCGCAGGCTGCCATCGCCATAGCCGAGCCACTTGCTGCGGTCGAAATATTGCTCGGCAATGCTCTTCGGGCGGGCACGGGCGAACTGGTTGGCGAGGAAATTGTAGCGCTGCGTCTCCTCGTCGGATTCACGCTTGAGCTGAATGCGGCTGCCAAAGCGCTTGAGGTCGAATTCCCTCAGCGCCTGGATCTGCAAGGTGACGCTGGCCGCGTCCGCCCAGCGCACGTGATCGAGGAAGACGGATGCCGCCCGCGCCGCAGCCGTCGTCACCGCCTGGCTGTCCTCCTGGCGCTCGATGTTGAGCTTGACGCGGAACGACGAGATCTCCTCCTCGCCGCTGCCCTTGACGAAGATGAAGATCGAAGAGGGTTTGTCTTCGCCCGGCCGGGGCAAGGAAATCAGCGAGGAGCATTCCCACTGGGCCCGTTCGCCGGCGCTCGATTTCCATTCGAGTTCCCGAAACCCGGCCTCGCGCAACTCGTCGCAAAGCGCCTTTGGGTCGCTGCGGATGACGCGCAGGAACTGCTGCTCCGGCGTCTGCAGGTCCTGGAAGGTCCAGGCGGGCAAGACGACGCGCGGCGGCACGCGCCTCTCGCGCTTCGTGCCCGTCGTCTCGTCTGGTCTCCCTCTTTCGAGAAAGGTCGTCGGCAGGCCGAGTGCGAGCAGAACCTTCTTCAGATTGCGTTGCTCGTTGGCGAGCAGGGCCGTCGCGACGATGGCGGTGACGATCAGCAGCAGGGCCACGATGAAGAAGCGCAGACCGGTGCTTCGGGCCGGCTTGCCGGCGGGCGTCTTGCCTTTGGCCGTGCTCATGCAGCCTCGCTCGCCCGATGATGGGCGATGAGTTGCGGAGCCTCCAGCGAAGGGCGGTCGGTCTGCCGGGTTTCCATGATCTCAGGCTAGCAAGATGTCCAAGCCTTCTTCATCCTCGAAATCCGTCGCGGCGGCAATATGCAACCGCCGATAACCGCGAGGCGACTGTTGCATCCCCGCACAACGCGCCGGTGAACCATCGCCGGCGTGAACTAAAAAGTTGAAATCCCGAAGCGATTGCCTAACTAGCGTCCGCAGACATTCAAACCGGAGCGCATGTTCGTCATGACAGAGCCGACATCCGCAACGCCGTCGATCGACGTAGCTCTGGTGCGCCGGCTACTCGCGGTGCAGTTTCCGCAGTGGTCGGAACTCGACATAAGGCCGATCGAACCGGGCGGCTGGGACAACAGGACGTTTCGCCTCGGCGACCGGATGACCGTCCGGTTGCCGAGCGCCGAACACTACGTTCTGCAGGTGGAAAAGGAACATCGCTGGCTGCCGCTGCTGGCGCCGCAACTGCCGCTGTCCATTCCGGTACCTCTCGGCAAGGGCGTGCCGGGAGAAGGTTTTCCCTGGCCCTGGTCGGTCTATCGTTATCTCCCCGGGGAAACACTGGCTGCCGAGCGGGTCGATGATGTCAGGCAGGTCGCGAAGGACCTGACGCGGTTCCTGCGCGCGCTGATGCAAGCGGACGCCGCTGGTGGGCCCGTGCCCGGCGATCACAATTTCCATCGCGGCGGACCGCCCGCCTTCTACGACGCGCAGACGCGCCAGGCGCTTACGCTGCTTGCGGGTGATGTCGACACGATGGCCGCAGGGGAGGTCTGGGAGGCCGCGCTTGCCGCGCCGTTCGAGGGCGCGCCCGTCTGGTTTCACGGCGATATCGCCTGGGGTAACCTGCTGGTCGAGAACGGCAGCCTGAGCGGCGTCATCGACTTCGGCACTTCCGGCGTCGGGGATCCCGCCTGCGATCTGGCGATTGCCTGGACGTTTTTCGGCGGCGAGAGCCGCGAGGTCTTCCGCGACGGCATGGCTCTCGATCACGGCGCCTGGGCCCGCGGCCGCGGCTGGACGCTGTGGAAGGCGCTGATCGTGCTTGCCGGCATGGCTGGCGCGCCGGCGAGCGAAAAGGCAAAGCAGCGCGTGGTGATCGACGAGGTGCTTGCGGATCACCATCGCTACGGCTGAGACCGGTTGCGCGCCGGCCGGGCGCCGACTTGACCCCGGCGCAAATTGCCTCTAGGTCAGGCGCACGCGGGACGACCCGCGTCGGTGTTTCGCCTGGGGACGGCCCCATTATCTCGACCGAGATATTGGAGACGATCGTACCATGCAGCCCCGTAGCCCGCGGCACGCCCGCGTGACCATTTCCTTCATCGAGCAGCCCGATCACCCCGCCGGAAGCCATCGTTTCGTGGAACGATCCCGGCCGCCGATCGCTTTCCCAACATATTGACGCGCGCAGGTGGCCGCCCGCGCGCGCCGCCGACGTTTCGTCACCAACGCACGAGGTTGATGATGGCCGGACCCATCGAACAATTTGAGATCAAGTCGCTCTTCCCGATCGCCGAAGTCGGCGGCCACCAGATCAGCTTTACCAACTCGGCCGCCTATATGGTGCTGACGATCGCGATCGCCAGCCTCTTCCTGATCCTGTCGACCAGGAGGCGCGGCCTCGTGCCGAACCGGGCGCAATCGGCGGCCGAAATCCTCTATGAGTTTGCGGCAAAGACACTACGCGACAATGCCGGCGAGAAGGGCATGCGCTTCTTTCCGCTGGTATTCTCGCTGTTCATGTTCATCCTCACCGCCAACCTGATCGGCATGTTCCCCTACGCCTTCACGGTGACGAGCCATATCGCCGTCACCTTCGCGCTGGCGATGCTGGTGTTCCTGACGGTCACGCTCTATGGCCTCTACCGCCACGGCCTCGGCTTTCTCAGGCTGTTCATGCCCTCAGGCGTGCCGCTGATCCTGGCGCCGATCATCATCCCGATCGAGGTGGTCTCCTACCTGTCGCGTCCTGTCAGCCACTCGGTGCGTCTGTTCGCGGTCATGCTCGCCGGCCACATCACGCTCAAGGTTTTCGCCGGCTTCGTCGTGGGCTTGAGCGGTTTCGGCGCGCTCGGGGTCCTCGCCGCGATCATGCCACTGCTGATGACTGTGGCGCTGACGGGGCTGGAGTTGCTGATGGCGCTGATCCAGGCCTATATCTTCACCATGCTGACCTGCATGTATCTCAACGACGCGCTGCATCCGAGCCACTGAGAAGAGGCAAGGAGGCTCCCTGCGAAGGGAGCCTCCTTTTCATTCGGCCGCGACGCGCCGGGCTTCGTTGCGGTAGGTCCGCCAGGACGACCAGGCGAAGGCCATCAGGAACATCGCGGTCATCAGCAGCACGATGGTCGGCGCCGGCGCGCTGTCGATGAAGAAGGACAGATAGACGCCGGTAAACGACGCCGTCATCGCGACCAGCACGGCGACGATGAGCATCGCGCCCATGGTCCGGGTGATCAGGAAGGCAATGGCGCCCGGCGCGATCAGCATGGCGATGGCGAGGATCAGCCCCACCGCCTTCAGCGCGCCGACGATCGTCAGCGACAGGATCGCCAGCAGCCCATAGTGCAGCCAGTTGACGGGCAGACCGACGGCCTTGGCCTGGGCCGGGTCGAAGGCATGCAGCAGGAAATCCCGCCACTTGACCGCGAGGATGCCGGCGGCCACGAGCGCGATCAGGCCGGTCTCGACAATGTCCGGCCAGCCAATGCCGAGCATGTCGCCGAAGAGGATGTGATCGAGGTGCACGTCGCTCTGGATCTTGGTGTAGAGCACCAGGCCGAAACCGAACATGCCGGAAAAGACCACGCCCATGACCGTATCCTGCTTGATGCGGCTGTTCTCCTTGAGATAGCCGGTCAACAGCGCGCAGGACATGCCGGCGGCAAAGGCGCCGACGGCGAGCGGCAGGCCGACGATGTAGGAGATCACCACGCCGGGAAAGACGGCGTGCGAGATCGCATCGCCCATCAGCGACCAGCCCTTCAGCACCAGGAAGCAGGAGAGCATCGCGGTCGGGATCGCTACCAATACCGAGATCAGAAGCGCGTTGCGCATGAACTCGAATTCGAACACGGCAAGCATCATGTCGAGCGAGATCATCGGCCAGCCTCCGCCGGTTCGGCGCCACGCCGGCGCGCGGCGAGAAGTCCGTGTTTCGGGGCAAAGACGAAGGCCGCCAGGAAGATCAGCGTCTGCAGCACGATGATGATGCCACCGGTGGCGCCATCGAGGAAGTAGCTGAAATAGGCGCCGAAGAAGCTCGTCAGCGTGCCGATGGCGACGCTGATCAGGATCAGCCGCGGGAAACGGTCCGTCAGCAGGTAGGCGGTGGCGCCCGGCGTCACCACCATGGCGATGACGAGGAAAGCGCCGACGGTCTGCAGCGCCGCGACCGTACAGGCCGAAAGCAGCGTGAAGAACAGGACCTTGAGGAAGGTCGTCGGGATGCCGATCGAGCGGGCATGGCTCTCATCGAAGAAGGTGACCATGAGGTCCTTCCACTTGGCCGTCAGAATGATCAGCGAGACGATGCCGATGATCGCCAGCTGCAGCGTGTCGGCCGGCGTGATCGCCAGGATATTGCCGAGCACGATCGTCTGGATGTTCACCGAGGTCGGCGACAGCGAGACCATGAACAGGCCGAGGCCAAAGAAGGAGGTGAAGATCAGGCCGATGATCGTGTCTTCCTTCAGCCTTGTGCGCTGGTTGAGGAAGAGCATGGCGCCGGCGGCGAGCGCCCCGGAGAAGAAGGCGCCGAGCGAGAAGGGCAAGCCGAGCATGTAGGCGCCGGCGACGCCGGGCACGATCGAATGCGAGAGCGCGTCCCCGATCAGCGACCAGCCCTTGAGCATCAGATAGGAAGACAGGAAGGCGCAGACGCCGCCGACCAGCGCGCTCACCCACATGGCGTTGAGCATGTAGCCGTAGGTGAAGGGTTCGAGAAGCGTGGCGGTCATTTGCCGTTCGGCTCCGTGTTCGCTTCAGGCTTTGCCGGCTGTGCCACCATGCGGTCCTTGTCGCCATACATGACGAGCGGACGCTCGTCATCGGTGATGACGGCAAGCTGGCGGGGATCGGCATCGTCGTGCAGGTTTTCACCACCGAGCACGAAGTGCCGGAGCACGCCGCCAAAGGCGAGTTCGAGGTTTTCTCGGGTGAAGGTGGTTTCGGTCGGGCCGTAGGCGAGCACGGTGTTTTTCAGGAGCACGGTGCGGTCGCAGAATTCCGGCACGCTGCCGAGATTGTGGGTCGAGACCAGCATGACCCGGCCCTCGTCGCGAAGCCCGATGAGCAGCCGGATGATCGCGTCCTCGGTCTTGACGTCGACGCCGGTGAAGGGCTCGTCGAGCAGGATGACCTTGCCGTCCTGGGCAAGGGCGCGTGCCAGGAACACGCGCTTCTTCTGGCCGCCCGAGAGTTCGCCGATCTGGCGCTTGCGGTAGTCGCTCATGCCGACGCGGGCAAGAGCGGCCTCGACCGCCTCGTGGTCGGCCTTCTTCGGGATACGCAGCATGTTCATGTGGCCGTAGCGGCCCATCATGACGACGTCCTCGACCAGGACCGGGAAGTTCCAGTCGACCTCTTCGGCCTGCGGCACATAGGCGACGAGGTTTTTCTTCAGCGCCTCCGGCACGGAGCGCCCAAGGATCGAGATGTCGCCGCGCGACAGGCGAGCAAAGCCCATGATCGCCTTGAACAGTGTCGACTTGCCGCTGCCGTTGACGCCGACGAGTGCCGTGATCGTCCCGGTCGGGATCTCGAAGCTAGCGTCACGCAGCGCCCGCAGGCCGTTGCGGTAGGTGACGGTGGCGCCGGCAACGCGGATGCCGCTTCCTTGCTCGCCGGAAGTAGGTGCGGGGCCGGAGCGCGTCTTCACCTGAAGGTTCATTGTGCAAGACCCTTGGCGATGGTTTCCGATGTGACGCGCAGCAGATCGACATAGGTCGGAACCGGACCGTCCGCTTCGCTCAAGGAATCAACGTAGAGCACGCCGCCGTATTTTGCACCGGTCTCGCGCGCCACTTGTTCTGCCGGGTCCGGCGAAATCGTGCTTTCGGAGAAGACCACAGGGATATGGTTTGCCCGGACGGCATCGATCACCTTGCGGACCTGCTGCGGGGTACCCTGCTGGTCGGCATTGATCGGCCAGAGGTAGAGTTCCTTCATGCCGAAATCTCGGATCAGGTAGCTGAAGGCGCCTTCGCTCGAGACCAGCCAGCGCTTGTCCTCGGGGATCTTGGCGATCTCGGCGCGGATCGGTGCAATGGTGGCCTCGATCTTCTGCTTGTAGGCCTCGGCATTGGCCTTGTAGGTCTCTGCATTATCAGGGTCGTACTTCACGAAAGCGTCGCGGATGTTGTCGACATAGATCAGCGCGGCCGATGGCGACATCCAGGCATGCGGATTGGGCTTGCCAGTATAGGGGCCCTCGGCAATGCCCATGGGGTCAATGCCGGTGGAGACGACGACGCCGGGGACGTCGTCGAAGTTCTGGAAGAATTTCTCGAACCAGCGCTCCAGGTTGAGGCCGTTCCAGAGGATCAGCTTGGCGTCATGCGCCTTCAGGATATCGCGCGGCGTTGGCTGGTAGTTGTGGATCTCGGCGCCTGGCTTGGTGATCGATTCGACGATGGCTGCGTCGCCTGCGACATTCTTTGCCATGTCGGCAATGACCGTGAAGGTCGTCACGGCCTTGAATTTCTCCTGCGCGTAAGCGGCGCCTGGAACGAGCGCAATGGCTGCGACGGCCGTCATTGCCGCCAGGATCGCGCGCCTCGTCTGATCGATCATTCTCTACTCCCAGATGTTGATATCAGCAGGAGTAGGGGAATGATTTGCATAAGTCAATGCAAATGAGAAGCATTCGCAACTGGCTATTTTCAAAGGCCGTGCCCTTGGCTAGTGTACGGCCATGAAACAGAACAAGAATCGTGTCGAAGAACTGGAAGGCGTGTTGCGGGATGGCGGCGTGCGCGTGACGCGCCAGCGTGCCGCAATCCTGAAGATCCTCGCCACCGCAGAAGACCATCCGGATGCAAACGAACTGCATCGCCGGGCGAAGGAAATCGACGCCACCGTCTCGCTGTCGACGGTCTACCGGACCTTGTCAGCGCTTGAGCAACAGGGCGTGGTGCAGCGCCATGCCTTCGAGAGTGCGACCGCTCGCTTCGAGACCGCCGACGCGCCGCATCATGACCACCTGATCGATATCGACACCGGCGCGGTGATCGAGTTCCGCTCCGACAAGATCGAGCAGCTTCAGGCGGAAATCGCCGCCGAACTCGGCTATGACCTCGTGCGTCACCGGCTGGAGCTCTACTGCCGCAAACGCAAGGACTGAGGCGTCGGCAATGGCGCGCCAGACGGCGCGCGCAATCTCTTTTCTTTATCCGTAAGTGGGCTCAGCCGCGGTCGGCGATCGCGGCGGCGCTTCGCCGTGCCGGGATGGTCATGGCCGCGACCCCGACGATGACGCAGCCAAGGCCGATCCAGGCAGTGTCGGACAGCCGTTCGCCGAGAAAGAGCGCACCGATGGCAACGCCGATCGGCACGCGCAGATAGGCCTGGGCCGTGGCGCCGACCGAGCCCAGCGTCTGGATCAGCCGGAAGTAGATGGCAAAGGCAAGGGCGGTCGAGAAGACGGCGAGGCCGACGAGCGCCAGCAACGACCCCGCCGATGGTGCCAGCGTCCAGGGCCTGTCGACGACGAGGCTTACCGGGATCAGCAGCGCAGTACCGGCAATCAACGATCCGGCGGCGGGCATCATCGGGTCGAGCCCCTTGAAGCCGCGACCGAAGATGGCCGCACCCGCGTAGCAGACGGTGGCGAGCACGACGGCGAGCTGCGGCAGCAACTGTTCGCCGAGCCCGCCGAAGGCCTCCATGCCGATGATCAGGCTGATGCCGGTCATGCCGGCGAGGATGCCGACGAGCTTGCGGGCCGTGACCGCCTCGTGGCGGGTGATCAGCGCCGTCATCAGGAAGGCAAAGATCGGCGTCGTTGCATTGAGGATCGAGGCGATGCCGGCATCGATCGTCTGCTCGGCCCAGGCGATCAGCGTGAAGGGCACGACGCTGTTGAGGCAGGCCTGGAACAGGAAGCGCCGCCAGGTTGCCGCGTCACGCGGCAGGCTGAGGCCGCGCCAGCGCAGAACGGCAAGAAGAAGCGTGCCGGCAATCAGGGTGCGGGCGGCAATCAGCGTGACCGGCGGAATGGTCTCGATGCCGATCTTGATGAAGGTGTAGGAGGCGCCCCAAAGCGTTGCGAGCGCCAGAAGCAACAGGAGTTCGAGGGAGAGGTTGGTCTTGGCCATCGGGATCGCATCCTTGCGTCGTCATTGTTGCCATCGTTCTAGCGCGACGCTGGCGGCGGATGCTTCGTTGGTGGTCGAAGTATCGGGATCTTGCCGTGTGAAAAGCGAAACCCCGGCTTTCGTGGGAAAGCCGGGGTTTCGCGATTGCAAAGGGTTCAATGGCTATCGGCAAGCTTGGCAGCGTTGACGCTGGCTGTGCTTTCGAAGCTGAGACCGTTGAAGAAGGCGTTGAGCACGACCGCCGAGATCGAAGCAAGCACGATGCCGGACTCGATGATCGGGTGGATCGCATGCGGCAGCCAGATCAGGAAGTTCGGCGCGATCAGCGGGATCAGGCCGAAGCCGACCGAGACGGCGACCACGAACAGGTTGTTGCGCGACGACTTGAAATCGACGGTCGACAGGATGCGCACGCCGGTGGCCGCGACCATGCCGAACATGACCAGGCCGGCGCCGCCGAGCACGAAGGTCGGAACCGCTTCGACGAGTGCGCCCATCTTCGGGATCAGGCCGAGCGCGATCATGATGACGCCCCCCATCACGCAGACGTAGCGGCTCTTGACGCCGGTGACGCCGACAAGGCCGACATTCTGCGAGAAGCTCGTATAGGGGAAGGTGTTGAACAGGCCGCCGATCATGGTGCCGAGGCCATCAACCCTAAGGCCGGCCGTCAACTGCTGCCTTGAGACTTCGCGGTTGGTGATTTCGCCGAGTGCCAGGAACATGCCGGTCGATTCGATCATGACGACGATCATCACCAGCGACATCGTCGCGATCAGCACCGGATCGAAGATCGGCATGCCGAAGCGCAGCGGCGTGACGACGGCGAACCAGCCGGCATCGGCCACCCGGTCGAAATGCATCATGCCGAGTGCTGCGGCGACGACGCAGCCGACGACGACGCCTGTCAGTACCGCGATGTTGCTGATCAATCCGCGGCCGAAGCGGGCAATCACGAGAATGGAGAGGAGCACGAAGCCGGCAAGCGCAATGTGGCTCGGCTCGGCGTAGAGCGGGTTCGGCACGCTGGCGCCAAGCACCAGGCCATCCGGAACCGCCGGGCCTCCGGTGGCCGCGGCCTTCTTGAGCTCCGCCAGCCATTCCGCATGGGTCGGATCGACGAGCTTGGGTGCGGTCGGGCCGAAGGGGTTGCCGAAGATCCAGTTCACGCCGACGCGCATCAGCGAAACGCCGATGACGAGAATGATCGTGCCGGTAACGACAGGGGGGAAGAACCTCAGGAGCCGGCCCATGACCGGGGCAAGCAGCAGCGCGACGAGGCCGGCGCCGATGATCGCGCCGAAGATCATCCGGGCACCCTCCTGTCCAGGCGTCATCGCTGCCATCGACACCATCGGGCCGACCGAGGCGAAGGTGACGCCCATCATGACCGGAAGCCGGATGCCGATGCTGCGGCCGACACCCAGCGACTGGATGATGGTGACGAGGCCGCAAACGAAAAGATCGGCGGAAATCAGGAAAGCGACGTCCTGAGGGCTGAGCTGCAAGGCGCGGCCGACGATCAAGGGCACCGCGACGGCGCCGCCATACATGACAAGGACATGCTGTAACCCGAGGGTCGCAAGCCTGCCCACGGGCAGCCTTTCGTCCACGGGGTGTATGCTGGAAACGTCGCTCATGGTTCCTCCTCCCATTGCATCGACCAGTCCGGCCCCCCGTCCTCCAACAGGGGAACCGCTATCTTCGGTTGTCGAGACAGAATGTCGCAAGTCTTGCCGGAACGAAAACACTTTCCGGATTCCGGGGGAAATTGTCGAGGGATGATTGGGGCGGGAAAGGTCCGGATTTGACCGTCGAACGGCTCTGACCGGGCAGGTCTTGCCGAAGAAAGCCCCAAGGCGTGGCGAAGAACGAGGTGATCCTAGCAACGATGCAACGTTGCTGCAATGCGAAACGACGATGGTTCGTCGCGCCGGGTGCGAAGGTTCCGCCACGGTTCGTTTGGGATCATGTCGATGAAATCTTGCAGATTGGCCTTTTCATCTCCCGGTCGTGCGCTTCTCGCGCTGCTGATCGTTCTCTGGCCGGCGGTTGCCGGGGCGAGCGGCGTGAGCTTCCAGGGGCAATGGCAGCAGGTGGTCTCCGGCGCCGGTGACTGCGAGAGCTGCTCGGTCGAGATCCGGCGGAACGGCCCCGTGCTCAAGGTGACGGGCAGGGACGGATGGTTCGCGGTGACCCATCTCGGCCGGGTCGAGGGTTCGAGTGCCGAAGGTATCGGTCGCTGGAACGAGGATGGCGCCAGCCTTTATCGCGGCAAGCCTTTCGACATCCGCATCACGATCGTCGACGAGCATCTCTACATGGACATGAGCGTGCGGATGGATGACGGCTCGACGCAGGCCATCAGGGCAATCTTCGACAAGCGCCGGTTAGAGAAGTCCGGGCGCCTGCGGCTTGCCCACATGTAGGCGTGGTCGGGCTCTCGCGCATGCCGGCAAAGAAATACCGGGGTCGTTGCCGACCCCGGTGCCGCATCTCCTGCAAGGAAAAGGCCGCCCGGTTTGGGGCGGCCTTCCTATTACTTCTGCCAGCTCTTGACCAGATCGTCGTAGTTGACGGTCTGCGGCTTTTCCTTCTCGTTCTCGATCTTCAGCTGCGGAGCGAGGTTGCCCTTGGAAACGGCGTCCTTGTTCCAGTACTCGAGATCGTGCTCTTCGGCGAGCTTCGGACCGATGTCGCCCTGAACGCCCGAGCGCTCGAGACGGGAGAGAACCTTCTCCTGTTCGGCGCAGAGCGAGTCCATGGCTTCCTGAGCGGTCTTGGCACCCGAGGATGCATCGCCGATCGCCTGCCACCACAGCTGAGCCAGCTTCGGGTAGTCAGGAACGTTCGTACCGGTCGGCGACCACTGCAGGCGGGCTGGCGAACGGTAGAACTCGATCAGACCGCCGAGCTTCGGAGCGCGGTCCGTGAAGCTCTTGTGGTCCAGCGTCGACTGGCGGATGAAGGTGAGGCCGACATGGCTCTTCTTCACGTCGACGGTCTTCGAGGTCACGAACTGCGCATAGAGCCAGGCGGCCTTGGCGCGATCGTCCGGCGTGGACTTCAGAAGCGTCCAGGAACCGGCGTCCTGGTAGCCGAGCTTCATGCCGTCCTTCCAGTAGACGCCATGCGGGCTCGGAGCAAAACGCCACTTCGGCGTGCCGTCCTCGTTGACAACAGGAAGACCGGGCTTCACGAAGTCGGCGGTGAACGCCGTGTAGGTGAACATCTGCTGGGCGACTTCGCCCTGCGACGGGACCGGGCCGGATTCCGAGAAGGTCATGCCCTGGGCGGCAGCCGGAGCGTAGGCCTTCATCCAGTCGAGATACTTCTGGATGGAGTAGACGGCAGCCGGGCCGTTGGTGTCGCCACCGCGGGCAACGCAGGAGCCGACCGGACGCGAGTTCTCGTCGACCTTGATGCCCCACTCGTCGACCGGCTTGCCGTTCGGGATGCCCTTGTCGCCGTTGCCGGCCATCGACAGCCAGGCGTCGGTGAAGCGCCAGCCGAGCGACGGGTCCTTCTTGCCGTAGTCCATGTGGCCATAGACCTTCTTGCCGTCGACTTCGCGGCCGGTGAAGAACTCGGCGATGTCTTCGTAAGCGGACCAGTTGACCGGAACGCCGAGGTCGTAGCCGTACTTCGCCTTGAAGTCCGCCTTGTTCTTCTCGTCGTTGAACCAGTCGTAGCGGAACCAGTAGAGGTTCGCGAACTGCTGGTCGGGCAGCTGGTAGAGCTTACCGTCCGGTGCTGTCGTGAAGGACTTGCCGATGAAGTCGTCGATGTCGAGGTTCGGGTTGGTGACGTCCTTGCCTTCATTGGCCATGAAGTCGGTCAGGCTGCGGGCCTGCTGGTAGCGCCAATGGGTACCGATCAGATCCGAGTCGTTGATATAGGCGTCATAGACGTTTTCGCCCGACTGCATCTGCGTCTGCAGCTTTTCGACGACGTCGCCTTCGCCGATCAGGTCGTGGGTGATCTTGATGCCGGTGATGTCGGAGAAGGCCTTGGCCAGCGTCTTCGATTCGTATTCATGGGTGGTGATCGTTTCGGAAACGACCTTGATTTCCATGCCGGCAAAGGGCTTTGCCGCATCGACGAACCACTGCATTTCGGCTTCCTGGGCCGCGCGGTCGAGCGAGGACATGTCGCCGATCTCGCTGTCGAGGAACTTCTTGGCTTCGTCCATGCCGGCGAATGCGGTGCCGGTGAATGCCAGCAGCATAGCTGCCGTCGTAGTCAAAAGATGCCGTCGCATAATTCCCTCCCTTAGGTTTGCGAATGCGGTTCTTTGGCTTTCGAAGGGTCGCTGGTTTAGCGGCCCCTCAAATCGGTTCGCCTCAGACGTAGCGGAAGACGCCGACGGCATAGACCAGGGAGAGCGCGAGCGCCCACCACAGGTTCTGCCCGCCGACGAAGCCGAGCCATGCGAGGTGAATGAAGGCGCTGCCGAGCAGCGACACGAAGAGGCGATCGCCCCGTGTCGTCTCGAAGCGCAGGATGCCGACGCGCGGGTTGCCACCGGGCGAGGCATATTCCCAGACTGCCATCATCGACAGCAGCGCGAAGATCGTCAGGAAGAACATGGCCGACGGAAACGACCAGGCCATCCAGCCACCGGGGATAAGCGGCGCGAACCAGTCGCGCGCGCCGTCCTTGATCGGCAGCATGCTGAAGAGCAGCCCGGCAACGGCGGCGTAGACGACGAGAACGGCGGCAAACGGCAGTTGCCAGCGGGCGTTGCGAACGGGTTGAGCGGTCATCATACCCTCCCCAGGGCAAAGCCCTTGGCGATGTAGTTGCGAACGAAATAGATCACCAGTGCGCCCGGAATGATGGTGAGCACGCCGGCGGCCGCCAGCACGCCCCAGTCGAGACCGGAGGCGGAGACCGTGCGGGTCATGGTGGCGGCGATCGGCTTGGCGTCCGTGGTCGTCAGCGTGCGGGCAAGCAAGAGTTCGACCCAGGAGAACATGAAGCAGAAGAACGCAGCGACACCGATGCCTGAGGCGATCAGCGGCATGAAGATCTTCACGAAGAAGCGCGGGAACGAGTAACCGTCGATATAGGCGGTCTCGTCGATTTCCTTCGGCACGCCTGACATGAAGCCTTCCAGGATCCAGACCGCGAGCGGCACGTTGAACAGGCAGTGCGCAAGGGCAACCGCGATGTGCGTGTCGATCAGGCCGAAGGCCGAATAGAGCTGGAAGAAGGGCAGCGCGAAGACGGCCGGCGGCGCCATGCGGTTGGTCAGGAGCCAGAAGAACAGGTGCTTGTCGCCGAGGAAGCGGTAGCGCGAGAAGGCGTAGGCCGCCGGCAGCGCTGCCGTCACCGAGATCACCGTGTTCATCACGACGTAGATGATCGAGTTGATGTAGCCGTTGTACCAGGAGGGATCGGTGAAGATCACCTGGTAGTTCCGGAGCGTCGGATTGACCGGCCAGAGCGAGAAGGTGCTCAGGATCTCGCTCGTTTCCTTGAAGCTCATGTTGACGAGCCAATAGATCGGCAGGAGCAGGAAGACGATGTAGACCGTCGGCACCAGCCAGGAGAGGCGTTCGGTAAGCGGTTGTTTTTGCATTTGTTTCTCCTCCCGCCTTTGTCAGCCCTGCGCGTCGCTCGTGGTCATCACGGTGTAGAAGATCCACGAGAGCAGCAAGATGATGAGGAAGTAGATGATCGATAGCGCTGCCGCAGGACCGAGGTCGAACTGGCCGATGGCCGTCTTGACGAGGTCGATGGACAGGAAGGTTGTCGAGTTGCCGGGACCGCCGCCGGTGACGACGAAGGGCTCGGTATAGATCATGAAGCTATCCATGAAGCGCAGCAGGAAGGCGATCAAAAGCACGCGCTTCATCTTCGGCAACTGGATGTAGCGGAACACCGACCAGCGCGAGGCGCCGTCGATCTTGGCCGCCTGGTAATAGGCGTCGGGGATCGAGACGAGACCGGCATAGCAGAGCAGGACGACGAGGCTCGTCCAGTGCCAGACGTCCATGACGATCAGCGTGACCCAGGCGGCAACGGGGTTCTGCACGTAATTGTAGTTGATGCCGATCGCTTCGAGCGTGCGGCCGAGCAGGCCGATGTCGACGCGGCCGAAGACCTGCCAGATGGTGCCGACGACATTCCACGGGATCAAGAGCGGCAGAGCCATCAGTACGAGGCACACCGGCACGCCGAGACCCTTCTTCGGCATGTTGAGGGCGATGATGATGCCGAGCGGGATTTCGATGGCGAGAATGATCGCCGAGAAGATCAGGTTGCGGCTGAGCGCGTCCCAGAAGCGGTCCGACGTCAGCACCTGGACGTACCAGTCGGTGCCGGCCCAGAAGAACTGGTTGTTGCCGAAGGTGTCCTGGACCGAATAGTTGACGACGGTCATCAGCGGGATGACGGCCGAGAAGGCGACCAGCACGAGGACCGGCAGCACCATGAACCAGGCCTTGTTGTTCCAGGTTTTCTCCATGGTCAGGCCTCCTCGCCGACGCGCCAGGAATCGGCGTAGATGTTGATGGCTTTCGGATCGAAGGTGACGCGCGGTTCGGCGGGGATCTCGCCGTCTTCATCGACGATGATCGAGATCGGCTGGTCGGCAAAACGGGCGCGCACGATCTTGTGGCGGCCGATGTCCTCAACCTTGGTGATCGCGACCGGCATGCCTTCGCGGCCGAGCGAGACGAATTCCGGGCGGATGCCGAGCTCGGTCTTGGCCCCGGCCTTGACCGTGGGCTGGAAGGTGAGGCCCAGCTGTTCGCCGCCGACCGTTGCGGTGTTGCCGTCGAGCTTGACCGGCAGCACGTTCATGCCCGGCGAGCCGATGAAGTAGCCGACGAAGGTGTGGCGCGGACGCTCGAAGAGTTCCGCCGGCGTGCCGATCTGGACGATCTGGCCGTCATACATGACGACGACCTTGTCGGCGAAGGTCAGCGCCTCGGTCTGGTCGTGGGTGACGTAGACCATGGTGAAGCCGAACTGCTTGTGCAGGCGCTTGATCTGCGAGCGCAGCACCCACTTCATTTCCGGATCGATGACCGTTAGTGGCTCGTCGAAGAGGATGGCGCTGACGTCGTTGCGCACGAGGCCGCGGCCGAGCGAGATCTTCTGCTTCTGGTCGGCGGTCAGGCCCCGAGCCGTCTTCTTCGCCCAGCCGCCAAGGCCGATCATTGCGATCGTTTCCTTGACGCGGCGATCGACCTCCGCTTCCGGCACATGCCGGTTGCGCAAGGGGAAGGCCAGATTGTCGTAGACCGTCATCGTGTCGTAGATGACCGGGAACTGGAACACCTGGGCGATGTTGCGTTCCTGGGTCGACAGATGCGTCACGTCCTTGCCGTCGAAGAGGATCTCGCCTTCGGACGGGTTGATCAGGCCGGAGATGATGTTGAGCAGCGTGGTCTTGCCGCAGCCGGAGGGGCCGAGCAGCGCATAGGCGCCGCCGTCGTTCCACTCGTGGTGCACTTCCTTCAGCGCGTAGTCGTTTTCCGACTTCGGCTTGGCGCCATAGGCGTGGCGGATATGGTTGAGATTGATGCGTGCCATGTTTTCCTCCCAGCGCCCCCTTTAGGCCGCGCCGCCGATGGCGCGTCCGTCCGGCCCGAAGGCCATGAGGTGGCGGGTATCGACGAAGACATCCAGGGTCGCGTCGGGTTCGATGTCGTGGATGCCCGGCGCCAGCATCACCCAGCGCGCATTGGCAAAGCCGACGTGAATGAAGCTTTCCGAGCCGGCGATCTCGGAGATCGCGGTCTTGACGGTGAGCGCATCGCCGCCGCCGTGCGGGCGGTCGAATGAAATGTGGTGCGGCTGGAAGGCGACGGTGCAGGGACCATCAGCAATTCCGGCGAGATGGGAGGGCACCGTCAGCACCGGCTTGCCGTCGAGCGTGAAGGCCGCGCCCGACTTGACCAGTTCGATGCAGTTGAGCGGCGGATCGGCAAAGGTGCGGGCGGTGATCAGGTCAACCGGGCGACGATAGACGTCGATCGTCCTGCCGAACTGGGTGATGCGGCCCTGGCTCATGGCAGCCGTATTGCCGCCGAGCAGCAGCGCTTCCGAGGGCTCGGTGGTGGCGTAGACGAAGATCGCGCCGGAGGCGGCGAAGATCTTCGGCAGTTCTTCACGCAGTTCCTCGCGCAGCTTGTAATCGAGGTTGGCGAGCGGTTCGTCGAGCAGCACGAGATCGGCATTCTTGACGATGGCGCGCGCAAGTGCCGTACGCTGCTGCTGGCCGCCCGAGAGGTTCAGGGGCGTGCGGTCGAGATAGGGCGTCAGCTTCAAGAGATCGGCGGCCTTGCGCACTTCGCGGTCGATCGTGGCGGCGTCGGCGCCGCTGATGCGCATCGGCGAGGCGATGTTCTCATAGACCGTCATCGCCGGATAGTTGATGAACTGCTGGTAGACCATGGCGACCGAGCGCTTCTGCACCGGCAGGCCGGTGACGTCGGCACCGTCGAAAAGTAGCGAACCGGAGGCGGGCTTGTCGAGGCCGGCCATCAGCCGCATCAGCGACGTCTTGCCGGAAAGGGTCGGGCCGAGCAGAACGTTCAGCGACCCCCTCTCCAGCACCAGGTCGGTCGGGTAGATATGTGTCTCCCCGCCCACGACCTTGGATATCTTCTTCATTTCAAGCATTGAATTCTCCACCCAGCCCTAAGGCAGTCCGAGCGTTTTCCACCCCAGCGCGGAAACGCTCTATCTCATCGGTCTTCTGCATTTCCGGACGCGCGCGCCCGTTCTGGAAATGCATTGCATGCGAGCGTTCTCAGGCGGCTGCGTTGGCCGCGCCCCGCATGTATTCCTCCAGCGCTACCGCCTCGCCCGGCGTCAGCTTCAATCCCAACTTCGTGCGCCGCCACAGCACGTCCTCTGCGTGCCGAGCCCATTCCTGCGTCATCAGCCACTTGACCTCGGCCTCATAGAGATCGGCGCCGAAATGGTGGCCAAGAGCGGCCTCGTTCGACGCCGAACCGAGCAGCGCAGCGGCGCGCGTGCCATAGAGGCGCACGAGGCGACGCGCATGCTGCGGCGAAAGGAAGGGATATTGCTTCTGCAGTCTTGCGACTTCGTCGCCGTAGCCCTGGGCAGGAAAGTCACCGCCCGGAAGCCTGGAGCCGGCCGTCCATTTCGACCCCTTGACGCCGATCGCCTCGCCGATCTTTTCGAGGGCGGACTCGCCGAGACGGCGATAGGTCGTGAGCTTGCCGCCGAAGACGTTGAGCAGCGGTGCCGCTCCCTTGTCGCCCTCGACCCGAAGCACGTAGTCGCGCGTTGCTTCCTGCGCCTTGCTGGCGCCGTCGTCGTAGAGCGGGCGAACGGCCGAATAGGTCCAGACGATATCGTCCTTCGTCACCGGCTCGAGGAAATATTCGCTTGCTGCCTGGCAGAGATAATCGACCTCGGTGTCGCTGATGCGCACATCGGCCGGGTTGCCGGTATAGTCGCGGTCGGTGGTGCCGATCAGCGTGAAATCTTCTTCGTAAGGGATGGCGAACATGATGCGGCCATCCGGGTTCTGGAAGAAGTAGGCGCGCGGATCGTCGAACTTCTTCTTCACGACGATATGGCTGCCCTGCACGAGGCGGACATTGTGCACATCGTTCTTGCCGAGTGCGCCCGAGAGAACCGCGTCGACCCAGGGGCCGGCAGCGTTGATGAGCATGCGGGCCTTGAGCGTCTTGCGTTCGCCGGTTGCCTGGTTTTCGGTTTCGATCGTCCAGAGGGCGTCGTCGCGACGCGCGGCGACGACGCGGGTGCGGGCCATGATGACGGCGCCGCGATCGGCGGCGTCGCGGGCATTCAAGACCACGAGGCGAGCGTCGTTGACCCAGCCGTCGGAATATTCGAACGCCTTGTTGAACAGGCGCTTCAGCGGCTTGCCGGCGGGATCGCGGTTCATGTCCAGCGTCGCCGTTGCCGGCAGCAGCTTGCGGCCGCCAATATGGTCATAAAGGAAGAGGCCGAGGCGGATCAGCCAAGCCGGGCGCAGGCCGCCCTTGTGATAGGGCAGTACGAAGCGCATCGGCCAGATGACGTGCGGCGCCATCGCCCAGAGCACTTCGCGCTCCATCAGCGCTTCGCGCACGAGGCGGAATTCGTAATGTTCGAGGTAGCGCAAGCCGCCGTGAATGAGCTTGGTGGAGCCGGAGGACGTGCCGGAGGCGAAATCGTTCATTTCGGCCAAGGCGACCGAGTATCCACGGCCGACCGCGTCGCGCGCGATGCCGCATCCGTTGATGCCGCCGCCGATGACGAAGACGTCGTAGATTGCCTGCTCTGACACTGCTGTTTCCCCTCCACATTTCGCGATGCACAAATTGATGCATCAGCGAAAGTGAAATCAGTTAAAACGAAAACATATCGAATGTCAAACGAATGCACTGCGAATCTTAAGGGGTGTCTAAATCTCCGGTTTCAGGCGTCGGTTTCGATCAGCCGAACATCCTGTTCGGCACAGATTTTCCTGACATTTTCGAGCGTACAGCGATCGGTGATGAAGGTCTGAACCTGCGATATATGGCCGATGCGAACAGGCGCGGTTCTTTCGAACTTTGTCGAGTCGGAAACCAGGATGACATGACGGGCATTGGCGATGATCGCCTGGGCGACTTTCACTTCGCGAAAATCGAAATCGAGCAGGGCCCCGTCATGGTCGATCGCCGACGCGCCAATGACAGCGAAGTCGACCTTGAACTGCTTGATGAAGTCGACGGCGGCCTCGCCGACGATGCCGCCGTCCGAGCCGCGCACAACGCCGCCGGTGATCACCACCTCGATCGAGGGGAAGACGCGTAAGCGGTTGGCGACATTGATGTTGTTTGTGATGACCATCAGTTCCTTGTGGTCGAGCAGAGCCTCACCCACGGCTTCGGTCGTCGTGCCGATGTTGATGAAAAGCGACGCGTTGTCGGGGATGAGCTCGGCGGCGGCCTTGCCGATTGCCTGTTTCTCCGGTGCCGCGATCTGGCGGCGGGCGTCGTATTTGACGTTTTCCTTGCCGCTCGGGAAGATGGCACCGCCATGAATGCGGTTCAGGATCTTGGCGTCGCAGAGATCGTTCAGGTCCTTTCGGATGGTTTGCGGCGTGACGGAAAAGCGCTGCGCCAGCTCCTCGACCAGCACCCGACCCTCGCTTTTTGCCAGTTCCAGGATCTCCTCCTGCCGACCGGTCAAATACATTCCGTCCTCCCCATTTTCGTTTTGTTTCATAATATGCAAAAACGAAAGCCGCGCAATTTCAGAATCGGCGTTTGCGGCGAAATCGCTTTCGCAGCGAGGCCAGGGTGTCGGCGCGCGTTGCATTCGCTTCGGCGATAGGCGACCCTGCCTCAGGAGTGAAGAGGGGAAAGACATGTTTCATCCGGCCTTGTTCAAGGGCATGACCGTCGTGATCACCGGTGCCGGGCGCGGCATCGGGCTGGAGGTTGCCCGCCAGTTTCTGGATTGCGGCGCGCATGTGCTCGTCCATGCCGGCCGGTCGATCGGCGACCTGCCCGATTTTCTCGAAACGGCAGCGACGGAGGGGCGGGCCTATGTGGCGACAGCGGACTTTCTCGCGCCGGATGGTGTCGAGGGGCTCGCCGATGTCGTGCGCAGCCGGTTCGAGAGTGTCGATATCCTGATCAACAATGCCGGCACGATGGTCGGCCGCTTCCCGGCGGCGGAGCTGACCGATGAGCAGTACCAGACCGTCGTCCAGCTCAACCAGACCGCCGTCGTCGAGATGACGCGGGCGATGCTGCCGCTTTTGCGCAAGGGTACGCATCCGGCGATCGTCAACACGGTGTCGATCTCGGCACTGACCGGCGGCAGCGCCGGGTCGTCGATCTATTCGGCGACGAAGGCCTTCGTCTCCACCTATTCCAAGGCCTTGGCGCGGGAACTTGCGCCCGAGGGCATCCGGGTCAATTGCGTTTCGCCCGGCACGATCACCACCGAATTCCACGAGCGCTACTCGTCGCAGGAGAAGCTGGAGGCGACCCGCAAGACCATTCCGCTCGGCCGTCTCGGCACGGCGGAGGATTGCGCGCCCGCCTATCTCTTCCTCGCCTCGCATGCGCTGTCGGGCTACATCACCGGTCAGGTGCTGGAAGTGAATGGCGGGCAGCTGATTGCATGAGTGCGTGTTCAGCGTCGCCCCTCATCCGCCTGCCGGCACCTTCTCCCCGCAGGCGGGGAGAAGGGACGATGCCGCGCCCGTTCGCGTCCCCACTCCATTCGGGACCTACGTCATAAAGAGGCGATCTCGCGAAGCGCCAAGTCCCCTCGCCCCGCGAGCGGGGAGAGGGTTAGTCCTCGGGTTAAACCCGAGGAGAGGGGCAGAGCCACAGTAACTGAAGGCCAAGCATGATCGACAAGCTGGAAATGTTCCTCGTCCTTGCACGCGAACGGCACTTTGGCCGGGCGGCGGAGGAATGCGGCGTGACGCAGCCGACGCTGTCGGCGGCCATTCGTCAGCTCGAGGATCAGCTCGGCGTCATGCTCGTCAGCCGCGGATCGCGCTTTCAGGGCCTGACGCCCGAGGGGCAGCGCGTGCTCGAATGGGCGCGCCGCATCGTCGGCGATGCCCGCACCATGCGCGAGGAGATGCGGGCGGCACGCAAGGGTCTTTCCGGGCATATCCGACTGGCAGCGGTACCGACGACGCTTGCCATGGTGCCGATGATCACCGCGCCGTTCCAGGAAAAGCACCCTGATGTTACCTTTTCCGTGCTATCGACGACATCGGTGCAGATCCTGGCACTGCTCGAAAATCTCGAGATCGATGCGGGGCTCACCTATCTGGAGAACGAGCCGCTCGGCCGGGTGACCAGCGTTCCGCTCCAGGTCGAGCGCTATCACCTCGTCACCGCCGCCGGAACGCCGCTTTCGGAGCGGGAAAGCGTGACGTGGAAAGAGGTTAGCGACGTTCGGCTTTGTCTATTGACGGCCGATATGCAGAACCGCCGCATCATCAACCAGCATTTCTCCGAAGCCGGTGTCGTCGCCAAGCCGACGCTCGAATCGAATTCGATGATCGTGCTTTTCTCGCATGTGCGCACCGGTCGCTGGGCCAGCATCATGCCGTTCAACGTCGCGAAATCATTCGGTTTTCACGAAGATATCCGGATGATCCCGATCGTCGATCCGGACGCCCGTCACACCGTCGGTCTGGTTGCGACGCATCGTGAGCCGTTTACGCCGCTGGTCTCGGCTCTCCTGCACGAAGCGCGCATTCTCGGCGAGCGAAATCAAGTTCAATAGATTTTTTCTATCGATCGACGGAACAGCCTTATTGACCCTCAAGGCCATAAGCGCGAAGCTTTTTTATCATGGCCGGAGACCGCCGAGGAACGGCCTCCGTCAGGAAGTAAAGTCGGCTGGACCGGTCGCCCGTTTCGGGCTTTGCCCGTCCAGTCCACGAGCCGGGAGGGCTCCCGTTGAATATCCATCAGCCGCGCACCGATATCGCGGAAACCACGCTCGCTATCGTCGAGGAGCTCAAAGGGCTCGAAGGGCCGTTGCTGCCGATCCTGCACGAGCTCCAGCAGGAATTCGGCTACGTGCCACTGGACTGTCTTCCCGTGATTGCGCGCGAGCTCAACCTGTCGCGCGCCGAAGTCTATGGTGTCATGAGCTTCTACCATGACTTCCGCGAGCACCCCGCCGGGCGCCACGTGCTGAAGCTCTGTCGCGCCGAAGCCTGTCAGTCGATGGGCGGCGATCAGCTTGCCGAACGCGCGAAGCGGCTGCTCGGCATCGATTTCCATCAGACGACGCCGGATGGAGCGGTGACGCTGGAGCCGGTCTACTGTCTCGGGCTCTGTTCCTGCGCACCCTCCGCGATGCTCGACGGAGAGGTGCATGCTAGGCTCGATGCCACCGACCTCGAAGCACTGGTTCAGGAGGCGCGGCGATGACGGTGAAGATCTACATCCCGCGCGATGCGGCAGCGATCGCGCTCGGCGCCGAGAAGGTCGTAAAGGCGATGACCGAGGCGGTCGCAGCCCGCGGCCTTGACGCCGTGATCGTTCGCAACGGTTCGCGTGGCATGCATTGGCTGGAACCCCTGGTCGAGGTGGAAACCGCTGGCGGCCGCGTGGCGTATGGCCCGGTCAAGGCACGTGACATTCCCTCTCTGCTCGATGCAGGCCTGCTCGAGGGCGGCGATCATGCACTCTGTCTCGGCAAGACCGAGGAGATCCCCTTCCTCAAGCAGCAGACGCGTCTGACCTTTGCGCGCTGCGGCATCATCGATCCGCTGTCGCTCGACGATTACCAGGCCCATGGCGGGCTCGCAGGCCTGCGCAACGCCATTGCCATGGCGCCGCAGGACATCGTCGCGCAGGTGACCGAAAGCGGCCTTCGCGGCCGTGGCGGCGCGGGCTTTCCGACCGGCATCAAATGGAAGACCGTTCTCGATGCGGCGGGCGCGCGCAAATACATCGTCTGCAACGCCGACGAAGGTGACAGCGGCACCTTTGCCGACCGGATGATCATGGAAGGCGATCCCTTCGTCTTGATCGAGGGCATGGCGATCGCCGGCATCGCGACCGGCGCCACCAAGGGCTTCATCTATACCCGCTCCGAATACCCGCATGCGATCGCGGCGATGGCCGAAGCGATCGAGATCGCCCGCAAGGCCGGCGTGCTCGGCACCTCGGTGCTCGGCTCCGGCAGGGCTTTCGATATGGAAGTGCGCGAGGGTGCCGGCGCCTATGTCTGCGGCGAGGAAACGGCGCTTCTGAACAGCCTCGAAGGCAAGCGCGGCATCGTGCGCGCCAAGCCGCCGCTTCCGGCCCATAAGGGCCTGTTCGACTGTCCGACCGTGATCAACAACGTGATATCGCTTGCCTCCGTCCCGATCATCATGGACAAGGGCGCTGCCTATTACCGCGACTTCGGCATGGGCCGCTCGCGCGGCACGATCCCGATCCAGATCGCCGGCAACGTCAAGCATGCCGGCCTGTTCGAGACCGCCTTCGGCCTGGCGCTCGGCGAAATCATCGATCACATCGGCGGCGGGACTGCGAGCGGCCGGCCGGTCAAGGCCGTGCAGGTCGGCGGCCCGCTCGGCGCCTATTTTCCCCGTGCGCTGTTCGATACGCCGTTCGACTATGAGGCGTTTGCGGCGCGCGACGGCCTCATCGGCCACGCCGGCATCGTCGTTTTCGACGATACGGTCGATATGCTCAACCAGGCCCGTTTCGCGATGGAGTTCTGTGCGGTTGAAAGCTGCGGCAAGTGCACGCCTTGCCGCATCGGTTCGACCCGCGGTGTCGAGGTCGCCGACAAGATCGCCGCCGGCATCGAGCCGGAAAAGAACCGCGAGCTGCTCGCCGATCTCTGCAACACGATGAAGTTCGGTTCGCTCTGCGCGCTGGGCGGCTTTACGCCCTATCCCGTCATGAGCGCGATGACCCATTTCCCGGATGATTTTCAGCCGGCACCGCGCGTTGAAGCGGCGGAGTGAGGAGGAAGACCATGTCTCTCATTCATGAAATCGACTACGGCACTCCTGCTTCCAAGTCCGAAAAGCTGGTGACGCTCACGATCGACGGCCGCGAGGTCACGGTGCCCGAGGGTACCTCGATCATGCGGGCGGCGATGGATGCGGGCATCGAGGTGCCGAAGCTCTGCGCGTCGGACATGATGGATGCCTTCGGCTCCTGCCGGCTCTGTCTCGTCGAGATCAAGGGGCGCAACGGCATGCCGGCGTCCTGCACGACGCCGGTTGCGGCTGGCATCGAGGTCTCCACCCAGACGCCGCGGCTGAAGGATGTGCGGCGCGGGGTGATGGAGCTCTACATCTCCGATCACCCGCTCGACTGTCTGACCTGTGCGGCCAACGGCGATTGCGAGCTGCAGGACATGGCCGGTGCCGTGGGTCTTCGCGACGTGCGTTACGGCTATGAGGGCGAGAACCACGTCACGGCGCGCAACAATGGCGAGATCAACGCCAAGTGGATGCCGAAGGACGAGTCCAATCCTTATTTCACCTATGATCCGGCCAAATGCATCGTCTGTTCGCGCTGCGTGCGCGCCTGCGAAGAAGTGCAGGGCACCTTCGCGCTGACAATCGGCGGCCGTGGCTTCGACAGCCGCGTTTCGGCCGGCATGGCGGAAGACTTCCTGTCGTCGGAATGCGTCTCCTGCGGCGCCTGTGTGCAGGCCTGTCCGACGGCGACGCTGACCGAAAAGTCGGTGATCGAGATTGGCCAGCCGGAGCATTCCGAGGTGACGACCTGCGCCTATTGCGGCGTCGGCTGCTCGTTCAAGGCGGAAATGCGCGGCGAAGAGCTGGTCCGCATGGTGCCGTGGAAGGACGGCCAGGCGAATCGCGGCCATTCCTGCGTCAAGGGCCGCTTCGCCTATGGCTATTCCAACCACAAGGATCGCATCCTAAACCCGATGATCCGCGAGAAGATCTCCGATCCCTGGCGCGAGGTTACCTGGGAGGAGGCCTACGCGCATGTGGCTTCAGAGTTCCGGCGGATCCAGTATCAGTATGGCCGCGATTCCGTTGGCGGCATCACCTCGTCGCGCTGCACCAATGAAGAGACCTATCTGGTGCAGAAGCTGGTGCGCGCCGGCTTCGGCAACAACAACGTCGATACCTGCGCTCGCGTCTGCCACTCGCCGACAGGCTACGGCCTCGGCCAGGCTTTCGGCACCTCTGCCGGTACGCAGAACTTCGATTCGGTCGAGTTCACCGACGTCGCCGTCATCATCGGCGCCAATCCGACCGACGGCCATCCGGTCTTCGGCTCGCGGCTGAAGAAGCGGTTGCGCGAAGGCGCCAAGCTGATCGTCATCGATCCGCGCCGCACCGACATCGTGCGCTCACCGCATGTGGAGGCGGCCTATCACCTGCCGCTGCAGCCCGGCACCAATGTCGCGATCCTGACTTCGATCGCCCATGTGATCGTCACCGAAGGCCTCGCCAACGAGAAGTTCATCCGCGAGCGCTGCGACTGGTCGGAATACGAGGATTGGGCCGCCTTCGTCGCCGAGCCCTACCATAGCCCCGAGGCGACCGAGGCCTATACCGGCGTACCGGCCGACCTGGTGCGTGGTGCCGCAAGGCTCTACGCCACCGGCGGCAACGGCGCGATCTATTATGGTCTCGGTGTTACCGAACACAGCCAGGGCTCGACAACCGTCATGGCGATCGCCAACCTTGCCATGGTCACCGGCAATATCGGCCGGCCGGGCGTCGGCGTGAACCCGCTGCGCGGCCAGAACAACGTGCAGGGCTCCTGCGACATGGGCTCGTTCCCGCACGAACTGCCGGGCTACCGACATATCTCCGACGATGCGACCCGCGAGACCTTCGAGAAGCTCTGGGGCGTCGAGATCTCCAACGAACCGGGCCTGCGTATCCCCAACATGCTCGATGCGGCCGTCGACGGCACCTTCAAGGCCCTCTACATCCAGGGCGAGGACATCCTGCAGTCCGACCCGGACACCAAGCACGTGGCCGCCGGTCTCGCGGCGATGGAATGCGTCGTCGTGCACGACCTGTTTCTCAACGAGACCGCCAACTACGCGCATGTCTTCCTGCCGGGATCGACCTTCCTCGAAAAGGACGGCACCTTCACCAACGCCGAGCGCCGCATCAACCGCGTGCGCAAGGTGATGACGCCGAAGAACGGCTATGCCGACTGGGAGGTCACGCAGAAGCTCGCCCAGGCCATGGGCCTCAACTGGAACTACCGCCACCCCTCGCAGATCATGGACGAGATCGCCGCGACGACGCCGAGCTTCGCGCTCGTCTCCTACGACTATCTCGAAAAGATGGGCTCTGTGCAGTGGCCCTGCAACGAGGCGCATCCCGAGGGTTCGCCGATCATGCATGTCGACGGCTTCGTGCGCGGCAAGGGCAAGTTCATCCGCACCGAATATGTTGCGACCGACGAACGCACCGGCCCGCGCTTCCCGCTGCTTTTGACCACCGGCCGTATCCTCAGCCAGTACAATGTCGGCGCCCAGACGCGGCGCACCGACAACGTCGTCTGGCATGCGGAAGACCGGCTGGAGATCCATCCGCACGACGCCGAACAGCGCGGCATCCGTGACGGCGACTGGATCCGGCTGGCAAGCCGCGCCGGCGAGACGACGCTGCGCTCGCTGATCACCGATCGTGTGGCGCCCGGCGTCGTCTACACCACCTTCCACCATCCATCGACACAGGCGAACGTCATCACGACCGACTTCTCCGACTGGGCGACCAACTGCCCGGAATACAAGGTGACGGCAGTGCAGGTGATGCCGTCGAACGGTCCTTCGGACTGGCAGGTGGACTATGACGAGCAGGCCCGCCAGTCGCGCCGGATTTCCGGCAAGCTGGAGGCGGCGGAGTGATGGCCCGCACTGCGATCGATCATGGCGACATTTAAGACATCCAAGACCGTTCCCGAGGCCGCCCGCCGCAACGGCGCGCTTCGGGATGGTGCGCGCGCTGTGCCGGAGGAGACGCCGGTCGCGTTCAGCTATGGCGGCTCGACCCATGCGGTGATGATGGCGACACCCGGCGATCTAGAGGATTTCGCCGTCGGCTTCAGCCTGACCGAGGGCATTATCACCGATCCCGGCCAGATCGAAACGGTGGAGATCGTCTCGGAGACGGTCGCCGGCAATCTCGGCATCGACCTGCAGATCGTGCTTCAGGACGAAGAGAACGACATGTTGCGCCGGCGCCGACGGCACATGGCAGGGCCGGTCGGCTGCGGCCTTTGCGGCATCGAATCGATCGAACAGGCGGTACGGCCGACGCCGGACGTTTCCGGCTCCAAGCTGACTCTTTCTGAAGAGGACGTGGTCTCGGCCGTGGCGCTGCTCAACGGCCAGCAGCCGCTGCATTTCGAAACGCGCGCCGTGCACGGCGCCGCCTTCTACGTGCCGGGTCGCGGCCTGATCGCGGTGCGCGAGGATGTCGGCCGCCACAATGCGCTCGACAAGTTGATCGGTGCTTCGGCACGCGCCGGTTTTAAGGGCAGCGAGGGCGCCGTCGTCGTCACCAGCCGAGTCTCCGTCGAGATGGTGCAGAAGACGGCGGTTGTCGGCAGCCCCGTCATTATCGCCATTTCGGCGCCTACGGCCCTTGCCATCCGTACGGCGGAGGCTGCGGGCATGACGCTGATCGCCCTTGTGCGCGGCGACGAATTCGAGATCTTCACCCATGCCGAACGCATCAAGTCCGGAGCTGCCGTCGATGTCGCATGACAACACCAACGCCAAGCTGATCTACATGGCGAACCAGATCGCCACCTTCTTCAAGAGCCAGCCGTCGAGCGAGGCGGCGCAGGGCGTTGCCACCCATATCAACAGGTACTGGGAGCCGCGCATGCGGCGCAAGTTGTTCGAGCATATCGACAATGGCGGCGAGGGCCTGACGCCGCTGGTGCTGGAGGCGGCAGCGAAGATCAAACGTCCGGAAGCAGCGTAACCGGCCTTCATCACCCGCCGCAACTTCTTCGCATCTCGCGGACGGCGCGTTTCCCTAAGCAAGCATCTCTCTCAAAAAATTAAAGGGAAGGCGGCTACCGGTCGCCGCCTTCCCCATTCCCGAGCGCGGGGTGCAGGGATGTGCGCTCAGAAATTCTGCCAGCCATCCGCGGCCGGTGCCGCAGCGAGGCTCGTCCGTTGGCCGCCGCGTAAGGCGCGGGCGGTGGCGTGCAGGCGTGACGGCTGCGCGCGATCTTCGATACGGCGGTTTGCGTCGACGACCTGGACCTGCTCGCCGTAGCGGAACTGGCGGAGCAGTTCGTGCAGCGCTTCGGCCTCGCGGGCCATGGCGTGGCTGGCCGCCGTGCTTTCCTCGACCATCGCGGCGTTCTGCTGGGTCGCCTGGTCCATTGAGTTGACCGCCTGGTTGATCTCCTTGAGGCCGGTCGATTGTTCGCGGGCGGCTTCGACGATCGCCGAGACGTTGGCGTTGATCTCCTGGACCTGGACGAGGATTTCTTCGAGCGCTGCCCCCGTCTGGCCGACCAGCGACACGCCGTTCTTGACGTGTTCGGTGGAGGTGCCGATCAGCGCCTTGATGTCCTTGGCGGCACTGGCCGAGCGTTGCGCCAGTTCGCGCACCTCCTGGGCGACAACCGCGAAGCCCTTACCGGCTTCACCAGCCCGCGCCGCTTCGACGCCGGCGTTCAGCGCCAAGAGGTTCGTCTGGAAGGCGATGTCGTCGATCACGCCGATGATGTTGGAGATTTCGCGGGACGACTGTTCGATCTGGTCCATGGCGCCGATCGCGCTCTTGACCACATTGCCGGAGCGTTCGGCACCCGCCTTGGTCTTGGCGACCAGGCCTCCCGCCTCCTCGGCGCGGCGGCTGGAGTCCGAGACGGTCGTGGTAATCTCGTCGAGCGCCGCGGCGGTCTCTTCCACGGACGCGGCCTGCTGTTCGGTGCGCTTCGACAGGTCGTCGGCGGCGGCCCGGATTTCGCGGGCGCCGGAGGCGATCGCGCTGGCATTGTCGCCGACGGTTCGCATCGCCCCGCGCAGCTTGGCGGTCGCATCGTTGAAGTCGGTGCGCACCGCTTCCATGCTCGGCACGAAGGGCGTGTCGAGGTTGCGCGTCAGATCGCCTTCGGCGAGCGCCCGCAGGCCGGCTCCGAGGCTGTTGATGGCACTCATGCGCTCGCTGACATCGGTCGCGAACTTGACGACCTTGTAGACCTTGCCGCTGAAGTCGCGGATCGGGTTATAGGCTGCCTGGATCCAGATTTCCTTGCCACCCTTGCCGTAGCGCACGAACTCGTTGGAGAAGAACTCGCCGGCGGCGAGCCGCTTCCAGAAGTCGGCATATTCGGCGGTGCGGGCATAGTTCGGCTCGCAGAACATGCTGTGGTGCTTGCCCTGGATTTCCTGGAGGCTGTAGCCGAGCGCGGCGCAGAAGTTTTCGTTGGCGGTCAGGATCTCGCCCGATGGCGTGAACTCGATCACGGCCTGGGAGCGGGAGATCGCATCCAGCTTGCCGGCATCTTCCGTGGCCCTTGCCTTGGCGGCGGTGATGTCGCTGGCGAACTTGACCACCTTGTAGGGCTTGCCGCCCCGAAGCACCGGGTTGTAGGTCGCCTGGATCCAGATTTCGCGGCCGCCCTTGGCGACGCGCTTGTAGGCGTTGGCGTCGAATTCGCCGCGGCCGAGCCGGGCCCAGAAGTCGCGGTATTCCTGCGTCTGTGCGTAGTCGGCGGAGCAGAACATGCGGTGGTGCTGGCCGACGATTTCGCTGAGGCTGTAACCAAGGGCCTGGCAGAAATTCTCATTGGCAGTCAAGATCTTGCCGGTCAGGTCGAACTGGATGATGGCCTGCGACTTCGAGAGCGCGGCGATGATCTGGTTCGCGTCTGCAATTTTTCCGAGAGCGAACATTGTAACCCTCTTCTCGTTTGTTGGCTCAAGCCGGGGGCTTCGTGCCTTCTTTGACAGGGCTTGCGGGGCCGAAGCGGCGCAACGCCCGGACTAAGACAAATGCCGGCCTGCCGAAAAATGTCTGGTCGTCCCGCGCCGGCCCGCCGGGTCAGCGATTTCGTGCTTCGTGAGGGGAGTTCGAACTGTCGGGCTTCATGCCCAAGGCGCCGTGTCTATGCAATCTAGGTTAGTGATAGGACTATTAAGCAGGTGTTAAAATAGCAACTATCAAATTTCAGTTGTAAGAACTCATAGATCCCAATTTTAGTTGAATTAGTTTCTCCTGTTTTTCTAAAGTATTGCCCTCTGGTTGAGCAAATAACCAACAAAAAGCCGCCCGACGAGACGTCGGACGGCCTTGAATGTCGCTTGACCTGTTGCTTTAGGCGGCCAGTTCCTCGACCTCGCGTTCCTTGAACATGCGGGCGAGGTTCAGGAAGCAGATCATGCCGGTTTCGTTGGCAATGATGCCTTCGGCGAAGCTCTTGTCGAAGGAGGCCGTGACTTCCGGCACCGGCTGCACCTGGCTGCCCTGGACCGTGAGGATGTCCGACACGCGGTCGACGACGAGGCCGATCACCATGTTGTGCACTTCGGCGACGACGATGGCGCTGCGCTCGTTGGCGGTGGTCGATTTCATGCCGAGCTTGTGGGCGAGGTCGATGATCGGGATCACCGTGCCGCGCAGGTTCATGACGCCGATCACTTCCGGCGGCGAATGCGGGATGGGCGTCGAGGGCGCCCAGCCGCGGATTTCACGGATCGTCGTCGTCTTGACGCAGAATTCCTGATCGTGGAGGCGGAACGCAATGATTTCCAGCGTCTCGCCGTCGAACCCGGCCGTCCTGAGTGTGCTTGTCATCGAAGGTCCTTCCAGCTTTCCGGTCGACGCCTCTGGGCGCGACATCGCCAAACTCCAGATCTCTCCGCATGGCTCACGGCGCGTGAGGCGCGGCCAATGATCCGTAAAGGAGAGATCCTTCCAGTCCGCCGATCACATCCGGCAGGGCGCAGCTGCATCATGCGCGGAGGAACCGCTTTGCGCTTTGGGAAAGGACTATAGGCCGGGATTCGTTAAGACTTGCTTTTGCAAGAGCTTAAAGACATTGCGCCCCGGTTGAAGCCGGGGCGCGATTGAAGGCGTCGGAACCACGACGATCAGGCGGAAGCGAGAACCTTGGCGAACTGCTCGACCGCCCAATCCACCTGCTCGGCAGTGATGACGAGCGGCGGCGCGATGCGGATGGTGTCGCCGTGGGTGTCCTTGGCAAGGATGCCGAGCCCTTTCAGCGCTTCGCAATACTTGCGGGCGCCGCCGGCTTCCGGCACCAGCTCCACGGCCAGCATCAGGCCGCGACCGCGCACTTCCTTGATGATGTTGGAACGGATGTCGGTGAGGCCCTTCTGGAAGCGTTCACCCATCTTTGCCGAGTTCTCGATCATGCCTTCCTCGGTCAGCGCCTTCAGCGCCGCGCGGGCAATGGCGCAGGCGAGCGGATTGCCGCCGAAGGTCGACCCATGCTGGCCGGGCTTCAGGACACCGAGCACTTCGGAATTCGAAAGCACGGCCGAGACCGGGTAGAAACCGCCTGATAGAGCCTTGCCGATCAGCGTCACGTCGGCTTCAATCGCCTCATGCTCTTCGGCAAGCAGCTTGCCGGTGCGGCCGAGACCGGTCTGGATCTCGTCGAGGATCAGCGTGATGCCGTGCTTGGTGCAGAGCTCGCGCACCGTCGTGAAGTAGCCGACCGGCGGTACGATGACGCCGGCTTCGCCCTGGATCGGCTCGACGAGGAAGGCAACGGTGTTTTCGTTGATCGCCGCGCGGAAGGCGTCGATGTCACCGAAGGGCACGACGCGGAAGCCGGGCGCGAACGGGCCGAAGCCGGTGCGGGCGTCCGGGTCGGTGGAGAAGCCGACGATGCCCATGGTGCGGCCGTGGAAGTTGTTGGAGCAGACGATGATCTCGGCCTTGTTCTCGGCAACGCCCTTGACCTCGTAGCCCCACTTGCGCACCGCCTTGACGGCGGTCTCGACGGCTTCCGCGCCGGAGTTCATCGGCAGCACCTTGTGCGAGCCGGTGAGCGCTGCGATCTCTTCGTAGAAATGCGCCAGCTGGTCGTTGCGGAAGGCGCGGGAGGTCAGCGTCAGCTTCTGCGCCTGCTCCATCATCGCCTGCAGGATCTTCGGGTGGCAATGGCCCTGGTTCACGGCGGAGTAGGCCGAGAGACAATCGAGGTAGCGATTGCCCTCCATGTCCCAGACATAGACGCCTTCGCCGCGCGAGAGCACCACGTCGAGCGGCTTGTAGTTATGGGCGCCGAGCCGGTATTCGGTTTCGATCAGGGCTGCCGTCGTGTTCATATATCGTCCTCCGTTTGTCTTTTTTTCTCAGGCGCTGCGGGTCGGCCGGTCGAGAACGCGGCGGCCGAAGAGGCTTGCCGTCAGTTCGACCAGGACGCGCGCGCTCTTGCCGCGGTCGTCGAGGAAGGGGTTGAGCTCGACGACGTCGAGCGAGGAAACAAGCCCGCTTTCCCAGAGCATTTCCATGATGAGGTGCGCTTCGCGGAAGGTGGCGCCGCCGGGAACGGTGGTGCCGACGCCGGGCGCAAGGTCCGGATCCATGAAGTCGACGTCGAGGCTGACATGCAGCAGGCCGTTGGCGGCGCGAACCTCTTCGAGGATCTGGCGCATGATATGGGCCATTCCGAGTTCGTCGACGGCGCGCATGTCATAAACGCGGACACCATGCTCGGCGATCTCTTCACGCTCGCGGTCGTCGACCGAGCGGATGCCGACCTGGAAGACCTTGGTCGGGTCGACGAGCGGCCGGTCGGACGGCAGGATCGGGGCGAACTCCGCCTGGCCGCAGAAGAAGGCGACCGGCATGCCGTGCATGTTGCCGGAGGGCGAGGTCGACGGCGAGTTGAAGTCGGCATGGGCGTCGAGCCAGAGCACGAAGAGCGGTCGGCCGACGTCGGCGGCGTAGCGCGCCATGCCGGAGACGCTGCCCATGGAAAGCGCGTGGTCGCCACCCAGGATGATCGGGAAGTGGCCCTTGCGCACGGTGTCGTGCACGGAATCGTGCAGCGCACGGGCGAAGGCTGCGACGATCTGCAGGTTGTTGGCGCCCGGATGGTTAGCAAGGTCGCGGGCCGGCAGCGGCTTGACGTCGCCTTCGTCGTGAACGGTATGGCCGAGGTCGCGCAGCACGGTGTCGATGCCGGCGATACGCAGGGCCGTCGGGCCCATGGCCGCGCCGCGCCGTCCAGAACCTTCCTCGATGGGTGCGCCGATCAGCGTGATGGTCGTCATGTCCGCCCGATTCCTTCTCAAGATAATTCTCATCTGATCCCGTTCGGGATGTGTGGATTATGGCGAAAATGGGCGTCAGCAAAAAGATGGAAAACTGCCGATTAGTGAGCTAAATTCGACAGATTGATAAGTCCCATTTTACAAAGTGACAGGCAATGGATGATCTCGACCAGGCGCTCATCAGCGCGCTGCGCCAGAATGCGCGCATTCCCGTTTCGACGCTATCGGAAATGACGGGCGTGTCGCGGGCGACGGTCGCTGCCCGCATCGACAGGCTGGTCGCGAACGGCACGATCGCCGCCTTTACCATCCGCACCGGTGCGGAAATCCCGGCTTCGGGGGTTCGTGCCGTGGTCATGATCGAGGTGCACGGCAAGATGGCCGACCGTGTCGCCGAGCAGTTGCGCGGCCTGCCGCAGGTGCGCGCGCTGCACAGCACCAATGGCCGCTGGGACTTTATCGCCGAGCTTCAGGACCGCGATCTCGTCTCCTTCGACGAGACGCTGCGACGCATCCGCCTGATCGACGGCATCACCGTCACGGAGACGAATATTCTGTTGAAAACCAGCAAGATGACCGGCGCCTTCTGAACGTTTCGGGCGGCCCGAACCGGTGAGGAAAATGCCTCTCGGAGTCGAATTGTTCTTGATTTGTTCTCGTGTTCCGCTATGATGGCCGCCTCACCCAAGATGGAGGATGTCATGGTTGCCAATGGCGGCAGGCTTGCCGATCGGCAGATCTGTGTGAAGCTGTTCGTCAGGCATGGCGACGAGGATCGTGCCATCGCCTTCTATCGCGAAGCGCTCGGTGCCGAACTGCTGCAGCGGCATGAATGGCCGAGCGGCATTCTGACGAGTGCGGACTTGAGGATCGGGGAATCGGTGTTTCGGATTGCCGGGGCCAACCCGCGCCGCGATGCCGAGCCCAAGCTTGGCGGGCCGCGCTCGCCGCATGCGCTCGGCACGACGGCGGTGATCCTGGAACTGCATGTGCACGACGTCGATCGCGTCATCGGCCGGGCGATCGGCGCCGGAGCAAGCCTTCGCAATGCGGCCGAAACCCTGTCGACGGGCGACCGCGTCGGCGCCTTCATCGATCCCTTCGGCCATATCTGGGCGTTGTTCAACGCCATGGAAGATGCCGATATCGTCGACCTGAGCATCGAGGCCCGCAACGCCGCCTGAGGCGTTGCGGGCCTTTCGCCGTCTGGACGTATGCTTTGATGGCTACGCGATCAGAAGAACTCGTCGAGCAGGCAGTAGAAGTCGCGTTTCTCGGGATCGTCCTTGTCGATACCGTAGCGGGTCAGAAACGGCTGAACCCATTCCTCGCCGAGATTGTAGGCGACGCTGCGGCAGGCGAGTGCGATGTCCTGATAGGGGGCGGCGACGCCCAACCGGCTGCAATCGATGAAGCCGGAAAACCGGCCGTTCTTCTCGATGATGTTCGGCAGGCAGGCGTCGCCATGGGTGACGACGAGCTTGCCGGCTTGGGGCATGCGCGCCTGCAGTTCGGCAAAGAGATCCGCCGCCGTGCGGCCGAGCCGCGTTTCGTCGAAGTCGCTCTCGTCGATCACGCCGGCCTGGGTGCGTGCTTTCGCGATGGCGACGCGCTTTTCGATCCGATGATCGAAGGGGCAGTTGGCGATATCCAGCGCATGCAGTCGCTTCAGGGCGTCGGCAAGGATGACGATCTGGTCCTTGGGCGACAGTGTCGTGGAGGCGAGGTCTGTCCCTTCCACCGCCTGCAGCAGCAGCCAGTTGGTTTGCGCGCCGAAGGCGCGGGCGATCACTCGCGGGCAGGGCACGTCCTTTGATGCCAGCCAATCAAGCCGCGCCGCCTCGTCGACGAACTCGTTGAACGGGCCGGCTTCCTCGAGCTTCAGAACCAGCATGGGACGATCGGGCGCCTTGAGGAGAAAGATGCTCGAGTCGGATTGCCCGAGCAGATCACGGTTCCACTGATAGCCGGCGACGAAGGGGTGGAATTGGGCGGGCAGTTCGGGATGGGGAAAAGAAGAGGGCAAGGCAATCACCTGAAAAAGGAATGAAACAAATGGGGCGTGCGGTCGCGCGCCGACACCGATGTAGGTTCGGCAAAGTGGCAATTCCACGGAGCGATCCCGGAAGTTTTCGACAGCGCCTGATCGCAAATCGCCTTTCACGGTGCGTCTTCGCCAAATCTCCATCAAAGCTTCGCAAAGCCCGCTTGGGCTGACCGCAAAGTCATCTTTTTTGAACGTGTTTCGAAGAGGTGCTCATGGGCGTGAACCACGATGAACTGCTGTCGGCTGCCGAATGCGCCGACCGCCTTGGCCTAACCATCCGCGCTCTCAAGGTCTATGAGGATCGCGGCCTGATCGCGCCGCGGCGGACGGAAAAGAAGTGGCGGCTTTATGGTGCGGTCGAAATCGCGCGGCTGACCGAAATCCTGGCGCTGCGGCGGCTTGGCCTCAGCCTCACCCGGATTACTGAAATGCTTGCCGGTACCGCGCCGGCCCTTCGGCAAACGCTTGCCGTCCAGCAATCGGCATTCTTGGACCTGCGCGACCGTGTCGAACACGGCCTGTCCTTGATCGATGCGGCGCTCGAGAAGATCGAGCGCGGCGATGCCCTCTCTATCGATGAACTCGTCGCGCTTGCCCGAAAAACCGAGATGACCGGCCTGTCGCCTGACGCCGTCGCATGGAACCGCTACGAGCAGACGCGCCCGCGCCGCGAGGCCTCCTTCGTTCCAGAGAACGGCTGGGCCTGAAACAGGGTCGTGCAGGAATGCGCGCGGTTCTGCGCTGATGACATGCGGCAGAGCTCAAGCTTGAAATGCCGTTGTTGCATTTGAAGGATTGCGGCGGACATCGCCGTCGAGGCGGTCTTCGTGAAGAGAGATGAGCCCGCGGATCGCGACCGATCCGCGGGCTTTCTCATGCTCACTGCTGAGCAGGGCAGGCGTATTTTCGCCGGGCGCCGCTCAATATTCCTTTTCGAAGAAGACACCGCCCGAGGCCGAGCCGTCGCCGGCGGCCGAGCCCTTGAGCTTTACGCCCTTGCCGACATCGAGATTGATGACCGCCTTGCTGGAGGCGGAATCGGAGCCCTGCTGCAGCTCGATATAGGTGCGGTCGTTGAGATACTTGCCGGCGCGCACGGACGCGCCGCCATTCTCGTCGGTGGTGACGTCGAGATCGTCGACGCCGAGCTTGTTGCGCAGGCCGTCGAGCAGCGAGGTCGAACCGCCACCGGCAAGCTGGCTGACGGCGGAGGCGAGCTGCGCGATCTGGAAGGCCGAGAGGTTCGACAGCGACCGGTTGAAGATCAGCTGCGCCAGGATTTCGTCCTGCGGCAGGGCCGGGGAGGACGAGAAGGCGATCTGCGGATTGTTGGCGAGGCCCGCAACCGAGACGGTGATGGTGGTCGCGCCGACGCTGGACGTGGCCTTCAGATCGAGCGTCGGGATCAGGTCGCCGCCAAAGCCGATATTGCCGTCGGTGAAGGTCAGGCGCTTGCCGAGGATTTCAAGCCGTCCGCGGCGCATCTCGAAGCCACCGGAAATGACCGGCTGCACCGCGGTGCCGCGGATCGTCAGGTCGCCGCCGAGTTCCGCGTCGATGCCGCGGCCGCGCACGAAGATCTGGTGCGCATTGACGCCGAGATCGAAGGCGATGACGCCGCTGGCATTGGCGCCGGCGGCCGGCACTTCGTCCTTGCGCAGGTCCTTGACCATCTTCTGCACCTTGGGCGGCGCATTCTTGTGCTTGATGTCGATCGCCGACAGCGAGGTCGGCAGCTTCTCGGGAATGGTGATCGAGGCTTTGCGGATCGTCACCTTGCCGCCGAGCGTCGGGGTCGCGACCAGGGGGCCGGTCAGCGTCATCTCGCCGGCGACATTGGCGTTGAACAGCGTGCCGTCGACGTAGGTCGCGTTGTTCAGCTTGATCGTCAGGTTGGCCGGGAAGCCGGAGCCCGGCACGGTGCCGACGGTGCCGCTGGCTTCGACCGAGCCGCCGGTCGCGAGATTGGCCGAGAGCCTGGAGATCGTTGCCTGCTTGCCGTCGAGCGCGACGTTGGCGGTCAGGTCGTTGAGCGCCAGGTTGCGGCGCACGTCGACGAGGCGCCCGCCTGACGTGGCGATCGTGCCGGCGATCTGCGGCGCTTTGGCGGAACCGGAGATCGCCACATCGACATTCGCCTGGCCTGTCAGCGTGAAGCCCTTCTCCGCCATCAGGTTGGCGATGAGCGCGAAGGGGACGTTGCCGTTGAACTTCATCGCGATCGGCATGTTGCCGCCGATATCGACATTGCCGCCGCCCTTGAAGGAAAGGCCGCCGGCGCCCGAAAGCGTCGTATCGAGCGTCACCTTGTTGTTGGCGAACTTGCCGTCCGCCGTCACGTCAAAAGCCGCAACGCCGGCCGTGCGGGCTGCTGCGAGCGAGGCGCCCGACCATTTGAGATCGTAGGCGACGACCGGTGCAGACGCGGCACCCTCGACATCGACGGTGCCGGCGATCGTGCCCTCGGCGCCGAGATCCGGCGCAAAGGCGTTGACCAGTGCTGCGGGCAGCGCGTTGAGCTTCGCCGTGATGTCTAGCTTTTCGCCAGCGGTGCCGTTGACGGCGATCGTGCCTTTCGACGCCTGGATCGTCAGCGCATTGAGACGGACGGTGCCGTTTTCGATCGCGATCACCGTCGGCTGCGCCAGTTTCAGGGCAATGCCTTTCGGCGTTGCGCCAAAGGATGCGAGGCGGATTTCCGTGCGGCCTTTGGCGCTGGCAAGGTCGCCCTTCACCGTCAGCGGTCCGCCGTCATATTTGCCGTCGACGGAAAAGCCGGTGCGGCCGGCCTGTTGCTCGAAATTGACGGCAAGTCCGGAAACACGGTTTTCGCCCTGCGCCAGGGTTTCGGCGCGGATGCTGCCCTTGATCGCAAGGGCCGCAAGGTCGGCGATGGTGATGTCGGCGGTCGGCTTGGAAATCGTCAGCTGATCGCGTTTGATGCCGCTGCCGCCGGCCTTGACGACGACGGAGGTGATGCCGTTTGCGGTCTTGATGGCAGCGGAACCGTTGAGGTCGCCGGATGCCTTCTGCCCGGCCATGGCGGCAAGCAGGCCGAGATCGGGCAGGTCAAAGCTGACCGTGCCGTCCGGCTTGAAATCGGGGGTGAAGCTGATCGCCCCGGTCAGCTTGTTCTCGCCGATCCGGGCTTCGAGCACCGGGATTGCGGTCTGGCCATCCTTCGAGACGACGTCGGCCTTGACGTCGATCGCCTGGCCGTCGAGCGCACCGGTTGCCGTCAGGCTTGCCTGCGGGCTCGATGGGTTGGCCTTGGCGTCGGCCTTGACGTTGAGGTCGCTGAGCGTGCGCCCGGCCAGTGTCGCGCCGCTCGAGGTCAGCTCGGCCTTGATGCCGAGTTCGGCGAGCGGGCCGGTCACGGCGGCGGTGAATTCGGCCTTGCCCTTGGCATCGGCAAGCACCTTGCCGAGATCGGGCAGGGTGCCCTTGAGATCGGCCGTCAGGTTGCTCTGCGCGAGTGCAACGGTGCCGGCCGCCTCGATCGTACCCGACTTGAGCTCGATACCCTCCACGGTGACGCTGCTGTCGCTTGCCGTCTTCACCTCGCCCGAGAGTGCGATCGTGCCGTCGAACTTCGCTGCGGCTGCCGGCGGTAGCGCGCCCGGAACGGCAAAGAGCTTGAAGGCGGCAGAAACCGTATTCTCGTCGCGATAGAAGGCGCCGGTGAGCGATCCGCCAACGCCGGGGCTCTCGATGGTTACCGGATTGAAGGCGATGCTTTCCTTCGTCACGGACAGGTTGGCGTCGATCTTCATCGGCACTTGCACCAGGCGGGCGAGGTTTGCATCGTTGAAGCCGGCTTCGCCCACTTCGATCGCCGCCCTCACCAGACCGGATTGCGCCTGGACATTGAAGCCGTCGCTGCGCGCGGAAAATTTGACTGCGCCGAGCGCCACGTCGGGCAACGCCACGGAGGTGACGTCTGCGGCGAGATCGAGGGTCGCGGCTTGCGCGTCGCCGATCAGCGAGAAGTCGACGGCATTGATCTTGGCTTGTGCCTCACCCTTCTGCAGCGGCCAGCGGAAGTCGACCGGGCCGTTGGTGCCGGCAAGCCTGGCCTTGAGGTTGTTCGCGCCCTTGCTGTCGTAGGTTCCGAAAGCGGCAAAGGAGAGCGCGCCGGTCGTCACATGAGCCTTGTCGACCTGAACCAGCCCCTGGTCGTTGAACGCGGCGGCGATATCGATCCTGGTCTCGCCCTCGAACATCGGGCGCAACGCCGGCGGCATCAGCGAGCCGAAACCGCCACCGCCGTCGACCGTCAGCCGGTGCATTCCGTCAGGCGTCTGGACGTGGCGACCGTCGAGCTTGAGAATTTCGCTGCCGTCGAGCGCTGCGGTAGCGCTGCCGCTCCAGTCGGAAAGCGGGCCTTCACCGGTCAGCTTGATGTTGACCGAAGGCTCGTTCGGCAGGCGAAGCAGCTTTGCCAGCACGCCGTTGTTCGGTTCGTCCACGGTCGCTTCGAGCTTCAGCTCGTTGCCCGCCGGATTGAAGACGATGTCGGCGACCGCGCGTGCTTCCGGCCGGTCGCGCTGGGCGGCCGCAAGCTGAAGGGCGATACTTTCGTTGGTCGCGTTCACCTCGCCGCTGGCGGTCAGGAACTGGTCCTCGCCAGCGATCGCCTTGCCGATGATGATCTCCTTGAGATCGATCGCGTCGATCTTGACGTCGACGGGAAGCGCAAAGGTCGAGCGGACTTCCTTGGTCTCGGTGGAGGGGATCGGCAGGCGCTCGACGCGGATCGAGCCGGCCGAGAGCGCTGCGGCTTCGAAGCGGAAGGAGAGGAGGGCAGCGGGCGACCAGTCGAGATTGACGTCGCGCACTTCGGCATAGATGCCCTCGCCATCGAACAGCGTGATGCTTCCGGCCGTGAACTTGCCGGTCAAAAGGGCGCTCGGATCGGCGATCCGCACGATCTGGTCGGGGGTTGCCGCATATTTCTCGATTGCCCAGGCGACGAGCCGGGCGCCGGGTGTGGTGAAGCCCACGAAGGCGACGAGAAGGAGGGCAACGACCGCAAGCACGCCAAGCACACGAAGGCCATAGCGCAGCGTCGCGCGAAGGAAACGGACGACCTGATTCATGATCTACCCATAACGCAAGTTGCGCGGCAGCGGAATCGCCGCGGGAAGAAACTATCGCGCAATGACGGCAATTTGCCGATTCCTGCGGGAGAAACGGCCTGGATCAGAAGGATTGGCCGATGCCGGCATAGATGCCGTATTTCGTTCCGTTCGGATATTTGTTCAGCGGTACGGCGAAGTCGAGGCGGATCGGACCGAAGGGCGTGGCATAGCGCAGGCCGATGCCGGCGCCGGCGCGAATGTCGGAGAAATCGGGTGTGGTCTTGGCCGAGACGGTACCTGCGTCGATGAAGGGCACGACGCCGATGGTGTCGGTGACCGCGATGCGGGCTTCGAGCGAGGCGTTGACATAGGAGCGCCCGCCGGTCTCGCGGTCGTCGGAATTGCGCGGGCCGATTTCCTGGTAGGAATAGCCGCGCACCGAGCCGCCACCACCGAGATAGAAGCGGCGGTTGGCCGGGATGTCCTCAAGCCCGCTGCCGCCGACGAGCACGCCCGCGCCGATCTTGCCGGCAAGGACGAAGCGCTTCTCGTCGCCAAGCGCATGGTAGCCGGACGCCGACGCTTCGAAGGACGAGAAGAAGGTCTGTCCCTTGATCTCGTAGCTCGGCTTGGCGTTGATCATCGCCCGGTAGCCTTCGGTCGCGTTCAGCTTGTCGTTGCGGGTATCGCGCACATATTCGAGCGGGACCGCGGCCGTCAGATAGGAATTGGAGCCGAAGGCGTCGTCGATGTTGGCCCAGCTCAATTCGCCGCCGCCGGAGAAGGTGTCGGTCGGCGAGAGTTCGAAGGTCGCGCCGGCGGCACCCGTCAGGATCTTGGCGCGATAGGCGTCCGGGTCCTGGATGTTGGCCTTGAGGCTGGCGGTAAAGGTCGAGGCGGGGCCGAAGGCGCCCGGCTTTGCAAAGAGGATGCCGACCGAATAGTCGAGCTTGTCCAGTTCCTTGGTCTCGCCGATGCGGTCGACCGAGCCCTCGATGCGCAGCGATTCGGCGCGGCCGAAAAGATTGCGGTGTCCCCAATAGCCCGACAGCCCGAGGCCGTCGGTCGTCGAAACCTGGGCGCCGAAGCCGAAATACTTGTGCTTGCCTTCGGAGACCTCGATCTTCATCGGGATCGACCCGTCTGGCGAAAGCGTGTTGGCTTCCTTGATCGTCACGCTTGAGAAGACACCGAGCTGGCGCAGCCGCTCGGAGGCCTTGCGGATGTCCTCCGGCGAATAGGGACGGCCCTCGTTGAGGCGCGAATAGTCGCGCACGAAACCGGGATCGACGGTCTTCGTCCCGCCGACGGTGACCTCGCCGACCGGGGCGACGGGGCCGCCGCTGGCGCCGATGACGATGTCGACCGTTGAATTGGCGTGGTTGGCGACAGCACTGCGTTCGGTGAGCTTGGCCATGGGCCGGCCCTGCTCGCGCAGGTCGTTCACGACCTTTTCGCCGGCCTTGATGATCAGGGTGGAATCGGCGCGCGCGCCGGCTGGAAGGCCGTAATCGGCGGGACTGAAGCTTGCCGCGTCGCCTTCGAACTTGACGGAACCGACGTTGAAGACTGGACCCGGGGTCACGGTGACGGTGACCGGGATAGGCTTGCCATCCGGGAAAGACGGATCCGGCGGCAGGCTGTCGATGTCCTGGCCGTTGACACGGATCGCGATGGTGCCGCCGTAGCGGGCCTTTTCGTAGAGTGCGGCCAGCAGCCGGTCGCGGTCGTCGCGGGCCCGGATGGCGAGCCCAAGATCGCCGGAGACCGGCTTTTCCTGGCCCTGCACGAGCTGCGAGCTGTTTTCCAGCGCTTCCTTCAGTTCATCGTCGTCGGTGCCGGCGTCGAAGGTGAGGGTGTAGTTGACCGGGTCGATGACCGGCGCTTCTTCCTCGTCGCTCTCGAAAAACTTCATGCCGAAGAGCTTGAAGGCATAGGCCTTCTCGGCGGAAAGCGGGCCGAGCGCGCACGTAAAGGCAACAGCAAGCGCAGTCGCTGCCTTCCAGTACGCAATACTCGACCGTGGTGGGGACATTCGCTTCCGCATCCCGTCTTCAGGCGACCCAATACAAACTGCCTGCTTATGCGGCCGGGTCACTATTGCATGCCTAAGGTTTTCCATCTGTTAACGATGACGATCCCTTGCATCCACCCCTGATGCCGAATTTCGGTGTCGATTTCGTCGAAAAAGCGCGGAAATGTTGTCGGCGCAGCACAACCGCCGGCTCTGCGGTGCCGACAACTCGGTATGCGCCCGGCCTTTGCCGAAGCCACAGGCCTCGACCGACGTGCCATATTGCTAGGCTGCCTCGGGCAGTTCCCGCAGCTGCGGCACGGCGGAAGCGATGATTACGAGGAACTGAATCAGGAAGCCGGCGGCTGCGACGGCAAGGCATGCTTCGACGCCGAAGCGCGTGGCGACGACGGCGCCGAGCGCCGCGCCGATCGGTCGTGCGCCGAAGGTGGCGGTGGTGATGAAGGCCGAGACGCGCCCGAGCATCGCATTGGGCGTGACGGCCTGTCGCAAGGTGAGGGTGGCGATCGACCAGAGCACCGGGCCGGCGCCGAACAGAAAGAAGCTCAGGGCCGCGAGGAGGCCGGAGGGAACCCAGATGGTGGAGAGCATGACGGCCGCGGCAGTCAGCCCGCCCAGCGGGCCAAGGGCGATCATCACGCCGAAAGGGATATTGCGCGCAATGGCGGGTGCTGCGAAGGCGCCGATCATCATGCCGGCACCATAGATGCCGAGCGTGATGCCGACACCGGTCGCCGTCAGGCCAAGGGTCTGAATGGCATAGGCGACGTAGACCGCCTGCAGTACGAACCAGGCCGTGTTGAAGACGATGGCGGTCACCAGAATGGGCCTCAATAGCGCGTGGCCGGCAAGGAAACGGGCACCTTCGGCGAGGTCCTGGAGAAGCTTGCGCTTGGGGCTGCTTGGCTGGTGGTGATCGCCAAGGCCGGCGAGCAGGACGACGGAGAGAAGCGACAGGGAGGTGGCGGCGACATAGGCGAGCGATGCGCCCGTCCATGCGACGATCGCGCCGCCGATTGCCGGCCCGCCGGAATAGGCGAGGCTGCGGGCAAGCTCCATCCAGCGGTTGGCATCGGCCAGTTGCGCACGCGGAACGATTGCCGGGATCAGGGCAGGTGCGGCGACATTGTAGCAGACCGTGCCGATGGCGCCGACGAAGCCCATGACGGCCAGCAACGGCAGCGACAGCAGGCCGCTGAGCATCAGCAACAGCGTGGCGACCAGCGACAGCGCGCGCAGCATTTCCGAGCTGACCATCAGCCCGCGCCGCGATGCGCGGTCGGCAACGAGACCGGCTGGAATGGAGAGCAGCAGGAACGGCAGCGTCTGCGCCATCTGCAGCCAGCCGGTTTCCGCAGGGCCTGCGGCAAGCAGAAGCACGGCGGCCAGAGGAGCGGCGGCCAGCGCCATCTGCTCTGAAAATTGCGCAAAGAGGTTGGACCAGCCGATCCGCTTGAAGGCTGGGGGAAGGGGCGTGTTTTCTGGTTTCGACATGGGAAGCCTCGATCATGATAGGTCGAGGCCACGAAACGGAATTGCGTGACGCAGAGCCACCCGGTTTGCGCGCGCCCTGTCATTTTGGTGAGGCGTGCATCGTTTTTCTCGCTGCCTGTTGCAACGAAAAACCCCCTCAGGGCGATTGCCATGAGGGGGAACCATTCCGTCGACGCGCTTGCGCGACGCCGAAGGACGATCTTCTTGCTGCGGCTTAGCGCGGGCAGGAGTCGATGTAGCGGCGGCCGTAGCGGTCGCGGTAGTAGCACTGGCCCGGCTGTTCGGTGACGTTGCCGATGACCGCGCCGGATACGCCGCCGATGGCCGCGCCGACCGCTGCGCCACGGACGTCGCCGGTGACAGCGCCGCCGATGATCGCGCCGGAAACGGCACCGATGCCGGCGCCTTTTTCCGTCTGGGTGCAGCTTGCGACCGCCAGGGCGACCAGCACAAGTGCGATGGCTTTCTTCATGTTGTTCTCTCCGATCTCTACGGATCTCAAGCCTTGCGCTCAGTCCGTCCCGTGGATGATGGCGGAGCCGGGAACATCCCGCTCCACCTGAACTTGCGGTTCGGAAAATACGCGGTCCCCATCGAAAGTCTACGGGAGCGCTGCGGTTTCTTCCTGGCGGCAAGATAATGATATCGTTCCTGAACGGGACATGAAGGCTCAGTTCCCCGCGATACAACCGGTGTAGAAAAATTTTATCGTCCGGCGGGCGGGGGCGGTTGCGGCATTCCAAAAAAAGACAAATGATACAAACAAGCCCGCAAAATCCGGAGGAGCGGATCCGTGGGCGAAGGGCATCGATATCAGTTGGCGCGTACCTTAGTCGCGTGAACCATCTCACCCGACTTTCCGGCCGCGCTCGTGTTGGCATTGACCGACCCCGGAGGAGCGAAATGGCGAAAGTAACAATGACGGTCAACGGCCGTCAGGTGAGCGGTCATTGCGACGACCGCACATTGCTGGTGCAATTCATACGCGAAAATCTTGGACTGACCGGCACCCATGTCGGCTGCGACACCTCGCAGTGCGGCGCCTGCGTCATCCATATGGACGGAAAATCGGTCAAGAGCTGTTCCATCCTCGCCGCCCAGGCGGCAGGCTCCACGATCACCACCATCGAAGGCTTGGCGGCCGACGGCGAGCTGCATCCGGTGCAGGCGGCCTTCAAGGCCAATCACGGCCTGCAATGCGGCTTCTGTACGCCCGGCATGGTGATGACCGCCGTCGACATGATCCGCAGGCACCAGGGACAGCTGGACGAGGCGACGGTGCGCGCCGAGCTCGAAGGCAACATCTGTCGTTGCACCGGTTACCACAACATCGTGAAAGCGATCCTTGCCGCCGCCGCCGAGATGAGCGGCGCCCGCGTGGCCGCAGAATAGCGGTAGATCGAGGGGCGGGACCTCGCCCCTGACGCATGTCACCCAGAACCGACGCATGGCCGTCGGGACTGTCGCTGGATATCTCGGGAGGAGATAGGCAATGGGCGTTGAAGGCATTGGCGCGCGCGTGGCGCGCAAGGAGGACAAGCGGTTCCTGACCGGCAAGGGCCGCTATACGGACGACATGTCCGTGCCGGGAATGAAATATGCAGTCTTCGTGCGCAGCCCGCACGCGCATGCGAAGATCGTGAAGATAGACGCGTCGGCGGCCAAGGGCATGCCGGGTGTGATCGGCGTGCTCGACGGCAAGCAGCTGCTCGCCGACGGTATCGGCAACCTGATCTGCGGCTGGATGATCCATTCCAAGGACGGATCGCCGATGAAGATGGGCGCCTGGCGGCCGCTCGCGCACGAGACCGTGCGCTATGTGGGCGATGCCGTGGCGATCGTCGTTGCCGACAGCGTCGCCGAGGCGCGTGACGCGGCCGAGGCCGTTGTCGTCGAGTACCAGGAGCTTGCCGTCGTCATCGATGCGTCGAAGGCGCTGGAGGCGGGACAGCCGCAGCTTCATCCGGAAGCGCCGAACAATCTGATCTTCGACTGGCAGATCGGCGACGAGGCAGCGACCGACAAGGCGCTCGGCGCTGCGGCGCATGTCACCGAAATCACCATCCACAACAACCGGCTTTCGCCCAACCCGATGGAGCCGCGTGCGGCGCTCGGCATCTACGACGCCGGCGACGACCACTACACCTGCTACACGACCAGCCAGAACCCGCATGTGGCCCGGCTGGTAATGAGCGCCTTCTATAATGTCGCGCCGGAAAACAAGCTGCGGGTGATCGCGCCCGATGTCGGCGGCGGCTTCGGCTCGAAAATCTACATCTATCCGGAGGAGATCGTCTGTCTCTGGGCGTCGAAACGCACGGGCGTGCCGGTCAAATGGACGTCGGACCGCACGGAAGCGTTCCTCACCGATGCGCATGGCCGCGACCATGTGTCGAAGGTGAAGATGGCCTTCGACGCCAACAACCGCATCATCGGGCTGAAGGTCGACACGGTCGCCAATCTCGGCGCCTATATGTCGCTGTTCTCCTCGGCGGTACCGACCTATCTCTATGCGACGCTGCTGTCAGGGCAGTACGACATCCCGGCGATCCACGCGAATGTGCGCACCGTCTACACCAACACTGCACCGGTGGACGCCTATCGCGGTGCCGGGCGGCCGGAGGCGACCTATCTCCTGGAACGCACGATGGAGACGGCGGCGCGCGAACTCGGCGTCTCGCCTGCCGAATTGCGTCGCGTCAACTTCATCCGCTCCTTCCCGCACCAGACGCCTGTGATCATGAACTATGACGCCGGCGATTACGACGCTTCGCTCGAAGCGGCGATGAAGGCGGCCGACTGGAACGGCTTTGCCGCCCGCAAGGAGGAAGCGGCCGGCCGCGGCATGAACCGCGGCATCGGCATGAGCTGCTACATCGAGGCCTGCGGCATCGCGCCGTCGGCAGCCGTGGGGTCGCTCGGCGCCGGCGTCGGCCTTTGGGAATCGGCCGAGGTGCGCGTCAATGCCGTCGGCACGATCGAGGTGCTGACCGGTTCGCACAGCCATGGCCAGGGGCACGAGACGACCTTTGCTCAGCTCGTCGCCGACCGCTTCGGCGTGCCGCTCGACAGCGTCAACATCGTGCATGGCGACACCGACAAGGTGCAGATGGGCATGGGCACCTATGGTTCGCGCTCCGGTGCCGTCGGCATGTCGGCTGTCGTCAAGGCGCTCGACAAGGTCGAAGCCAAGGCCAAGAAGATCGCCGCCCATCTGATGGAGGCGGATGAGAGCGACATCGTCATCGAGAACGGCGAGCTGAAGGTCGCCGGCACCGACAAGGCGGTGCCCTGGTTCCAGATGGCGCTCGCCGCCTATACCGCCCACAATCTGCCTGCCGGCATGGAGCCGGGGCTGAAGGAAGGGGCCTTCTACGACCCGGCCAACTTCACCTTCCCGGCCGGCTGCTACATCTGCGAGGTGGAGGTCGATCCGGAAACGGGCCGGACCAAGATTGTCCAGTTCGTTGCCGCGGACGACTTCGGCAACATCATCAATCCGATGATCGTCGAGGGGCAGGTGCATGGCGGGCTCGCGCAGGGTATCGGCCAGGCGCTGCTCGAAGGCGTGCACTACGATGCCTCGGGCCAGCTTTTGACGGCGAGCTACATGGACTACGCCATGCCGCGGGCCGACGATCTGCCGTCGTTCCAGGTCTCGACCTCGAACACGCCCTGCCCAAACAATCCGCTGGGCATCAAGGGCTGCGGCGAGGCCGGCGCGATCGGCTCGCCACCGGCACTGATCAACGCCATCACCGACGCCATCGGCAACAACGCGCTCACCATGCCGGCAACACCGCACAAGGTGTGGGCGGCGGCAAACGCGGCCAACTGAGGAGGACATCATGTACGAGACCCAATATCACCGGGCGTCCTCGGTTCAGGACGCCGTCAGCCGAATGGAAGCGGCCGGCGAAGGCAAATATGTCTCCGGCGGCATGACGTTGATCCCGACGATGAAACAGCGGCTGGCGTCGCCGAGCGACCTGATCGACCTTCGCCATATCGCCGAGATGCAGGGCATCTCGGTCAACGGCCGATCGGTGCGGATCGGGGCGGCGACCACCCATTACGAGGTGGCGTCGTCGGCAGCGCTCAAAGCCGTCTGTCCGGCAATCTGCAGCCTTGCCAGCCATATCGGCGATCCGCATGTGCGGCACATGGGCACGATCGGCGGGTCGATCGCCAACAACGACCCGGCCGCCGACTATCCGGCGGCGATGCTCGGACTGGGGGCGACGATCGTCACCAACCGGCGGGAGATCGCGGCCGACGATTTCTTCACCGGCCTGTTCGAAACGGCGCTGGAAGACAGCGAGATCATCGTCGCCGTTACCTTCGACGCGCCTGCCAAGGCCGCCTACCAGAAGTTCGCCAACCCGGCCTCGCGTTACGCCATGACCGGTGTCTTCGTCGCCAAGCGCGACAATGGCGAGGTCCGGGTCGCGGTCACCGGTGCGGGCGCAGGCGGCGTTTTCCGTCAGGCGGAGATGGAGGCCGCACTTTCCGCCAACTGGTCGCCGGACGCGCTCGCTGGCATCAATGTCAGCGCGTCGGACCTGCTCTCTGACCTTCACGCGGATGCGGCCTATCGCGCCAACCTGGTGAAGGTCATGGCCAAACGCGCCGTGGCTGCGGCATGACCGGCCTTTGCCGCCACACAAACAGCGAAAAAGGGCGGCCTCGGCCGTCCTTTTTTCATCCTTGCTTGACTTCGATCAAGCTTGACGTGATGAACATGCACTAAGGCTTTCTTTGGAATGTTTCAAAACTAGGGCTGTTCCCGTTGAAACGGTTTCAGTGAAAGCAGCGAAGATGCTCAGGCTCAAAAATGCTAGATCATCTCGGATGCACTTACTGGGCAGGCAGCGCTTCAAGGGCCTTTTGCCGCAGTTGGCAGATGCCGGGCATTCCGAGGTTGACCCCAGGTCGCTTTGATTGAAGAAAAGCGGCCGGGCACTGGAGAAAATGATGGATTTCGAAAATTTCTTTAAGAACGAGCTGGACGGGCTGCATCAGGAAGGCCGCTACCGGGTTTTCGCAGACCTCGCGCGTCATCGCGGCCAATTCCCGAAGGCCGCGCGCCACACGGCTCAGGGCGTTCAGGACGTCACCGTCTGGTGTTCGAACGACTATCTCGGCATGGGCCAACATTCCGTCGTCACCGAGGCGATGAAGCGCGCCATCGACGAATGCGGCGCCGGCGCCGGCGGCACCCGCAACATCTCCGGTACCAACCACTACCACGTCCTGCTTGAGCGCGAGCTCGCGGACCTGCACGGCAAGGAATCGGCGCTGCTGTTCACCTCGGGCTACGTGTCCAACTGGGCAGCACTCGGCACGCTCTGTTCGAAGATTCCTGGCGTCATCGTCTTCTCGGACGCCGGGAATCACGCTTCGATGATCGAGGGGATCCGTCACTCCAAGTGCGAACGCGTCATCTTCAAACACAATTCGGTCGCTGACCTCGAAGCCAAGCTCGCCGCTGCCGATCCGCGCGCGCCGAAGCTGATCGCCTTCGAATCCGTTTATTCGATGGACGGCGACATCGCGCCGATCAAGGAATTCTGCGACCTCGCCGACAAGTACGGCGCCATGACCTATCTCGACGAAGTGCATGCCGTCGGCATGTACGGTCCGCGCGGCGGCGGCATTGCCGAGCGCGAAGGCCTGATGCACCGGCTGACGGTGATCGAAGGCACGCTCGGCAAGGCCTTCGGCGTCATGGGCGGCTACATCACCGGCTCGGCAGCACTGTGCGACTTCATCCGCTCGTTCGCATCCGGCTTCATCTTCACGACGGCGCTGCCGCCGACGCTCGCCGCCGGCGCGCTCGCCTCGATCCGTCACCTGAAGGAAAGCCAGGTCGAACGCTTCGCGCACCAGGAGCGCGTGCGTCGTCTGCGCTCGCTGCTCGACCAGCGCGGCATCCCGCACATGCCGAACCCGAGCCATATCGTGCCGGTCATGGTCGGCGACGCCGCCAAGTGCAAGTGGATCTCGGATCTCCTGCTCGACAATTTCGGCGTCTACGTGCAGCCGATCAACTATCCGACGGTGCCGAAGAAGACCGAGCGCCTGCGCATCACCCCGACGCCGCTGCATTCGGATGCCGACATCGACCATCTCGTCGGCGCGCTGCATTCGCTGTGGTCGCGCTGTGCGCTGGCTCGCGCTGTCGCGTAAGGCCATTTTTGCCGGCGCCATGCGCGCCGGTTGGAAAGCTCCGAATTACTGAAGCAGCCCGGCCGCCAAGTGCCGGGCTTTTTCGTCGGCGGCAAAGACGTCGTCCATCGTCGCGGCGGCCGGCAGGTTTGCGAGCTTGTCCATCACCGTTTCGACGATCTCGGCCATGGCGAGAAAGCCGGTGCGGCCGGCGATGAAGGCGTCGAGCGCCGTTTCCTTGGCACCATTGAGCACCGCGCCCTGCACGCCACCCTCGACCATCGCCCGGCGGGCAAGCCGGATCGCCGGGAAGCGCACTTCGTCCGGCGCCTCGAAATCGAGGCGCGACAGCTTGGCGAAATCGAGCCGCTCGATCGGTAGGCTGCAGCGGCTCGGATAGGAGAGCGCATAGCCGATGGCGGTGCGCATGTCCGGGCAGCCGAGCTGGGCCAGCACCGATCCGTCGGTGTAGCCGACCATCGAGTGGATGACCGACTGCGGATGCACGATCACCTCGACCTGTTCGGGCTTGAGCGCGAAGAGGTGCTTCGCCTCGATCATCTCCAGCGCCTTGTTGAACATCGAGGCGCTGTCGATCGAGATCTTCAGGCCCATCGACCAGTTGGGGTGGGCGCGCGCGACGTCAGCCGTCACATGCCGCATCTCCTCAAGCGACTTGGTGCGGAAGGGGCCGCCCGAGGCGGTCAGGATAATGCGCTCGACCGCGTGGCGCTGATGTTCCTCCAGCACCTGGAAGATGGCGTTGTGTTCGCTGTCGACCGGCAGCAACCGACCGCCGCCTTTTTTCACCGCGTCGATGAACAGGCTGCCGGCGGAAACCAGGCACTCCTTGTTGGCGAGCGCGATGTCGGCGCCGCGGCGGGCGGCAGCAAGCGTCGGGGCGAGGCCGGCGTTGCCGACGATCGCGGCCATCACCCAGTCGGCGTCCCGCTCGGCCGCCTCGATCAAGCCGCTTTTGCCGGCGGCAACCTGGATGCCGGTCCCGGCGAGCGCCGCTTTGAGGTTTTCATACTGGCTCTCGTTGGCGGTGACGGCGAGTTCGGCGCCGGCCTTCACGGCCTGCTCGGCAAGCAGGGGAATGTTGCCGTTGCCGGTGACGGCGACGACGTCGAAGTGCTCGCGGCCGCCAAGGCGCTCGATGACGTCGAGCGTGTTGGTGCCGATCGAGCCGGTCGAGCCGAGGATCGTCAGTCGGCGCTTCGCACTGTCGCGGGATGCCATGCCAATACCCATGTTCTTCTTTTCGGACGGGATGCCCGGCTGAGACTTTGCCGCGGGCGCATGATCTGCACGAGATCGATCCGAGTTTTTTATGTTGTTTGCTAGGCTCTACAGGCGAAATCCGCCGGCAACAAGGGCGCGGTCTTCATTCCGTCTCGTCCGCGGGCTAAGAATCAGGTGCCTTGAGTCGGGGCCGAAGGAGTTCGCGATGCTGAAAGTCATGACCGCCGTTTCCTGCGCCTGCGTGGCGATCGAGATGGCCTCGATGCAGCCGGTCGCGGCCGAGAACGTGCCGCAGCAGATCGTCGGCACCTGGCTTGCCGAAGATATCGGTGGAGGTGGGGTCATCGACAATCTCCAGTCGACCCTGGAGATCCGCGAGGACGGCACCTATGGCGGCATGGCTGGCTGCAACCATTTCACCGGTACTTTCAGTCTCTCTGGCTCGAAGATCACCTTCGGCCCGGCGGCATCGACACGCAAGATGTGCGTGCCGGCGGTGATGAACCAGGAGCAGAAGTTCCTGGAAGCGCTGCGTTCAGAGCTTTCCTGGTCGGTGGAAGGATCGAAGCTCGTGCTTGGCAAGGGGGGTGGTGGCACTGCCGTGAAGCTGGCATCGATGGCGGCAGCGTCGGAAGGCGCTGACGTGACGATCCGCATTCCGGGAGCCGATACGGTGGATCGGCAATCGGTCCGCTACGATTGCGGTGGCAAGGCGATCGAGGCGGAGTACATCAATGCCGGCCCGGTTTCGCTGGTGACCTTCACGATCGACGGCACATTCGTCGTCGCCTCAAACGTGATGGCTGCGTCCGGAGCCAAATATGCCGGCGGGCAATATGTCTGGTGGACGAAGGGCGAAGAGGCGACGCTTTTCGACGCGACGAAAGGTGACCAGGATCAGGGCATCGCCTGCAAGCCGGCATCCTGAGCCGGCTTTTCGCCTGATCGGAAGCACAAGGCGCGGCCTGCGCCCGGGTGGACCAGTGGCATAAGTTGTCGCCTCGATTGGAACTTTTTCCTTCGCGTCCTAGTTACAATCCCGACGCCATCGCGGCGCTGTTGTGTGCAAAATGGGAGTGTTCCATGGGGCTGCTTATCGGAATTCTGATTACCTTCCTCGTCATCGTGCTGGTGCTCTATCTCGTCCAGCGTCTGCCGCTCGACGCGCGCGCCAAGCAGATCGTCCAGATCATCGTCATCATCATCGGCATTATCTCTCTGTTGAAATACCTGGCCGTCTTCTGACGCGCCGCCTTCCAGCCAAAGGCCGCCGGATCGCAAGACCCGGCGGCCTTTGGCTGTCCGATCGATGCTGACAGGATCTGACAGCGGCAGTGCCTAGGGTCGGGCATCGAAAAGGAGACCCGACGATGCTGTCACCGAACCTCATCCTGTTCTATGTCGAAGACCCGGCAAAAAGCGCCGCGTTCTATACCGGCCTCTTTGAACGCGAACCCGTTGCCTCCTTCCCGACCTATGTCGCCTTCGAACTCGAAAACGGGCTGACGTTCAGTCTATGGTCCACGGGCGCGAGAGATTTCGTCTCGTCCGGTACCGGCCATCGCTCGGAAATCGCCTTCATGGTGAAGGACGATGCTGAGGTCGAGCGCCTTTACGCGGAGTGGCGCAGCAAAGGGATCACGATCGAGCAGGAGCTGAAGACGGCGGTCTTCGGCCGCACCTTCGTGGCGCTTGATCCCGATGGTCATCGCCTGCGCGTATGCAGGCCCGACGATTGAAATCATCAGGTTTCGGTGGGCCGAACGCGGAATAGCAGCGCCTATTGCGCGGCGGTCGGCGCCCTGCGATCAAGGATGGCCTGGAACAGGGCGGCCTGATGCTCGGTGGCGGCGCGGATTGCGCTGAGCTGCCGCAGCATCGAGCCAAAAGCCGCGAGAAGGATGCCGCTCAGGATCGCGCTCAAGGCCCAGGGAAGCACGACCAGCGCTCGAAGCTGCGCCGTTGCCGGATCGGTAGCGAGCAGCGCGATCGCAGCGGCCAGTGCGGCCAGGATGATGACGATGCCGATGATTTGCAGAAGCTTACCCATGGTGTCCTCCCGTCATGCGCGCACCGTCAGGCAGACTGCATCTCCTGTCAAGCAGGCGGCTTCGGCAAGGCAATCTTGCGATCGTGACTGAGGGAGCAAAACCCGGCCCAACAAAAAAGGCCGGGGCAAACCCGACCTTCCTCATCACCTTCCGTCGATGCCAGTTCATCCGTGGTCATCAGGAAGATGTGAGTGTTGTTTAGCTGGGGTTCGTGACAGGCGCATGACGTCAGCGCGTTTCTTTTCCCCTGCGCTGTTCTGCGCCAGCGGTGGGTGCTACCGCCTTACCATTTGCCCAGATGCGCGCCGCCGTCGACGTTCAGCACCTCCCCGGTGATGCGCGGCGCCCGGGTCAGGAACAGGACGGCATCCACGATCTCTTCGACGCTGGAGATGCTGTGCATCGGCGAAAGCGTGTTGAGGAAATCGCGCGGATTGTCCTTGTGAAGCGGCGTGTCGACGACACCGGGCGCGACGACGTTGACGCGAATTCCGTCCCTTGCGTATTCCATGGCGATGTTCTTGGAGATCGCATTAATGCCTCCCTTGGTCAGCATGGCGACCGAAGCGTTCATGCCCGCGATCGGACGATCGGCAAGCGGCGTCGTGATGCTGACGATGCTGCCGCCTCTCTTCTGGGCCAGCATTTGCTTGATGACGAGTTGGGTCGTGTGGAGGAACCCTTCGATGTTGGTGGCACTCAGGTGCCGGTAGTCGTCAGTGGTGTAGTCGACGAAGGGCTTGGTGAAGAAGATGCCGGCATTGTTGACCAGCGCGTCGATCGAGCCGAAGCGGTCGATCGCCGTTTCCACCACGCGTTTCGCCGTCTCCGGATCGGCGATATCGCCGTCGACCCGCGCCAGCCGGTCCGATTCTGTTATTTCGCGCGATCGGCTGACATTGCGCGAGGTTGCGACGACGCTATAGCCCTCTGCCAGAAAAGCGTTTGTGAGGCCCGCGCCGATGCCCTGGGATGCACCTGTGATGATGGCGACTTTGTTTGTCATCTGATCTCTCCGTGGTTGGACGGTTTCGGTGAGGTCAATATGGCTGCCGCTGGATTGTGCGATTAGATGGAAATATCTGGAATTACTTTTTCAGTAGTGCAAAAATAATCCCATGGTCGATCTGAACGATATCGCGGTCTTTGCGGCCGTTGCCCAGTTCGAGAGTTTCAGCCGGGCAGCACGTTCGCTCGGCATGCCGGTCTCCACCGTCAGCCGCAAGGTCACGGCGCTTGAGGAGCAACTGGGCGTCACGCTCATCCAGCGCACGACGCGCAAGCTCAGTCTCACGGCGCAGGGGCGCGCCTATTATGCGGAATGCGGCGAACCGCTGAAGCAGCTTCGCGATGCGGAGCGGGTGCTGAGCGAGGCGCAGAGAAGGCCGGAGGGGTTGCTGCGGGTCACCGTTCCCATGACCCTCGGGCAGCCGCCCTTCTTCGATTTCCTGTCCGCATTCATGAAGACCTATCCCGAGATCGAGGTCGATCTGCTCGTCACCAACATGTTCATGGACCTCGTTGCCGAAAACATCGACGTCGCGGTGCGGTTCGGTGAATTGCGCGATTCGTCGCTTGTCGCGCAGCGCCTGGGTCGAAGCACCCACTTCCTGGTAGCCGCGCCCGACTATCTCGACCAACAGGGCACCCCATCGCGCCCCGAAGACCTGAGCGGCCATCGCTGCGTTCTGGTCAATGCCCGGGGCAACGAGGCAGAATGGCATCTGGTCAAAGGTGGCGAAACGGCCAGCCTGCGTGTGAGCGGAGCGGTGTCGGTCCATGACATCCAGTCGGCGAGCGCCATGACCGAGCGTGGCCACGGCATCGGCCGGTTGCCGCCGATCTTCTGCGACAGTCTGCTTGCGAGCGGCAAGCTCGTGCGCGTGCTTCCGGGTTGGTCGGCGCCGGATGTCTTCGTGCACGCGGTATATCCGACGCGGCGCTTCCTGCCATCACGACTGCAGGTGTTTCTGCAGGAACTCAAAGCCTGGCGCGGCCCGGCGTGGCAGCCGCTTCGGTGAGCATGCGCTAGGGCACGATCTCTTCGAGCTTTTGCGCGAAGATGCTGAAACCGGCCCGACGATAGGTCGCCTGCGCCTTCGGATGGTCCCATTCGTCCGTATGCAACCAGATCCGGTTTGCACCACGGTTCCAGACGGCGCGTAGCGCATTGTCGAGGAGAAATGGCCCCAGCCTTTGGCCGTAAACGTCCGGGATCAGGCCGAAATGGGTGAGTTCGACATCCTCGGTATCGACGCGGTCGAATTCGCAGAGCCCGACCGCCAGGCCATCCAGGCGCAGAATGTAAAGGCCCGTCGAAAGGCTGCCGAGAAAATCGTCGAGATCTGCTCTGGGCATGCGTAGTCGCTGATCCCAGCGCAATGGTTCGCCGACGGCGCGATAGAGCGAAAGAAACGCGGCGGCATCCGGACGTTCGGACGTAACCACCGCGTGCGCGATCGGTGCCGGAAACGCGTCGCCCGCCGGGCGTTCGAGCATTTCCATATAGGTCACGAGCAGTTGGACCGTGTTTTCTCCGGAGGGGGTAGCTTTAATGTCATCCACGGCGTCAGCACGGCGCGCGCCGCGTCCAGTTCGATTAACAGGGGTCTTGGAGAATGGTGATCCCGCCGCGATTCGAACGCGGGACCCCCAGATTAGGAATCTGGTGCTCTATCCTGCTGAGCTACGGGACCACTTGGATAGCACCCATACAAAAGCAAGGGCTCTTCGCCAAGTGTTTTTGCGTGCGTATCCGAGGAAATGCAGGTGGCGGCGAGCTTGGGTCGTCTCGTCCGGGTGGTGTGCCGACGCGGACCGGCAGGCTTGAAAACGACGATGAAACGGGGGCTGGTCTTCCACGTCTTCCGAATGCTAAGCAAAGCAAGCGCCGGCCCGAGGAAGCTGGCGCTCCCCATTGAGACCTTCATCAGAGACCTGATCCAGATATGTTCATCGGAATAGATTGGGGCGGCACGAAAATGGAAGTCATCGCGCTTGGCCGCGATGGTGAAACGCGCGCCCGACATCGCGTCTCGACCCCGACCAGCGGCTATGACGATTGCATTCGCGCCGTTCTCGACCTCGTTGCCGCCGCCGAGCAGACGGCGGGCGAACAGGGCTCGATCGGCATCGGCATTCCCGGCAGCCCCAATCCGCGCACCGGTATCGTGCGCAATTCCAATGCGGTGCTGATCAATGGCAAACCGCTTGGTCGCGACCTCGAAACGGCGCTTGGCCGCCCGGTCCGGCTTGCCAACGACGCCAATTGCCTGGCGGTCTCGGAGGCGGTCGACGGTGCCGGCAAGAACGAGCATGTGGTCTTCGGTGTCATCGTCGGCACCGGCCATGGCGGCGGCCTTGCGATCGACAAGAAGGTGCATGCCGGCTACCAGGGCGTTGCCGCCGAGATCGGCCACTATCCGCTGCCCTGGATGACGAAGGACGAATATCCCGGCCACAAATGCTGGTGCGGCAAGCATGGCTGTCTCGACATGTATGCCTGCGGTACTGGCGTCGAACTGGACTACCGTCTCACGACCGGTGTTGAAAAGCGCGGGCGCGACATCATCGAGGCAAAGCGGGCGGGCGACCCGGTGGCAACGGGCGTCTATGAGCGCTTCGTCGACCGGCTGGCGCGCAGCCTGGCGCTGCTGACCAATATCGTCGACCCGGACGTCTACGTGCTTGGCGGCGGCATGTCGAATGTCGACGAGATCTATCAGGACGTTCCGCCGCGCGTGGTCAATTACCTCTTCGGCGACACGTTCGAAACGCCCATTCGCAAGGCCTTGCACGGCGACAGCTCCGGCGTGCGCGGCGCGGCCTGGCTCTGGAAGGACTGAACCCCATGAATATTGACAAGGACCTCGCCCGCATCGCGCGGCAGGAACAGGAATTGCAGTTCGAGCGCTTCGATCTCGATACGGCCTGGGAGCTTGGCACGCTGCTGCGCAAGATGGCGGCTGAGCGCAAGCTTGGCGTCGTCATCGACATCACGCTCTTCTCGATGCAGGTGTTTTATGCCGCGCTCGACGGGGCGACGCCTGACAATCCGAACTGGGTGCGCCGCAAGCGCAACACCGTGTTCCGGCTGTTCAAGAGCAGCTACGCCACCGGTCGCGAGCTTGCCAAGGCACAGACCAATCTGCAGGCGAAGCTCGGATTGGCCGATGCCGATTATGCAGCGCATGGCGGCAGCTTCCCGATCGTCGTCAAGGGCACCGGCTGTATCGGTGCCGTCACCGTATCCGGCCTGCCGCAACGCGAGGACCACAACATGGTGGTCGAAGCGCTCTCGGCCTTGCTCGGCAAGGATCACGGCGCATTGAAGCTCGAGGACTGAGAATTGGCATTGGATATTCTTTCGCAATCACGCGTGCTGTCGGATTGGCTGGCGGACAAGGCTCTGCCGCTCTGGCGGGACAAGGGCGTGGATCATTCAGGCGGCTTCGTCGAGACGATCGATATGGCGGGCGAGCCGACCCGCGCCAACCGGCGTGCGCGCGTTCAGCCCCGGCAGGTTTACTGCTTCGCGGAAGCCGGCCGGCGCGGCTGGACAGGCGACTGGCGGGGTGCCGCCGAAGGCGGGCTTGCCTATTTCGATCGCGTTTTCAAGCAGTCGAGCGGCTTTTACGGTGCGCTCGCCGATGCCGACGGCAATCTGCTCGATCCGTCCTTCGACCTCTACAACCAGGCTTTCGCGCTGCTCGCCTTCGCCTATCTGGGCGAGGTCGTGCCGGCCCGCAAAGCCGAGATGATCGAGCGCAGCAATGACCTTCGCGCGCGGATAGAGGCGCACGTCAAGCATCCGGTTGCCGGCTTCGAGGAAGACAATCCTCCGCGCCTGCCGCTCTGCTCCAATCCGCATATGCACCTCTTCGAGGCGTGCCTGGCGAGCGAGACGGTCGAGGGCTTCGATCGGGTGGGCTGGGCAAACCTCGCCGATGAAATTGCGCATCTGGCGATGGATTATTTCATCGATGCCGAGAGCGGTGTTTTGCGTGAATTCTTCGATCATGACTGGGCGCCGATGGCAGGCGACAAGGGCCGTATCGTCGAGCCTGGTCACCTGTTCGAATGGGCGTGGCTGCTTTTGCGCTGGGCGGAACGCCGCGGCAGTGCCGAGGCGATCGTCAAGGCGCGGCGGCTGTTCGATATCGGCGAGGCGCACGGCATCTGTGCGAACCGCAACGTTGCGATCATGACGCTTCTCGACGACCTGTCGGTCGCCGATCCGATCGCGCGGCTCTGGCCGCAGACCGAGTGGCTGAAGGCGGCCGTTCGCTTTGCCGCACTCACCAACGGTGCCGAGCGCGAGCGTTATCTTGCTTCGGCCGCACGTGCAGCGGCGGCCCTCCAGACGTTCCTGGCGACGCCGGTTGCGGGCCTTTGGCGCGACAAGCAGCAGGCCGACGGCAGCTTCGTCGAGGAGCCGGCGCCGGCGAGCAGCTTCTACCACATCCTTTGCGCCATTTATGAAACCGAGGACTGCCTGGCCCGGCTCTGATTTGCCGATCCAGAGTTCGCTCTCGTTGTGGCCCGTCGCAATTGCGGCGGGCCATTTTCTTTGCTCCGAGGGGCAAATGTGATTGCTTCATATGTTGACATAAAGATATCTTTATGTGATTGACTTGGCTTCGTGTTTGTCGTTTTCAGAACGGGAGATTTCCCATGTCCGCCATCGACGCCCTTTTCGGCGATGTTTCCTCCAAGCCGGATGGCTCCGAGATCAAGCGGGCGCTGGCCCAGGCTGCGCGCGAACGCATCCTGATCATGGATGGCGCGATGGGTACGGAGATCCAGCAACTCGGCTTCATCGAGCAGCATTTCCGGGGCGACCGATTCGGCGGCTGCGCCTGTCACCAGCAGGGCAACAACGATCTTCTGACGCTGACCCAGCCGAAGGCGATCGAGGACATTCACTACGCCTATGCGATCGCCGGCGCCGATATCCTCGAAACCAACACCTTCTCCTCGACCCGCATCGCCCAGGCCGATTACGGCATGGAGGACATGGTCTATGAGCTCAACCGCGATGGCGCCCGGCTGGCGCGCCGCGCCGCCAAGCGCGCAGAGGCCCAAGACGGCCGCCGCCGCTTCGTTGCCGGCGCACTCGGGCCGACAAACCGCACTGCGTCGATTTCGCCCGACGTCAACAATCCCGGCTATCGCGCCGTCACCTTCGACGATTTGCGCGTCGCCTATGCCGAGCAGATCCGCGGCCTGATCGACGGCGGCGCCGACATCATCCTGATCGAGACGATCTTCGACACGCTGAATGCCAAGGCGGCGATCTTTGCGACCAAGGAAGTCTTCGCGGAGAAGGGCATCGACCTGCCGGTGATGATCTCTGGCACGATCACCGATCTCTCGGGCCGCACGCTGTCGGGCCAGACGCCGACCGCTTTCTGGCACTCGGTGCGCCACGCCGAACCCTTCACCATCGGGCTCAACTGCGCGCTCGGCGCCAATGCCATGCGCGCCCATATCGACGAACTCTCGGGCGTTGCCGATACCTTCGTCTGCGCCTATCCCAATGCCGGCCTGCCGAACGAGTTCGGCCAGTATGACGAGACGCCGGAGCAGATGGCGGCGCAGGTGGAAGCGTTTGCGCGCGATGGGCTGCTGAACATCGTCGGCGGCTGCTGCGGCTCGACGCCGGCCCATATCAGCGCGATCGCCAGGGCGGTTGCCAAGCATCCGCCGCGCGAGATCCCCAAGGTCGAGCCGCTGATGCGGCTCTCCGGGCTCGAGCCCTTCACGCTGACGTCGGACATTCCCTTCGTCAACGTTGGCGAGCGCACCAACGTCACGGGCTCGGCGAAGTTCCGCAAGCTGATCACCGCCGGCGACTATTCGGCCGCTCTCGACGTCGCGCGCGACCAGGTGGCGAATGGCGCCCAGATCATCGACATCAACATGGACGAAGGCCTGATCGATTCGAAGCAGGCGATGGTCGAGTTCCTGAACCTCGTCGCCTCCGAGCCGGATATCGCCCGCGTTCCCGTGATGATCGATTCGTCGAAATGGGAAGCGATCGAGGCCGGCCTGAAATGCGTCCAGGGCAAGCCGCTGGTCAATTCCATCTCGATGAAGGAAGGCGAGGAAGCGTTCCTGCACCACGCGAAGCTCTGCCGCGCCTATGGCGCCGCGGTCGTCATCATGGCCTTCGACGAGGTCGGCCAGGCCGACACCCAGGCGCGCAAGGTCGAGATCTGCACCCGCGCCTACAAGCTCCTGACCGAACAGGCGGGCTTCCCGCCCGAGGACATCATCTTCGATCCGAACATCTTCGCCGTGGCGACGGGTATCGAGGAACACAACAACTACGGCGTCGACTTCATCGAGGCGACGCGCGAGATCATCAAGACCCTGCCGCATGTGCATGTGTCGGGCGGCGTCTCGAATCTCTCCTTCTCGTTCCGCGGCAACGAGCCGGTGCGCGAGGCGATGCACGCGGTGTTCCTCTACCATGCCATCCAGGCGGGTATGGACATGGGCATCGTCAATGCCGGCCAGCTCGCCGTCTACGACGCGATCGATGCAGACCTGCGCGAGGCCTGCGAGGACGTGGTGCTCAACCGCCGCGCCGATTCGACCGAGCGCATGCTTGAGATCGCCGAGCGCTACCGCGGCCAGGGCGGGGCTCAAGGGCGGGAGAAGGATCTCTCATGGCGCGAATGGTCGGTGGAGAAGCGCCTCGAACACGCGCTCGTCAACGGCATCACCGAGTACATCGAGGCCGATACGGAAGAAGCACGGCTGGCCGCCGCGCGGCCGCTGCATGTTATCGAAGGCCCGCTGATGGCCGGCATGAACGTCGTCGGTGATCTCTTTGGCTCCGGCAAGATGTTCCTGCCGCAGGTGGTGAAATCCGCGCGCGTCATGAAACAGGCGGTTGCCGTGCTCCTGCCGCACATGGAGGCGGAGAAACTTGCCAATGGCGGCGAGGCGCGCCAGAGCGCCGGCAAGATCCTGATGGCGACCGTCAAGGGCGACGTGCACGACATCGGCAAGAACATCGTCGGCGTCGTGCTTGCCTGCAACAACTACGAGATCATCGATCTCGGCGTCATGGTGCCGTCTGCCAAGATCCTCGACGTGGCGCGCGAGCAGAAGGTGGATATCATCGGCCTCTCCGGCCTGATCACCCCGTCGCTCGACGAGATGGTGCATGTCGCCTCCGAACTCGAGCGCGAAGGCTTCGACGTGCCGCTTCTGATCGGCGGCGCGACCACCAGCCGCGTGCATACGGCGGTCAAGATCAATCCGCGTTACGACCGCGGCCAAACGGTCTACGTCACTGACGCCAGCCGCGCCGTCGGCGTCGTTTCGAGCCTGCTGTCGCCGGAAGCGCGCGACAGCTACATGGAGACGGTGCGAGCCGAGTACCGCAAGGTGGCCGACGCGCATGCGCGCAACGAGGCGGAAAAGCGCCGCCTGCCGCTGTCGCAGGCGCGCGCCAACCAGCATCGGATCGACTGGTCGAGCTACCAGGCGAAGGCGCCGTCCTTCCTCGGCACGCGTGTGTTCGAAAGCTGGGATCTCGCCGAACTCGCCCGCTATATCGACTGGACGCCGTTCTTCCAGACCTGGGAGCTGAAGGGCGTCTACCCGAAGATCCTCGACGACGAGGCACAAGGGGCGGCCGCCCGGCAGCTGTTCGATGATGCGCAGGCGATGCTCAAGAAGATCATCGACGAAAACTGGTTCGCACCGAAGGCGGTCGTCGGCTTCTGGCCGGCTGGCACGGTTGGCGACGACATCCGGCTCTTTACCGGCGAGGATCGCGCCTCCGAGCTTGCGACCTTCTTTACGCTCCGCCAGCAGCTTTCGAAGCGCGACGGTCGCGCGAACGTGGCGCTCTCCGATTTCGTCGCGCCTGCCGATAGCGGCTCGAACGACTATATCGGCGGCTTCGTCGTGACGGCCGGTATCGAGGAAGTGGCGATTGCCGAGCGCTTCGAGCGGGCCAACGACGATTATTCGTCGATCCTGGTCAAGGCGCTGGCCGACCGCTTCGCCGAAGCCTTTGCCGAGCGCATGCACGAATATGTGCGCAGGGAGCTCTGGGGTTATGCGGCCGACGAGACGTTTACGCCCGTCGAACTGATCGGCGAGCCCTATGCCGGCATCCGCCCGGCTCCGGGCTATCCGGCCCAGCCCGACCATACGGAAAAGGCGACGTTGTTCCGCCTGCTCGACGCTGAAGCAACGATCGGCGTCAGCCTGACCGAGAGCTATGCGATGTGGCCGGGGTCGTCGGTTTCCGGCCTCTATATCGGCCATCCCGAAGCCTATTATTTCGGCGTGGCCAAGGTCGAGCGCGATCAGGTCGAAGACTATGCGGAGCGCAAGCGCATGCCGGTGCGCGAGGTCGAGCGCTGGTTGTCGCCGATCCTCAACTATGTACCGATGCCGGAGACCGAAGCGGCTGAGTAACGCCGCTGGAGAGAGTGATGACGGGCCAGCAAGGGCTCGTCATTGCGATCGTTGGGTCTCGCCTTCGGGCTCGTCATCGAGCGCGGCAAGGAAAGCCGTGAGCGCTGCGTTGAAGCGGTCGGGCCGCTGCAGCGGGGCGAAGTGGCTGACGTCTGCAAGCAGAACGAATGCTGCGCCCGGAATGCTGTGGGCGAGATAGTCCGCGTGCTCGTATTTGATAAACTCGTCGTTCTCGCTCTGGACGATTGCGACCGGCACGCGGATCTCGCCAAGATCCGCGGCCGTGTAGTTCGGCTCGGTTCTCTGCATCGCGCTGACGGCGTCGACGAAAGCGCCAAAATCATCGGGCGTTGCCGATAGCTGTCTGTAATCGGAGGAATGTCGGGCAAAGCAGCGGTCGAGCACAGGGCTCGGCTCGATTTCTTTCGTTCCGCTCGGGTCCATGTTGCAGGCGAAGAAGAAGACGCCGCTTGCGCGTTCCGGTGCCTTGGAGGCGAGAACGAGCGCAATGCAGGCGCCGTCGCTCCAGCCGACAAACGATGCTTTCTCAAGCTCCAATTTGTCCATAACGGCAAGCACGTCCGCCGCCATCAGCTCGTAGCTATAGGGCCTGGCATCGCGGCTGCTGCGGCCGTGGCCGCGGCTGTCGATCAGGATGACGCGGTGGCCAGTCTCAAGCAGGGCCGGGACCTGAAAGCCCCAGTTGCCGCTGTGGCCAAGGCCGCCGTGCAATAGGATCACCGGCTTGCCCTGGCCATAGGCCGCATACCAGATCCGTGCGCCGTCACGCTCGACATGGCCTTCAACCGTTGCTGCGGGCAGGGGCGTTGCGCCATGCTCGGCGAAGGCCGCTAGGTTGTCATCGCTGTGTTCCATGCATGTGGCCCCCGCTGCGCGATTCACGCCAAGTCTAGTTTACCGGCTGCGGCTCGGGGAAGTGCCAGGTGCCATCGAGGATTTCCTTGCGCGGCCGGTAGAGCCGCACCGTGTAATTCCAGCCATCGACCACGGGCAGGCAGTTGGCGATCTTGCCACCGCAGCCGCCGAACTGGATCGAGACGCTGCCGTCGTCAGCCTTTTTCGCGGTGACGTTGTTGATCGCATAGGCGTTGTAAGCGTTTTTCTCGTAGAAGCCTTGCGCGTCGTAGACGCTGACCGACCAGAAGGCATCGACCGGCACATCCTTGACATCGAGCTTGTAGATCGTCTTGCCGTCGTTCTTGGCGGGCGTGACGTTGAGATAGGTCGCGTCTTTGTCCGGGTTGCCGCCCCAGCCGGTCGCGGTGCCGATCAGGTGGCGGATCGGATCGACCTCCTCCTTGGTGCCGAAGGCCTTCTTGAAGTCCGGCATCGTCGCGCCAAGTGCGAGCAGCGCCTCGCGCACCTTCTTCTGGCTGGCTGGATCCCAGGCCGGAACCTCGAATTTGCCTGCATCTTTCTGGCTGACCTTGATCGCGTCCTGCAGCGCATGCACTTCGGCGATGTCCTTTTTGTCGGCCGGGTCGACGAGCGTGCGGATACCGACGACGACGTAGCGCGTGCCGGCCTTTTCCTTCGTCAGCGTCGTTTCGCCGGCACCGTAGACCACCTCGGGCACATAGTGATCCTCGTTGATCACCTGCATCGACATGAAGCGCTTACCCGCGTCCGGCAGGGTGATGGTAACAGGCCCGGCGTCCAGATCGAACACGGCCGACGAATAGAGCGTGTCGCGGTTGAGGCGGATAACGGTCTGATTGTCGATCGAGGCGGGCTCGCGCCGGTGCAGGAATTTGCCGAAGGCGCCGTCCTTGACCATGCTTGCCGCATACATGTCGCTCTCGGCGCGAATGAAGTTGTCGACGCCGACGGTCACGGGCTCGGCGGCGCTTGCCGTCAGCGGGCTGATGCCGACAAGGGCCGCGGTCAGGGCGATGGCGATACTGGATTTGGTCATGTCAGGTCCTCGGCGATCAATTGACGTGGTGCAGGGCTGGCGCTTTCCATTTGCCGTCGAGCGCATCGGCTTTCGGCCAGTAGAGGCGCATCGCCATGAAAAACGGGCCAGTGGGGGCGGGCAACCAGTTGGCCTCCTTGTCGGGGCCTGGGTTCTGGTTCTGAATGTGGAGCGTCACGCCGCCGTCGGCGTCCTTCTTCAGGTCCGGCAGCATCGGCGAGTTGATCAGGTAGCGGTTGAGCGGATTGGCGTAGAGCAGGCTCGCCGGCAGTTCGTAGAGCGTCAGCGACCAGAAGGCATTGACCGGTGGCAGTTGCCCCGGCTCGAAGCGCAGCGTGTAGCGGTTCTCACCCGAAAGCGGCTTCTTGTCGTCGCTGGTGAAGTAGGCAGGATAGATCGCCTCGTCCTTGGAGTTGCCGTAGATGCCGAGCACGGCGCCCGACATGCGGTCGAGATAGCGGCCGTTCAGATAGTCGCGCGTGCCGAAGCTGTCGCCGCTCGTTCGTTTGCCGGTATCGAGTTCGGTTTCCTTGAACGTCTTGAAGGCGGCCCAGGCATCGGCGATGCCGCCTTGGATGGCCTGCTGCATGTCAGGAGAAAACGTCTCGAAGTCGAAGCTCTTGCCACCGCCGACATTGATCTTGGCGAAGCGCTCCATCAGGTCCTTCTCGGACGGGTTTGTCGGGCAGAAACCGAGGATGAAATTGAGGATCCTGAAGAACTCCGGCGAGGTCTTTTCCTCCGTCGCGCTGAGCGGCGTGATGAAATCGACGGCCGCGGCCGGCGCTGGTGCCGGCTGACCAAGGAATGTCGACAGCGGCTCGACCTTGTAGCCGGCCTGGATCTTCTTGACGTTCTCGATGTCGGCGGGGTTGAAGAGCTGCGTGCGGTAAAGCACGAAGGCGAATTCGGTTTCCGAGCGGATCACCGCCTTGATGCCGGGCGGCGTTTCGCCTTTCCAATCCGGGCCTGCGAGCAGGAAACGGCCCGCCTCGCTGCCGGTGGCGCGGCTGCCGACATAGGCGAAATTGAAGGTGTACATGTCGACGAACTGGAGCGAGTAGTACCGCTCCTTCTCGACCGCAGGCACTGTCAGGACCAGCGGCTCGGCGCGCAGGTCGGCGCCGAGGAAGGAGTAGGGCGTATCGGAATTTGGCGTCTGGATCGCCTTGTCCTCGGGCGTGTAAACCCGTGCGGTGTTGTTGAGCGTGTTCCAGCCGCTCTTGAACTCCGCACCGCCGCGATCGACGAAGTAGGAATGCTGCACCCGATAGCTGTCGACGAGCGGGAAACCGTAGATATAGGCATCCTTGGCGATGGCGCGCGCCTCTTCGGCCGTGAGGCCGCTATCGGCAGCGCCCGCATCTGTCATTCTGAGTGCCGGCAGTGCCGTTGCAAGCGCGCCGAACATCAGCAGTGACCGTCTTTTCAGCATGGCACATTCCCTCAGATGATCGCCTGCAATCGTGGCACTTCAGCGAGGTCCTGCAAGTACGTAACGGTTACGGCCTGGTCGACGCGTCTCGTCCATGCGCGCCGATGGCGCCGCCCGCCAAGCTGCGGTAACATTGTCGCTGGAGTACGCCGTACGCTGAGAGCTCGTCGATGGAGCGCCGCCTCGCTGCCGTCCTGATCGCGGATGTCGTCGGTTACAGCCGCTTGAGCCGGCTGGACGAGGAAGGCACGCGCCTTCGTTTCCAGTCGGACCTTTCCAATATCCTGGAACCGCTTTTCCACGAGTTTCACGGGCGTCTGGTGAAGACGATGGGCGATGGCCTGCTCGTCGAATTCCGCAGCGTCGTCGATGCAACCCAATGCGCGGTCGAGATCCAGCGGCGCAAGGCGGAAGCGGGCGCTGACAAGGCGCCAAACGGCGAGAGGCTGGACTTCCGCATCGGCATCAATCTCGGCGACATCATCGTCGAGGGTGACGACATCCATGGCGATGGCGTCAATATTGCCGACCGGGTGCAGGGGCTCGCAGAGCCGGGCGGGATTGCCATCTCGGGTACGGCCTATGACCAGGTCAGTTCCAAGCTGAAGGTCGGTTTCGTTTCGCTCGGGCGGCAAGCCGTCAAGGGCTTGGCCGACCCGATCCGGGTCTACCGGGTGCTGCTCAACCCCGAGGCGGCGGGCAAGACTACGGTCGAGAGGAAGTCGCGGCGGGCTGCCTGGGCGAAGGGGCTGGTTGCCGGTGCCGCCGCGGTCGCCGTTTCGGCAGCGGCCGCCTGGTGGCAGCCTTGGACCTTGATCCCTTCGCCAGGTCCGGCGCAACGTTTCGCCTACCCGTTGCCGGATCAGCCTTCGGTTGCCGTGCTTCCCTTCATCAATGTCAGCGGCGACAGCGACCACGACCACTTGGCCGAGGGGCTGACGGACGATCTCATCACAGAACTCTCGAAAGTGTCCGGCCTCTTTGTCATCGCGCGTCATTCGGTGTTCGCGCTGAAGGGCAGTACCGACAAGATCCAGGACGTTGCGGCGGAACTGGGCGTGCACTACGTGCTCGAAGGCACGCTGCAGCGGGCCGACCAGCGGCTGCGCATCAACGTAAAGCTGATCGACGCGGTGAGTGGGCTGTCGCTCTGGGCGGAGCGCTACGACCGGCAATATGCCGATCTCTTTGCGGTTCAGGACGACGTGATCGGCAAGATCATCGCAGCGCTCGAGGTCAAGCTCAGTGAGGGCGAACGTGATCAGCTGGCGCGCATACCGACAGACAATCTCGAGGCCTACGACAATTACATGCGGGCAGAACAGCAGGGGCTGATCTGGCGGGACGTCGACACCTATCGGCAGACACTTTCCTTTTATCAGCGGGCGATCGATCTCGATCCGAAGTTCGCCGACGCGCATGCCGGTATCGCCCGGGTCGCCGTCGACGTCTGGCGCAACGACTACAACTATCTCTGGTCGGCGGCCGTGGCGCGCAAGATCGCCTATGACGCGGCGGGCGAGGCGCTGAAGCTCGATGCCAACAACGCCCGCGCCCATACCGTTCTGGCGCTGCTGCAACTCGTCGACGGCCGTCCGCTCGAGGCCAAGGAATCGGCGCTTCGGGCCGTCTCGGCGCAACCGAACGACGCGGAGGCACTGGCCAATCTGGCGCTCGTGCTGGCCCAGACCGGCGAACACGAGCAGGCGGTCGATGATATCGCGCGGGCGCTGCGGCTCGATCCGTCGCCTTCGTCAAGTTTGCAGTTGCTCGCTGGCATCGTCTACTACACCGCGCGCCACCTGGAGAAGGCAATCCCGCTGATCGAAGCGGCCGGCGCATCGTTGCCGAAGGTCGAAGCGGTGCGGGAGTATCTGGCGTCGGCCTATGCCCAGCGCGGTGATCAGCAGAGTGCGGCGGCTGAGGCGGCTGAACTGCTGAAGCTCTTCCCGGACACCAACCTCACCTACTACGGTTATCTCTATGACTATTGGCCCCAGGAGGATCTCTATCGCCACCTCTTCGGCCTGCGCGTGGCCGGCATTCCCGAATGGCCCTTCGGCTTTATCGGTGCCGGTGGCGACCGGCTTGGGCCGGCCGAACTCAAGCAACTGACCAGCGACAAGACCTGGGTCGGCGTGCACAAGAACGGCACGAGTTTTGCACAGTTCTTCGACAGGGACGGCAACACCGCCTACCGCACGAGCAACACCAACATCACCGGCCGCATCGAGGTGAAGGGCAACCAGCTCTGCGAGAAATACGACGGCTATTTCCTCGACCGCATGGTCTGCGGCTACGTCTACCGCAATACGGCCAAGGGCGAGCGCACGGCGGACTACATCAATGTCACGCCGCAGTCGCTGAAGTTCTTCTCGATCGAGAAGTGACGGTTGTCATCGTCGAGCCGCCGGCCTTCAGGGCCGGGGCTGCGTCCAGTTGATGTTGGCCTTCTCGGTCAGCAGCGTCTGCTCGACCTCGGACCAGTGCTTGCGCGAATCGACCACCTTGTTCGGGTTCTTCACCAGCCCGTCGGCCGCACCCGGATCGTAGCTGAGATAGAGCTTGTCCTCGATAATGCGCCAGGCCTTGGGATCGATGTTGGTCGTGACCGTGCCGAAGGAAACACCATCGGCGCAGTAGCCGCCATATTGCGGCGCATAGCGGGTCGGCTCCTTGATGAACTGGTCACGGTGTTCGGCGCTGGCAAACTGCCACGTGGCGCCGAGCCAGCGGTAGCTGAACTCCGGCGATCCTTCGACCGCCTTGTTCTCGGTGAAATAGGCGACGGGATCGTAGCCCTTGATTGCGACGTCACCGAAGTAGCCGGTGTTGACGGGCTCTTCCGCCAGCGACGGCATGGCGAAGCCAAGCAGGACCGCGGTCGCCGCGATTGCAAATCGTATGGAGTGTCGAGACATGCCGTTTCCTCCGTTTCCGGATCTGATTTACTGCCGTTTCGTGCATTCGCCGTAGAGCCAGTCGCCGACCAGTTCGGCCTTCTGGCAGGTGGCGCCGGCCTTCAGCAGAAGTTCGGCGGCCGGCCAATAGGATCGCCAGCCGGCCTGGGTGAGCGGCGTGTAGCCGTTGCGCTCCTTGGCTTCGATATCGGCCTTGTTGGCAAGCAGGAAGGCAACCACCTCGGCGTGGCCCTCTTCGGCGGCCGCATGCAGCGGCGACATCTTGTAGAAATTGGAGACGTCGTTGACTGCTGCACCCTTGGCGACGAGCAGTTTGACGGTTTCGAGATTGCCGCCATAGGCCGCGGCGTGCAGTGCGGTGAGACCGCCCTTGTTGCGGATCTCGATGTCGTTGCCGCGGTCGATGAGAAGGGCGACGACCTCGGCGCGGCCCTTGAGAGCGGCAATCAACAGTGCCGGTTCACCGGCCGCATCGGGCTCGGTGATGTCGGTTCCCTGATCGAGCAACTGTTTGACGCGCTCCGTGTCGCCGTCCCGTGCCGCGTCATGCAAGGGACCCGCGTTCGCCGCCGCGGCGAACAACACCACCGCGGCCAGCGAAGCAAAGAGAGATTTCATCGCGTAACCTCCGCCCCAGCTTCGGTCTCGCCAATTAGGAAGGGCGAAAATACCACAGGGCGGCCGGCGGAAACAGGCATTAGCGCCGCCCGATACATACTCCTTTTGGGTGTCTGCGATGAGGAGTGCCTGTCAGGCGGCGACCTGCATCAGGTCGAGCATGCGGCCGATTGCGCTTGGAATGGGCGCGATGATCGGCGTCGAAAACATCGGCTGGAGCGCGTCGGCAGCCTGGCCGAGCGGGCCGCCGCCGATGATGACGGCGTCTGCGCCGTCGAGCTCGATGCATTGGCGGACCGCCTCGCCGAGAGCCGAAAGCAGCCGATCCGGGTGGGCGGAAAGCGCAAGCGGATCGCCCGAGGTGCAGCGGATGCCGGTATATTGCTCCCAGACGCCGAGATCGCGGGCGCGGTCGTCGATCGCCTGGATCAGTTCCGGCGTCGTGGTGGCGACGCCGAACTTGCGGCCGCCCCGCGAGGCCTCGATCATCGAGGCCTCACAGATACCGATGACGGGGATATCGAGGCGGTGCTTGAGGGCGGCAAGGCCGGGATCGCCAAACGCGCTGACGACGATGCCGAGGCATCCGGCTTCATGCTTCTCGCCGATCTCGACGACCTCGGCAGCGGACGCATCCAGCTGCTCCGGTGTGACGATCATCGGCGGGTTCCGCATGGCCGTGGCAACTGCCACGGCCATGCGTCCTGATGCGGCCCGGCGTGCGATGGCGACCATCATGTCGCTGGTGGCACGCGAACTGTTCGGGTTGATCAGAAGGATATGTGCGCTCACGTTCTCAGTTCCACGCCGACTTTGATTTCAGAAGTGTCAGCCTTCGCCAGGTCGGCATCGGCAGGCTGGGTGAGGTCTTCCATCGACATGCCGTAGGTCTCGGGGCCGAGCTGGATGCAGAAGGCGAAGACCGCATACATGCCGGCGGCAAGGCCGAAGACGCCGACCATGCCGTAGGCGTCGAAGAGGGCGCCGGCGATGGTGGGGACGAAGGACCCTGCGGCCGAACCGGTTGCGAGAATCAGCGCCACGCCGAAGGCGCGGATACGGGTCGGGAAGAGTTCCGGCGCATAGATCCAGATCGAGGTGTTGAGCAGCAGCACGAAGAACTGGAAGATCGCGCCGAACATCAGCACCAGATAGATGTTGGTGCCGAGATAGGCGATCGAGACTGCCGCGAGGCAGGCAAACACAGCGCCAAGCGTCAGCACCTTCTTGCGCGGGAAGTAGTAGCCGAACATCGAGGCTGCGATGGCGCCGAGTACGCTGCCGCTCTGGATGATCATGCTGTAGAGCAGGCTGCCCTGCAGCGTGTAGCCCATGGAGACGAAGATGATCGGCATCAGCGTCAGCACCGAAAGCTGGGCGCCGTAGCTCATCAGGATGGCGATGGCGACGGGAATGGTGCGGCCGATGAAGGGCGCGCGGAACAGTTCCTTCCAGTCGCTCTTGGCCGGTTCGTCATCCTTCAGGTGGTCCTTGGTGAGGTACTCCTGGACCTTGAGGTTACGCGGGCGCAGCGAGCCGGAGGCAAGGATCGAAAGAACCTTGTTGGCCTCGTCGATCTTGCCCTGCGAAGCGAGGAGGCGTGGCGTCTCCGGCACGAAGCGACGGTAGAAGACGACGAGCAGGGCCGGCAAGGCGAGCGAGGCAAACAGCCAGCGCCAGCTGTTTTCGCCGGGGAAGAGAGTGAAGATCATCAGGCCGAAGGCGGGGGCCAGGAAGTTGCCGAAGCCGCCGGCGCCGACATTGACGAGGCCGGCTGCGGTGCCGCGGAATTTCGGCGAGCAGAATTCCGACAGCATGGTGACGGCCGTCGAGATCTCGCCGCCGACGCCGAAGCCGACGATGGCGCGGGCGAAGCAGAGCGTGGCGAAATTCGGCGCCATGGCGCAGGCGGCCGAGCCGATGGTGAAGAGCAGGAGGTTGATGGTCAGCATCACGCGGCGGCCGTAGCGGTCGCCAAGAATGCCGGAAAGCAGGCGGCCGATCGCTGCGCTGCCGAAGGTGATGGTGTTGAGGAAGCCGATGTCGGTGCCGGTCAGACCCCAATGTTCTTTCAGGATCGGGCCGGCGACGCCGATGGTGTTCTGCTCGAAGCTGTCGAACAGGCAGCCGATGAGCACGAGGGCGAGGATCTGCTTGTGGGCGCCGGTGACGCCGATCTTGGTGAAGGCTGATTCCAACTGTCTGATGACCGGCGATGACCTGCCGGACGGTACCATATTTTCCGCTGCCATGGTTCGTTCCCCTTTATGGCTTAACAACGTGAAAATGTGAAAACTCAGTTTCATGAAATCTACATCATGAAATCTCAGTTTCATAGGAGATTCTATGACGCGCTGCGAAAGGAAATGGCCGTTCGCAACCCAGGCTAGGGAAGGCAGATTTCGTGCCATCCTACGAGAAACGAGAGTTTCTCGTTTTCTGTCAAAAGCTTGGCGACAGATCGCGCTCGAACGAGCGGTTGAAACTCAGATTTCGTCTGCTTGAAAAATGTTCTGCCGTTTCAGGCAAATGCCCAATCGGCGCTCACAGTTCGTCGAGCGCGTCGTTGATCGCCTCGATGCCGCGCAGGCGATTTCGGCCGGCGGGGCCGGCGATTTCGATGCATCGGGTGGTGAGCAGATGGCAGAGCGCCATCACCGAGACATGGTTGAACAGAGGCCCCGGCGCCAGCGTCTGGCAGCGGAAGTGCCATTCCGCCTGGTTGAGGAAGGGAACGCCCTCGTCGGTGATATAGAGCAGCCGTGCGCCCGATTTTTCGAGCTGCGCAAGGATCGGTTCGATCAAGGTGACGCGCCGGCGCAGGCCGAAAAGGATGACGACGTCGTCGCTGCCGGTGCTGACCAGATGCTCGCCGAGCGTCTGGCCGCCACCGGGGATGGCCGATATGTGCTCGACCACCTGGGTCATCTGCCATTGCAGATAGGTGGCGAAGGAATGACTGGCGCGAAAGCCGATGACCCAGACCTTGCGGGCGCCGAGAATGGCGGTGGCCGCCGCCGTCACCTGGGTTTCGGAAATGGCGAGGAACGTCGCTTCGATGTTGGCGACGCCCTGCGCCACATGTGAGGTGAGCGACTGCTCACCGCCGCTGTCAGTAGCGGTCGCCAGAAACAGGCGCGAGCCCGTCTGCTTGTCGGCGCGGGCATGGCGGCGCGCCTCCTCGTAATTGTCGTAGCCGAGCCGCTGGATGAAGCGCGACACCGTTGCCTTCGACACGTGGGCCAGTGCTGCCAGTTCCTGGGCCGAATAGCTCGCGACCTCGCCTGGAAAATCGCAGAGGAAATCGCCCAGTCGCCGCTCGGCCGGATGCAGCTCCGGCAGCACTTGGCGGACACGGGTGAGGAAGGAACGTTCTTTGGGGCTCATGCGATGTCCATGAAACTGGCGTTTCACGGCAATCTCTGATTTTCGCGGGGATATTGCAAGCGAGGCGGGCCGATGCCGCCTCGCTTTCAACGGCGGCAGATGCGGGCAGTTGCCCGCGTGCGTCAGTATTTCGACGGCACGTAGAGTTCCGGCGGCAGTACCTTGCGCTCGTAGTCCGGGTTGAAGACGCGTTCCGGCAGCGAGATTTCCTCGTGCGGCACGTCCTCGTAGGGGATCTGCCTCAACAGATGGTCAATGCAGTTCAGACGGGCGCGCTTCTTGTCGTTGCCTTCGACGATATGCCAGGGCGCTTCCGGGATGTTGGTACGGGCGAAGGTCTCTTCCTTGGCCTTGGTGTAACCTTCCCAGCGCACCCGCGACTGCAGGTCCATCGGCGACAGCTTCCACTGCTTCAGGGGATCATGGATGCGCACGAGGAAGCGCATCTGCTGCTCCTCGTCGGTGATCGAGAACCAGTACTTGACCAGCCGGATGCCGGAGCGCACCAGCATGCGCTCGAATTCCGGCACGTCGTCGAAGAACTGCTCGACCTGGTCCTCGGTGGCAAAACCCATGACGCGTTCGACGCCGGAACGGTTGTACCAGGAGCGGTCGAAGAGCACAATTTCGCCGCCGGCCGGCAGGTGCGGCACGTAGCGCTGGAAATACCATTGCGTCTTTTCGCGGTCGGACGGTGCCGGCAGTGCGACGACGCGCACGACGCGGGGATTGAGCCTCTGGGTGATGCGCTTGATGACGCCGCCCTTGCCGGCGGAATCACGGCCTTCGAAGATCACCACCACCTTTTCCTTGTGATGGACCACCCAGTCCTGAAGCTTGATCAGTTCCGACTGCAACTTCAGCAGCGCGCGGAAGTATTCGATGCGCGGGATCGATGGCGGATGGTTCTTGCGGTAGATCTTGCGGATCTCTTCCGACAGCGCCGGCTCGGAAAGCTCGAGTTCGTAATCCTCGTCGAGCGTGTCGGCCAGTTCCGCTTCCAGCCAGTCCTGCGTTTCGATCTCGTCGTTCGACCTGTTCATCTGACCCTCCGGATTCCGTGTGCTGCACGACAGCTTCGCATGATACCATCGTTAGTCGGCTTATTTCACAGCCGCATGAAGGGAATTTGACGCTGGTACCTCCACCCTCCGATCGGCACTATCCCTTGATGTACCAGCCCCAGGGCTCGTCGGCATCGAAGCTGGTGATCTGCTTGGTCTCCAGATAGTTCGAAAGCCCCCAGCGGCCGAGTTCGCGGCCGATGCCCGATTGTTTGTAGCCGCCCCATGGCGCTTCGGTGAAGGTCGGCTGCGAGCAGTTGATCCAGACGATGCCGGCGCGGAAGGCGCGGGCGACGCGCTCGCAGCGGTCCCTGTCGGCCGACATGACAGCGGCTGCAAGACCGAAGCGGCTGTCGTTGGCCATGCGGATCGCGTCTGCCTCTTCGCCAAAGGGCTTGACGCAGACCACCGGGCCGAAGATCTCCTCGCGCCAGACGTAGCTGTCCTCGCGCATATCGGTCAGCACCGTCGGCTCGATGAAGTAGCCGCTGTTGAGGCCGGCCGGGCGGCCTCCGCCGGCAGCCACGGTGGCGCCGTCCTGGCGGGCGCGGTCGATCGCGCCCATGATCTTGTCGTACTGGCCCTTGGAGACGATCGGCCCGAGCAGGGTGCCGTCATCGATCCCGTTGCCGATGGTGATTTTCGCGACCTCCTCGCAGAGGCGCTTGACGACGGTATCGTAGATCTCTTCTTCGACCAGCACCCGCGAGGTTGCGGAGCAGACCTGGCCCTGGTTCCAGAAGATGCCGAACATGATCCATTCGACGGCCTTGTCGATATCGCTGTCGGCGAAGACGACGAAGGGCGACTTGCCGCCGAGTTCGAGGCTGACGTTCTTGATGTCCTGGGCGCCGGCCATCATTACCTTGCGACCGGTGACCACGGAGCCGGTGAAGGCAAGCTTGTCGACCAGCGGATGCTCGGTCAACGGCTGGCCGGCATCCTGGCCGGTGCCGGTGAGGATGTTGAGTACGCCGGCGGGCAGCCCGACCTCCTCGGCAATGACGCCGAGCTCGAGCGCTGTCAACGGCGTCAACTCCGACGGTTTGAGCACGATGGTGCAGCCGGCGGCGAGCGCCGGCGCCACCTTCCATGACACCATCAGCAGCGGATAGTTCCAGGGTGTGATCGCGCCGACGACGCCCAGCGGTTCGCGCACGGCACGTGACGTGAAGCGGCTGTCGCCGACGGTGATCGCCTCCTCCGGGTTGGCGTCCAGTTCCTCGGCGAGGCCAGCATAGTAGCGGAAGCAGCCGGCGGCATCGTCGATGTCCCACAATGCTTCCGGCAGCGGCTTGCCGTTGTCGGCGACTTCGAGCCGGGCCAGCGAGTGGCGCTTTTCCTCGATCTTGGCGGCGATTGCACGCAGATAGGCGGCGCGCTCGCTGCCCGAAAGTTTTGGCCAGGGGCCGCTGTCGAAGGCGATGCGTGCGGCCTTTGTGGCCCGGTCTACGTCTTCGTAGGTTGCGGCAGGTGCACGATGGATGACCTCTTCCGTCGCCGGATCGATCACGTCGAGCGTGCCGCCGCGGCGCGGTTTTTCCCATTTTCCGTCGATGAACAACCGGTCCTGCATGCAATACCCCTTTATAGCCCGGTGCGAGTATGGCCAGTGAAAGTGAAACGCGCCAGCCGTAAGTTACGGCTGGCGTTGATCTTTTTCCCGCGGGGAGACGGCTCTAACGGTTGGTCGCCGACCCGCGCCACGCGAGGAACGGCAGAACCGGAAGGACGGCGCAGGCGCTGGCAAAGAGCCAGAACTGCCCGAGGGTCACGAGATTGCTGGTATAAAAGGCTCCCGAGAGAATGCCGGCGATCAAGCAGGCATCCATGAGTGGCAAGCTGACGGCATAAAACACGGCCTGGCGCTCCAGAGGCAGGCAGCGCTGCACGAGGGTAAAGTAGGTGGCGAAGGCGATCATCTCCGGTATGCCACCGACGATCAGCAGTGCGCTCGCGACCAGATAGTTGGGCGCGAAAATCAGCGCGAAGGTCGAAAGGCCCTCGAGCAGGCTGGAGATGAGATAGGCGCGAAGCAGCGCCTGCGTGCTGGTCAAAGCCCCTGCCAGTCGATGCGAGACGATGGCGCCGATCAGGGCGCCGGCACCCTGCGCCGCCAGCAGCAAGGTCCACATCTCCGGGCCGAGATGAAACTGGTCACGATTGAGCCAAAACAGGAACGGCTGCAGCGCCCCGAGCGAGACCATGTAGCCCAAAGCCGGGAGCAGCAAAGCCCAGAGCACAGGGTTTTCGCGGAACATCGCAAGGATTTCCCGTCCGAAGCCCGAAGCCCGAAGCGTGCGAGGGGGCCGCGTTCTCTTGCACCTGCCTGTCACGTGGTTGAAGCACCAGCAGAAGGGCCGCTGCGATCTGGGCGAGCGCCAGCGCAGCAAGCGTTGCCTCGATCGAGATGGAGGCGGCTGCGAGACCCGCTGCCGGCGGTCCGAAAATCTTGCCGAAGCGGTCGATCGCCTGGAAGGCGGTATTGGCCTCCATGTTGCGGCCGGCGGGAACGACGGCGGCGCGCAGCATCAGGAGGCCCGGTGTGATCACCGCATCCGCAGCGCCGATGACCAGGACGGTCATCTGCACTGTCATCGCGTCCGGCGCGAATGAAAGGCCGGGAATGGCGACGGCGGTCATCAACAGGGAGCACAGCACCGGAAGCCTCGGGCCGCTCCGCCGCAGGAGCGCGGCGACGATCGGCGCAAGCAGGAGGCTCGGCAACAGGCGCAAGGCAAGACTGCCGACCAGTTCCGCACCGGCGCCGAAACGCGTTGCGACGACGAGCGGCAACGCGGCGACGAGCATCCAGGAGCAGAAGGAATCGACGGTGAGGACGAGGCTGATGCGCCGGAAGGCGGCATCGCCCCAAAGATTGGAAATTTCCATAGGAGAGCCCGATGAGACGCCATCGATCTCGGGTCTGCTGCATTGGCAGGTTTGATGAGATCGACGCGAACAGGATAAGCCCGCGCGAGAGGCGGACGGTTCTGGGCTCACAGATGCAAGCCCCGCCTTGCGGGGCTAATCAGGCCATCAAATGGGGTTCGCTCGACATGGCCAGCCATCTACCATGGGGGCTTCTCAGGTGACAAGCGGCAGCCTCATGGTGATGGCTGCCGCGATTGATAGGCGGCTCTGCGCTATCGCGGTGCGTTGGCCAAGGCCGGCGTGACATTGGCGATCTGCGTGATCACCATGCCGCCGACGATGAAGAACAGACCGGTCAGCCGCGCCGCATTGACTGGCTTTTGCGGAAAACCCATCAGGCCGTAGTGGTCGATCAGCATGGAAATGACCATCTGGCCGGCAATGACGGCAACAATGAAGCTTGCCGCGCCGAGCTTCGGCGCAAGGAGGAGGGCCGCGGTAATGTAGATCACGCCGGCGAGCCCGCCGATCCAGACCCACCACGGACCCTTGAATGCCGCAGCCAGGTTGGGCAACGGCGCCCGGAAGGCAATCAGCATCGGCAGGATGAGCGCGAGGCTGACGCCGAGCGAGACGACCGTCGCCCAGAGCGGATGGCCGAGGAGGCGGCCAAGGTTGGCATTGGCGCCGGCCTGGAGGGGGACGACGGCGCCGGCGAAGATCGCCACGGCAAGCAACAGGAGGGAGGAGAGATTGGGCATTGTTTTTTCCTTTTGTTGCCGTGATCCTCTTTCATTTACTCGGAGAATGGAAATTCCGATTTTGCACGTGCTATATTCGTATCATGAATAATCTTGGCGCTATCGACCTGAACCTGCTCGTGGTGCTCGACGCCCTCCTGGCGGAGCGCCATGTCTCGCGCGCGGCTCTCCGGCTGAACAAAAGCCAGCCTGCCGTCAGCCATGCGCTGGCGCGGTTGCGCGCACTGTTCGACGACCCGTTGCTGGTGCGCCACGGCGGCCAGCTCGAGCCGACGGTGCGGGCCCTGGAGATCGCGCCGCAGCTTGCCGAAGCGCTCGCGCAAATGCGTCAGCTCATGGGGGCTCAACCGTTCGATCCGGCGCGCGAGCCCCACGTCTTCCGGCTGGCGATGTCCGACTACGCCGCACTTGTGCTGCTGCCGCAACTGATGGCCACGCTGCGCCGGCGGGCGCCGAACGTCGATCTCATCGTCAGTCAGGCAAGCCGCGAAGTGATGATGGCGCAGGCCATCGACGGCGAGATCGATTTGGCGCTCGGGGTTTTCCCGACGCTTGCCGAAGATCTGAGAACATCATTGCTGTTCGAGGAGCACTTCGCCTGCCTGGCGGATGCCGCAAGCCTTGGCGTCAAGAAGACGTTGGATCTGCCAGCCTATCTACAGCGGCCGCATGTTCTCGTTTCGCTGCGCGGCGATACTGGCAACGAGATCGACCTGGCGCTGGCCGCCGCGGGACACAAACGCCGCATCGCGCTGGCGCTGCCCCATTGGAGCGCTGCGCCCGGTCTCGTGCTCGGAACCGATCTGGTTTTGACGGTTGCGCGCCGGATCCTGCCACGCGACGGGGAGGCCGGACCGCTCACCATCTTCGCCCCACCCTTTGCCATTCCGCCCTTCGCCTTCCGGCAGATCTGGCACCGGCGGCGCGACGGCGATCCCGCCCATCGCTGGCTGCGGGACCTGATCGCCGGTGTTCTGGCGCCGCCGACTGCGGCCCCCGCCGCCGTGTGACGTGTGAAAACGAAAAGGCCCGGTGCGGCGATGCCGACCGGACCTTTCTTATAGGCTTTGTTTAGCGCGTCAGTGGCTGACGCCCTGGATCGCCGAAACCTGCCATTCGGCGCCCGGCTTGCGCACGAAGGTCCAGAGTTCGACGGCTTCCGTCAGATTGTCCGGATCGCCGCTGATTACCTTGCCGGTAGTGCGGTCACGCATGACGTCGATGCTCTCGTAGCGCATGGCGACGGTCGCGAACTCCGTTCCGTTTTCCGACCAGGCCTCGGCGACGTCGCCCTGAACCAGGTGCACATCGCGCACATCGTTCTTGACGCCGCTCGTGGCGTTGTCGCTGAGCTCTTCGGCAAGGTAGGACATGGCTTCCGGCGTCGTCAGGCGACGCAGCGTGCCGTAGTCTTCCGCAGCATAAGCGGCCTGTACGTCCTTCAGCATCTTTTCGAACTGCTCGAGGTCGGAGCCCTGGATGCCGATCTCATCGGTCGGGCCGTCGGCAACGGGCGCTGCCTGAGGGGCAGCCTGGGGCCGCGCCTGCGGCTGGCCGCTTGCCTGGCCACCGCCGATGCTCGGGATCTTGAACGACGGCATGCCGTTCGAAGGCTGCTGGCCCGACGAGCGCTCGGACGGACCGGCATAGGCCGTCTGCTGGCGGTTGCGGTTAAAGAAGCGCATGGCGAGCATGATCAGGCCGCCGATCAGAAGCATCTGCACAATCAGGCCGAGGAAGCCGGCAGCTCCGCCGAAGCCGCCGCCCATCAGCATGCCGATGAGGCCGCCGACCATCAGGCCGCCGAGCAGCGAACCGCCAAAGCCGCTGAAGAAGCCCGGACGGGCGTTCGGCTGGGCGGCGTTCGGACGCGTCTGGCCGGCTGCCGGAGTGGCGGCGGCGGGGCCTGCGTCCTGGCGCGGCGTCATCGAACGGTTGATCGGTGCCGCGCTGGTCGGCGCGGTGTTGGTGGTTGCCGGCTGCGAGAACGTGCGGGTGCCGCGGCTACCGAAGCCGCCGCCCGAACGCCGCGCTTCGGCGACGTCCACAACGGTCAGCGCGACGACCATGCCGATCGCCATCATTGCCAGAGTTCGTCCAAAACGCCCAAATCGCTGCATTGCCATCACAACCCCTAAATCTTGCTTGGGCTCAAACCGAGCCATCAGGGCCTGATATAGGGGCTCGACGCCTGAGATTTAAGCTTTTCGCGTCGTTTTTCGGCCAGTTTACCGTTATCCGACGCCGCTACCTGGCCGAATCCGGCGTGGAATCAGCATCTTCGGCGGGCGCCCGAACGCCGCCCGCCCTTGCCCCAAACACCTAGCGATTGGCCGCGAGGATCATCGTCGCCGCCTTTTCGGCGATCATGATCGTCGGTGAATTGGTGTTGCCCGAGGTGATTGTCGGCATGACCGAAGCGTCGGCGATGCGCAATCCCTTGAGCCCGCGCAGACGCAGTTCCGGATCGACGACACTGTCGGGATCGGCGCCCATGCGGCAGGTCCCGACCGGATGGAAGATCGTCGTGCCGATGTCGCCGGCGGCGCGCTTCAGGTCCTCCTCGGTCTCGTAGGAAGGCCCCGGCTTGAACTCGACCGGGTTGAAGCGGGCGAAGGAAGGTTGCCTGACGATCTGCCGCGTTAGCCGGATGGCATTGACCGCGACGTTTCGGTCGGCCTCCGCCGTCAGGTAGCGCGGCCGGATGTCCGGTGCGGCGGCAAAGTCCGGCCCTTTGAGATGCACCGAACCGCGGCTTTCCGGACGCAAGTTGCATACACTGGCGGTGATCGCCGGGAAGGAATGAACCGGCTCGCCGAACTTGTCGAGCGACACCGGCTGCACGTGATACTGCAGATCCGGCGTTTCCTTTTCCGGCCCGGAGCGGGTGAAGATGCCGAGCTGGCTCGGCGCCATCGCCATCGGCCCGGAACGTTTCAAGAGATATTCGAGCCCGATCGACGCCTTGCCGAACAGCGAGTTTGCCTTTTCGTTGAGCGTCGGCACGCCGGTGACCTTGTAGGCCATGCGGAGCTGCAGATGATCCTGCAGGTTTTCGCCGACGCCGGCCCGCTCAAGACGAACCTCGATGCCGTTGTCCTGCAGCACGTCGCCGCGACCGATGCCGGAGAGTTCGAGGATGTGCGGTGAGCCGATCGCGCCGGCGGAAAGCACCGTCTCGCGTGTGGCCGAGGCGCGCTTGACTGTGCCGTCGTGCTGGAATTCGACGCCCGCGACGCGATCGCCCTCGATGATCAGCTTGCGCACATGCGCCTTGGTCAAAACCGTAAGGTTGCCACGCTTCTGTGCCGGGCGCAGGAACGCCTTTGCGGTGTTCCAGCGGATGCCGGAGCGCTGGTTGACGTCGAAATAGCCGGAACCCTCATTGCTGCCGCGGTTGAAATCCGGCGTCTCGGGAATGCCGGCTTCGCTTGCCGCCTTCTGGAATGCGTCGAGCACATCCCAGCGCACGCGCGCCTTTTCCACCCGCCATTCGCCGCCGGCGCCATGCATGTCGTTGGCGCCGCGATAATGGTCCTCGGATTTCTTGAAGAGCGGCAGCACGTCGTCCCAGCCCCAGCCGGTGCAGCCGAGCTGCCGCCAGTGGTCGTAGTCTTGCGCCTGGCCGCGCATATAGATCATGCCGTTGATCGACGAGCAGCCGCCGAGCACCTTGCCGCGAGGGTAGCCGAGCGAACGGCCGTTCAGGCCCTCTTCGGCTGCGGTCGTGAAACACCAGTCCGTGCGCGGATTGTTGATGCAATAGAGATAGCCGACGGGAATGTGGATCCAGTGGTAGTTGTCGCGGCCGCCGGCTTCGAGCAGCAGCACGCGGTGCCGCGGGTTTTCCGAAAGGCGGTTGGCAAGCACGCAGCCGGCGCTGCCTGCTCCGACGACGATGAAGTCGTATATGTCCATGTTCTCCCTCGATATCTACGGCGCGACCTTCAGATCCGGGTTCGGGCGAGATCGCTCCTTCAGCCGCGCCCCGGCGCCGCATCCCTTCGCGTCATGCCTTCTTCCCAAACCGCCAGCCGTCGCGAATGAACGCGGGAACGCTCCGGCGCCGGATGGGGGCCGCCGGGGGCGTTCGTATCGCTCTGTTCATATTTGGCCAGACATGCTCCTCAGATGTCCGCTCTGGCACGTACCATCGGGAAAAAACCGCTTGGATGCAAGCGTGCGGAACCGTAAATTGCAAAACAGGATCTGTTCATTTTCGGACAGACAGGGAGTGAGCATGAATCCGAATTTCACCTGGGACGATCTGCAGTTCTTTCTGGCGGTGGCCCGTACTGGGCAGCTGTCGACGGCGGCGCGGCGCCTGAGGACCAGCCATGCCACAGTGTCGCGTCGCATCGATCGGCTGGAGTTCGCGCTGAAGGTCAAGCTGTTCGAGCGCAATCCGCGCGGCTACGTCTTGACCGGCATGGGCCAGCGCTTCGTCGAAACCGCCGAACGGATCGAGCGCGAGACCGAACAGTTGCAGCTCGACATCAATGACGGCCTGACGGCGCAGCGCGGCGTCGTCCGGCTGAGCACGCTCGAAGGCTTCGGCAATTTCTTCCTGGCCGACCGGCTGGGGGACTTTGCGGCGCGCTATCCGAACGTCTCCCTGGAAATGTTGGCGATCCAGCAGATCATGTCGCTGTCGCGCAAGGAGGCGGATATCCAGGTGGCGCTGACGGCGCCGAAGGCCGGACCTTACCAATCCGAGGTGCTGACCCCCTATACGCTGCATGTTTATGGTGCGCGCAGCTATCTGTCGAAGCATCCGCCGATCACGGGGCGCAACGATCTCGCGGCCCACCGCTTCGTCGGATATATCGAGGACATGATCTTTGCGCCCGGTCTCGATTACCTGGGGGAGCTGCAGCCAGGCCTGCATGCCCATTTCCAGAGTTCGAGCATCCTGACGCAGTTGAAGGCCGTGCGGCAGGGGCTGGGTCTTTGCGTCTTGCCGCACTTCATCGCGCAGCAGGAAGAGGACCTGGAGATCGTCCTGCCGGAAGAGATCGAACTCAAGCGCACCTACTGGCTGGTTTGCCATAGGGATCTGGTGGCCGTGCCGCGGGTGAGGGCGGTGCGCGAATTCCTGATGCAGAGCGTCAGGGAAAACCGCGGCCATTTCACCCGCGAATTGGCGTTGCCGACGACTGACGTTCGGCGCCTGTCACGCTCCTAAATCCTGCTAGATTGTGGCGATATAGGATCCCACAACCAATGGGCGGTGATTTGCGGGCCGAAAGACCGTGGCCTCGCGGATCAAAATCGACCTAGTTTATCAACAGCTGGAATTATTGTGTAAATTCAGTGAGTTGTCGATTTTTGAAGTTTTTTTGAAGGTTGCTGTTGACGTCTGTGAGGCGTGGGGTCTATAAGCCCGATCACTGACGAGGGCGGCGGCGCTGCTGGCGACGACGACCTTCGCTCTAGAGTTTCCTGGGTTGGCTGATGCTGATTGA